>NZ_JAPJZI010000001.1:0-654658 GCF_027944115.1 Hoeflea prorocentri | reverse complement strand
CAAAACTTCAAATACAATAGCCTTTTGGGCACCTATGGCGTCACGCCCCCGAGGGCGTGACGCCATGGGGAGTGTTACTTGCCCCAGATTTTTCCGTAGGCTGCACGGTAGCCATTGTCCGGATCGAAGATGGGGCTGTCGCCCATCGCCTTCGCCCCTTCCATATTCACCACCGCCGGCGCCGTGACATAGCCCGAACAGGCCTCGCCCTGAACAGCGCGGTTCAGCTCATCAACCAGTTGCCATCCCTGCAGGTTCAGCGGCTCGGCAACGGTGATGGACTGATATTGCCCGGTCGCGATGCGCTGAAAGGCTGATTCCGATCCATCGCCGGCGGCGACTGCCTTTGGCGAGCCGTCACCCTTGATGCCGGCGGCGGCAAGAGCCGGGCCCATGAAATCGAAATAGATATCATTGATCGCAAGGGCGTGCGTCCACTGGTCACCATATTTCTGCAGCAGGTTGGTCGTCAGCGGGCCCATACGGTTCGACGTGTCGGCGATCGGCGTATCGACATATTCAAGCACCGTGCCGCCCATCTCCTCGATGGTTTCCTTGATGCGGTCGGCCTTGTCGATGGCGATCTGGTAGGTGGAGTCGGTAAAGATGACGACACCCGGCTTGCCGCCCGCATCGCCAACGGCCCACTTGGCCGCCTCTTCCGAAACCGTCATCGCATCGGTGGAGACATTTGCAAAAATACCGCCAGGGGCGTCACAGCCGATCTTCGGACCGGAATGCCAGGACACCATCGGGATTTTTGCGGCGGCCACCTGATCAAGAGCCGCCTGCTGTTCGACAGCGTCAAAACCATTGATAACGATGCCGTCCGGCTGAAGAGCGATGGCCTGACCGAAAGCGGCCGTGCGGCCCTGAACAGACCCGCCGCCATCAAGCACGCGAACGGTCCAGCCGATCTTCTCGGCCGCTTCCTCGACACCATTGGTCACGCCAAGGATGCCGCCGTTTTTCAGGTCGGCCGCAAGCACCACAATGGTTTTACCCTCCGCCGCCTTTGGTCCGGCGCTTGGGCCGTCGAATGCCATTTCAGCAAAGGCGATTGTCAGGCCAAGCCCGGTCAGCATTGTTCCCGCAAAAGCGGCTTTCAAAAAGGTTCTTTTCAGCATGAATTCCTCCCTAAGTGCTGATAAGCATTCATTTCTTCGCGGCGCCTTTGCGACGTTGCGCATAGCCGGCAATGCCGATTGCAACGAGCAGCGTAACGCCGTTGAACATGGGTTCGACCCAGAACGAGCCGCCAAATTGCTGGATGCCGGAAATTCCGATGGCCAGAATCGCAACCCCGACCATGGTGCCCCAGACATTCACACGGCCCGGTTTGATGGTCGTCGAACCGAGAAAGGCACCGACAAGCGCCGGCAGCAAGAATTCAAGGCCGACGCTGGCCTGGCCGATACGCAGTTTTGACGCCAGCAGAACACCGGCAAGCGCGGTCATCACACCCGATGTGACAAAGGCGCCGATGACATATTTACGTGTCGGAATGCCGTTGAGTTCGGCGGCGCGCGGATTGGCTCCGATGGCATAAAGATATCTGCCGATCGGCGTGTACTCGAGCACCAGCCACAGCGCCACGACGATGGCCATGACGTAAAACCCGGTTATCGGCAGACCGAAAACAAAGGTTCCGTTGATCGCGTAAAACCCGTCCGGTAAAACGCCCACCATCTGGCGCCCTCCGGTATGGGCAAGAGCCAGGGCGTAAAGCACGGTACCGGTTCCGAGCGTTGCAATGAACGCATCGATCTTGGCGATCTCGACCAGCAAACCGTTCAAAAATCCGACAAAACAACCGAGCAGGAGGACAATCACCACCGCGACGGGCCAGGGAATGCCGTAAAGCGTCTGCAGCGATATGGCGAGTATGTGCCAAAGCACGATGCCGTAGCCGACCGTCAGATCGATGCGTCCGGCCGCCATGGGTATCATCGCGGCAAGGCTCAGGATCGCGATGATCGCCTTGTCAGAGATAATCGCACGCAGGTTGAGCAGGGTCGGGAACGTATTCGGAAGCAGGATCGAGAAGAGTACAAGGAGAAAGACAGTCAGGATCACCAGACCATAGGTCGGGGCAAGACGAATAAGCTTCTGAGCCAGCGTCAGGTCGCGGAGCTCTGCTTTTGTCGGCTCAAGAGCATTGGATTCAATGGACTGCATGACTGTCTTCTTTGTGCTTGATGACTTGTGCTTCGCCCGCAGAGGCAGCCTGGATCAGCGTTTCGGTCGACAGGCCCACGCCTTCGAGCTCATCGACCACGCTGCCACGGCTGAATACGATCGCGCGATGGCAGATATTGGCCACTTCCTCGAAATCCGTCGATACAACGAGGACACCCATCCCGCGCGACAGGGCTTCAAATAGAAGCGCGTAGATTTCCGCCTTGGCGCCAACGTCGACGCCGGCGGTCGGATCTTCTGCAATCAGCAGTTTCCGCTTGGTCGCCAGCCAGCGGCCTACAATCACTTTTTGCTGATTGCCGCCGGAAAGAGCTTCGATGGCCAGCGTCGGATCGTTCGGCGAAAGGCCCAGCTCCGCGCCCATTTTCTGGGCAGCCTCTTCCTCCGACGCAGTGGTCTTGAAGGAGAGTGGCGCCCGGCCCGTTGCCTCGGGATTGAGATAAGCGTTTTCGCAAATCGACAATGTCGGCGCGATCGATTCGACAACCCTGTCGCGCGCCACAAGTCCGATGCCGGACTTCATCGCCGCGCGCGGTGAGGACAGATCCGGTTCGCTGTCCTCCAGGAGAATGGTGCCTTCATATCCGCCTTCGCCGAACAAGGCGCGGCCAACGGCTTCATGACCTGCCCCGCGCAATCCGACAATTCCGACGACCTCGCCCTGCGACATCTCAAAATCGACCGGCCCGACACCACCGGTATGCATATTGCTGACGGACAGCAAAGTGCGTCCGGAACCGACGTCCGGCCTTTCGATATCGCGGGTTTTACGACCGACAATAAGGTTCACCAGCTCTTCGGGCGTCGTGTGTTCGACGTCGCGCAGCCCGACCATCTGGCCGTCCCGCAGCACCGACACGCGATCGGCGATCTTGAATATCTCGTCGAGGCGGTGACTGACATAAATCATGCCGACACCCTTGTCCCGCAGCGGCCGCAGGGCCTCAAACAAACGCTCGACCTCATCGGCGGGCAGACTGGCCGTCGGCTCGTCAAGCACGAGAAAATCGCACTCCACGGCAAGGGCGCGCGCAATCGCAACCAGGGATTTTTCCGTGCGGCTCAAATCGGAAATACGCATCGTCGGGTCAAAATCGCAACCGACCTTGGCCAGAGCGTGTTCCGCAGTCCTGGCAGCCGAACCCCAGTCGATCAAACCGCCCTTGCGCGCAAAGCCCTGAGCCAGAGCCATGTTTTCGGCAACGCTCATCCATTCGATCAGTCCGAGGTCCTGGTGGATGAATGCAACCGCCTGTTTGTGGTTCACGCTGCCCGGCTTGTGGGCATAGGGCTGGCCATCAATACGCACCTCGCCGGAGTCGGCCGTGTGAATACCGCCAAGAACCTTGATCAAGGTCGACTTTCCGGCACCGTTCTCGCCGAGCAAGGCGACAATTTCGCCACGGCTGACGTGGAGTGACACGCCACGCAAGGCATGTGTCCCGCCAAAACTCTTGACGATTTTGTCGAAGAAAAGGCCGTCTCCCACAGCCGCCATTTCCTCTTCCTCCCAAGATCGGAACGGTTTATGAACTGAGTTACCGGTAACGTAATAGACATCGACTTTTGCAAGGAGTCAAGAAAAATGTTATCGGTAACATAAACCGTCTGGAGTTCTGGATTTGGCGAGGGAAAACAAGGCAAAGGTCAACCTTTCCGAGGTCGCAAAGGCAGCCGGCGTTTCAAAAATGACCGCATCGCGCGTGCTGCGGAACGCCAGCGGCTTTTCCGAAGAGACCCGCCAGCGTGTGTTGCGCGAGGTCGAGCGGCTTGGCTACGTTCCGAACCGGATTGCCGCCGCTTTCGGCTCCGAACAGACCTCGACGATTATCGGTGTCAGCGTCCCCTTCCTTTCAAGCAGCCTGTTTGGCGCCGTGTTGGACTCAACCAACGGCGCGCTGGCGAAGTTCGGTTATCAGACCATGATCGGGGCCCATGAAAACAGCTCCGAGACCGAAGAAACATGGGTGAAGAACATCCTCTCTTGGCGGCCCGCCGGCCTCATCCTGAGCGCACCCAGACATTCGAAGGCAACGCGCGATCTGCTGCGCAATCACGGCATCCCCGTTGCCGAGATCTGGAATCTCAACACCAGTCCGATCGACCTGTCGGTGGGCTTCAACCACTATGACTGCGGCCATGAAATGGCGCTTTACATTCTGTCGAAAGGATACAGGCGCATAGGATATGTGGGCGCCGATGCCCTTGCCCCCGGCCTCGGCGCACTTCGCCGAAAGGGATTTATCGCCGCGCTTGAAGCATCGAACATGACCTTCGCAAGCGAGGAAATCCTGAGCGACCGTTCCAGCTTCTATGCCGGATTCTACGGCACCGAGACAATTTTGAACCGGAACCGAAATCTCGACTGCATCTATTTTCAGGATGACGCCATGGCAATCGGCGGATATTTCTACTGCAAGTCCAAAGACCTGCGTGTTCCGCAGGACATCGCCATCGCCGGCTGGGGTTCGATGGAGATAGCCTCCGTCCTGCCGCAGAGGCTGACAACCACCGTCGTCAGCACACAGGCGCTTGGCAAGGCGGCGGCTCAGTCCCTTGTTGCACGTATACGCGGCGAACCGGTTGATGATGTTGTCATCTCCGGCACCCGGCTTGCGCCCGGCGCGACGGTGTGACGGTGTGACGACGTAATCGTCCTGACGGCGCGCCTGGCGCGCCGCCTCGATCTCGCCGTTCGGCAGTCAGGGGTGCTGAATACCCTGCCGGTTCAGATGAATGGTGTAGACGCTTGTCGTGGCTGTAATGAACAGTTGATGCTTCGCGCGTCCGCCGAAACAGACATTCGACACAAGCTCCGGCACAAGAACCTTGCCAAGCAGCCGCCCGCCCGGGGCAATGCAGTGAACTCCGTCACCGGCCGATGACCAGATATTGCCGTCCGTATCGACCCGGAATCCGTCGGAAACGCCAGGTTTGATCTTGTGGAAGGCCCGTCCGTCCTGGGGCCTGCCGTCCTGCCCCATTGTGTAGGCGTAAATCTGCTGAGGGTCCGACCCGAACATGCGGCCCGTATCGGCGACGTAAAGGGTGCTTTCGTCGGGCGAAAAGGCGAGCCCGTTGGGGCAATGCAGGTCGGTGACCACCTGGTCCAGGGAACCGCTCTCAGGATCGGCACGGTAAACGACACAGGCATTTTCCTGCTCCGACCGGTGCCCCTCATAATTGGTCATGATGCCGTAATGGGGATCTGAAAACCAGATTGTCCCATCCGACTTGACCACAACATCATTGGGGGAATTGAGAGGTTTTCCGTCGAACCGGTCTGCGATGGTCGTGATTGTGCCGTCATGTTCGGTACGCGTGACCCGCCGCCCACCATGTTCACAGGAGATCAGCCGGCCTGCCCGGTCGCGCGTGTGACCGTTGGCAAAATTCGAAGGCTCCCGATAGACACTGACACCATCAACCGGGGACCAGCGCATGATGCGGTTGTTGGGTATGTCGGAGAACAACAGACAATTGGCATCGCCGAACCACACCGGACCTTCCACCCAGTCGAAACCGGTCGCTATCTGCTTGACCGGAGCATTGCCCAAAACATAGGTTTCAAACACCGGATCATTGACTTCATAAAATGACATAACGTTCCTCAACCACTGGTGTGTTATCGATAACACCGACCTTGATGCTAGCGAAAGGGCGACACATGAATTTTTTTACATCCACCAAGACACTGACACATGAAGGCACGATGCGCATGCTGCAGGCGGGCATCGAACGTGCCGAGCAGACCGGCCAGCCGCAGTGCCTGGTCATTGTCGACGCCAGCGGAGAAGTATCGGGCGAATTGCGCATGAGCGGAGCCAAGTTCCTCAGCCGCAAAAGCGCTCTGGCGAAAGCCGTGACGGCGGCTTCCAACAGGGCGCCCTCAGCCAATATCCCCGAAGGGTTCCGGCCGCTGATCGCCGCAGCCACGGGCGGCAGCGTTACGGGTCTCCCCGGGGGTCTTCCGATCATGCTGGACGGAACCTGCGTGGGCGGTGTCGGTGTCGGCTCTGGATCAGGAGAGCAGGACATCGAAGTCGCAAACGCCATGTTATCGGCAATTGGCGCGGACACGTTCGAGTAACCAACGGAAAGCCATTGCGGACCAGGAAGAATGCTTCGTCCGCCGGGCAGCCTGCAGGTCAGAAAACAATCTGCGCCTTCATCGATTGCAGCCGGTCGGAAGCGGTCTGAAAGGCCGTTTCCGCTTCTTCGAGGCGGAAGCTGTGCGAGATCAGCGGCTTCACGTCAATCGCACCCGACTGCATTTTCTCGACCGCAATCGCAAATTCCCCGTGGAAACGAAACGAACCGCGAAGCTCCAGCTCCTTGGCCGTAATCTGCATCACAGGCAGCTCCATATCGCCGCCAAGGCCAAGCTGCATGATGATCCCGCGCGGCCTCAACAAGGGTATGGCGGAACGCAATGCCGGGGCGGCGCCCGAGCACTCGAACAGAACATCGAACGTACCCTTGACCCCAGCATGAGCCCCAAGCGCGTTGGCATCCTTTGCCACATTGATCACCTGTGTCGCGCCGACCGTTGATGCATATTCAAGCGGCTCATCCGATAGATCGGTTACGATGATTTCGGCAGCGCCCGCGTCCTTTGCGGCAAGCACACATAATGTGCCAATGGGGCCGGAGCCGGTGATAAGCACCTTCTTGCCGGCAAGCGAGCCTGCCCGGCGCGCGGCGTGCAGGCAAACCGACAGCGGCTCCGCCATGGCTGCTTCACCCGGCGTTATGCCGTTGGCGAGAACACACTGGTTCGCATCGGCGACCAGCACCTCCCGGAAAGCACCCTGGATATGGGGAAACGGCATCGCGGACCCGTAAAACCGCATATTAAGACAGTGATTGTAGAGACCCTTGTCGCAGTATTCGCACGCATGGCAGGGACGTGACGGCGAAACGGCGACAAGATCACCAATCTGAAGTCCGGCCACACCTTTACCCAGCGCATCGATACGGCCGGCGACTTCATGACCAAGGATCATCGGCTCCTTCAGCCGCACCGTGCCGAAACCGCCATGATTGAAGTAATGCAGGTCCGATCCGCAGATCCCGCCAGCCGCCAGCTTGACACGCACCTGCCCCTCGCCCGGCTGTTCGATTGCGCGGTCTTCGACGCGCAGGTCCTTTGCCGCATGGATCACTATCGCCTTCATATCTGATCCTCAATTGACCGGTGTCAGCAAGGGCTTGCCGTCAAAATGCGCGATAAGATTGTCGCGCACGAGCTTGCCCATTGCTTTGCGGGTTTCAAATGTTCCGGATGCGTGGTGAGGCTGCAACAGCACATTGTCCAGTTCCAGGAAGCGTGGATCAAGGGCCGGTTCACCCTCGAACACATCAAGTGCGGCCGACCCGAGCGCCCCGCTCGCCAGCGCGGCCAGCAGTGCTTCCTCATCGATATTGGATGCTCGGGAGATATTGACGATCATGCCTTGCGGACCGACGGCATTGATCACGTCGGTGCCGACAATATGCCGTGTCTCAGCCGAAGCTGCGAGCGTGACAAAAAGGAAATCGGCGTGCTGCGCCAGCGCCACGGGATCATCAAAATATGTCCAGTCCGGCGCATAGTCTTTCTTCCCCACATCGCTATAGGCGATATCCATGTCGAAGCCCGCCAGCCGCTTGGCGACCTCGTATCCGATACGGCCCAATCCCAATACGCCGGCCTTTTTGCCGAAGACGCGGCGCTTCAGCGGATAGAGCCCCTCACGCACCCAGCTGCCGTCACGCACCCACTGTTCCGCCCCGATCATCCCGCGCGAGTGGCAGAGCATCATCGCCACGCCAAGATCGGCAACATCCTGTGTCAGCACATCGGGTGTGTTGGTGACCTTGATCCCGCGCTCAGCGCAGGCATCAAGGTCCACTGCGTCGTAGCCGACACCGTAGACGGAAATCACCTCAAGGTTGGGGAGTGCTTCAATCGTTGCACGATCGGCGCCGATCTCGCCGCGCGTCGCGATGCCGCGAATACCGGCGGCGTGGTCGCGCAGCAGCGCCGGCTTGTCCTCAGCTTCAAAATAACGATGCAACACAAAGGCCTCCGACAGGGGGGCCTCGTCCCAGGACGGGTATGGACCCATCTGCAAAATTTCGGGTTTGGACACGAAATCACACTCCACGGCTTGAAAATGTTATCGATAACATATACGCATAATTTTGAATGTCGAGGGCAAAATAAGGATTAGCTTCTTATGAAAATGTTTGACCTGTCGGGCCGCACCGCCTTGATCACCGGCTCTTCTCAGGGGATTGGTTTCGCACTGGCAAAAGGCCTTGCCGAAGCAGGGGCGCATGTCATCCTGAATGGCCGTGACGAAACAAAGTTGAAAGATGCGACATCAAAATTCGACAATGATTGCAGCGTCTTAGCCTTTGATGTGACGGATCATGATGCTGTCCGCGCCGCTATCGACACCTATGAGAAATCATCCGGTGCGATCGACATCCTGGTCAACAATGCCGGCATGCAGCACCGCGCACCGCTGGAAGAGTTTGAGGCTTCGGCATTCGAAAAACTGCTGCAGACCAACATTGCCTCAGTGTTTCATGTCGGCCAGGCGGCCGCCCGTCATATGATTGACCGCAAGGCAGGCAAGATCATCAACATTGCGTCGGTGCAATCGAGCCTGGCAAGACCGTCTATTGCGCCGTACACGGCCACCAAGGGTGCCGTCGCAAACCTGACAAAGGGCATGGCGACGGACTGGGCAAAGTACGGACTGCAATGCAATGCGATTGCACCCGGTTATTTCGACACCCCGCTCAATGCGGCCCTTGTCGCAGACGCCGAATTTTCCGCCTGGCTCGAAAAGCGCACACCGGCCGGACGCTGGGGAGATGTCGAAGAATTGCGGGGCGCCTGCATCTTCCTCGCCTCGGATGCCTCAAGCTTCGTCAACGGCCAGACCATTTACGTTGACGGCGGCATCACGGCATCCCTGTGAGCGGAAAATTCATCATTATGGGTGTTGCCGGATGTGGCAAGACAAGTGTTGGCGAGGCGCTCATCACCCAATATGGATGGGCGTTTATCGACGGAGATGCACTGCACCCGCAACGCAACATTGACAAGATGGCGGCAGGTGAGCCGCTGACCGACGAAGACCGCCTGCCATGGCTCATGCAAATCGGCGAAACCATGAGGGATCATGCCGAGCCGGTCGCCATCGGCTGCTCGGCGCTTAAACGCGGCTATCGCGATATCATCAGAATGACTGCCGGCGGCGATGTCTGCTTCATTTTCCTCAACGGCTCGCGAGAGCTGATTGAAACGCGCATGGCAGCCCGCACCGGTCATTTCATGCCGCTGTCGTTACTCGACAGCCAATTCGACGCGCTTGAACCACCAACACATGACGAGCTCTTTGTCGACATCGATATCAGTGGCGATCTGGATTCGATCGTCTCCGATATCCGCAAAAAACTGGAGGCACACAAAACATGACCAACACAGTTGCATTGATAGGCGCCGGCGCAATGGGCGGCGCCATCGGGACACGCCTCCTGCAAACCGGCAATACGGTTCACGTGTTCGATCTGGACCAGGCACGTGTCGACGAACTTGTCGAAAAGGGAGCCAACGCATCCGCCACGGCCGCCGAGGCGGCGAGCCGATCGGATTTTGTGATCTTCTCCCTCAACTCAGCCAAAATCGTAGGGCTTGCAGCTTTCGGAGAAAGCGGCGCGGCGGAAGGTTCAAAGCCCGGCACGGTTTTTATCGATATGTCGTCGATCGACCCTGAAAGTACACGCGGGTTTTCTGAACAGGCGAAAGCCAAAGGGCTCGCCTGGGTCGACTCTCCCCTGTCCGGAGGCGCGCCAAAGGCATTGATCGGCGAACTGACTTTAATGGCCGGCGGTGATGAAGCCGATGTCGAAAAAGCGCATGAGTGCCTGAAGCACGTCGCCAGGAACTACACCCATATGGGCCCGAGCGGTGCCGGCCAGACCACCAAGATCATCAATCAGGTTCTGTGCGGCCTCGGCTTCCTCGCGGTGGCTGAAGCAACGCAACTGGCGCTCGACGCCGGCGTGGATGCTGAGAAAATTCCGGTTGCCTTGAAGGGCGGACGGGCCGACAGCGCCCTGCTGCAGGAATACATGCCCCGCTTCGCGACACGGGATTATCGCCGGACCGGGCGCATCGACAACATGGTCAAGGATCTCACCTTTGCGCAAGAACTCTCGATGCAGACCGGGACATCCATGCCCATGACCGCGCTGTGTATGGAAATACACAAGATGCTGACCGCAGCGGGCCTTGGCGGCGAGGATCAGGCCGCCGTGATGGAATATTTCAAGGGCCCAACCAAGGATCAATTCTCATGATAACCCGCTACGCCCTGTTCGAAGGGCAGGTTCACGACGGACAGACACAGGCCTTTCGCGACGCTGTGCTGGAGCGGTTGGTTCCCCTGTGGAAACAGTTTCCCGGTGCGCTGGAAGTCCGCGTCATGTTCTCCGAAGAGCGTGATGAGGGCGCGCCCGAATTCCCGCTTATTCTGGCAATCAGCTATGCCGACCGCGCAGCCATGGACAGCGCCCTCTCCTCACCGGCCCGATCCCAATCGCGCGACGTGACGGGCGAAATCGTGGCCGAGTTCTTCGACGGCCGCATTCATCACCACGTCACCGAAGCGAACCTATTCTCAGTTTGAAACCTCATCCCCGGGCTGGGGATGTTCCATGCGCCTGATACGGAACCCGATCGGCCTTTCCCGGTTGTTACCCGGATGGATGTTGTCGGTCCCCCAATGCGCCTGATAGGTATCGACACACATTCCCAATCGCTGCAAATGGACAGCCAGAACCAATAGAAATACCCACCAGGCACCGATCGCCAGCGGCATCCATCTTGGCGCATTGGCCTGCCACAACCCGGAAATCATTGCGACGGCGGCTACAAGCATGGCCACGTAGCCGAGCGTCTTGTGTGTATATTCGAAGATGATCCGGCGCTTGGTCATGTCATAGTGATCGCCCCGCCAGGATCCATCAGGTGCAGGCTCTGTCGGCCCACCCTTGGTGCCGCGAAAAATACCTCCCCCGACCTGAACGGCGGCAAGTGCGGCAACGGCCCAGCCGGCCAGATAATGGATGCCCGATGCCCAGCTCACATCAGGGGATAGCTTGATGAGCGCGATTGCTGCGGCTGTCAGACCGACCGCTGAATACTGACAAAATCGATGGGCATTCCACCAGGTCCGGTTATCCATTTCCTGCGGCCAGGGCTGGCCTGGCAGGATCTTGAAATAGCGGGCCGCAAGGACGCCGACAGGCACCAGAACGCCCCAGGCGATCACCATCAGGCGTGCATGCCAGGACAGATGAAAGCCGACATCGTGCACACGTGTGGCGTCAAGAGGTGCGGCAAGCCACTCAAACATGCTGCTATCCCTTGACCGCCCCGGCTGTCATGCCGGTGATGATCTGTCGTGATGCAAGCAGCGTGAATATGATCGGCGGAACCGCCAGCAACATGCCAGTGGCCATGATAACACCCCACTCGACATTGAATTCCGACATGTTGTTGACGATCAGGATCGGCACCGTTTTGGTGTCACGGTCTGAAAGCGCGCTGGCAAGCAGATATTCGTTCCACGCAACCCGGAATGTGAAGATGGCCGCCGCTGCCAGACCTGGTTTGATAAGCGGCAAAACAACCAGGAAAAAAACCTGAAACGGTCCGGCGCCATCAACCCTTGCCGCCTCTTCGAGCGGCCGCGGCACCTGGACGATAAAGCTCTGCAAAATCCAGATCACGAAGGGCAGGTTCATGGCGACGTAGATAATGATAATGCCGGAATGGGTTCCCGCCAGGCACACATCGCCCCGGCCACCGAAAGTGTCGCGGATCCATTCGCCGACCATCGTGTTCTTGTCGATGCAGAACTCGTTGTTCCAAAGACCGAAGACCGGCACCAGCAGAACGGCCGGCGGGGCCATGCGCACCAACAGGGTGGAGATCGATACCGTATCGCGCCCCATGAAACGGAAACGAACCAGCGCATAGGCGGCCATGCATCCGATCACCAGCGTGAGCGCCGTGGAAAACAGCGCGATAATGATCGAGTTGATGAATGAACCGCCGAATTTCAGAGCGCAGAAATCAAGGTGATCGGGCTCATACCAGATGATGTCGCACAAAGCCGTCTCGTAATTCTGGATAGTGGGCAGAAAGATCAGCCCGGTCGCGCCGGAGATGATATCCACATCAAGCTTGAATGAGTTCGCCAGCATCAGCAGGACCGGCCCGATCGCCATGAAAACCAGCAGAACAAGCAGCGCGTAGAAGGCCGGGTTCTGTTTTTGATGGGTCGCGGAAGACATGGGCTACGCCTCCTCTTCGATCATCTTGCGCTGGCGCGCGGCGCGCAGTTCCTGCCAGCGGGTGAAGGCAAACATGCCGACCGTCAAAAGCATCAGCATCATTAAAAGATAATTCGACATGGCCGCCGCAACGCCCAGCTCACGGAACTCCGTCGCCGTACGCGAGATCCGCAGCGCCATGATTTCGGTCGAAAGCCCCGGGCCGCCCTCAGTCATCACCAGAATAACTTCAAGCACCTTGAAGGCATCGATCAGTCGCAGCAGGCAGGTCACGATGAGAACAGGCATCATCAGCGGCAGCTTGATGTGGATGATCTGCTGCCAGGGCGATGCGCCATCGATACGCGAGGCTTCAAGCGCCGATTGCGGCAGGGATTGAAGCGCAGCAAGGCTCAGGATGAAGATGAACGGTGTCCACTGCCAGATATCGGCAATGATCACCGACATGAGCGCATATTCGCCAAGCCAGTCGACACCGTCCAGACCAACGGCCTTGAGCGACCGGTTAAATGTGCCGACGGTCGGATGGTACATGTACCGCCACATCAGTCCGACCACGACGGGCGCAATCATCATCGGTAGGATAAAAAGGGTCCGCAGGACGGACATGCCCCGAATGCTGCGGTCGAGTAACAAAGCCAGGCCGACACCAAGCAGCATCTCGATGGAAACCACCACCAGGGCAAATTTCAACGTCACGCCGAGGCTCTCCAGAAAGGCCGGATCGTTCGCCAACTGAATGTAATTGCCGAGGCCTATGAACTCGGTTTCCCCGAGCTTCTGGCTGGGGTCCCAGGACCGGAAACTGCCGTAAATCATGTATCCGAGCGGATAGACCAGCGCGATCAGCATGGTCACTGCAGCAGGAGCAATGAACACATAAGGTGCCAGTCTGTTGATCGCCGCCGTCTTCATGGCTGCCGGGTTTCCTTGTTTGGTGCCTTGGTTTGTGTCGGTGCGGGCGTCAAAAACGCCCGCACCGGCTTGGGAGGGTTACTGCCAGGTGTAGTAACCGGCCTCATCCATCACGGCCTCAGTCCGCTCAGCCACGCCGTTCAGCGCTTCCTGAACATCCAGATCCTCGGTCAGAACCTTCGACAGGGTGGTGCCGAGGTCGGCGTTGATCTTGCCCCAGACCGGAATGATCGGGCGCCAATCAGGATCGGCGTGTTTCAGCGCCTCGCCGAAGGTCGCCATATGCGGGAATTTGGCGTTCACGTCCGCGTCGGCATGCGTGGAAAAGCGCGAAGGGTTGCCGCCGGCAAGCGCAACCAGCTTGTCGCCCTTCTTGGAGGTCAGCCACTGCATCAGCAGGAAGGCGGCTTCCTTGTTCTCGGCATTCTTCGGAATGCCAATGCCGAATCCGCCTGTCTGCGAGCCACGGCGAACGCCCATCGGATGCAGCGCCCAGTCGACCTTGCCGACAACCTGCGATTTGTTGGGATCGTCGATCTGACCCGCAACAACTGTGGTGTCGAGGAACATTGCCGTATCGCCATTGAGGAATGCGCCAAGCGCTTCGCCGAAACCGAAGGAAGATGCACCTTCGGGACCGCAATCGACGATCTTTTTCAGCGCTTCGGCAGCCTGGACTCCGGCTTCATTGTTGACGATCGGTTTCCACTGGTCGTCGAAAACACGCCCACCGAGCGGCGCAAGATGCAGCAGGAAGGCATGCGCGGCATGGTGACCGGACGCGGCGCGGGATGCAACACCGCCCATGCCGGGCTCGAGTTCCGGGATCTTGCAGGCAAGTTCCAGCATCTCGTCATAGGTTTCCGGCACTTTGAGACCGTGTTTTTCGAAGATGTCTTTCCGGTATCCCAAGATCGATGTTTCCGAACCGTAAGGGATTCCGAAAAGCGATCCGGTCTTGCCTTCCAGATAACCCTTATCGCCGCCGGCAAATCCGATATTGTAGACATAGCCGTCGATGAGATCGTTGGAGTCATAGCCCGGGTCGGCCAGCTTCGGGTTCATGAAGTATCTGGCAAGGTTCTCCAACTGATCCGCGAACACGTAATCCGCCTTGGAGAAGACCACATAGGCGATCAGGTCGTAGTCACCCTCATCCTGTGCAAGTTCCAGCGTCTGACGTTCGCGCATTTTCAGATAGGGCAGTTGATCCACCTCGACCTCAATGCCCGTTTCCTTTGTGAATTCCGGCAGGATCCGCATCACCGCATCGTAGTGGGGATGCGCCGGGAAATTCACGATAAGCGTGGTGCCTTCATAGTCCTTGTACGGATTGGCAAGCGCGGTGCTCACCAAAAGCGCAGAGCCCAATGCGGCCCCTGCAATGGTTTTCAGCTTAGACAACATGTCTGTTCCTCCCTTTAGCTGTGGTCTTCAGATGCGCTCTTCACTGTGCCGGTCGAAGAGCATGATCTCGTCTGTCTTCACGTGGAAATCGGCTTTTATGCCTGCCTTGATGGGCGAGTCGCTGGGTGTTTCCACAAGCAGTTCGGCGTCACCGCAATGGGTCACCAGAACAGAGGTGGAGCCGAGATATTCCGACACCGCGACGTGCAATTGCATGGGCGCCTCTCCGTTCAATCCGACCTCGAAAGAGGACGGCCTGACACCGACGATCACCGGTTTGTCGCCATGTTTTTCGGCACGGCTGGCAAGGGCATCGCCAAGCGGCAGGTTGAACCCATCTCCCCTGACGGCCAGGCGTCCATCCTCCGACGCCAGTTCTCCATTCAGAAAATTCATTGTGGGGCTGCCGATAAAGCCGGCGACGAACTTGTTGACGGGCTGTTTGAACAGTTCCTCCGGCGTGCCCTGTTGCTGGATAACGCCGTTGTTCATCACCACAATACGGTCACCGAGCGTCATCGCCTCGACTTGATCATGGGTGACATAGACCATGTTCTTGTCGATCGAATCGCGCATTTCCGCCAGCTCCGTGCGCATCTTCGCGCGCAGCTTGGCATCAAGATTGGACAACGGTTCGTCGAAAAGGAACGTCCCGGCGTCCCGTACAAGAGCCCGCCCCATGGCCACGCGCTGGCGCTGCCCGCCCGAAAGCTCAGCCGGCTTGCGGTGCAGGAGATGGGCGATGTTGAGCATCTCCGCCACCTTCTGCACCTTTGTGTCAATTTCCGCTTTCGCCACGCGCTGCAGCCGCAGGGCAAAGGACATGTTCCTGGCGATATTCATGTGCGGGTAGAGTGCATAATCCTGAAACACCATCGCGATATCGCGATCCTTGGGCTCAAGATTGCTTATGGGGCTGCCGTCAAAATAGATCTCCCCAGCCGAAAGGGTTTCCAGCCCTGCAAGAATTCTCAGCGTCGTGGATTTGCCGCATCCGGACGGGCCGACAAGCACTGTGAACTCGCCGTCATCAAGGGACAAATCAAGCGGCGGCAGAACCTGCAGGGTCCCGAAGTGCTTCTCGACTTTGTCGAAGACTATCTGAGGCATACCCCCTCCCAAACGCGGCAGCATCATGTTATCGATAACACTGCCATAGGAGTGCGGTGACTGAAAAGGCGATGAAAAGGGAAACTACGTTAGCGCTAACGTAAGCCGGAAACCTCGAATGAAACGACGACAACGCACTGGAAAGACGGTGAAAATTGACGACGTCGCCCGCGAGGCAAACGTTTCCATCATGACAGTCTCCCGGGCACTGCGTGGTGTGGAAGGTGTATCGGAGGGAAAGCGGGCTGAAATATTCGACATCGCCGAGCGGCTCCGGTATCAACCCAATCTGAATGCAAGATCGCTTGTCGGGGTCCAATCAAGCCTTGTCGGAATTTCGTTTCCAACACTGTTCAACGATGTTTTCGCAGAGATGCTGGACGGCATGCGCCCGGCTCTGGAAAGCGCGGGCTTGACCACAATCGTCACGACCACCGAATACGACCGGGAGCGCGAATTGAACTGGGTCAACACTGTGCGGCCTTGGCGACCGGCCGCTCTCGTGCTGACCGGTACCGATCATGACGACAAGGTCCGCCGCATCCTGAGGCGCGATCTCATCCCGACCCTTGAGACCTGGGAGTACAATGACGACCCGATTGATATCAGCGTCGGCATCGATCATGTCGAAGCAGGGCGGCAGGTTGCAAAGGAAATGATCGCGCTTGGATATCGCAAGCCCGCATATGTCGGATTTGAGCCCGGTCACGACCTGCGGGCCGAAAAACGGCTGCTCGGCATCCGTACTGCATTTTCAGATGCAGGGTTCGGTGAAGTGCGCACTGCCCGACATGGGACCGGTGACGGGTACCGCAGCGGTTACGATGGCCTGATGTCCGTCGCCCGAGACACGCAAGATCGGCCGGACATCGTGTTCTTTCTTTCCGACCACTTCGCCTTCGCAGGCCTTGTCGCCTGCGAGGAACTGGGCCTGAGCGTTCCCGAGGACATCGGCATTGTCGGCTTCAACAACCTGTCCATCAACGGCGTTCTGTCCAAAAAGCTCACCACAGTGATCACACCCAGGCGCGAGATGGGCGCACGCGGCGCCAGAAACCTGATCGCCCGTATCAACGGGATCAAGACCGACCTGTCTCTTCGCCTGCCGGCCAAAATCGTGTTTGGCGATACAACCAGACGTCCTTTGAAAGCGGATTAAGCGAGCCAGAGAATGAGAAGCAAACCAACCCAACCGCGCATGTCCGATGTGGCGAAAGCGGCCGGCGTTTCGACGATGACGGTTTCGCGTGCGTTCAAGCAGGACGCCTCGGTCAATGAAAAGCGCCGTTCGGAGATTTTGAGGATCGCCGATGAGATGGGTTATATTTTCGACAAAAGCGCATCCGAACTGCGTACCAAGCGCACCGGCTTTGTCGCTGTCACGGTTCCCTCCATCAACAACTCGAACTTTGCCGACACGGTCCGCGGCCTGACCGACAGCCTGGCGGAAAGCGGCCTTGAGGCCCTGCTCGGCTACACGAACTACCACATCGATCAGGAAGAGCAGATCATCAAGCAGTTGCTGCGCCGAAAGCCCGAAGCGATGGTCGTTACCGGCAGCACCCACACCGATAAAACGCGTTCACGTCTGAAGAGGTCCGGCATACCGGTCGTCGAATGCTGGGATGAGCCGCATAATCCTGTTGGATACTCGGTCGGATATTCAGGGGCAGCAGCAGGTTCGATGGTGGCGGACCACCTTGTCGAACGCGGCTACAAGAGGATCGGGTTTATCGGCGGGCATACACAAACCGACACAAGGGGAACGGATCGCCAGCGCGGGTTCACAGAGCGCCTGCGAGAACACGGCCTGCCGCACGACCGCATCATATCGGTTGGCCCGCCACCGGTCGGCATGGCCCAGGGCGCGAGGGGCGCCCAGCTTTTGCTGGAACGGTTTCCAGATACGGACGCTATTATGTGCGTGGCCGATTCAGCTGCTTTTGGTGCAATGACGGAGTTCCAGCGCAGCGGCATGCGTATTCCTGATGATATCGCGGTCGCCGGCTTTGGAGCCTTTGATGTCGGCGCGTTCTCCCTTCCCGACATTACGACAATAGATCCAAAAGGCTACGCTATCGGCGAAGGCGCAGGCCGGTTGATTGCCGCACTACTGGCAGGAACGGCAGGTTCCGGCAGCGGCAGCCATGTATCCATCGAACCGTCATTGGTTGTCAGGCATTCCACATAGATCTCAGGGCGGGCCGGCCGCGCTACATCGATAGCGGAATAATCAAAGAAATGATCGGGAAGGCAACCAGCAGGGCCAGAACGATGATATCGCTAACCAAAAAGCGCCAGATTCCGGCAAAAATCCTGCCGATCTGAACTTTGCCCTCGATCGCTGCCGCCAAAACAAAGACGTTCAGCCCGACCGGTGGCGTAATCAGACCGATCTCAAGGAGTTTCACGATGATAACGCCGAACCAGATGAGATTGTAGCCGTAGCTTTCAACCATCGGGATCATCAGCGGCAGCGTCAATATCATGATGCCGACCGGATCCAGGAACATGCCGAGTACGAGGTAGATCAGGCACACCATCACGATGAACTGCCATCCCTCGATATTGGCTGCCTCAAGGCCGGTCAGCATGCTGTTGGACAGACCGGTCAATGCAATGAGCGTGACAAAAATCTTCGCACAGGCCGCAATGAAGAAAATTGCCCCGGTCGTTACTGTCACATCACGGATAAGGGGAACGATCTGGCTGAATTTGATACTGCCACGCCAGATGCCGAGAACAACAGCAAAAAACAGGGAGATCGCGGCAGCTTCGGTTGCCGTGAACACTCCGCCATAGATACCGCCGATGACGATGAGGAAGAGCACAAACGCCGGCCACACGCCCCACATGACGTTCAGGCGATCTTGTCTTGTAAAAGTATCCGTTGAGGCCGGCGCGATTTCAGGCGATCTCTTCACCCAAATCCAGACCACGAGCGCATACCCGATCAGGGACAAAAGCCCAGGCAGGAAACCGGCCAGAAAGAGCTGTCCGATTGAGGTTTCCGTGAAGATGCCATAGACGATGAAAAGGATCGAAGGCGGTATGAGAGAACCGAGGGTTCCGCCGGCCGCAACACTGGCCGTCGCAAGCCGTTCGTCATATTTCATCTTCAGCATCTCAGGCGTGCATATCTTCCCCATTGTTGAGGCACAGGCCAGAGACGAGCCGGAAATGGCGGAAAACCCGCCACAACCGGCGATTGATGCAATGGCAATTCCACCAGGCAACCGCACCAGCCACACCCTTGCGGCTTCATATATTCCGGTCGTGATCCCGGTAATGGACGCAACGTGACCAAGCGCTATGAAAAGCGGAATCATTGACAGGTTGTATGAGTGAATCAGTTCGAAGCTGCTGGAAAACGCGATCGAGAGCGTGCGAAAAAACGCTCTTTCGGGCATGAACGTGCCGGTGCGCATCGAGAAGACCAGAAAAAGTGCGGTCACCGCAACGCCGCCAATCGCAAATGCAATTGGAACGCGAACGGCCAACAGGAGTATGACCGCAACGCAGGCGAGGTAGCCGATTAGCGTGACATCCATTGCCCGTTCTCCCGCTACAACGTCGCCGGCGCGTCTTGGCCGCGGATGGCTGCGCGCAAATCAACCCAGAAGATCTGAATCAAACGCAGCCCGACAAACAGGAACGCCACAAAATAAGCGGCACGCGAAGGCCATTTGGGGATCGCGAAATCACCTCCATAGTGGGAGGCCTCCGAGAAAGTTTTGGCAAGCTGGACCCAGGATGCCGCTATCAGGGTTCCCACAATCACCATTCCGACGATTGCAGCCAGTACCGCAACCCATCTGTTCAGACTGGCGGGAAAGTGATTTGCGATGACTTCAATCGATATGTGGGCGCGTCTCGCCGTCGCCGTACTCAACGGGAATAAAATAGCTGGAACCATTAACTCGCGCACCAGGATAATACTGTCAGGAACACCGGAGCCGATAAGCTCACGGCCAACAACGGAAAATACGATCAGGAGGCACAGAGCAATGATTGCCAGGGCTCCGAGCGTGTCGAGCACATGCTCTATGCGTTTGATCATGATCACAAATCCCAGGAAACATCCGGCCGCACATTCACCTGTGCGGCCGAACCGGTATCACTCAGTTGCGCTCCCAGGGCAATCCTTCGGTTTCAGCAACCGCTTTCCACTTTGCCTGCAGGCCAAGAAACTCATCGAGCGTGGCCTGACCGTCAAGTCCGGTCGCTTCGGCATCGGCCAGCCACTTGCCCGTCACCGTTTTGCTTGCTTCACGAAAGGCGTCATAGTCCTCTTCGCTAAAGGCATTGATGACGACCGGGGTTTCCCGGGTTGTCATCTTGTCCATTGCAGACTTGTCGGCGGCCGCAAGCGCTTCTCCGTAGTAGTCCGCCATATGCTCGCCCGTTTCAAGAATGGCGGCCTGCTGCTCTGCGCTCAGGCTGTCGAAGGAGTCCTTGTTCATTACTGTGATCACGACCGTCACGGCCGCAAAGTCCATCGGTGTGACGGAGGTCAGAAGCTCATCCAGCTTGGTTGCCACCGCAAAATATGAGTAGGTGACGGTACAATCGATCAATCCGGTTTCCATTGCCTGATAGACTTCATAGACCGGCATGCGAACCATATTGCCGCCCAGATCCTTGAAGAGGCCACTCATCCCGCCTGTGTCACTCATCTTGACACCATCAGCATCTTTCGCGCTGGCAATACCTTTTCCCTGACAACCCACCAGTGCGGGAGGCAGGGCGTAGTGGTTAATGTAAACAATGTTCTTGTCGGCCAAACGCTGCTTGATCGTCTCATTTGTCGTGAAGAGTTCGTGCAGCGACTTCATCATTACCCAGGGTCCTGCTTGCGGCATGACCAAGGCACCGATATTCAGTTCCGGCAATTCGGACTGGGCGTAGGCACCGACGACAACGCCCAAGTCGGCAACACCGGTTCCGAGGGATTCCAGCGCGGCGGTCGTTTTGAACAGGGCACCGCCCCAGTTGTTCTGAATCTTGACGGTGTCGCCTGAACGCTTCGCAATCTCATCCGACAGGTAATTCACCGCGACAGACCGGACGCCGCGGTTCGGGCCGGGGTCATTGGCGATCAAAACTGTTTCGGCTGAAGCCGCGAGGCCGATTGCCGACATGGATGCGGCAAGCGCCGCCACTTTCAGTATGCGTTTCATATTCGCTCCTCCCAATGCGGTTCGTCGTTGTGACGGTCACATCTTAAGTCATATTAGGTAGCATGATAATAATTATCTAGCAATCTATTTCGCTGAAATGTGTCGCTCTCTGTCGCAACCTCAATAGGCTTCAAGCTTCCTGTTCAATCGCGCCCGCGCCTCATTGAATTCGCGCTCAAACCGGTCGACCAGCTCTGCGGTCGAAACCACCTTGTCGATCGCACCGATCCCCTGTCCCGAGCCCCATATCTCCTTCCAGCTTTTCGGCTTTTTGCGGTCCTCGGCGAAGTTCATTTTGGATGGATCGGAGAATTCGAGATTTTCCGGATCCATTCCGGCAGCGGCAATGGAGGGCTTGAGATAATTCCCATGCACGCCGGTAAACAGGTTCGTATAGACGATGTCCTCTGCACTGTGTTCGGCAATCATGCGCTTGTAGCCCTCGACCGCATGGGCCTCCTCAGTGGCGATAAATGCTGTGCCCGCATAGCCGCCATCAGCCCCCATCGCCAGCGCCGCAAGAATCGATTCGCCCCTGGCGATGGCACCCGACAGATATAGCGGGCCGTCAAACCAGCTTCTGATTTCCTGGATCAGCGCCAGGGGCGACTGTGCACCGGCGTGCCCACCCGCCCCTGCCGCGACCGCCACAAGGCCGTCTGCGCCCTTCTCGATGGCCTTCTTGGCAAACTTGTTGTTGATCACATCATGAAGGACAACGCCGCCGCCCGAATGGGCCGCATCATAGACCTCCGGCCGTGCGCCAAGCGAAGTGACCCAAATCGGAACTTCATGCCTTGCACATATCTCCACGTCGCTCTCGAGCCGTGCATTGGAGCGATGAACGATCTGGTTCACCGCAAAGGGCGCAGCCGGCCGATCTGGATTGGCCTGGTTATGGCGGTCAAGTTCCTCCCTGATCCTGGTCAGCCACTCGTCGAGGCTCTGGCCGTCCTTTTCACGCGCGTTGAGCGCGGGAAAGCATCCAACGATCCCGGCCTTGCATTGTGCGATCACCAGCTCAGGACGCGAAATGATGAAGAGAGGAGCGCCGATCAATGGCAGGCGCAGACCTTGTAGAGCTTTCGGAAGGGTCACTTGGTGTTTTCCTTGGTGTTTGCTTGGGCGATAGCCCCTTGGTCGATGAGATTGGCGATTTGCGTGTCGGTAAAGCCGGCTTCAGTCAAGACGGCCAAAGTGTCGGCTCCCGCATCGCGTGGTGATTGCGGCGATTTTGCTCCGGCGCGGGAAAAACGTGGTGCCGGCATCGGTTGCGCAGCACCCTTCTCCGCAAATGCTGTCCTTGCGGCAAGATGCGGGTATTCGCGTGCCTCCGCCGGGCTCAGAACCGGCGCAAAACAGGCATCGGTGCCCGAAAGAAGCGCATCCCAGTGATCGCGTGGCTGACTGAGGAACCTCTCCTCCAGGGTTTTCCGGATACTCGGCCAGTTGTTCGGGTCCTGACGATCCCCGATCGCGCTGGAATCAAGGCCGAGCTTCTGTAACAGACATGCCCAGAACTGGGGTTCAATCGCCCCAATGCTGATCCAATTGCCGTCGGCGCATTCATAGACACCGTACCAGGGTCTGCCGCCATCAAGAGGATTTGCAGCACGCTCGTCCCGCCACATGCCCATGGCGCGGCGCGAATGAATGAAAGTCATGAGACTGTTGACGCCGTCGCAGATCGCTGCATCGACAATGTCGCCCTGCCCGGTGCGTTGTGCTTGCAGGAGGCCGGAGACCATGCCGAAAGCCAGGTACATTCCGCCACCGCCATAATCGCCCAGAAGGTTCATTGCAAAGGTCGGTGAACGATCCGCCTCGCCGGTCGCCCAAAGCCCGCCCGTCAACGAAATGTAGTTGAGATCATGTCCGGCAGCTTGCGCCAGAGGCCCGGCCTGTCCCCAGCCCGTCATGCGGCCATAAACGAGACGTGGGTTGATGGCATGACAGATCTCGGGTCCCAGCCCCAGACGCTCCATCACACCCGGGCGAAAGCCTTCGATCAACCCGTCCGCGGTTTCGATCAGCTTCAAGGCGCTTTCCACTGCTGCCGGCATTTTAAGGTTCATCGCAACCGATTGCCGGCCCCGCAGTGTGAAGTCGTTTGGATGCGTTTCGCCGGCGTTTAAACGGTCGATGCGAATGACGTCGGCCCCCATGTCCGATAGCATCATGGCCGCGAACGGACCGGGACCGATACCGGCAAACTCGATTATCCTCAGACCGCTCAGCGGCCCTTCACCGTGTTGAATGTCTTTGGCCAAATACCCGTACGGCCAAGCAGCGTCAAAAACTAGCCGGATGCGATTTTGTATTTCAGATTGTCCCGCATTCGACTCAGCACTTTCAACGTACTCGCCAACTCCTCTTCCGTAATGCCCTGATTGGCAATGTCATCGACCTCAAAGACGATTCGCGTCATGATCTTCACGATTTCCCGTCCACGTTTTGTGGCGAAAACCCGGTTCGAGCGGCGGTCCCCCTTGTCCGCGCGACGCTCGACAAAACCATGGGCTTCAAGCCGATCGATCAATTTTGAGACTGTGACCGTCGCAACATCCATGCAGTCGGCGAGTTCGGACTGCCGCTGCCCGTCCTTGTACCAAAGATGCACAAGCACCCAGCCTTGGCTCATCGTGATATCGTAGGGTTTCAGTTTTGCGTCAAATATAATCCCGCGAAACCGCGCTATTTCCTGGAATACCGGCTTCTGGTCGTCGGTTAGCGAAGATTGTTTTGCCATGCTGGATGAATCCGTTTGTACGTCGGAAGACTTGGAACGGTTTACGGAATTATCCTGCATGATGGCAAGTTGGTGTTGTGCCGGCGCGCTCAAATCGGATCCCAGGTAAAGATGTCACCGGACCGGTCAAGATCATAAAAATCCTGCTTTAATGCCGGGATCGCATGGTCTCGTACACTTTCAGGCGTCCAGCCTTCGCCGCGATGCACAGAACGGATGGGACGCGGCTGACTCATCAGGAAAATCTCGTTGTTGCGAATGCAGAAAATCTGTCCCGTTACATCACAATCCGGCGCCGCGAGCGCCACGCAAAGGGGAGCGATCTTGGCCGGCGTCATTTCCTTGATACGCTCGACCCGTGCTTTCTCGGCTTCTGTACTGGCAGGAATTGTTCCGATCAGGCGCGACCATGCAAAGGGTGCAATGCAATTCGAACGCACATTGAACCGGGACATATCCAGGGCAATCGACTTGGAAAGGCCGACAATCCCCATCTTGGCTGCCGAGTAATTCGCCTGCCCGTAATTTCCGATAAGACCGGACGTCGAAGTAAAGTTGACGAAACAGCCCGATTCCTGCGACCGGAACTGCGGCGCGACGGCCTTGGCGACGTTGAAACTGCCCTTCAGGTGAACGTCGATCACCGCGTCCCACTGCACTTCGCTCATCTTGTGAAAGATGGCGTCGCGCAGGATACCGGCATTGTTCACCACCACATCTATGGCGCCGAAAACATCCATCGCCTGTTCATACATTCCCCGTGCATCAGCCGGGCTCGCCACATTTCCGAAATTCGCGATAGCCACGCCGCCGTTGGCCTTGATTTCAGACACGACGTCCTCTGCCGGCACGGCATCGGCGCCATCGCCCTCCGCGCTGCCACCGAGATCATTCACGATGACACGGCCGCCATGAGATGCCATCATCAGCGCGATATCGCGTCCAATGCCGCGTCCGGCACCGGTTACAATCACGACCTTGCCATCAAGCATATGCAATTCCTCCAAAAGATCTCGTGCTGAATTTTAATTAGCTTGATTATTATTTGCAAGCTAAATAGAAAAATGTAAAGAGGGATCAACGCACAGGACCCCAGGGAGGATGGCGGAATGTTCAAACGCACCGTATTCAGCGACGAGCATGAGATGTTCCGCGACCAGGTTCGCCGTTTTGTTGAAGAAGAAATCAGACCCTACCACGATCAATGGGAAAAGGACGGTCGCGTTAGCCGACAGGCCTGGCTCAAGGCGGGTGAGAACGGACTGCTGTGCGCGGCCATGCCCGAAGAGTATGGCGGCGCGGGAGCCGATTTCCTGTTTTCCATGGTTGTCATGGAGGAACTCGCCCGCGCCGGGGCCATGGGGCCGGGTTTCAGTCTGCATTCCGATATCGTGGCGCCCTACCTTCTTTATTACGGTACGGAGGAGCTCAAAAAGGAATGGCTGCCAAAGATGGCACGCGGGGAGGCGATCGGAGCTCTGGGCATGACGGAGCCGGGCGCAGGCTCGGACGTACAAGGCATCAAGACGACCGCCATTCGCGATGGGGACGACTTCGTAATCAATGGCCAGAAGGTCTTCATCACCAATGGCGGCAACTGCGATCTGATCGTTCTGGCATGCAAGACCGACCCGGCTGAAGGTGCAAAGGGCACATCCTTGATCCTTGTCCCGTCCGACACGCCCGGCTTCCGCAAGGGCAATAAGCTGCTCGAAAAAGTCGGCTGGAAGGCGCAGGATACCGCCGAGTTGTTTTTTGACAACGTTCGTGTGCCGATCACAAATCTGCTTGGGCAGGACGGCCGCGGCTTTTACCAGATGATGGAGCAACTGCCGCAGGAACGCCTGCTGCAGTGCGTGCGGGCGGTTGCCAACCTTGAGGCCGCGCTTGAATGGACAATCGAGCATGTCAGGGAGCGAAAGGCATTTGGCAGGACGATCGCCGACTTCCAGAATACGCGCTTCAAACTGGCAGAGGTCAAGGCGGAAGCCGTGATGCTGCGCGTCTTTGTCGACAAATGCCTGGAGATGCATCTTGCCGGAGAACTCGATTCGGTCGATGCAGCCATGGGCAAGATGCTGACCTCCGAGATGTTGTGCCAGCGGTTGGACGACCTGCTGCAATTGCATGGCGGCTATGGATATATGTGGGAATATCCCATAGCGCGAGCATGGGCCGATGCGCGCGTGGGCCGAATCGCAGGGGGCACCGGCGAAATCATGCGTGAAATCATAGGGCGTTCGATCCTTGGAGGCAGCCGATGATACGTCTTCCGGACCTGGTGCGGAAATACGCCTTTCACACACCGGACAAGATGGCGACCTATTTCGAGGGACGTGCCCATAGCTGGGCGCAGTTCAGCGCTCGCATGCACGGCGCGGCCAAGGCGCTGCAGGATCTTGGCGTCGGCCCCGGCGACCGGGTCGCATTTCTGGGCATGAATTCGCACTGGCTCGTCGAGATGTATCTGGTGCCCAGCATGATCGGGGCGCTCTGTGTTCCGATCAATTACCGGCTTTCTGAGGACGAGATGGCTGAAACGATCGATGATTGCACGCCGCAAATCCTGATTGTTGACCGGCATTTTCAGGAGCAGGCGGCTGCATTGATGGAACGTTGCCCGTCACTGGAGACGCTTATCTTTGCCGATTGGGATGCCCCTGCCCCGGTTCTGCCGCCGGACACACTGAACTATGATGATCTCATCGCACAGGCCGGAAACGTCGCTGCGGATGCTTTCGACGATCTGGCGTCAGCCTCCGACGATACGATGATCCTGTTTTATACATCCGGCACGACGGGTCAGCCGAAAGGCGTCATGCTGTCCCATTCCAATATGCAGGCGAACGCCACCGGCACCGGGCCGCTCTACAAGTACCGTTCGGACGATGTGCTCCTGCTGTCGGGGCCGATGTTTCATCTGGGCACCGGCAGCCGTGTCTTCACATCGATCGTCTACGGCACGACCAAGATCATTCAGGCGAAATTCGAGGTCGAGGAGACCATGCGCCTGATCCAGGACCAAAAGGTCACCACAATGACCATGGTGCCGACAATGTTGCGCATGATCCTCGATCATCCGACCTTTCCCACATTTGATTTCTCGTCGCTTCGCTGCCTGACCTATGGCGCGGCGCCAATGCCCATCGGCGTTATCAGCCAATGCCTGGAACAAATCCCGGATGTTACCTTTTGCCAGGGTTACGGCATGACGGAGGCGGCACCGAACCTGTGCGTCCTGCGCCCGGAGGATCATGAACCCATTGATGGCGTAATCCCGAAACTCGCCTCGGTCGGCCGTCCGATCCACACAACCGATCTGAGGATCGTCGACGAAAACGATAAGCCGGTGAAACAGGGAGAGACGGGCGAACTGACCGTGCGGGGCCCGCAGATCATGAACGGTTACTGGAACAAGCCCGAAGAGACCGGCGAAGCGATGCGCGGCGGTTTCTATCATACCGGCGACGCAGGCTATGAGGACGAAGACGGGTATATCTATCTGGTTGGCCGCACCAAGGAGATGATCATCACCGGCGGTGAGAACGTTTATCCGATCGAGACCGAGAACTGCCTGTCAAAACATCCCGACGTGGCCTCTGCGGCAGTTCTTGGCCTGCCTCACGACAAATGGGGAGAAATGGTGGTTGCCGTCGTGGCCCTGCATGACGGCGCACGGGTCACCGGGGACGATCTGATTGCCTATTGTCGCGGCAAAATCGCCGGATACAAGGTGCCCAAATCAATCCGCATATGGGATGGCCCCCTTCCACTCAGCCACACAAACAAGATCGACAAACAGAAAATTCGGGCAAAGATTTCGGAGACAACAGATGAGTGATCCGGTTCGCCTGACGCGCAGCGACGGCATTGCGCTTTTGGAAATGGCAAGGCCCGATACCCGCAACGCCTTTTCGGACGAGATCAAATCGGGCCTGAGCGACGCTCTGCAGACCTTGACAGAGGCCACTGACCTGCGCGCATTGATTTTTACCGGATCGGACGGTGTCTTTTGTGCCGGCGGCGATCTGAAGGCAATGCTTGAGCGGCACCGTTCTGGCCACAAAAACACAGCCGAGGACATGCGGAACCGCATGCTGGAACTGCATGTCTGGTTCAAGAAACTGCGCGACCTGCCCGTTCCGGTGATCGTAGCCGTAGATGGCCCGGCCTTCGGTGCCGGGCTCGGCCTTGCCCTTTGCGGCGACATCGTTCTGGCGTCCGATCGCGCGCTGTTCTCAGCCTCTTTTACAAAAGTCGGCGCGGTGCCGGATTGCAACCTGATGTGGTCCCTGCCCCGGGTCGTCGGACAGCAACGGGCGCGCGAGATGTTTTTCACGGCGCGGACGGTCGATGCCCAGGAGGCCCTGCGGCTCGGCTTGTGCATGGAGGTCCTGCCTGCAGAAAAGCTCCTGCCTCGGGCCAAGGAAATTGCCGCGATGATGGAGAATGTCTCGCCGACTGCCTATGCCTTGACCAAGGAAATCATGGCCCATGCGATGCAGGCCGACAGCGACACCATTCTCAAAATGGAGGCTGATGCCCAGGCCAAATGCCTGACCAGCGAATACCATTTGGATGCGATCGGCCGGTTTGCATCAAAGACGCCGCCGGCTTTCAACTTCAAGTAAGCGCTAAAGATGGAAAAACACAGAGTTTTCAGCAGTCCGTCCACGCTTGATATCCCTGAGATGTCCATAACCGAATGGGTCTTCCAGGGCCTTGCGCTGCGTGAGGACAGACCGGTCTTCACAGAAGTCAACACCGGGCGGGAGATCACTGGCTGCGAGGCCATGCGCGACATACGCGCTCTTGCCGGCGGGCTGGTCGCGCTTGGCCTGAAAAAGGGTGATGTCGTCGCCGTTATGGCGCCCAATTCCATAGACTTTTTCGTGCTTTTCCACGCGGTGGCGATGGCAGGCGGAACGCTGACCATGGCCAATCCTTCCTACACCCCGGAGGAACTGGCCTATCAGCTCAAACAATCCTGCGCGCGCATGATTTTTGTCGACGACGCTTTCATGGAAAACGCGCAACAGGCAGTACAAGGCACCGACGTTCAACAGATCGTGGCGATCGGAGCCGCCGAAACGGGTGTCTTGGCTATGACCGAGGTAATCGGACCGCCCCTTGACCATCAGGTTCCGGTTGATCTGCGTGAGGATATCGCGGTCATTGCGTTTTCGTCCGGCACCACCGGGTTGCCGAAGGGCGTGATGCTGACACACCGCAATATTGTCGCCAACGCCGCCCAATGGTGTCAGGCGCGCGGTATCGGACCCGACGATACAGCCCCTTGCTTCCTTCCTTTCTTCCATATCTTCGGATTGGTGCTATGCCAGATGGTCTATCCTGCTTCCGGCGCGCATCAGCATCTGATGCAGCGATTTGACCTGGAAAAATATCTGCAGGTCGCGCAAGACAGCGGCGCACAGCGCCTCTGGGTGGTTCCGCCGATTGCCATCGCGCTTGCAAAGAACCCGCTCGTCGATCGTTTCGATTTGTCTGCCGTGAAGGAAATTGGCTGCGGCGCAGCGCCACTGTCACACGAGATCGGCGACAGCATTCGCAATAGGCTCGGCTGCTCGTTCCTTCAGGGCTTTGGCATGACCGAGGTCAGCGGTGTCAGCCATTCTCACCTGAAAGGCGGAGCCAAACCGGACACACTCGGCACGCCGGTTGCCAATACATCGTGCAGGATCGTCGATCCGGACACGCAGGATGATCTTGGTCCTGATCAGCCCGGCGAATTGTGGATCAAAGGCCCATCAGTGATGAAGGGTTATCTGAACGATCCGGGGGCCACGGCTGAGACGATCGCCGAAGGCGGCTGGCTTCGCACTGGCGATATAGCGACCGTCGATGCTGACGGGCATCTGCGGATCGTCGACCGGCTGAAAGAGATGATCAAGGTCAAGGGATTTCCCGTCGCGCCGGCTGAAGTGGAAGCGGCCCTGATCGCACATCCCGATATCCTTGAAGCCGCTGTCTTCGGCATTCCGGATCAGGAAAAGGGCGAAGTGCCGATGGCGCTGATTGTGACCCCAAAAGGCGCTGCGTTGGATTTGACGACCGTGCAGGAACACCTCGCCGGGCGGCTTGCCCGATACAAGATCGTGCAGGCGCTGGAGGTCGTTGAGGCCATTCCGAAGGCCGCGTCGGGCAAGATCCTGCGGCGGGTGTTGCGCAAGCAGTACTCCTCGGGATGAGCTTGGTGAAAAACGTGGAAGGTTCTGCCGAATGATCGACAGGGACGCCTTGATGGCGCGAGAGTTTCCGGTGGTTGAGCACAGCTACACCGCAAAGGACTGCACCCTCTTTGCGCTTGGCGTCGGGCTTGGAGCCGACCCTTTGGCGCCGGCCGACCTTAAGGCCGTGTATGAAAGGTCGGAGGGATTTGCCCCCCTGCCTGCGATGGTCAATGTGTTGGCCTATCCGGGCTTCTGGGCGATGGAGCCTGACACGGGACTGACCTGGCAGAAAATCCTTCATGGTGAGCAAAGCCTGACCTTGCATGCCCCTCTTCCGAAAGAGGGAACGGTCCTTGGCAAGACGCACATTGTCGACATTGTCGACAAGGGCGCAGACAAGGGTGCGCTCATCTACTCGGAACGGATGATTTCGGACAAGGCGACGGGAATGGACCTTGCAACGGTAGCCAGTACGGTCTTTGCGCGCGCTGATGGCGGTTTTGGCGGCGCCAGCGGCCCGTTAAAACCGGTGCATCGCCTGCCCGAGCGTGCACCCGATACCCATCACGATTTCAGCACGTCACCCAGAAATGCGTTGATCTACCGCTTGAGCGGAGATTTCAACCCGCTGCACGCCGACCCGCAGGTTGCAAAAGGCGCCGGCTTTGAGCGGCCTATTCTGCACGGGCTTTGCACAATGGCCGTGGTCTCATGGTCCATCCCCATGGCCCTGCGCGACGGTGACTTCACGGCGCTTTCCCATATGCAACAGCGCTTCTCGGCCCCCGTCTATCCGGGCGAGACGATCCGCACGGAGATCTGGGTCGATGGCGATGACGTGAGTTTCCGTGCCAGCGTGTTGGAACGCGACGTCGTTGTGCTGAACAACGGCCTGGCCCGTTTGAGTTAAGGAACTGGACATGACCGACAAACCGGTACCGACCATCTACCCTGAGACACAGTTCTATTGGGATGGGGCAAAGGAAGGCAAACTGCTCATCAATCGCTGCATTCCATGCGATGCACCCTTTTTCCCGCCGCGCCCGTTCTGTCCGGCCTGCGGCAGCCGCGATGTCGACGTGATTGCGGCCTCCGGCAAAGGGCGCCTTTATTCCTATGTCATCAGCCACCTGCCGGCACCGGGCTATGAACCGCCATATGTCGTCGCGGTTGTCGAACTGGAGGAAGGCGTGCGCATGGTCTCCAACCTGCTGGATACGCCGGCAGACCCGGATGCGCTTGATCTCGACATGGCGCTGGAAGTGACATTCGAGACGCGCGGCGAGGTCACCGTTCCGCAATTCCGTCCCGCGGGAGGCCCCTCATGAGCCGTGCAGAGATCGCCATTGTCGGTGCGGCCGAAACAACGCGCCTCGGCAAGGTGCCGGAACTCAGCCAGACAGGGCTTCACGCCGATGCCGCCCTCAATGCTCTGGAAGAATGCGGGCTGAAGCCGTCCGATATAGACGGGATCGCAACGGCAGGCCACGACGTAGCCGAGATCGCCCAGTATCTTGGCATCACGCCCACCTGGGCCGACGGAACATCAGTGGGTGGATGTTCATTTATTACCCTGGTGCGCCATGCTGCGGCAGCCATCAAAACAGGGCTGTGCAAAACAGTTCTGATCACCCATGGCGAAAGCGGTCGTTCAAACAATCGTTCGCACAGGCCCCTTTTCCCATCAATGCAGCAACAGGAATTCGAGAACACCTATGGCGCGGCATTACCGCCGACAAAATTCACACTGCCGGTGATGCGCAAGATGAAGGATCATGGGCTGACGGAAGAACAACTGGCCATGGTCGCGGTGGTCCAGCGCGAATGGGCGGCAATGCATCCCCGGGCAACAGCGCGGGATCCCATCACGGTGGATGATGTTTTGACCTCGCGCATGATTGCCTATCCGTTTCGCAAGCTCATGTGCTGCCTTGTCAGCGATGGTGGCGGCGCCCTCGTGCTGACGGGCGCCGAGCGGGCCGAAGATTTCCCGACAAAACCGGTTTATCTGCGCGGCATGGGCGGCGAGAGCGCCGAAGGCCCGATGATCAGCCAGATGGAGAGTTTCACCTCATCCAGGGCGTTTCGCATGTCCGGCAGGTTGGCTTTTGAAAGCGCCGGCCTCACCCATGCGGATGTCGACCATCTGATGATCTATGACGCCTTTGCGCACCTTCCGATCTATGGTTTGGAAGACCTTGGTTTCGTCGCGCCCGGCGAAGCAGGAGCCTTTATTGCGGAAGGGCACACAAGACCCGGCGGCAAGCTGCCGCTCAACACGAATGGCGGCGGACTGAGCTATATGCATTCCGGCATGTACGGCATGTACGCCCTTCAGGAAAGCGTGCGCCAGATGCGCGGTGTCTCGCCTGCGCAGATTGACGGCGCAAAACTGTCGCTCGTTCACGGCGTCGGCGGCATGTTCTCAGCCGCCGCGACCGTCGTGCTGACAAACGAGCGGCAATGGTAAGGCGGAGCGGGCCTAGCGCAACCGGCCAAAAGGGATGATCTCCGGTCTTTTCGGATCGAGCCGATTGCCCGCTCAGTCCCCATACCATTGCTCGACAGCAAGACCCGCCGCATCGAGCAGTTCGTCCAGCACGTCCTTTTGCGGAAACACGATCTGCGACACGGTGCTCAGCGTCCTGCCGGTTCGAAGAATCCGGTAATATGTCTCGTAACTCACGATCCCGGTAGCAGGATCCTCGGATACGTTGTTCCAGGTTTCCACGTTCCCATGTTCCGGGTGTTCGATCTGCTGCCGATCTTCAGGTGTCCAGCGTTTCCAGGATTTTAGCGACGGGTTCCTCGTGTCGAATATGAAGCGGCCATCGGGCGACAAGTGGTGTGCGATGGTTTCAAGCGCAGACAGCTGATCTTCGCGGGTGAGGAAAACCTGGAAAGCATGTCCCGTCAGCAGAACGAGATCAAAGCGGCGCTCCAGCCGGACTGTGCGGGCATCGGCTTCAACCCATTGAACACGCTCCCCGCCCGGCCGCTGGCGCGCGATCTCAAGCATGGCGCTGGCCGGATCGACACCCGTTAAATTGCGCCCCTTGGACAAAGCAGCCAGCAACGCGCCAGTGCCGCATCCCAGATCCAGGACCGAACCAGCATCCGCCGCCAACCGCTTGCAGAAATCGAAGTCGGCGCGCTCAGGCCCGAAATTGGCGTCATAAAGCTGAGCAAATTGCGGATCGGTATAAAGCGGGTCTTCGAATACGCCGTCGCTCTCAGCCATTGAAACCTCAATCACATGCGCGTTCGGATCAGAATAAAGACAGACCCCGTGAGAGCTATCCACCTTCTGCAGGCTCTCGTCATAATGACTGGCAAGAATTTAGGCTACATATATCCGGTTTTCCCAAATATGATCCGCCCGGCGCAAACAGCGGAGGATTAAAGTGCAGCAGAATTACGAAGCCTGTCTGGGGGTCCTCAAACAGCAATTCGGGGAGCGGTTCGAGGCGTCGGAAGCAATGCGGCGTCACCACGTGAATTCCACGACCTGGCTTGAGGCACAGCTTCCGGATTGTGTCGTCTTTCCCCACGACACGGGAGAGGTCGCTTCTGTGCTGAAAACCTGCAACGCCTATGGCGTTCCCGTTATCCCCTTTGGGGCGGGCACCTCCGTGGAGGGACATGTCAATGCTCCCAGGGGCGGCGTGTCGATGGACTTTTCAAAGATGGCGAATATCCTCGAAATTGTCCCTGAGGACCTGATCGCGGTTGTGCAGCCCGGCGTGACACGCAAACGGCTGAACGAGGAACTGCGGGCAACCGGACTGCATTTTCCGATCGATCCCGGTGCGGATGCGAGCATCGGCGGAATGGTGTCGACGCGGGCGTCGGGAACCAATGCCGTCAGATATGGCACAATGGCCGAAAACGTCCTGGCGCTGGAATGTGTTCTGGCCAATGGAGAGATCATCAGAACCGGCACCCGCGCCAAGAAATCCTCCGCCGGCTACGACCTGACCCGGCTTCTGGTCGGGTCCGAAGGCACGTTGGCCGCGATAACCGAGATCACGGTAAAGCTCCACGGCATCCCCGAACACATCGTGGCCGGCGTCGCGACATTTCCGTCCATCGAGGCCGCTTGCAATGCGGTCATATCGTGCGTTCAGTGCGGGTTGAATGTCGGCAGGCTGGAACTTCTCGACACCGCGCAGATCAGCGCCTGCAACCGCTATTCAAAACTGGACCTGACAGAAGCGCCGACCTTGTTCTTCGAGTTTGCAGGTATGGAAGATGCCGTAAAGGCCGAGTTCAAGGTGTTTCGCGAACTGCTGGACGACGCAGGAGCCAAAGATATCAAGGCTGCCTCGAATGCGGACGAGATCGGCAGACTATGGAAAGCCCGCCACGATGCCTATTGGGCCGCTGTTGCGGCGATGCCCGGAAAATCAGGCCACACGACGGACGCCTGCGTTCCGATCTCTCACCTGGCCGAAAGCATAAAGGCCGCACAGAACGATCTGGCCGAGCTTGGATTGCCGGGAACGATTGTCGGGCATGTGGGCGACGGAAATTTCCATGTTCTGATCGGCATCGATCCGCTGGACCCGGATGAAACGGCCAAGGCGCATAAGCTGCTGGAACAGATTTCCGAAAGGGCGATCAAGGTCGGGGGCACCTGCACCGGTGAACACGGGATTGGACAGGGCAAGCGCGAAACACTGCTGCTCCAGTCAGGCAATGCCGTCAATGTGATGGCAGCGATCAAGCAAAGCCTGGACCCCAAAGCGATCATGAATCCGGGCAAAGTCTTGCCGGATTCATTTTAGCATCGGAAACATATGGCACCTGAACCGGCAAAGCCGGCTCACCCGGCGGACAAGCGGGAAGGAGACGACATGGCAAAAGTGGCTTTGATCACGGGCGGCGGAAGCGGGATCGGCCATGCGACGGCGCTCAAGCTTGCTGAGGAAGGGCACGGCATCGCCATTGCCGACCGCAACGAAGAAGCGGCAAAGACTGTGGCAGCGGAAGTCGGCGGCATGGCCATCACGCTGGATGTGGCCAAGGAAGCAGATGTCGACCGGACGGTCGAGCAGGTTGAAACGGACCTCGGACCGATCGAAATCCTCGTAAATTCCGCCGGCGTTTTGCAGAACGCCATGTCCTCGCGCCGCATGAGCATGCAGGAGCACGACAGGATCTGGCAGGTCAATTACCGCGGCACCTACATGATGTGTCGCTCGACCGGAGCGCGGATGCGGGCCCGCAAGACAGGGGCGATTGTCAATTTGAGCTCAATAAACGGAGCCATGCCATTACCGCTGCCGGCTTATGCGCCGGGTAAGGCCGCCATTGTCAGCCTGACGGAGCTCCTGGCCGCCGAGATGGGCCCGGACATGGTGCGGGTCAACTGTGTTGCGCCGACCTTCACACTGACCCCGGTCCTCAAACAGCGTATTGAAGCCGGCCAGCGAGACCGCGAGGCGATCCTGAATGCCGGCGCGCTACCGATGTTCGTGATGCCTGAACACATCGCCGACGCAATCGCTTTCCTGTGTTCGGACCGGGCCGCGGCGATCACTGGCGTAACGCTGCCCGTCGATGCGGGCTGGCTGGCCGCCATTGCTTACAAGAACTTCGTCGGGCCGGTAGAGGACTAACCGCTTCGGTTTCCTTCGGTCGCGCAACAGGTGTTTACGCTAACATATTGTTGTAGTGGGGTTTTAAACGCCTCAGCTCATCGGTCGGGGCGAAAGGGCGCTAAAGATATGGGACTCATTTCATTGTGGAAATGCGCCCGTGCAATTTCCGCTGTTACTGCGGCCATGGTCAGCCCCAGATGTCCGTGGCCATAGGCAAGAAAAACCCGATTGCTTGATGGCGCGGCCCCAATCACAGGCATTGAGTCAGGTGTGCTGGGCCGATCGCCGGACCAAAGGTTTGGCTTGTTGTCAGCAATGCCAAGGAACGGTTTTGCCTTGTCGAGAACCGGGGCAATGCGATCAAAATCGGGTTTTCGCGAAGACCGCGTGAACTCGGCGCCGGTCGTCAACCGGACGCCTTCCCTCATCGGCGAGGCGACCACACGCATGTCGACCAGCAGCGCAGACCTTCGAAACCGGGCAGGAACATCATACTGCTCGTGATACCCTCTTTCTGCGATCAACGGCACTCTCGCGCCATGCGGACGCGCAAGGCTGGCGCTGCCCAGACCTGCCGCAATGACAACGGCATCGAAAGCATGCTCGTCCAGATCCGTTTTGATCATAACGCCGGCGGAACCGGCCGTGACATCAACAACCGTTTCGGCGCATATCCCTGCCATAGACCCTTTGCGAAAGGCCTCAAGCAACGCCTGCGGTGAGGTGATCTGCGCCACATCGGGAAACAAGGTGGCTCCGACAACCCCGGATCGCGATGCAGACTCAATCAGCCCCGGTTCGAGCTCGAACAGTTCATCGGTCCTCAAGTCTGTTACAGCGATGCCCATATCCCGTCGGCGCGAAAGCGCATCCCTGGCACCCCGGGCAGTCTCCTCCGACAGATAGACATGCAAGAGGCCTTTTTTCTCGCGCAACTTTTCAACATTTGCATCCTTCAGGAGTAGATTGAGCCAGTCATCCGAAACCGACAGTATCGAGGCCAGCGCATGCATTGCTTGACTGGCACTGGATCGCCGGCAGGCCCAAAGGAACCTGGCAAGCCAACGTGGCTGCCCGAGAAGATCAACTAATCTCAATGTAAGGGGATGCGTCGGGTCGGCATGATTTCGAAATGCAGAGCTCAGATTTTCTGGTGATGCCCATGGAACAACTGATGCTGTTCCGATATGGCCGGCATTTCCGTAGGACGTCGATCGTTTTCCGGCGGCGGGGTCAAAAAACGTCACATCGTGACCCGAACCCGCCAATCTGAAGCCGATTGCTGAGCCGACAATTCCGGCGCCGACGATTGCGGTTTTCAAGTCTAGTGCCTGGAGAAATAGAGTTCGGCAGGTGTCTGTGCAAAAATCCGTTGTATCTGCCTTTCGGAGCACACGCTCAGAACCCAATCCACAAGACGGCCGGCATCAGGTTGCGGGCCATTGTAGATCACATACGGCCAATCCGTCCCCCAAACGATACGGTCATCCCGGGCGGAAAGAAGAGCCATGAGAGCATTTTGGCTCTCAATATACGGCATGTCTTCCCGCCGGTATGGAGCGGAAAGCTTGACGTAAAGCCACCCCTCCTCCATCGCCCGAAGGAAGCCGTTCGAATATGGCGCGGGAGCCTGCGGAGAAAAGCTCGCCATGTGATCGACCACAACCTTGATACCAAATGCCCTGAAATCGTCCTGAAGGGCGTCAAACTGATCCTGACAGTCCAGCAGGATCTGCACATGCAGTCCGAGTTCGCCAAGCAGCGGCGCTATGCGCTTCAGGCCTTCATGGTCCAAAGCGCCGGGGTGCCGCATGTTGACACGAACGCCACAGACACCTTCGGCCTTCAGTTTGCGAAGCTCTGTCTTTGAGACATCCGGCCCGACCAGTGCGATGCCTCGGAAGGCTCCGCCACCCCGCCGCAGCGCTTCGACGAGAAGGCGATTGTCTTCGCGATAGGCAACGGATCCGACAAGGACAGCCCGCTCCAGACCCAGCACTTGCATTTGTCTTTCGAGACGCCCGAGCCAATCATCGAGCGTGCCCTCGGCGGGACGTTCATAGATATTCGTCGCCAGCGGAAAGCATTCCGCTTCGCCGAAGATATGGAGGTGGGAATCGCACGCACCCGAGGGTAAGATCGAGGATGGTGCCGATGGCGGATCCATTGGTAGCCGCCCCTTTGGCGCGGATAACCCGGCCACGGGTTGACGCGCTGTCGCCTTGTTCATTGATCGCCCTCCTCAAGCATAATGTCCGCCGCAGCATCCTGAGTGGAAAAACGTTCCGCAGCCAAACCGGATATATCCGTTCTCGGCTCCCGTTCGGCAACAAGATCCGCCACGACCTGCGCCACTGCAGGTGCGATCTGAAAACCATGTCCCGAGAAAGCAAAGGCATGGATAATGTCGGGATGTTTCGCCGAACGGCCGATGATCGGCAAACCATCGGTGCTGTATGCCTCAAGCCCCGCCCATGATTTCGTCACCTCGACACCATCAAGTGCACCAAGCAGGGAGCGGGCGGTCGCCAGATTTTGCTCTTCTTCATCGCTGATGCTTTCGGCGCGTCCCTCGTCAGGATAGGGAACCCCACGATGTCCGCCTCCGATCAGGAAACGGCCATCGCGCACCTGCTTGAGTGTCAGTCTGCGGCCAACGGTCTGGACAACGGGTCCCAACGCCACATCCGCAGCCGCCGTTTCCAACGCGATCGGCGCTCGGGTTTCAACACGAAAATCGTCACCGGCCAGTCCCGCAATGGCCGAACCGCCATAGCCAGCCGCATTCACGATTTTCGCGCACCTGAGTTTGCCGCGATCGGTTTCAAGTTCAAAACCACCGTTAATTGACGCGAGACCGGTCACATTCGTTTGCGCGGAAAACCCGACACCAGTTTCAATTGCGGCCTGAATGACAGATTGTCCCACACCGTCAGGTTCAGCATATCCGTCATCGGGTGTGAACAACCCCAGCGTGAGGCCATTTGTATGAAGACCGGGAACACGGTTGGATATTTGCGCCGCGCTCATCAACTCGACGCGTCCCATTCCCGCATCCCGCGCGTTCTTCAGGTGCACGTGGAGCGTTTCCGCCTCGTCATCCGTTTCCGCGAGGATCAGATGCCCGACGGCATTGAAGGCGCCGGCAAGGGGCGTTCCACTTGTTTTTCGCCACAAATCATGCGCCGCCATCGCCAGCGGCATCTCTTCCTTTGAACGGCCGATTCGCCGCACACCTCCTGCATTCAAAGCCGATGCTTGTGAAAAAAGCTCGCTCCTGTCACAGACCAATACACGTCTGCCCTCGAGTGCGATATTTATCGCGATCAGAACGCCGACAAGGCCCGATCCGACAATGATGACATCGGCTGATACAACATTAAAATCTCTTATGTTATTTGCATTCATTATAAGATCATAGAAAGTTATGCACACGAGTGCAACCAAAGTAAGAATCTCCCCCGTTTGGTTTGCCGAACCTGTCGTTGCGCGCTATTAAGGCGTGATGAGGAGGTGGGCGTAACGTGAAAAAGCAGAAAGCCACATCAAATGACGTCGCACGCCTTGCCGGGGTGTCGCGCTCCACGGTTTCCCGCGCCTATACACCCGATTCAAATGTTTCGGAGAAAACCCGGCAGAAAATATACAAATGCGCCGACGAGATAGGATATCGGCCGAACGCCTTGGCACGTTCACTGATTTCGCAGCGGAGCAACATCATTGCAGTGGTAATCGGTGATCTGATCAATCCGTTTCACGCTCTTGCAACACAACAGATTGTTGAACGATTACGCGATATGAAACTGGTTCCGATTGTCTTTCAGATCGGCCAGGATGCAGCAACGAAAGAGTACTGGCAGGCGATAGAGGAATATCAGGTCGCCGCAATCCTGATAACGGCGTTGAACGTAACCGAGGACGTCCAGAGTGCGATCCGCGGCCTGGACACGCCCTGCATTTTATTTAACCGTTCCCTTGCAGAGGTGGACCTGCCGAGTGTCGCGCCTGACCTGCGGCAGGGAGGGCACCTCGCCGCAACACATCTTGTGAAATCCGGCTGCCGCCGGATTGCAATCGTTGGTGGCCTTGCCGGTACGGCAACGGCCGAGCAGCGCATGAACGGTTTTCTGAGTGGCCTGGAACAGGCCGGTCTTGAACCTTTCAAGATCGTCTCCGGAAATTACAGATATGAGGGAGGCGCAAAGGCCGCGGACGAGATATTCAGCGCCGACACATGGCCTGATGGAATCCTGTGCGCCAACGACCTGCTTGCATTCGGACTAATTGACCAGGCCCGCAAAGCCTACCATGCACGCATTCCCGAGGATGTTCTGATTGTCGGCTTTGATGGAACGCCAAACAGCGCCTGGGGTGCGTATGACCTGACGACGATCGAGCTCCCTCTTGATTCAATGCTGACCTCGGTTGCTCGCATGGTGGACAATATCGTCAACGACAAGCCGACCGGCGAGACCGAAGAAGCCTTTGCCTGCCGTCTCATTCCAAGATCCTCGTCCCGGCGGAGCACGAACCGGTGAGAATAGCAGTTATCGGCAACACGCCGCTTTCCATAGGCCTGACACTGTCTGCCGACCTTGCCTGCCTTGGCCACGACGTCACGCTCGCGGGAGCCAGCAAAGATGAGCAAAACACGATTGAGCATCACCTCAATCTAGGTCTTTCCATTCGCCATGAGACCGCGCACCTTTTATCAGAGACAACCGGCCCTGTTCACGGCATTCGGCTGGCACAAATGCCCATCGACGCCGTATCCGACGCCGAGATCATATTTGTCGACACGCCTCCGACGGACATCGAGCGCAGAATTGCAACCTTTGCACCGGCACTTTCGAAAGGACAGCATATCCATGTTCAGACACATGGATACTGGGCCGCATTTCGCACGGCACGCATATTGCGTGAACACGGCATTTCCGACGTGACATTGAGCGAATGCACCTCACCCACCCATGCCGGCGGGATAATGGATGGTGTAATCACACCGCATGTTGTCCGCAAATCATTGGCGCTTGGCGTCTTTCCGTCAGAAAATACCGCGCATTGTGCCGCACTTCTGGGATCGATTCTGCCGATATTCGACGTCAAACAGGATGTCCTGGAAACAAATCTCGAAAGCATGAATTTTCTTGTCCATCCGGCGATCGCCCTGACGGGCATCGGATTGTTTGATGTTGCAAAAAAAGAGCAGCGGAAGATCAGGTTCTACCAGGAGGGCAATTCGGCTGCCGCCGGGCAGTTGGCAGAGGCTCTAGACCAGGAGCGCCGGCCGGTTTTGGACCGGTTCGGATATCCGTTCAGGTCTCTGGCCGACCAGATCAACGTGCTCTACGGCGGTCACGGCTCATCGGTACAGGAAGCGATACACAACGCGCCCTTCTACCATGCCCTGCCGGATCTCGATCCGGACATATGGCGTCATTGGCTAAGCTGGGATTTGCCCTTTGCCCATATCCCCTTTGTCCGCCTTTCGGAGATGTTGGGTGCGCCCGCCCCGCTTCACCGTGGACTGGTTGATATTCTCAACGCCATTCTCGGCGAAGACTACTGGGCAAAAGGGCTGACCCTGGAAGCCTTGGGTCTGGCCGGACTAAGCGTTGAGGACATCAAGACCTATCTCCGATCCGGTAATCGCTAGATTGCAGCAGCGCGCTGGGTCAGGCGAACCACCGCAAGTGATACAATCCCGAGAGCGATTGCAGCAACGGTCAACTGGGTCGCCGTAACACCCAGCAGGTCGCCTCCTGGCGCCAGCAAAATCAAGCCGGTGAGGAAAAGGCCCGCACGCGCCGGCAGCGCAAATACTGACCCGACCAGAGACCCAAATCCGATGAGGTAGCCCTGCAGTGCCGCTGCGATCAGCACCACGCCTGCCGTCGCAGTCAGCACGGTAACGGCAATGCTGGTGATATCTCCCTGCCCGATCAGCGCCGGGTTCAGAACGAAGAAGAACGGAATGAAGTAAATAACCGAAGCAAACTTCATCGACTCAAATCCCGTTCGCATGGCACTTGATCCGGCGATCGGCGCAGCAGCAAATGCAGCAAAAGCGACAGGAGGGGTAATGTATGAAATCATTGCCCAATACAGCATGAACAAGTGAACCGCCAAAACGTTGAGACCGCTGTCCGCCAGAGCAGGCGCAAGGGCAATCGCCAGGAACAAATAGGCGGCGGTGATGGTCATGCCCATCCCCAGGATCATGCTCGTCAGCGCCCCCATCAGCAATAGGAGGAGCATATTACCCCCGGCAAACCCGACCAGATCATACGCCAGCGAGCCGATTTTCCCCGTCAGGATCAGCGATCCCATCAGCAGCCCTACCCCGGCAAGAATGGTTCCGATCTCAACGATCAGTCTGGAAGCGCTGAACAGGAACTCTCCGAAGTCCTTCAGGCTCCAACGCTGCTTCGGGAGGATCTGATTGATGGTGATCAGAACCGCGGTTGCATAAAACGGAGCAAGAGATTCCCGCTTGAGGAAGAACAAAAGCCAAATCATCAGCACGATGACGAGAAGGTAATACCAACCCTCACGCATCACATTGCGCAGTTTCGGCAGGTCCTCGCGGGGCATCCCGACGATACCGTGGCGTGCCGCGAACCCGTCCATCTGAACAAACAGGCCGAAGAAATAGAGAAACGACGGAATGGCGGCGGCCAGCGCGATGGTTTGGTATGGAGTTTCCAGATAGGTGGCCATCACGAAAGCCGTGGCCCCCATGACCGGTGGCATCAAAACCCCGCCGGTTGATGCACAGGCCTCAATCGCTCCCGCCTTCGAAGCCGGGATGCCTATCCGTCGCATCGCCGGAATGGTCAGCACGCCGGTTGTGACAACATTGGTCACGACACTGCCGCTGATCGAGCCCATGAAGCCGCTGGCGATGATGGATACCTTTGCCGGCCCTCCCCGTGTCGACCCGAGAAGCGCAAACGACAGATCGAGAAAGAACTTACCGGCCCCGGTATGCTGAAGCGCAGCGCCAAAAACCAGAAAGCCGAGCACAATATTGACGAGTGCCCGCAACGGTACGCCGACAACACTCTCGCCACCAAAGATATGGAATGCGGCCGTATCGAGCAGGCTGACACTGCGAACCTGCAATGGCCCTAGCCACTCTGCTCCGCCGAAAACCGGGTAAAATGAACCGATTGCGATGACAACGGCAACGGCTGTGCCTGCCGCTCGCCGGGAGGCCTCTATGGTCAGAAGCCACATTCCCAGGGCAATCCACAATGCCCAGGTCGGTGCAGCAAATTCCCAGCCATAGTCGATTATCCTGGCGGCCTTGAACGCAAAGATTGAGCCAAACACGAGCATCGCCAAAAAGAAAACGATATCCAGCAGCCTGAAAACAAGTGGACTTCCGGCGCCCCCAAGGGGGAAAAGCAGGAAGACAAGCGGCACCACGATGCCGAACATTGCGTAAAAATAAAAAGCCTCAGTCGGGATTACCCCGACAATGATGCCGATTCCGAACACCTTGTAGGTGACAAGGCCGGTTGCAACCAACCCGGCAAGAATGGTCAGATAGCGAACAACTGGATTGTATTGGAGCGGTTTGGATTGCTCCACAGTTTGTTCGGCCCTGGTCATGATTTCAAAGCGCTCCGATTTCGGCGGCGACCGGCCCGCAATGGGCCGGTCAGTCGACATTCGATCTATTTAGCCACCGGAAATCTCATAGTAGATGACAGGCAAGCCGGCTTCGGTCAGTGCCGCGGCCCGGGCTTTGCCCCAGCCTTCCGTAAACTCGGCTTCGTCCGAAGGCGGGCTGTTGTCCATAAATGCCTTCCAGGCATCGGCCAATACCATCTGACGCTTGAGCATCATTTGATTATGGGCCTCATCGGCATCGGACCAGATGCCCTTTTCCTTGAAGTAGCGAACGGCCCCCTCGTGCCAGGGCCAGGACTGCTGCATGTTCTGACGCGACAGCTCGTAACCGTCCGAGCGGGGTGCGGAACCGGCGATTTCGTCATAGTGCATGTCCATGGCCTTGACGAGGTTATAGGTCGTATCGGCATCTATATCCTCCATGACCAGCCATTCGGGAAATCCATAGCCGTTGAACTCGACCGATCCGCCCTCGGGAATACCGATTCCCTTGGTCATGACAGCCTTTTGAATATAGGGAGCCACAGCCTTCATCCGCGTCCAGCCTTCCTCGTCGGAATGGGGTGTGGGCGCCCATTGAATACCGCGGGGTGAGTTTGCAATGCGCTCGATCGAACCGGAGATCATATTGCCGGGCGCGGCATCCGCCTGACCGTTGATAATGGCGTCATGCGCATCCGAGAACGAGGAGACCGGGATCCTGATGACGTCATCCCAGGTCAATTCGGCAAAGGCCAGTGTTGCCTCGACAACCTTGTTTGAAGATGGCGAACCCTGAAGATAGGCTACACGCTTGCCCTTGAGGTCGGCCGGCGTGTTGATCCCGGCATCACCTGCCCCGACAACGCCGTTGCCAGGCTGAATTTCATTGTAAAGCACGAGTTGAAGCGGCATGGGGCCCGCCTCTTTCTTTGCAAAGGCGAAGACACCTTCCTGTGCAAAGAAACCATCTGTTCCCGTGAGCATCATGTCCGCCCGTCCGTTCAACAGCGGAAGGACACGCGCATAGCCGGATTTTACCGGCGTCACATTCAGCTTCATGCCATGATGTTTTTCGAGAATTTCGCCAATAGCCACAGCCTGGGCAAAGATGATCGAGTTTGAGTTGTAGTTCGTCCAGGTCATCTGCTTGGGCAAAGAAACCTCTTCTGCCAGAGCCGTTCCTGCCAAAACGCATGAAGCCAATACCACGGCAGCCATTCGCGTGGCGCGATTGTAGATCGACATTTCTTGAATCCTCCTCATGACATCTCTTGTGAGCACCACATTAACCGAGTATGCACACGAGTGCAACAATCACTTGAGAGGCTCGATCACCATGAGTGACCCAATCGTCAGAAGCGGTAGAAATCCGGGATCCAGGAGCAACGACCTTGATCGCTCCAGCGAAATCATAAGCCATAATGGGGTCGCATACTTCGTCGCTACGCCGGAAAAGCCCTACGATCCCAATCTGGACGCAGCGCAAATGATGCGTCAAGCTCTTGAAAAGGTTGAATTTCGTCTTGCAAAACTGGGCTCGGATAAGTCGGACCTTCTTCTGGTGCAGATATGGCTGCGCGACATGCGTTTTTTTGCCGAGATCAACGAAGTCTGGGATTCATGGGTCGATCAGAACAACCTGCCCGTTCGATGCTGCTGCGCGTGCGATATGGGTAATCCGGACCTGAAAGTTGAACTCGTGGTCACAGCACGCGCACGAAATGCAAACGCACTGGAACAGGCCTGACCGGCCTTATCCGGTCAAGCCTCAAATTTTTGAAGCCGGGTTTTCTTCAAAGATCAGCCCGTCACGCGCGCGGGCTCAGTCCAGATCATGAAACGCGTCGGCCTCTGCATTCGCACCATGCAGAATGAACGCGTGTTCTGACGCCACGAAGAACATCGTGACACCCAGCTCGCGCAAACCCGGACCGGCCGCCGAGGAGCCTGCGAAGGTCATCAGGGCTTTACCATGGGCTTTTGCCGCCTCCCCGGTTCTGCGCATGGCGTCAACAACCTCAGGACCGGACAAATCGGTCGTGCCAAAGCAGACCGCCAGATCAGCAGGACCGACGAAGAGACCGTCAATACCCGGAACCGCAGCGATCTCATTTGCGGCGTCAACACCCTCCGGCTCTTCGATCTGGGCGATGACAATGGTCTCTTCCTCGGACTGCTTGAGCACATCAGCCATGGGCCGCGTCGCAAAACCGGCCCAGCGGGTCGAGCCGGCATATCCACGCCCACCGTGACCGAACCGGCCTGCGCGCGCGATGCGCCTGGCCTTCTCAACGCTGTCGACATGGGGAACGACGACACCGGTGGCACCGCTGTCGAGGGCCTTGAGGAGTTCCACCGATTCTCCAACCGGCACGCGCACCAAAGTGGGAATATCGAGTGCCCGGGCCATAGCAAGGCACATATCCATGCGCCCACGGTCAAAGGGCGCATGCTCCGCATCAAGACACAGAAAATCCAGCCTGGATTTGGCCAGCACCTCAATTATTTCATGGGCCGGGGTTTTCAGGAAAGTCCCGACCAGAATCTGACCGGAAAGCATGCGTTCCTTGAAGGTCATGAAAAGATATCCCTTTGCGTGTCAATCCGACACCCGATAAAGGACAAAGCCGAATGGCCATGCGCTTGTTTCGCCGTCGATATCGGGCCGGTGTCCTCTCCAGATATCATGAACGGAACGTCAGCAACATGAGTTCAAAAAACTGCAACAGATTGCAGGGACTGACAATCCGCCGATCTGACCTTTGGCAACTTCGAAGTTCTTGGTTAAATCCCGCCGTGTGGATTGGAGGAGCTCGGCGGCCAGGCAAGGGCTGGAGCGAGCCATTTCCCTTTCTCAGCCACGAGGCTCAAAACAGGATCAGGCACTCATTTGCTGATGCTTAGCTTTTTGCACCTGAAGCCTCGGTTCTGACGAGCGACAAAAGTGCATGTCTGAAACAGGTACGGCTGGTTCCGTTCAGGCAAACAAGCGGGATACCAGCCTTGCTGCAGCGGCGTCGCAGATCAGCACGATCGCGCGCACTCAGGGCCCGTTTGGGGCAGAGTACACAGTCGACCGACTCGACATCCGGCCGCCAGTCCGGACCGGCTTCGGTGAACTGGGCGCCGAACCAGTCGGCAACATCGCGCGCATGGTCCGGCAGGCCGTCAGCGCTGATGTAAAGCAACCTGCTTTCGGACAGTTGCCAGGATCGGGCCTGCCGGTTGACATGCATGGACCGGTGGTCGAACCGTGACGGCCTGCGCCCGCCGCGCCTTACGCCCGAGCCCATGCCGGCTTTCATGCCGCATCAGCCGACAAGAAAGTGCCATCCACCGTCTCGAAGGTCTCAAGCTGAGGGTGCCCGAGATACTGGATATCGCTTTTGCCGGCATTTTCATGAGCCTTGCGGAAGCTGACAGATTTAGTCCAGGCTTCGAAAGCCGCCCGGCTGCTCCAGGTGGTGTGGGAGGCATAAAGCGTGTAGCCGCCTTCCTCATCGACTGGTCCACGCAAAAGTTTGAATTCCTCAAACTCGGCCGTATCCTTCAGGTGGGATTCCCTCTCCTTCCAGAGGGTCTCAAATGCTCCTTCCGAGCCAGTTTCTATTTTGAACCGGTTCATGGCGATGAACATGGATGCATTCTCCTTATCTTCGTGGTTTGAATTCCAGCGGGACCGTGAAGCTCCAGCTTCTTCTATTTGATGCCGGCGGGATTTTTGGAAAGGGTGCAGCACGCCGCACCGTCGCAAGCGCCGCGGCATCGAGGAGCTTTGACCCGGAACTGCGTGCAACACCGGAAGCAGTCACCTGTCCGCCAGGGCCAACCACGAAACGCACCAGTGCTGTTCCTCGCAGTTTTTTGGAACGTGCCTTGCTCGGGTAACGAAGCGAGCGGCGCAGTTTTCGATACACTTTTCCGGGATAGTTGGAGACAGCTGCATTGCCCGCAGAACCCTTGCGGCTTCCTGCTTTTGAGTTGCCTGCCGAATCCCGTCTGCCCGACTCTTTACCATCGGCCAGGCCCTGTTTCGCGTTCTTCTTGTTTTGACCCTTATTGCCCTTTTTGACCGTTTTTTTCTTGCTCGGTTTTTTGACTTCTTTCCTGGCCGGCTTCTTCTTGGGCGTCGCAACCGGCTCAATCGGCCTGATCAAAGCCGCAGTCTCCACCGGTTTGACTTCCTGAACCTTGATGTCAGGTGCCGGTTTCACCGGCTGAGCCGGGGCAGGAGCGAGGCTTGTGGCCGCTTCAACCGGCTGTGTGGTTGGCTCTTGCAGATCGGCAGGCTCGACAGGGTTCCGTTCGGTCTCGGCAACGGGCTTCGTTTGTACCGCGTCGACAGACGCTTGTTTCACCGCAGATTTTGAAGCTTCAACAGCATTCTGCTCCAACTCAGATTGAGCATTGGTGCTCGATAGACGTTCCGCCTGAGTGACATCCACCGGCGCTGACGCAATGATCGGCGCGGTGCTGTGGGAAGCCGGCAAAGCCACTGTCATTGATGCGGGGGACCTTAGCGGTGAATGTGCAAGCGGCGCGACGGCCTCCTCGGGCTTGATCATGGTCTGTTGAACCGGATTCGCATAAGCGGCAGCAAGCGGTGCAGCCTCCGCCGCTTCCATCTCACCGCCTTCGACCAGCATGTCTGCCGTCGCGTTGCCGATGATGGCGATCTGCGCGTTGGCCGATCCGGCAGCCTTCACCGAATCTTCGCCGTCGTGCAGCCAGATATCGACAGCGCCGTGAATGACCAGCGACGCAACAAGGGCCAGACCGAAATGCCACCAGCGCAAACTCACCGTGATTTCCTTTCGGTGATCACCGCGATCTTGCCGGCGCCTGCGGTCTTCAACCGGTCAATAATCTCAACAAGCTTTGTTGCCGGCAACTTACCATCAGCGGCAATCTTGATCACCGGGCCTTTAAGCCCCCGTCCCGATTCAGAACTTTCGGATATGAGTTGATCGCCCTGAAAAGACTCCGCTTTCTTCCTTTCAACGAAACCCTCCGGCGTCACGACGTTCCCTTCATATTTGAGGACGCCAGCTTCGGTAACAAAGAGTGCACGCGGCGGCTCGACCGCGCGCGCGTCCGCCGCTCTGATCAACTCGACATCCCCATCCATCGGCGGCGCGAGCGTGCCAGCGATCAGGAAGAAGATCAGCATCAGGAAAACGATATTGATCAACGCGATCGTGTTTTCCCTTTGGGGCTTCGGCCTGGGGGCTGGCAACTGCATCGTCAGATCACCCCGCAACCGCGACTTTGAGATTTGCGGACTTCGAGATGCGCTCCAACGCGTCGACCAGTTCCTGCGAAGAGACCTGCGGGCGCACCACGACGACCGCAGTCGATGCGCCAAGGTCCTCAAGCCGCTGCAACTCAATCATCGCCGCATCAATGTCGAGTGCCGCCCCGTTGATTTTCCAGTCATCGCCGGCCTCGAGGCGGATGAAGATATCAGGGGCTTTCGTGGTCGCCACCGGCGTTCCGGCGCGACCGGCAACAATGTCGACCTCGGCAAAGCGTGTGAACGTCGAAGACAGCATGAAGAACAGCAAAAGCAGGAAAATCACGTCGATCAGAGACGTTAGCGACAGCTTCTTTCGTCGCTTTATGGCACGGTCAATGCGCATGGCCCACACGCTCCGCCAGGTTGACGATACGCTGTGCCTGCTCGCCTCCAAGAGACATGATCTGTTGCTGTGAAAGCAGCTTCGTCGCCATGGTTTCGATAGCGACCCGTTCATTTTCCACCCGGCTTTCGAACCAGGTCAGGACCAGCGAGACCGGCATGGCGACGGCAAGGCCGACCGCGGTGGTCAGCAACGCAACCCAGATGCCGCCGGCAAGGATCGAAGGGTCGACGGCATTGCCGGCGCCCTGCAGTGTCTGGAAAGCTTCAATCATACCAAGAACGGTGCCAAACAGGCCCAAGAGAGGGGCAACCTGAACAATCGCGTCGAGAGCGCGAAAGCCCCTTTGCAGCCCGTAAAGGCGCCCCAGAGCAACACGCCCGGCCTCTTCTTCCACCACATCCTTGGGGATCGAACTGTCCGACCCAAGACGAATTGCAACACTCATGACGTCGGCGAGCGCCGACCGATCGCCTTCAAGCAAGGAGAGCGCTTCGGCCGGACTGCCGTGCGCCCAGAGGAAATAGGCTTTGTCCTGCCGCTTACGGCGTCCCACACGCTGCCAGGCGAACTGCGCAGATTTCAAAAGGATCAGAGCCAGCGCCACGACAGAGATGCAAAGCAATATTGCAACGACAGGTCCGCCGAGATCGATAAGGGAAGCACCGTTTTTGAACATGTCGGAAAAAATCATTGTCCCACCCGTTAGCTGCCGAACTCAACATCGGGGCGCGCATTCGTCTCAAGGCTTTCCAGACACGCTGTTGCCGCGACGGACGCCCCCTTGCAAGCTGCCGCGTCGTTGATGAGAACGCGCGAGATGCTATTGCAGTCAGCACCGGCAAGGTCGAACTGCCGCACCCTTGTCTTGCCCGTTGAAAGCGGGCTGAAATCCAGAACCATCATCCGGTCGACCAGCCCATCGCCGTTAAAAAGGACGATCTCGAACGCAACCTTCTCCAAGGGTGCTTCAAAACCGTTCTTGACCATGAAGGTCGCCAGACACCCGCTCTCGCTTTTGGCAAGTTTGTTCAACTCAAGTGAAAGAACCGGTGCCTTGTCATCCGCAGAAGCGACCTGTGAAAGAATGGAAAAAACCGCGATCGTAGTGGCAAAGAGCGTCTTCATGACCGTTCGTCCATCTGCTGCAACAGGCATCTTACGAGGTTGATTTAAAGTTGACTTTTATACTCAATTTATCAGCACAAATGCGTGGCGCGGTCAAGAGCCATACGCCCTTGCTGCATATGGCCGCACCGGAAAACGGCGAACCGAAGCCCGCCGCTTTGCTCGGCATGCTGGAGATGCGCCGATCACGACCAGCCAAGTTCCTTGACCAGCGTGAACTTGAAGGTCCGGCCCTCCGCGGCAAACCCCTCAAGAAACTCCTGATATTGCTCGTTAAAGACATTGTCGACGCGGAAGCGACCTTCCCAACCCACGAGAGGACCTTCCACAGGAACCCAGTTGACATAGAAATCGTGGACGTCAAACGCCGGTGTACTCGACCGCGACACCGTTTCATTCTGGGCGGCTACAAAACGGCTCGTCCAGCCGAAATCCAGTCCGTAATCCGGCATTGTCTTGCCAACGGTGATGAAGAATTCATGGGGCGCGACGGTGTTGAGATAACCACCGGTCGACTTGTTGAACCCCCGTACATAGGAGTAGCCGGCATTGGAATAGAAGTAGTCCGACACATAGGCTGCTTCCACCTCCGCGCCGTATATCTCCACATTGCCACTGTTGACAAAGCGTGGCACCGCGAAGCGGCCAAAGTCCTCAATGTAGTTGGTAATGTCGTTGTAGAAGCCGGTGGTCTTGAACTGTAGCGAATCTCCTTCGCTGAGAAGGTCATAGCCGGAATAGGCAAGGCCAGCCTCGAAATTGTTGGACTTTTCAGGCTCCAGATCGAGCTGAAATGTTCCGCCGCTGAGCTGGTATACCTCGTCTAGCGTCGGCAGCCTTTCAGTATGCGCAATAGATCCGAACATCGAAAACGCATCGGTAATTTTGTAGAGCACGGCGATCTTCGGCGAGAAACCAAAATTGTCCTTGTCCGGCGTGCCGGCAGGAATGACCGTGTTGGTCTGCGGCGACAAATTTTGATAGTCGAAGCGCGACCCGGCGATAACGGTCAACCGGTCATTCCAGATCAACTCGTTCTGCAGGAAGAAACCGGTTTGGAAGTCTGTTCCTTCGGCATGGGAGGCAGAATCCGAACCGTCACGAGTCCGCTTCTGATGGGCCGTCTGATTTCCGATTGTCAGATAGTTCTCAAAACTTCCGCCGATATGCTCGAACGTGTTGTCGATGTTGAATTGATAGGTCTCATAACCATAATCTGAATCTGCAAACGAAGCGCAGGCTGGATCGGTGGTGCAAACCTGTTCGTTGAACGTGTCCGAATAGGACACCTGCATGTTCAGATCGAGCCACGGATTGTCGGAAGCGTCATTGCTGTAGGCAATGATTGCGGTCTTGTCGGAGACCGTTCTTTGGTCCAGGATCGGGAAAAAGGTGGCGCCACCATTGAGCTGGTCATACCGGACATTCTTCGCGTTGGCTTCATATTGCTGATAGGAAATGCGAAGTTCCTGTTCCATGTTTTCGCCGAAGGTGAATGTCCCCTTGGCAAGACCGTTTGGCTGATTGGTTCCGGTTCCGGTGATTTCCGTCCCGTCACCACTTGTGTAGTTGCTGCTGGTTCGATAATCGCCCACAAAGAGCACTTCGGCATGATCGTTGAAGCGATGTGCAAAGACGGCCGAACCTAGATAGGCCTCCGCATTGGTTTCATAAGCGTTTTTCAGCCTGACGACAGTGTTGTATTCATCGCCAAGAAAGTCAGACGCATCTTTGGTGGTGAAATTGATAACGCCCCCCAGCGCGCCGGAGCCGTATAGTGTGGATGATGCCGGACCGCGGAGAATCTCAACCTGTTTGTAGAGTTCCGGGTCGGTGAAGAAGCCGCCCATACGGTATTGCTCGAAGAACTTGTTGACACCATCAACGTTAAAGATAATGCGGCCCTCTTCCCCGCCGGATTCCGACGCGCCAACACCCCTTATGTTGAAATTCTGGCCAAAGGCACCGCTTCCACCCGTCGCATTCACACCCGGCACATTCTCAACAACATCCGTAATCACCGTTGCCTGGAGACTGTCGATATCGGCCTGATCGACAACCGTGACAGCCTGAGGCGTGTCGATAGCGACCTTCTCTACGCCCGCGCCGACAACAAGCCTGTCGAGCCGCGTGACGCGGCCCTTTTTTTCGTCACTGTTGACTGTTGTTTCTGCGGCCTGCCCATCTTCGGCATCCTGTGCCGAAGCAGAATAACCACTCGCTGACAGAACAATTGCTACACCGCCAAGCAGAACCGTAGCCCTGCGCCCCATAATACCCATTTCGAACCCTCAAAGATTTCGTGAGCTCGCTGACCGACCGGCTTGCTGGCTGATTACTCTGGTTTGGTCCGGAATTATCCTTGCCAAAACTTGACAATCCCACTCCGGTATTGCACTGCCTAATTAATATGATTTTTTTTGTCAAGTTTGGTGCCGGCAATGTACTGCCTGCGTTCATAGCAACCCGAAGGACCGGGACGGAGATTTGAAAATGCAACAGCCGAGCTGGGAACCGAAGACAACGCGGCAAGGAGAGGCTGAAAACAGTCAAACCGCTGTCAGGACGCTGAAAAGCCAGGACCTTTTCCTTGGCGCCAAAGAACTCAACATTGATCACCATGGTGCGATCTACCGGTTGAAGATCACACGCCATGGAAAGCTCATCCTCAACAAATAACGCACTTCACTCATACCGGTTGGACGATAACGATGGCACAAATGACAACAGCAGACAGCGGCCCCGAAAGCATCAGGCAGGCCTGTCTGGATAATCCCAAAATGCGTGAGCGGGATCTCGCATTAAAACTTGGCGTGTCTGAGGCCGACATCATTGCCTCGTGGTGCGGGCAGCGCAGCACCCGTCTTGAAATGCGCATCAACAATATTCTGAACGGACTTGAATCCCTTGGCGAAGTCATGGCGCTGACCCGAAATGAGAGCGCCGTGCACGAGAAAATCGGCGTCTATGATGGGGTGCGCACCAGCGATCGAGGTGCAATCGTATTGGGCGAGGACATCGACCTGCGCATCAAGGGTGCGGCATGGGTGCATGGATTTGCGGTCGAAAAACACGCCGCGGAAAACACCACCCGCAGCCTCCAGTTCTTCGACGCCTATGGCGATGCGGTTCACAAAATCCATCTGAGACCGAACTCCGACCTGAAGGCCTTCAACCGTCTGGTCGCGCAGCTCAAAGGTGACGATCAGAATGAGGTTCTGCGGATCAAGCCTCGTCCGCAAACAGGCAGCCGGCCAAGAGTTGTCCACGACGCCGATTTGGCAGATATGCGAAACCGTTGGGCGGCAATGAAAGACGTTCATCAATTTGCCGGCATCCTGCGCCGGCTGAACCTGACACGGCATCAGGCGGTCAGTGCAATCGACGATGAATTCGCCTGGCAACTCCACAAAAGCGCTCTGCTCGCCGCACTGAACATATGCGTGACCGAAGACATCCCGATCATGTGCTTTGTCGCCAGCCCCGGTGTTGTCCAGATCCACAGCGGTCCCATCCATCAGATCAAGCAGATGGGACCGTGGCTCAACATCCTGGATCCGGGTTTTCACCTTCATCTTCGGGCCGATCATATCGACGAGCTCTGGGCAGTTCGTAAACCCAACAAGGACGGGCACGTGACCTCCCTGGAAGCCTATAACGGCAACGGTGACCTGATCATTCAGTTCTTCGGCGTACGCCGGGAAGGCGCAGATGAGCGCAACGACTGGAGGCTGGTGATGGAGAACCTGCCCAAACGTGCTGTCGATCCGTCCGCAATTTCAAACGCAGTCGCCTAACCGGCCACTTGTGATTTTCCGAGAGGCAATCATGTTTTTGCAAAAGATAAAGTCCTTGAGCGATGTCGTCATTCTGTTCTTGCTCCTGGCGGTGTCAGCGGCCCACGCAAACAAGGATGCGGGCAGCATTGTCTCAATCGGCGGCTCAATAACCGAAATCGTCTTCGCTCTCGGCGAACAGGACAGGCTGGTCGCACGTGACACCACCAGCAACTATCCCGAGGACGCAACGAAACTGCCCGATGTCGGTTATATCCGCGCCCTCTCGCCGGAAGGGGTTCTTTCCGTTGGTCCGGACATGATCCTCGCACTCGAAGGGTCCGGGCCTCCCGAGGCACTTGAAGCGCTCAAGGGCGCAAGTGTACCGATCGTAACAATTCCCGAAAGGTTCGATCGCGATGGCATCGTCGCAAAGATCATTGCCGTCGGAAACGCCCTCGGCGTCGCGAACAAGGCCGAGGCCCTGGCCAAACAGGTGGAGGCCGATGTCAGCCGGGCCCAGCGACAGGCGGCACAGGTCTCGCAACAGCGGCGGGTGCTGTTTGTTCTCAGCCTCCAGGGCGGCCGGGTTCTGGCGGCAGGTGCCAATACCAGCGCCGCCGCGATCATCGAAATGGCCGGCGGCGAAAACGCGCTTTCCGACTTCAGCGGCTACAAGCAGGTCAATGATGAAGCCATCATCACTGCTGCGCCCGACATCATTCTCGTCATGAGCCGGACCGGCAATCACCAGATGAACCGCGAATCCGTACTTGGACACCCGGCGCTGAATGCGACGCCGGCAGGAAAAAACGCGGCTATCGTGGAAATGGGCGGCCAGTACCTTCTGGGTTTTGGCCCGCGCACCGCTGAGGCTGTTCGCGAGCTCTCGGCCTCGCTCAATGGCAACGACAATTAACAATGTTGCAACGAGCGCCGGCTTCCGGCCGATCACGACCTACAAGGCAAATTGCAGAAGGAGACCGCTCGCAGCGCGCCCGTGCGTCGATCGTGGTGCTGCTAGGCCTGCTCTGCGCAACCTTTTTGTTCAGCCTCGCCACCGGTGCTTCAGACGCGTCCGCGCTTGCAGTGGTAAAATCCTGGATCGCTCCATTTCTCGGCATCGAACCGGAACTGAGCCAGCGCGATCACATCATCATCAACGATATCCGCCTGCCCCGCGCAGCCATGGGCATTCTGGTCGGTGCGGGCCTGGCTGTGTGCGGCGCAGTCATGCAGGGCCTGTTCCGCAACCCGCTTGCCGACCCCGGCATTGTTGGCGTCTCCTCAGGAGCAGCCCTGGGTGCGGTGTCGATGATCGTCCTCGGACCGACAATCCTCGCGCCGCTTGCAACTCTCGCCGGCATATATGCGCTGCCGCTTGCGGCTTTTGTCGGTGGTTTGCTGACGACGCTCTTGCTCTATCGGGTGTCGACACGGCATGGCATGACCTCGGTGGCAACGATGCTGCTTGCCGGAATTGCCCTGGCGGCGCTGGCCGGTGCGGCGACCGGAATTTTGATTTTCCTTGCCGATGATCAGCAATTGCGCGACCTGACCTTCTGGAGCCTTGGCTCGCTCGCCGGAGCAAACTGGACGAAAGTGTTCGCAGCCGGTCCAATCATCCTGGTGATTTTGGTTGTCAGCCCGCTTCTGGCAAGCGGCCTCAATGCCATGACCCTTGGCGAGGCGGCGGCGCGGCATATGGGATTGTCGGTCCAGAGATTCAAAGTGATGGCAATCATCTTTGTTGCCGCGGCAACCGGGGCAGCTGTCGCCGTCAGCGGAATTATCGGTTTTGTCGGCATTGTCGTTCCCCATCTGCTTCGTCTGCTGATCGGACCCGACCATCGGTTCCTTTTGCCGGCTTCGGCGCTCCTTGGAGCAAGCATGCTCCTGGCAGCAGACGCCGCAGCCCGGACAATCGTTGCACCGGCCGAACTTCCGATCGGCATCATAACCGCCCTGGTCGGCTCGCCGTTTTTCCTCTGGATACTGCTGAACCGACGCGGCGTTCTGGATCTGTGAGCTTTCGAGATTAACGATGATCGAAGTCAACAAAACAACAGTTCATATCGGCCGCAAGCCAATCGTCGAAAACGCGAGTTTCCGGGCATCGGCAGGTGAGATCACGACGATCATCGGGCCGAACGGAAGCGGCAAGACAACGCTTTTGCGCGCCGTATCGGGTGATCTCGCCTATTCTGGCTCCGTTCGGTTTTATGGACGCGAGATTGCGAAGCATCAACCTTGGGAAATGGCTCTGTGGCGGGCGGTTCTGCCACAGATTTCGCACCTGTCCTTTCCGTTTACGGTTCGCGAGGTCGTACGGTTCGGCCTGACGACCGGTCGTTCAGGCGTCCCCGTTCAAGTCGCGGAACGTCTGGTTGAACAGGCACTGGAGCGCGTCGACCTTGAAGGCTTCGTCGGGCGTTTCTACCAGGAACTCTCGGGCGGAGAACAACAAAGAGTGCAACTGGCCCGCGTGTTGTGCCAGGTCTGGGAACCGGTTTTCGACAACAGGTCGCGGTTTCTCTTTCTCGATGAGCCTATTTCAAGCCTCGACATCCGCCATCAGCTCATCATCATGGATATCGCACGGGACTATGTCCGCAAAGGCGGAGGGGTTCTTGCGGTCCTGCATGACCTGAACCTGACATCTATGTATTCCGACAAGGTTTTGGCCATGAAAGGGGGCCGATGCGTCGAATTCGGAGCGCCGAGCAAGGTCATCAAGACAGATCTGCTCCGGTCCGTCTTCGACTGCGACCTGCAGGTCGATCAGGCACCTCGGGACACAACATTTGTCCTGCCGCAATCAGCCATGGCCAACGGCGTGGCCTCTGCTGGTCAAAGTGCCGCGCGGTCATAACCGCGCGGCCTCGTCCGGTGTTGAGCGTTACTCGGCCTTGTCTGCGGAATCCGCATTAAGCAGGCAGTATTGCTGCTCGCCAAGCGTCTTGTAGAGATCGATCTGTGTTTCAAGAAAGTCGATATGTCCTTCCTCGTCGGACATCAGTTTCTCAAAAAGCGCCATTGATACGTAGTCGCCCTCTTCCCGGCACACATCGCGCGCCTCCTTGTAAAGCGCCCGCGCCTCATATTCGGCGACAAGATCCGCATCAAGAATATCCTTGACGTTCTCGCCGATCCTCAAAGGGTTGAGGGTCTGCAAATTCGGATGGCCTTCGAGGAAGATGATCCGCACGATCAGATCGTCCGCGTGCTGCATTTCCTCGATCGATTCCTCACGCCATTTGGCGGCAAGCTTGCCGAAACCCCAATCGTCCATGAGGCGGTAATGCAGCCAGAACTGGCTTGACGCCGTCAGCTCATGTTTGAGTGCATCGTTGAGATAGTCGATAACCTTTTTGCTGCCCTTCATTTTGGTCTCCCTTTTACGTGATCCTGCGATTTCTCTCGCACCGTGGTTTCGTAATTTGGGTAGTCCTGCCTTCGCGGATGGGCCGCTATCCGGGCAAGACATTTGCAGTCTTGTTCCCCATAACGAGCGAAGACAGGCTTGCCTGGAAATGCGAGCACCCCGACCTTCTACTTTACAACAATTCTAAAATCTAGCTCTTGCGCCCATAACCGCAAATGGTTGGTCACAAAAAGAGGAAAACACGCATCACACGGCACACGAATGATTTCGAAAAAGCCGCAACGGACACAGTCTGCGCTGAAACGCCTGTTCTCTTCATGCATTCGCCGGTCTATAGTCCTGTCGCACGCCATTCATGGCCCGTAATCCATCAATACGTTTGGAAGAGCCGCAGCATTCTTCCGAGACTCGAACTGTCATAACCTCGCAAGCAGCTTTGAAAGAGGGCATGTGATGTCGGCCAGTGCGCACCGCCCATTCGACGACCAGCTTTGGTACACCCTTCCCGTGGAAAGCGCATTTGGGCAGCTTGAAACGGGACCTGAGGGGTTGAGCGACGAGGAAGCTGCGGCGCGGCGTGCCCGATTCGGGGCAAACGTACTTCCGGATGTCCCCCGCCCAGGTGCGCTGCAACGTCTGTTTCGACAATTCAACAATCTGCTCATATGGGTTTTGATCGGCTCTGCCGGCGCAACGGCAATTCTCGGTCACTGGACCGATACGATCGTTATCCTTGCCGTGGTTATCGTCAACGCCGCCATCGGATACTGGCAGGAAGGCAAGGCGGAAGAAGCGCTTGAAGCCGTACGCGCCATGTTGCCGCTGCAGGCGTTGGCTCTGCGCGACGGCAAGGCCCAAGGTCGCCCGGCCGGCGAACTCGTTCCTGGCGACATCGTATTGTTGGCGGCAGGCGACCGTGTGCCGGCCGATCTGCGACTGATTGAAGCAAGGGGTCTTCGGGTTGAGGAAGCGGCGCTGACTGGAGAATCCGTTCCGGCCACCAAGCAGACGGATCCTGTTGATCGTGACACGCCCCTCGGCGATCGCACGTCGATGGCGTATTCGGGAACATTGATTGCCGCCGGGCGGTGCACCGGTGTTGTCGTCGCCACCGGAAAGCAGGCGCAGGTCGGCCGCATCGGCACGGCCCTTGCAAGCATCGAAAAGACGCAGACACCGCTGCTTCGTCAAATCAATCGCTTCGCCCAGATTCTAACCGTCATCATACTGTCCTTTTGCTCCGTGTTCTTCGCTTTCGCGGTGCTTATGCGCGACTACGCGCCGGAATATGCCCTTCTTGCAATGGTGGGCATGGCAGTCTCTGCAATTCCGGAAGGCCTGCCTGCCGTTATCACCATAACGCTCGCCACCGGGGTGCGTCGCATGGCGGCGCGGAACGCGGTCATACGCCGGTTGCCGGCGGTTGAGACGCTCGGCGCCGTATCCGTGATCTGCACCGACAAGACCGGAACCCTGACCCAAAACGAGATGGTTGTGCGCAATCTCGTTGCCGGTCCCGATCTGGAAACACTGGATGTCACCGGTGAAGGTTACGGCCCCGTCGGCGACATCAGCGTTGCAAACGCCGCTATCAGCCTCAAGCCCGACCACCCCGCATTCGAAATGATCCGTGCCGGGCTGCTTTGCAACGATGCCGAGCTGAACTGCTCGGCCGAACAAACCTGGAGTGTTGCAGGAGATCCGATGGAAGGCGCGCTCCTTGCGCTCGCGGCAAAAGCTGGCTTTGACACGGCGCTTGAACGTCAACACCATCGGCGAATTGATGAGATGCCTTTCGAGGCTGAAAACCGCTTCATGGCGACACTCAACCAGTCCGATGACGTTGCGTTTATCTACCTGAAAGGCGCTCCGCATGTTGTGCTTGCCATGTGTAGCCATCAGGCGGGACAGGAGGGTCGGCACCCCCTGGACATCTCGGCATGGAATGCGGCATTCGATGCAATGGCGCAAAGGGGTCGCAGGGTCCTCGCTTTCGCCCGCAAGGAATGGAGCGGAGACACTTTGCCGGATTCTCCCGATATGGGAGCGGGTTTCAATCTGCTCGGCGCTGCGGGCTTCATTGATCCGCCGCGCCCCGAGGCCGTCAGCGCAATGCGCCAGTGCCGGCGTGCCGGGATCACCGTCAAGATGATCACCGGCGATCATGCGCTGACGGCAAAGGCAATTGCGGATCAGCTCGGCATGGCTTCAGACGGCAAGGTTCTCAGCGGCTCGGACATTGACGGTTTTGACGACAACGAACTGCGCGCAGCCGTCAAGAGTTCCAGCGTCTTTGCCCGCACCGCACCCATTCACAAGCTACGCCTCGTGCAGGCACTTCAGGCGGATGGCGAAACGGTCGCCATGACCGGCGACGGTGTCAATGACGCCCCTGCTCTCAAACGTGCGGATGTCGGGATAGCAATGGGAATCAAGGGTACGCAGGCCGCCAAGGAGGCCGCGGAGGTCGTGCTGGCCGACGACAATTTTGCAACCATTGCGTCCGCGGTACGCGAGGGTCGTACGGTCTATGACAACATTCGCAAGGTGATCGCCTGGAACCTGCCGACCAATGGCGGTGAGGCGCTCATCATCATGTCGGCAATACTCCTCGGTTTGTCACTGCCGATAACACCGGTGCAGATCCTCTGGATCAACCTGGTGACGGCGGTAGCGCTCGGATTGACACTGGCGTTCGAGCCGCCCGAGCCGACCGTCATGGACAGACCGCCTCGCGGCCGCCGGGCCTCCCTTCTCGACACTGAAATGGTGTGGCGTGTCGGCCTCGTATCAGTCTTGATGGCCGCGGTCGTGTTCTGGTTGTTCCTGTCCACCGCCGAAACCGAGGGCTTGCCCTACGCGCAGACCCTGTCGGTCAACGCCATTGTGGTCATGGAGATCTTTTATCTGTTTTCGGTGCGCTATCTGCACCTGGCATCGCTGACGCTTTCCGGTCTGGCCGGCACACCGGCGATATGGATCGGTATGGTCTTAACCGTGCTGGCGCAATTGGCCTTTACATACACACCGTTCTTGAATGCGACACTGGGCTCAGCGCCGATATCCCTGGAACACGGCGCACTGATCATCCTGTTCGGTACCGCGCTGCTGTTCATCCTTGAATGTGAAAAATGGCTGCGCCGACGGGTACTTGGATGGAAACGCTGACAGCCCGTGACACAACGGCCCCGGGCATCGCATCCTGAAGGGCAATATTTGAAGGAACCAGTTTTCCCGACTCCGGCAAGCCGGGATAGAAGCAGAAAAACTACTCGACCAGCTTCAGATTGTCTGCACTGGACACCAGCGATTGAACAAATGAATCCATCCTCGACAGATGGGCTCCCGATGCCAGTTCGCGGTCGTTTACGACCAGCGTGGCAACGGGCTTTCTGAAACACAGTTCCGACATCTGCCTGAAGACCTTTTCCGCCCCATTGCCACCCTGGCAGCACAAAAAGGCCACAGGGGGAAAATCGCTGACCGTGTCGACGAGATATGTCCGCATCGGCGCGCATATCTTGCCCGCCCATACAGGCGTTCCAATGACAACAAGGTCGTATTGTGATGGGTCGAACTCTGTCGGCCGGATGGCCGGTTTTCGCTCGCGCACGGCCTCGATTGCAGATCTGATATAGCCGAACAGACCCGATCGACGCTTCACATCCTGCAGCATCTCAATATCGGCGCCGGTCAGTTCCGCAACTGCCTCTGCAACCTGCCTGGTGTGGCCTGACAAGGAATAGTAGACGACAAGAATCTTGGTCATACCCGCAAGCAAACCAGTTTTGCCCGGGTTGTTCTTGATCTGCGTCAGTTTTGCCGGGCGAGTTGCGGCTAATCCGGCCCTTTGGCCCGACCAGACTTATCGCAACCTGGCAGACGGCATCAAATGCCGCGCTTCCAGGCCTGTGTCGACTTGCACTTTTTGCAGATGCGGTTTCCGGGTCCAAAGCTGTCGAACATCTTGCCGCACATCAGGCAGCGACGGGGTTTTTGATCCGCATTCTGTTCGCAACACGTCTCCAGATCCATGTTCACTCTGACATTCATTACAGAACATATAGGGAACTTTCATTCTATTTCAATGGTTTCAAGGATTTAACACGGTTTCATCATGTGTTTGATCCGGATCAATGGGCGTGAGCTGCTCTGCTGTAAATTCCATACCAGCGCCGCACACCACCTAAGGAACCTCGGATGAACAAACAGCAACAGCTCAATTTCGCCTACATACTGTTTGCTCTCGTTGCGATTGTTTTCGTGCAGATGTGGATCAGTGCCCAGGAAACCAGTCGCATATCCTATAGCGAATTCAAAACTCTGCTGGACAGCGATCAGATCGCCAGCGTTCTGGTTTCCGATACCCGCTTGCAGGGCGAGTTCAAGATCCCCCGAGACGGGAAGCGCTACTTCGTCACCAATCGCGTCGGCACGGACATTGCCGAGATCCTGGACCAGGCGGATGTTGAGTATTCCGGTGCAGCGGACGGCAATTGGCTGACCAATCTTCTGTCATGGATCGTCCCGATGCTGTTTTTCCTCGGGGTTTGGTTCTTCCTGTTCCGCCGCATCGCCGAGCGTCAGGGCATGGGCGGCGCAATGAATATCGGACGGTCAAAGGCGAAGGTATACGTGGAGACCGAGACCGGAGTGAGTTTCGAGGATGTGGCCGGCGTCGACCAGGCTAAGGCCGAACTCCAGGAGATCGTTTCCTTTCTGAAAGACAAGCAGAAATATGAACGCCTCGGCGCCCGCGTGCCCAAGGGGGTCTTGCTTGTCGGCCCGCCCGGTACCGGAAAGACACTTCTGGCGCGCGCGGTCGCCGGTGAGGCCGGTGTTGTTTTCTTCTCCATATCGGGATCCGAGTTTGTTGAAATGTTTGTGGGTGTCGGCGCCGCGCGTGTGCGCGATCTGTTTGAACAGGCCCGCAAGGCAGCGCCCTGCATCATCTTCATTGATGAACTCGACGCACTGGGCCGCGCGCGCTCGCCGCTTGGCAATGTCGGAGGGGGTCATGACGAAAAGGAACAGACGCTCAATCAGCTCCTTGCGGAGCTGGACGGTTTTGACCCGCGCTCCGGCATTGTCCTGCTGGCCGCAACCAACCGGCCGGAAATACTTGACCCCGCACTTCTGCGGGCCGGCCGGTTTGACAGGCAGGTCGTCGTGGACAGGCCCGACAAAATCGGCCGCGAAGCCATTTTGAGGGTCCATCTGAAACAGGTTACCTTTGCACAGGACCTCGATGTCGGTGAGGTCGCCGGGCTGACCCCCGGATTTACCGGGGCCGATCTCGCCAACCTTGTAAACGAGGCAGCCATCGTGGCGACCCGGCGCGGTGCGGACACCGTGACCATGGAGGATTTCACCAGCGCGGTCGAACGCATAGTCGCCGGGTCGGAGCGACGCTCCCGCCTTCTCAATCCGGACGAGCGCCGGCGTGTTGCCTATCACGAAATGGGGCATGCACTGGCCGCCGCATCCCTCCCCGGCAGTGATCCCGTTCACAAGGTTTCAATCATACCCAGATCCATCGGCGCACTTGGTTACACCTTGCAAAGGCCGACCGAGGATCGCTTTCTGATCACGACCGATGAACTGAAGAGCCGCATGACCGTGCTGCTGGCGGGCCGCGCGGCGGAGGATCTTGTCTTCGGCGAAATATCCACGGGCGCCGCGGACGATCTCGCCAAGGCCACGGATGTCGCGCGGCAGATCGTGACCCGGTTCGGCATGTGGGAAAAGACCGGTCAGGCGGTCTTGGAGGAGCAGCGTGCAAGCTATTTGGGAGACAATGCGCTCAGCATGCGCCCAAGGGAATACTCGGAGGCAACCGCCCGGGAGGTCGACCTCGCCGTGCGCGAACTCATTGATACGGCCTACGGCCGCGCGAGGGAAATACTGACCGCGCGGCGCGAGGATCTTGAAGAGGGTGCAAATCTGCTGCTCGAAAAGGAGACCATAACACCGGAGGATTTTGCGCCGCTTGATCTGGATGGACGAAGACACACAGAGACGGAAAGGCAGGAATCCGCCTGACGTTCTCAGTGGACCATGAACACCGGACAAGAGGCATTCTGCAGGATGTCCCGGGTCGTGCCGCCAAGCAGCCATTGCTGGAACCGCGAATGCCCGTATGCACCCATGACAACAAGGTCCGCGTCCTTGTCGGCCGCATGTTTCAGCAAAGCGTCTGCAACATCCTTCTCGGCGCTTGAGATCACATCAACCGTGACCGGGAGACCATGCCGGGTCAGGAACGTTGCGATGTCATCTCCCGGACTTGCTCCATATATGCGGTGGTCCGGATCCACCAGGACAACCCTGACATCCTCCGCATCCTCAAGAATCTGCAGGCTTCGGTGGATGGCCCGAACCGCTTCGGGCTCGAAGTTCCAGGCGATGACAATACGTTTGAAGGGATATCGAACGTCCTCGTCCTCTCCCAACACCAGGACGGGAATACCTGCGGTAAACAGGATGCCGTTGAAGGCCTCCGTGCAAATCGGGTTGCCCGGAACACGCGCATGCGGAATGAGCACCATGTCTGAAAAGAGAGCGTGCTTTCCAACAACGACGGAAATGGCCGATCGCTCCAGATTGTTCGCGATGACCGAAACAGATACACCAGCCTTGCGTGCCAGCTGCTCCAGTGCGTCGACCCGCTTGTCGGTTGTGCGAACCATCTCGGATCTGCGGTCGTTGATATAGTATTCGGGAGCGCCACCGTAAAATATCTCCGGTCCTGTCTGAACCAGACCGACCACAACGATGTTCAAATGGGCATCCATGCGGTGTGCCAGTGAAAGCATGGGTTCAATGGACTCGGCCGGCATATCTGTCGATTGCACGGTCATGAGGGTCTTGGGTTTCATTGACGACAAAGCTTCCGGTTACTGACGCAGACTCAAGATCGGCGACCGTGAACCATGGATGGTGATCCGCCGGAGTTCGGCAGATCACCCAGTGTCACGGGGCTTCGGAAATGCAGGCAGACAATGCCTATTCGATACGGATATTGTCGACGACATAAAGCACCCCCGGCGCAGCCCAGGCTGCATCTTCGATAAGGTCGCGCTGATGAAAATCGCGCACATATCCTTCCAGGGTCACCGTATTGCCCGAAACCGTGACTTTGATCTGATCGGCCTCTTTTTCTGAACTGCGCAAGAGGGCGTTCTCGATTTCCTGCTTGACGTCCGACCGTGTCGGCCCTGCCTTGATGGTAATCTTGTTCGAGATTCCCGTTATGCCGCTGACGTGCAGGACCTGCTCTTCAATGTGCCGGCGTTGGCGTTGCCATTCGACCTCACCTGTCAATGTGACATGACCCGCATGAACACTGGCCTGCACATTGCTGTCCGGAATGGACACGTTCCACTCCAGAACATGCGCCAGGCGTCCCGCGATATCGCTGTCGTCAATCCGCCTTTCCGACGGCAGGTGCACCGAGATCTCATCGGCCAGCGCCTTGACGCCGCGAACCCTCTTCGTTGCATCAACGGCGGCCGTTTTTTCGGGATAGCTTTCCACATGTCCGCTCAGCGTCACGGATCCGTCGGACGTCACGACGCCAATATGCGCGTGATTTACTTTGACATCCCATTGCAGTTCATCGAGAACATTTTGCTTCAAGGTTGCATCATCGATCATGGACAGTCTCCGATTGGTGCTTATGGACCTCCATGATGCGCAACTGGCAGCCGGCATGATTGACGTGCATCAATTTTTGCATGTGCAGATCCGCAAAGCCGGCTATCCGAGCCGAACAGTCACCTTGAGCGTTCTGCCGGGGCCTGGAAAACCGATCTTGTTTCCCTTCACGGTCCTGCCGCCCGCCTTTATCCACTTTACGCCATGGCCTACACCCTGCGGATCATCGATCGTCACTATAACCGTACCATCGGGCCTGTTGAGCACGACCCTGGCCTTCCGCCACTGTCGCGGAAGGCTCGGATCGATCGTGAAGGCCTTGCTTTCAATCCGAACGCCAAGAATGCCTTCCATGCCCAGTTGCCAGGTCCATCCCGCAGCGCCCGTATACCAGGACCAGCCGCCCTGGCCTTCCCGCGAAGCAAGGGCACTGACGTCGCCCGGCAGCACATAGGGTTCGCGGCGATACAGGTCGGCCGCCTCCCTTTTGTCCGCGCGGCGGATCGGATTGATGATATCAAAAACCTGCCAGGCGGCATCGCCATCGCCAAGCTTGGCGCAGGCCAGGCCAAGCCAGGCCGCCGCATGTGTATATTGACCGCCGTTTTCCCTCACACCCGGCGGATAAGCCTTGATGTAACCCGGATCACGCGTGGTGTTTTCGAAAGGCGGGTCCAGCAGTTTGACAAGGCGGTTTTGCGGATCGATGAGCAGTTTCTTCGCAGACCCGATTGCCTCAACCTTTTTCTTGCTGATCGGTCCACCGGAAAGAACGCTCCAGGACTGGGCTATGGAATCGATCCGGCACTCATCAATACTGCTCGACCCCCAAACCTCGCCATCATCATCGAACGCACGCAGGAACCATTTTCCGTCCCAGGCGCTGCTGCCTATGGCCTCTTTGAGTTTCTTGGCATGGTCTCGTAGACGGGTGGCGGCGGCCGCATCCCCCCTGCGCCGCATGATCGGGACAAAATGCGAGATAATCGCAATCTGGAACCAGGCAAGCCAGACACTTTCACCCTTCTTCTTCCAGCCGACACGATCCATGCCGTCATTCCAGTCACCGGTACCGATCAGCGGCAGGCCGTGCCGGCCGGTCGGCATCATCCGCTCCAGTGCCCGTTTGCAGTGTTCATAAAGGCTCGCGCTGTCGCCCACATCAAACAGGGCGTAATGATCGTGCTGGTCCGCCCGCAGTTCCGGACCGGTCAGAAACGGCACCGGTTCGTCAAGCACAGACCGGTCACCCGTCGCCTCCACATAGCGGGCGGTTACGAAGGGAAGCCACAGATAGTCGTCGGAGCAATGCGTGCGAACGCCGCGGCCAGAGGGCGGGTGCCACCAGTGAAGAGCGTCTCCTTCCTCGAACTGATGGCTGGCAGCCCTGAGCAAGTGGCTGCGGACCAGATCGGGATCGCTGTGCAGCAACGCCAGAGTATCCTGCAACTGGTCCCGGTATCCGAACGCTCCGCCCGCCTGGTAGAAGCCCGCGCGGGCCAGATAGCGTGACGACATGTTCTGGTATGGCAACCAGCGGTTCATCATCAGGTCGAAAGCCCGGTCCGGTGTTTCGACAAAGGCAACAGCGAACCGCTTGGCCCACAGGTCATCGATCTCTTCCAGCGCCCCGTTGACGACTGCCGGAGAGGTCCATTTCCCGGCCAGCGCCTCGGCTGCGGTGCCGTCTTCTCCTTGACCAAGCACAAAACAAACCTCGGCGGTCTCGCCCGGCGCGATATCCAGATGCACCTGGTAGGCCGCGCACACATCGCCTCCAGCTGTAAAGCGGCCTCCCAGATCCATGTGCCGCAGGGCAGCAGGGTTGGCATGGTCCCCCTCATGGCCGAGAAAATCATACCGGTCGCCGGACATTGAATGCGGTGGCAGGGAGGCGGTCAGAAAGGCGACGCGCGATGCAAATTCCGGGTTCCAGGCATTGTTCGCCAATATCGCCTTGCAGCCAGGACTGTATTGGCAGGCAATATGCGGTTTTGCACTGCTGCCCACCGCGCCCAGCAACAGGTCGGCAAAATAGGTTGCGGTGATCCTGCGGGTCTCTGACGCAAGATTGTTCAGTCTCAGGCGCACGATCTTGACCGGATCGGATTTGGGAACGAACACCAGCATTTCCTGCTCGAGGGCATGGTTGTTCTGCCGATAGCTCGTAAACCCTGCCCCGTGCCGCGTTTCACACGCGGACTTGTCTCCCAGCGGTGCTGCGGTGACTGTCCAGAACTCGGCACTGGCTTCATCACGCAGATAGAGAAATTCGCCGGGCGTGTCGCAAACCGGGTCGTTGCTCCACGACGTCAATCGGTTTTCGCCGCTGTTTTCTGCCCAGCTGAACCCGAGGCCGGATTCGCTGACGATGGTTCCGAATGTGTCGTTTGCCAGCACATTGCACCAGGGCGCCGGCGTGCGTTCGCCCGGCTCCAGAAAGACGACATACTCGCCATTGTCCTTATCAAACCCGCCAAAGCCGTTGTCGAATTCAAGACCGCCTGGCCGCTGCAGTTGTCGGGGCGTGATGAACCGTATTGGAACTGCCGGTTCAAACCGCGGTGGCGGCGCGCGGGACTCCAGAACAGCATCCAGAGCCTCTTCAAGGCTCAGCTTCTCAGGCTCCAGAACAACGCTCGCCGAAGCCTCCAGGGCGAAACGCCTTTTAGGGTCGATGTGACTTGCGGAGATGAGGTGAACGCCGCCATTTCGTCCAAGAAACCCGTAGGCATGGGCATCGCGCAAGACCGACAGGATTCGCTCGCGAACCGGCTCCTCATAACCCGAACTGCCAATCCGCAGGATAGCAATATCGGCCTCCAATCCGCCCCGCCGCCACAGTTGCTGCGCACGAACCAGAAGATCGACAAGGTCGAAACCTTCTTCATCCTCGATTTTGATCAACAGGATCGGCAGATCGCCCGATATGCCAAACTGCCAAAGGTCAGGTTGGCCAAAGCGGTTCGACGTGATGGATCCGGGTGCTCGACGCAAGGCAGGACAATTCTGTGCCAGCAAGGACGACAGAGCCTGAAGCTGGGGCGCCTTCTGCGAGTCGATTTCCAGACGCCGATACTCCCGGGAATAGGTGCGCGATGCGTCACGAAATACCCAGCCAAAGTCACGCGTGCGATATTTGTCGGCAATGTCCATGGCCGCCCGGGCCGACTTTGCGCTCACCGTTACAAACGAAAATGACCGGGTCTGCATCGGCTTGAGCCTGAGCCGCACCTGCATAGACATGACCGGGTCGAGCGTCCAGCCGGTTGATCGTGAACATCCCGAACGCAGCGCCTCCGGCCTGTCACCATCCGGGCATCGGCCAAGAAACGATCTGCGATCGGTTTCGTAGGAGACGATGTCGAAATCGGCTTCATCGCCGGCAATGGTGTGCAGGAGCACCGGAGGGGAATCCGTTGGCCTCCTCGGCCTGCGTTCGAATAGCAGACACCGCTTCCTGGCATTGTAGGAGCTGTGCACAAACAGTTTGCTGAACGCGGGATGGCGTTCGTCATCCCGCGGCGGCGACAGCACCACTTCCGCGTAACTCGTCAAAAGGATCGATCTGTCGACCTCATCCTCATTCGTAACGGTGACCTGCCGGATTTCCACATTGTCCGAAGGAGCGACCGTTGCCTCCATCCGAACCGTGAGCCGATCCGCGCGCCGCATCATTTCAACCATATGCTGGTGAAAGACGACCCTTTCCTCATCGGCATCACGGCCTGCGGGACGCCGTCCGACAGACCAGATGGAACCGCTTTCTTCATCCTGAACGTAGATCCAGTATCCATAGTGATCCCGTGTCGGATCCGGCTGCCAGCGCGTCAGCGAAGTTCCGTTCAAGGAAAGCCCACCGCCACCGGCGTCGGATATTCTCATGGACATGTGACCGTTGCCGATATGGTGAAACTGAGGAACGGTGCCGGTACGGGTCGGAATCCATGATGCAGGCCCCGGAAGGCTCTTGGGTTCTTCCGGTTGCGACCAGATTTCGTCTGCCCTGCCCGGTTCCGTCGATACGGTCCACGGCACTTTTTCCTGCAGCAGATATTCCACCGCCTGAAGGCGCCGTTCACTCAGTACGTGTCGGACAAGAATGTCTTTGCCCAGCACATTCGCTATGGCAGCAAGGATCATTCCCTGGTGGTGAGCCATGTAGGTGTTCACCGGGACGTAGCCCCCATGTGCGTCCGCCCTGTCGGGTGTATAGTCCAGAGCCTCCACGAAACCGTGTATTCCCAGAACACCCAGTTGTTCGAACAGCCGCAGGTTTTTGACGGCGGCGTTGGGCCAGATGCAAAGGGCAAGCGCACTGGCATAAGGAGCAATAACCAGATCGCTGGTCAAACCCCTGCGGATACCCAGCCCCGGAGCGCCAAATGCGCGATACTGATAGTTGCCATCGGCATCCGTAACTGCAAATGCGGATTCGGAGATGCCCCACGGCACGCCGCGTCGCTTGGCATAGTGGCGTTGATACTCGATCGCCGTTGCCTCGCTCTCTCCAAGGAGCGTGTCGCGCTTGCCGGGAAGGAACAGAGGCGGCATGAGATACTCGAACATCGACCCGTTCCAGGAAAGAATAGAGGGCTTTCCGCGCAGCCTTGTGATCGGCCTGCCGAGATAGAACCAGTGTTCGATCGGTGCATCGTGTTTTGCAATGGCGAAAAAACTGGCCAGCCTCGCTTCCGTCGCCAGCAGGTCATAGTGGCTGGTGTCCATCTGGCCGCTGCTGAGATTGTAGCCAATCCGAAACAGCCTCACTTCCGGATCGTAGAGAAAGGCGAAATTCATCCCGTAGGATTTTTCGTCGCAAAGGTCGCAAATATCCTCCAGACTGAACTGCAATAGCTCCTGACGCTGCAGACCGTGTTCGATGGCAAGACGTAGCCCCCGCAGCCATTCATCGGCCTGATCCTCATCGCTCAAGCCGTCGATGAGTTCCAGACACTGAATACTCTTGGAACGCGCCTCGCCTATGGCAGAGGAAGGGTCCAGACAGCCGCGGATTTGTCGGGCAAGAGCGGAGTATTGTTCCGGGGCTGTTTCCAGCTTGCCCAGCCAGGGCAGATAGATACCCATCGCCCGGCGCAGCGCACGCAGGTGATGCTCAAAGCGTTCAACCCATACCCGTATTTCCTCCAGATCAGACGCCGTCGTTGACGTGCTGGCTTCAATCGCCCCGCCTATTGCATTTTCGAGCTCGGGCCAAAACCCGTCGAGCCGTTCCAGAGCCGGAAGCCACTCGTCCATGGAACCGGTGGCCAGGGCAATCTGAGACCTGACGGCGCTCAAGCTGCGTTCGCAATTCCCGGATTCCCACGCGGAAAGGCGTCCGGCAGCCTCTTCAAGAAGGTCGAGAACGCAATCAAGACCGCGCCACAATGACCCGTCCATGACCGGGCTGTCTATGATCTGCCGGCATCCGTTTTTGACCGCCAGCAGGCTGATCGCAAGGTTTCCGCTGTCGACCGTGGAGACATAACGCGGCTCCAGAGGCTCCAGGCTCCGCGTGTCGTACCAGTTGAGCAGATGTCCACGGTAGGTCTGCATCCGATCCAGCGTGCTGTGGACGTTGCGGCACCTGGAGGCAAAGTCATCGGTCGTTATGAAGCCAAAATCGCGGGCCGACAGGGCCGAAACCATATACAAGCCGATATTTGTCGGTGACGTTCTGTGCGCCGTCGCTGAACGCGGTGCATCCTGGTAGTTGTCCGGCGGCAGCCAATTGTCCTCCGGTCCGGCAAACATCTCGAAGAAATGCCAGGTGCGCCGGGCAATCCGCAGCAAGAAGCCGGACTGGCGCTGATCAAGCGCCTCCCGCCGAATGCGCCTTGTTTTGCTGGTCCAGATCGCGATTTCAGGAGCCAGCAACCACAGGACAAGCAATGGTGTCGCAGCCGACAGAGCATGGTGATGAAACAGGATGAGGACGGCAAAAAGCACAACGGACAGAGCCGATGACGGCCACATCAGCTTCCATATTGCGCTACGCGGACTATGGCTGGAGACCCACTCCGCTGTATGGGCGGCCGAGCGCCACTCCAGGAGATTTTGCTGGCTGATACCGACGCGCCATACGGTCCGGACAATCGCATCAATGGAAATCAGCGTGTCGCTGACAAGGAATGTTATGGCCAGAAACCACCGGCCGCTGTTTTCCCGCAATCTGTGGAGCAACTCGCCGGCAAAACCCCGTTTCAGGGCACGGGAAAGGCCGGAAAAAAGCTCACCCAAAAGATAGGTGCCCGGGGCCGCAACCGCCAGAAGGGTCCACAGGACCGCGCTTCCAGGCAGGACCATCCAGCCGCCAATGAAAAAGAGCAGCAACGCCGGCGGCACGAGGCTGCGCCGAAGATTGTCGATGATCTTCCATCGGTCCAGCAATGAAAAAGGGTTGTTCGCGCGTGTGCCGTCTGCCATCGGTACGCGCCGCCTTAACCAGGGAAGCAACTGCCAGTCTCCCCTCACCCACCGGTGAAGCCGCAGCACATACTCCGCATAGGTGGACGGGAAGCTTTCATAAAGGACGATATTGGTGACAAGCGCGGTTCTGCCAAGCAAGCCTTCAAAAAGGTCATGACTGAGGATGGCGTTTTCCGGGATACGGTTCTCAAGGCGTCCCTGCAGCACCTTGACGTCATAGATGCCTTTGCCGACAAAGCTGCCGCTGCCGAACATGTCCTGATAAACATCCGAAACCGCCCTGGTATAGATGTCTATCGCGGCGTCGCCGGAGTAAAGGTGCGAAAACAGCGTTTCAGATCCGACCGACGGGAACATCTCCATGCGTGGCTGCAGGATGGAATACCCCGAAAGGACCTGCCCCGAGCGCTCATCAACCACCGCCCGGTTCAAGGGATGGGCGAGCGTTCCGACAAGTTGGGCCGCAGCACCGGGCGGCAGCATGGTGTCGGCGTCGAGTGTAATGACGTAGCGGTTTTGCCGCAGCGCCTCGAGTGAACCGACGCTGACGGAAAATGCCGTTGACGGGTCGCCCAGTACGAACCGGTTGAACTGTTCGAGTTTGCCCCGCTTCCTTTCCCAGCCCATCCACCGCCCGTTGCCGGTGTTGTACACCCTGTGGCGATGCATCAGGACAAACGGTTCGTAACCAGCCTGGCCATGTCGACGGTTGAGGTCATGAAACGCGGACACCAGTCCCTGCTCGATGGCGTCGTCGCTATCCAGCCGTTCGTGATCGGCGTCACAAAGATCCGAAAGCAATACATAGCGAAGGTTTTTGTCCGGATTTGCCAACCGCCTTGTCTCAAGTCGCGAAACGATTGCCAGAATTTCATCCGGCTTCGTCACAATCACTGGCACGATCACAGTGGTCGCGTATTCGTCCGGTATGCCTTTACTGAAATCGAATGCCGGCAGTTGCCTGGGTCGCACCAACTGGGTGATCGCCCAATGAACAAGCGACACGCTCAAAACGGACGCGGGAATGAATGACAGCGCCGTCGCCAATATCCAGGCCCAAGGCGGGGCGCTGACAAGATAAAGATAGTAAACCGGCACACACAGAGCCAACACGGCAACCGTCACCAAAGATGCAGCATAAAGGCCGCCCTTCAGAAATTGCAGCTTCCGGCCGATCCTCTCAATGGCAGGTACCCGGCTTGCGGCAAGGGTTTCAAGCTCCGCAAGCCCCGCACCTTCAAGCCAGTAGCCCACATGCTTTCGCGGATCGTCATCTTCAAAGGGCGACGACAGCTTGACCGCGCATCGCGCGACTTCGACCTCGTCCAGAGAAGAGTGCGCGGCCGTTTTTTCTATGACTTTGCGGTAAGTATCGCGGGAGCTGAATTCCATGCGCCGATAAACCCGCGCCGGATCGGATGTCAGCACAGCCTCGACGAGGCTCGTCTGATCAACAAAGTCCTGCCATCGTATGGAATGTATCGCACCAAGATTGATAATCGATCGCGCGACAAGATCTGCCGGATCCGTCGTTTCATCCGGTTCGTCTACACGAAAGGGAAACGACAGATCTTCATCGAGCCGGAAAAACGCGACCGCAAGCATCTCCAGGCTGGCCAGCCTGAGAGCGGATGGAAAGGCCCATAGCTCGGCGATCGATAACCCGTCCTTTTCCTGGAACGCGTTCAGATACTGCACAAGGTTCCGCATCGAAATTTGTATTCCATCAACAGCGGATATCGAGTGGGCGATGTCGAAAATTCGGGGCCGGATCACGCCCGAATTCGATTGAACGACATCAAGACGGCCAAAAAAATGCTCCGGAAGACCGCTCTGCACCTGCCGGATGGCGCGTAGAACCTGATAGTCATTATCAAGCAGCCAGTCGGCGGCCCTGCTGTGGACGGCAGGTGCGTCAAGGCAATATGTCCGCAGCCGGTCCAGCCAGCCAGTCAGTTCGCTGAGTTTTGCGTATATATCCGACTGTGGTTCTACGGCGGACAACAGGACCTGCGATCCTGCCAGTTCGAAAGCCGCCCGCCCCATCTCGTTTTCAGGCCCGGAAACCGCATCCATCATATTCCTGAGGTTCCGGCTGGCCTCCGGATGCCGCTGGCCTCCGCGCTTGAATAAACATGTGTCAGGTCAGTGGAATGCGGTCGCCTTACGATCAGAACCGGAATTGATGTCCTGCTCAAAACGAAATTCGAAACATCACCAATGGGAACATCGGAATAGCCGCTTTGTCCGTGCGAGGACATGACCAGAAGATCGATCGAAAGGGAGGTTATGGAATCTTCGATGCGGCGCCTGGCATCACCGCCTTTCAGCAGCACACATCTGACGTCGATCCCGCTTCCCAGAAGCGATGCGCGTGTCCGCTCAATATATTCGCGAGCCAGTCTGGCATTTCTCCTCGTCAACTCTTCCTGAAGCTCCATGTCCTTGACCCGCTGGCCTGCGCCGCCAATCAAGTCAATTTTCGGCGTAACATGCAGCAACACGATCTCCGCCTTTTCATGCTTCGCGATGCGCATGGCGACCGGAATGGCAGCTTCTGCCCGCGATGATCCGTCGAGCGGGACAAGGATCCTTGAATAGGTAACCTCCTCCGTCTGAGGCACGGTGTTTGGCACGAGCAACAGCGACCCGGCAGACCCGTCAACGATGCGACGCGCCGTTGCGCCGATGGTGCGTTTTGAAACTTCGCTGCTTCGACAGAAGGCGGTGATGTTAAAGGCATGTCCACCCGGGCATTCGATCTGATCGATCGAATTTCCCTCAAGCACGTTGAATGCCAGGGGCCTTTGACGAGATTCGAACTGGCTGGCTAAGGAGGACAGGAAGAGATTGGCTTTCCGGCGACGAATGTCCCACTCGATGGGATCGGACGGTGACTGTGCATTGTCAGTCCCGGTTTCAACAAAGTGAACAAGAGACAACTCGCCGCCAAGGGCGCGGGCGATTGTTCTGGCGTGTGACACGACCTTGCGCGATACCGGAGACGTGTCGACGCATGCGACAACATTCGGCACCAGTCCGTTGTTGCCGTTTTCGGAAGCAAAAGGCTGCTCGTTCTGATCCGTGTCTTCGACTGGCTTGCTTTGCAACGTTGGCTCTCCCTGCTGTGCGAGGTCGAGCGGGTCGGTTTTTCAACGGGCTAACCGACGCGGGGCGAACGCCCTATTGCCGCTCTGCAACCGATTATTGTTCGAATTGTCGAACTCAAATTGACGCCGATCAATTCTTGTCGGGTCGAGGAGACGGAATAGATCAAGGATTGGCGCGGTTGGCTCACCGCCCGTCAAAAAGCGCCTCAACATCCTTGCGCCTGCACAGCTGTGTGCCCGGCGTCATGACCGCTGCCGCACCGGCTGCCATGCCCAACCGGAATGCAGCCTCCACATCGCGCCCCGCCGCCAGGGAATGAACCATGGCCCCGACGAAACTGTCGCCTGCACCGACAGCCGATTGCACATTGACGCGTCTGGCATGCAATCGCAAAACGCCGGTCTCACTGGCAAGGAACGCACCTTCGGCGCCCATCGAGACGGCCACGTAGCGAGCGCCACCGCCGCGCACGATGTTCATCGCCGCATTTTGTGCGTCATCCTCGTCAAGCCTGCGACCGACAAGCTTCTGCAGTTCACCGATGCTCGGCTTGATCAGAAACAGGCCGCCCGCATCCAATGCGCTTTGCAAAGCGGCTCCAGATGTGTCGAGGACAAATCGCGTTCCCGCATCGCGCATGGATTCGGCAATTTTGGCATAGGTGTCATCAGGCAATCCTTGCGGCAGGCTTCCGCTCGCAACAACGTAGTCTCCTTCGAACGCTGCCACCCGTTCAACCACCTTCTCGACGCTTGCCGGGTTGATCTCAAGTCCCTCGGGAACAAATCGATACTCCAGTTCGGTCAGCATCTCGCGGACCATGTAAGACACCCGTGTCGGAGCTTCGGTCACTATGTTGTGCCTCGGCAATCCGGTTTTCTCCATGCAGTCATCAAGAAGTGCACCGGTTGCGCCGCCGGACAGATATATGACCTCGGCGGACCCGCCCAATTCGGCAACCACGCGGGCCACATTTATGCCACCTCCGCCAGGGTCGTGGCGCTGGTTGTGTGTGCGAACCTTGAATGTGTGCCGGACCTGCTCGGCTTCACACGACACGTCGACGGTGGGATTGAGCGCAATACACAGAATATCGGACATGTTGCGACCTAAGGAACCGTTCGTCTGGTGGGCTTTCGGATACGGCAAGCCGTTTCACAATCACTTTGTATCACGGAGATGCTGCTCGGCGCACGCCACGTGTTTTTTCACGCTGACGAAACTGTCGGGTGTCACCGATATGGAGTCAATCCCGGACCGGACAAGAAACTCGGCAAAGCCGGGCTTGTCACTCGGCGCCTGCCCGCACAAACCGACACGTGTATCCAGTTTGTGGGCGTCGACGATCACCTTGGAGATCATCCATTTGACGGCGTCATTCTCCTCATCGAAGAGGTCCGACAAGATCTCGTTGTCCCTGTCGACACCAAGGGTCAGTTGCGTCAGGTCGTTCGATCCGATTGAGAATCCGTCAAACCGCCGGGCAAACGCATCCGCCAGTATGACATTGGACGGAACCTCGCACATCATGAACACCTGAAGCCCGTTATCGCCACGTTTCATCCCCTTTGACGCCATGACCTCAAGAACCCTGTCCGCCTCGGCCGGAGACCTGCAAAACGGGATCATGACGATCACATTGTCAAAACCAAGCTCGTCTCTGAGCTTTGCGATGGCTTCGCACTCCATCGCAAATCCGGTTTCATAGCTCTCGGAATAGTATCGCGATGCGCCGCGAAAGCCGATCATGGGGTTTTCTTCGACCGGTTCGAACACACGGCCTCCTATGAGGTTGGCGTATTCATTGGTCTTGAAATCGCTCATTCGGACAATGACCGGTTTTGGGTGAACCGTCGCGGCGATGCGAGCCAGGCCGACCGCCAGTTTTTCGATGAAAAAATCCCGTTTGCGCGGGTATCCGGCAGTCAAGGATTCGATTTCGCTCCTGGCCTGCTCATCCTTCACCTCGTCAAACCGGGCAAGCGCCATTGGGTGTATCTTGATATGGTTTCCGATCACAAATTCCATACGAGCCAACCCGACACCGTCTGCGGGCACCTTCCACCAGCGAAACGCAGCGCCGGGATTGGCCAGGTTCAGCATGACCTGGGTTTCCGTCTCGGGAATATCTTCTGCGGATATGGTGTTGCGGCTGATTTGCGCCACGCCTTCATAGACAAATCCGACGTCACCCTCGGCGCAGGAGAGCGTTACGTCCTGCCCGGTATGCAGACGCCGCGTTGCATCCCTTGTCCCGACGATCGCTGGCAGCCCAAGTTCCCGGCTGACGATCGCGGCATGCGATGTCCGCCCTCCATGGTCGGTCACGATTCCGGCCGCCCGTTTCATGATGGGAACCCAGTCGGGATCGGTGTCGCCCGTCACAAGAATACTGCCATCGACGAATTCAGAAATCTGCTCGGGGCTCTCAAGCAGAACAACCCGGCCGGTGGCAACGGCGTCCCCGACGCTGACACCGCTGACAATCTGCTGGCCCTTCGAGGCAATCTCATAGGTCGTGAACAAGGATGAATCATTCCGCGACTGGACGGTCTCCGGCCGGGCCTGAACGATATAGAGCCGTTCGTTTGTGCCGTCCTTGGCCCACTCGATATCCATCGGAACGCCATAGTGTTGCTCAATCGCACAGGCCCAGCGCGACAGGGTGAGCACTTCCGAGTCTGAAAGGCAGTAGGTCGATTGCGCCTCGACGGACGTCGGGACGTATTGTGTTGCTTCGTCACCTGAGCCGTAAATGAGCTTTATCTGTTTTGCGCCGAGACGTTTCTCAAGGATAGGCTTGCGGCGCTTGTGATCCAGAAACGGTTTGAACGTTACGAATTCATCCGGCTCGACTTTTCCCTGCACAATGCTCTCGCCCAGACCCCAGGCGGCGTTGATGACAACGACCTTGTCGAATCCTGTTTCGGTATCGATCGTGAACATCACACCTGACGATCCGACATCCGATCGCACCATGGCCTGGATCCCGATGGAGAGCGCGACTTTCAGATGGTCAAACCCATGCAGGTTCCTGTAGGTGATGGCCCGATCGGTAAACAGCGACGCATAGCACCTCTTGCATGCCGCAAGCAGCGCCTCTTCACCCCTGATATTCAGGAAGCTCTCCTGCTGGCCGGCAAAGCTTGCCTCCGGCAGATCCTCGGCCGTGGCGCTGGAACGCACCGCCACATCCGCGCCGTCAATCAACAGGCGTTCCGACAGACGCGCATAGGCGCTCAATATTCGTTTGGCCACCTGGTGCGGCCATCGGGCATGCATGAATTCCGAGCGTATGCGCGCACCGGTCTCCTGCAGGCTGGACACACCATCCGCCAAGTCAGAAAGGGCCTCGGTAATGATCTTTTCAAGACCGTTTTCTTGAACAAACAGGCGATATGCGTGAGATGTGGTGGCAAATCCCTGCGGCACCGGAATGTCGTTCGCTTTCATCGCGTCGAGCATTTCCCCGAGAGAGGCGTTTTTACCGCCCACAAGATCAATGTCCTTGCGTCCGCACTCATCCAGCCAAATTACCAACCGGTCTTCGTTCATCGCCCAGCCCATATGTGATGTACAATCGATTGCCCGCCACGATATGTCGGATGCTGCGGCAGGCAATTGATGCTGATCAATTGCTCTTAAAGCCGGCATGACCGAATCCAGCGCAGGAAAAACCGCCTGGAAACCGAATCCGGTCCAACAGGTCCGAAACGCCTTCGCGGACGCCATTGAGGCTTTCTTCGGATCAACCGGAACAGGACTGATTTTTACAGGCCGGAATCCGGTGGGTAGACTTTCCGCTATCCCGGCAAATTTGATGAAAATCAAAAACTCAATCCGCTTTTGGTGCACCGTCGCGGTATCGGCCATCGGGATGGTGAAACCATGTTCAAGAACTCCGTGAAACTGTTTGAGCTGTTCGGGTTTCAGATACGGGTTGATTCAAGCTGGTTATTGATCGCGGCCTTGATTGTCTGGAGTTTGACGGTCGCCTATTTCCCGCAACAGCTTCCCGGCAAGTCTCAATATGACTATATCGCGCTGTCCGTATTGGCTGCGATCGGCCTTTTTTCATCCCTCATACTGCACGAGCTCGCCCACTCGCTTGTTGCCCGCCATTTTGGACTTAAGGTGGGTGGCATAACCCTCTTCGTATTTGGCGGCGTGGCCGAACTGGAACAGGAGCCGAGCAGCCCGAAATCGGAGTTTTGGATCGCAGTTGCTGGACCGGTCGCCAGCTTCGCACTGTCGGCTCTATTTTATCTGACCATAGTCGCACTTGACGGCAACGGCGCCTCGAAACCGCTGCACGTGGTGTTTGTCTATCTCGGCTTCGTCAATCTTGTTCTGGCCATCTTTAATCTTGTGCCCGCTTTTCCGCTGGATGGCGGCCGTATCCTCAGGGCTGCGCTTTGGCACCTCAAGGGCGACGTCTTCGAAGCAACACGGATCGCCAGCGGCTTCGGCACGGTGTTTGGCATCTTCCTGATCGTGTCGGGCGTGTTGTCGCTCTTCACCGCGAGTTCGGTTGCGGGCCTGTGGCAGATCCTCATCGGCTTCTTCATCGTTTCCGGATCCAGAAGCAGCTACCAGCAACTCATTATCAAGGCTGCCCTGAAAGAACAGACCATTTCAGCTTTGATGACACATTCGCCGATTGCAGCCGATGTGGACAACACGCTGGACGTCACCGTGAACGATATCATGCTTGCGCAAAACGTCAGTTTCGTCCCGGTGCTGGAGGGAAATCACCTGCTCGGCTACGTGGACGCCTCGCTCGTGCGCGAGATTGAACGCGACAATTGGCCGACCACCCGCCTTGGAGACATCATGGTCGCGGGCGGCCCGGACAATACGGTATCGGTCGACATGCCGGTGGATGAGCTTTTCGAAAAAATGGTCCGTACCAACCGCCGAAAGATGCTGGTTGGCCATGCCGGCAGGCTTGACGGGGTGATCTCGCTTTCAGACCTGCTTGCCTATCTGGCCGTTTTGCAAGGGCTGGGCGTTGCACGCATAGAAGAACTCAAGGGACGGTCGCACGCGTGAAGCTAGCGGATAATCGGACCGCAAAATTGAGATGCGTTAAAAATCTCAAACCGGCAGCACGTCACCAAGGTGGGAGGCAAGTTCGTGAACCGGAACGCCGTTCAGGTCCTTCGCGACTTCCGCCCGGACACAATGCTGCAAAGGCATGGTGAAGCTCTTGCGCAAGCTGCCGAGCATGGAGGGTGCCGCGCATATGATCAGACTTTCGAACTGGCCGCTGCGCAGGTTGCCGGCCAGGTCCCTGACAAGTTGCTTGGCAAATCTGTCGCGGTCGTTCAGCGCCTTGGTGTGCGGTTCCAGCTTGTGACGAATAGCCTGGGTGCGGCTGAAGGTGCGGCCTTGCCGATCCGTATGTCCCTCTGGTTCTGCGAATTCCCAATACCTGTCCGGTAAGAGCGTCAGGCCCAGTCCCGGTCCCCTGTACACAACTGCACGGGCGCTTTTACTGTTCACCGTCAAGATCCAAGTTATTCTCGATTTCATAGGAACATTCCACAAATCATCACGGGGGGACTGCCAGAATGGAACTGTGGTGGAGCGACTTATTGACGAGAATCAATTATGCCGCCGACCGGCCAACCACTTGGCTCACCAGATCAGCGACCGGTCCGGTGGCGTCGCACCGTTTCGCCATAGCCTAAGACACCTGGCTTCATGCCTGGCGTAGTTCCATATTGTCGATGACATGCCGCACCCCCGGTGCGGACCAGGCGGCTTCCTTGACAAGGTCCCGTTGATAAGGTGCAGCGATGTGTCCGCTCAACGTAACCGCATCTCCCGATACGGTTACACAAACCGTCTTCGCCTCTTCCTGGGAATGTCTGTAAAGGGCCTCTTCAATCTGATTTTGCACGCTGACGGCGGTTGCGCGCGGCTTGATCCTGATCTCACTGGTCAGGCCGCGCAGACCGGCAACATGCCTTATCTGTTGCAGCACCTGGGCGCGCTGATACTGCCAGTCAACTTCTCCCGAAAGCGTCACATAGCCGTTTCTGACACTCGCCTTGACCTGATCCTGTGGCACATTGACGCCCCAGCCCAGCACATGTGCGATGCGTTCGGCTATGCTTGCGTCATCGCGCCGCCACTCCGCGGGAAGATCGACTTCGATCTCGTCCGCAACCGCGAGAACGCCTTTGACCCTCTTTGCCGCCTCGCAGGCCGCGATCTTTTCTGGATAGTTGGGCACATGCCCGCTCAGTATGACCGCACCATGGGCCGACGATACACCGATGTGCGACTGGTCGACACTGCGGTCCCAGCGAAGCTCATCGAGCACGCGTTTTGTTAGAGTGGAATCCGAAACCATAATCTGCTTTCCTCAAACTTGAAGGAGAACCGGTACAATGGCGCAGTTGCACACGCATCGCTTGATGTGCATCAATTGGTGAATTCCTCAGACCACTACTGGCTCAGACCATGAAAACACCGCACGAACAGGCCAGCATTACCGAGGCCCTGCTTGAGGCCGCGGTGGATTCGATCATCACGATCGACAGCGACGGACTGATCCAGTCGGCGAACCGCTCGACCGAGCAGCTGTTCGGCTACGAGCTGAAGGACCTGATCGGCAACAATGTGAGCATGCTCATGCCTGAGCAGTGGGCTCGGGAGCATAACGACAATATCCGCCGATATATCCAGACTGGCGAAAAGCACATCATAGGCAAAGGCCGGGAGGTTATCGGCAGAAAGATGGATGGAACCAGCTTTCCCATCCATCTGGCGGTCGGCGAATACCGGAACGGCGACAAGGTGTATTTTTGCGGAATCATTCATGACCTGACGGCCAGAAAGAACACGGAACAGGCACTCGAGCGATCGCAGCGGCTCGAGGCCATCGGTCAACTGACGGGTGGAATAGCTCATGATTTCAACAATCTGCTGACAATCATTACCGGAAATCTCGAACTCCTTGAGAGAAAGCTGCAAGACAGCACCAACCTGGAACTCCTTAAGGAGGCGAGTGAAGCGGCGGAGCTTGGAGCCAATCTGACGGATCTTTTGCTGGCCTTTGCCCGGCGCAGCGTCTTGCGGCCGAAAGTCATGGACGTGAATGCGCTGGTTGAAAACCTGTTCAGCATGCTCAGGCGGACGCTTGGCATTCATGTCGAATTCGATGCGCGGCTTTCAAAGGACCTGTGGCCGACCCTTGCTGATCCGGGACAGGTGGAAACAGCGCTGCTTAACCTCGCCGTCAATGCCCGCGATGCAATGCCCGCCGGCGGAAGCCTGTTTATAGAAACCAGCAACACGGTGATCGACGAGCATTACTCTGCGCGTGAAATCGGCGTGGAACCGGGCGATTACATTCGCATTTCAGTCAGCGACACAGGTGTGGGCATGACCGAAAACGTGCTCGAAAAAGCATTCGAGCCCTTCTTTACAACCAAGCAGTCCGGTCGCGGGACGGGGCTTGGCCTGTCAACGGTCTACGGTTTTGCCAAGCAATCGGGAGGCAACGTGACCATTTATTCCGAGGAAGGCTTCGGAACGACGGTCAACCTTTATCTGCCGCGGCACGACGGTGTTGCAGAAGCTGAACACACTCAGGATGACATCGCGGATCAGCACTCACTGGAAGGTAGAGGCGAGCTCGTTCTTGTCGTGGAAGACGACCCCCGCGTGCGCAAGCTGACCGTCCAACGATTGGAAATCCTCAACTATCGAACGGTTTCGGCCAGTGATGGACAGGAAGCCCTCAACATATTGAAGAACCGGAAGGATATCGATGTCGTCTTCACCGATCTGGTCATGCCCGGCAGGCTCTCTGGTTACGGGGTTGTCGATGCGGCGAGAAAAATGCACCCGGACATCGGCATACTGATGACCTCCGGATTTGCCGAGGATCTGTTGAATGCGGACAGGCTTTCAAACCGCTCGCTCAGCCTCCTGCGAAAACCCTATCGTCAGGCTGATCTGGCCCGGGTTTTGCGGACCGTAATTGAAGCTGATGACTAGAGCACGGCTTCGCTTTCGCACATCTCAACGTCGGCTGTCATGATGTACCCGACGCCCCGCACCGTCTTTATGATTGTTGGGTTATTCGGGTCCTTTTCAATTTTCTTTCTCAGGCGGGCAATCTGATTGTCGACCGTACGGTCATAGGGCGTCCAGTTCGAACCGTGCGTTCGATCCATGATCTGATCGCGGGACAGGACCCGTTTCGGATTTTTGAGAAAAACGGTCAGAAGTTTGAAATCCTGACTGGTCAGACTGTGCCTGCAACCATCGGTATCAAAAAGTTCCATGCTGGATGGGCAGATGGTCCAGCCATTGACGTGGTAGACCGCACTGTCTGATTTTGGCTTCGATTCACCCGTTGCCGGCTCCCTTTCGGCCGCTCGTCCGCCGCTGCGGCGCAGAACGGAACGCACACGCGCCACGACTTCGCGCCCGTGAAAGGGTTTCGTAATGTAATCATCGGCTCCCATCTCGAGCCCGACAACGCGATCGATGATATCCCCCTTGCCCGTCACCATGACAATTGGAACATCTCTTTTCGCGCGGATCGCCAAGGCAACATTGAGACCGTTTTCGCTGCCCAGATTGAGATCGAGGGTAACCAGGTCGATTGAATGTTTGTCCATGCAATCAAGAGCCTCGCGCGAATTGCCCGCTTCAGCCACGAAGAAGTTTTCCATCTCCAATAGCCGGCGCAACAGCAGACGTACCTTCGGTTCGTCATCTACTACGAGAATCCCGGTCTTTTTCACAGCCATGCTTACCCCATCCGCCGGATGAACCCGGCTTGCACTCACTGTTGTCTATGCCGCCAATTCCAGTCAGCCTACCGGCGAATAACGACAAAGTTACGATCACATACATTTTGATACAAACATGGGATACTGACGTTACCAACCTCAGGTGGAATGCCCGCATGTTAGCGGTTTACCTGCGGAGTGCACCATGTATGTCACGTCACCTGTTAGCACACTTGATACCGACACCATAACGGACACCGAAGCGGCCGGCGGTTACCCGCCCCTTACCAGGACAATCAATATCACGGCCGGACACTCGCTGTTCTACGAAGGCGATGAAGCGGATTTCATCTACGAGATGATTGAGGGCGTTGTCCGCACGTCGAAGGTTTTGCTTGACGGACGTCGCCTGGTTCTGTCCTTCGGCTATCCAGGAGATGTCATCGGGCTCAGCCACGACGGCATCCACCATTGTAATTGCGAAGCCGTAAGCAAGGTCCGCCTGCGGGTATATCCAGGCAATACCGCCTCGGCGGAAAAAGCCGGCCACACCAAATTCACAAACCGTTTGCTGCACCATGCGGCGTCGGAAATAAACAGTATGCAGGAGCATTTCATCATGCTCGGCCGCAAATCGGCAACGGAGAAAGTCGCCTCCTTCCTCTACACGCTCTTCCTTCGTGTCGGCGAAAAACGCGACGGCAAGACCTGTTTCGACCTGCCCATGAGCCGGTCGGACATCGCGGACTTCCTCGGCCTGTCTCACGAGACAATAAGCCGCACGCTGACCGTACTTCGCCAGGGTGGTTACATCGAGTTGCCCAGAAAACACCGCGTTTGCATTCGCCAACCGGTTCTTCTGAAAACGCTTGCGGAACGCAACTAGGTCTTGAACTTACGGTTTCGCCGAAGACAGTGAAAAACAACTTGGCCGGAGAAGCGGAACGGTCAGTCTCAAACTCTCCATCCGAAAACTGCAAACTGTGATTTCCGGACATAGGTGCGGACAAAAACATGACAAACCTTGAAACAAGACGTAAGCGGCTTCTCGCCAAACGGGCCGAGCTGGAGGACCGGCTTAAACAAATCGAGGACTGGCTTGACGATCCCGTCAATCCCAATGCCGAGGAACGGGCCACGGAACGTGAACTCGACGAAGTGCACGAATTGCAGGGTCTTGCCGGTCAGGAAGAAATTGCAGCCATCGACGCCGCCATCAAAAGGATGGAAAACAACATATACGGCGAATGCCTCAAATGCGGCGAACCCATCTCCGATGAGCGGCTGGACGCGGTTCCCTATGCCACGCTATGCCGCAACTGCATGGAATGATGATCGAGCCGCGTTCCTGAAGCGCATCTTTGGCAACGCGTATTGCGTGTGACCGTGGGCTTTGTCGGCAAAGTCGTCACGATCGCAGATCGATGGCTGGATCAGAGTTCGAAATTGACCTGCGTCAACCCGTGGAAACGGACAAACGACATGATGGATGTCTCTGGTCCCGTCAACAACAAGCCATTGGATGAGCTATGGAACTGACCGGCATCAAATCAATCGATCATGCACCAAATACCTTGAACGAGTGGCTCAATACACTTTCCCGGGATCTGGGTCTTGAAGACAGGCACAGAGCCTACATGCTGTTTCGCACGACGCTTCACGCCGTGCGCGATTGGCTTTCAGTCGATGAAGCCGCCCAGCTGGCAGCGCAATTGCCCGTCCTGATACGGGGTATCTATTACGAAGGCTGGAACCCGTCGACAACACCGGCGCACCCGCGAAAAAAGAAAGATTTTCTCAAGCGCGTCGACACTGTTTTCGATCAAAAACCCCTCGAGGATACGGAAACAGCCGTAAGCGCCGTCTTCAGACTTCTGGGTGCCCACGTCTCCAGCGGCGAGATCGATGATGTCAAAAACGCAATGCCGAAGCAGATCAGAAAGCTCTGGCCCTAGATGCATCACGGTCATCTGCGCGACCGATCGCTCCTGCATGAAGAAAACCCGTTTTCGTGAGCGGAAGCTGACGCAGATCAACTCTTCCCACAGGACACATGCAAATATGCATGACGGCCAACAACCGGCCGAAAGGAGATAGCGCCCATGTCCATAAAGAGAATCCTTCTGCCCGTCAGTCATAGTGTTGACATGACACAAACGGCGGACTTTGCGTTCGTTCTGGCCGCCCATCACAAAGCCCAGGTTCAGGGCATATCTCCACGGCATGACCGCTCGATGGGAGATTGGATGGACAATTGGGGCCTGTCGGAGAACGAAATCGAAGCTCTCGAGGAACAGGAAAAACAGAAGCTGAAGCAAGTACAGCAACTGGCGCAGGACACCTTTGAAGCGCACGCCGCGCGTTACAAGAAGGTAACTGCCAAATTCACCGGCACGTCCGAAGTTCCCGGCACGTCGCTCCTCGATTATACGCTCTTTTCAGACCTTGCCGTGCTGGGAAGCATCAACCAGCCGGCGGGCCGTTATTGGCAATTTCTGCTCGATCAGATGTTGTCGCAATCTTCAAAGCCTTTGCTCCTGACCCCACCCCGGCCGGCCGACAAGGATCTTGGAAACCGCATCGTCATAGCCTGGAACCAAAGTCTGGAAGCCTCCCATGCGATTTCGGCGGCAATGCCACTCATTGAGGCCGCAAAACAGGTTGTCGTCGTGACAGTCGGCAGCGACTCCGGCGCGCACACTCTCAGACAGCTAGAGGAATACCTTTTGCTGCACGCAAAGGCTGTCGATATCGAAATGCATGACCCCGGCAGAAAAAAGACCGGACAGTTCCTGATCGACAAAACGGCAGAAACGGCGGGCAGCATCCTTATCATGGGTGCCTATTCCCACCGCCGATGGCGTGAACAGGTGTTCGGCGGCGTCACGCGCCATGTATTGAACAACACCGACGTGCCCGTCCTGATGATGCACTAGCGCTTCGCTCCACCTGCCTGCGCAGCAATTATTGCCGCTTCAGGCCGAGGCGCGATGCCTACACGGTCAAAGTTTCGGTGTGACCGAAACCCTTCGAGTAATCCAGGAGCGAGACGACCCGGGGTTCGACCCGGAAAAAAGCCAACTCGACATCAGTGTCCTCAGGTTCGTACTGGGCAGCTTCAGGGAACTTTTCCATAAGCAGCTCGCCGATCTTCTCCTGCTCGGCCGGGTCGGTGACCCGAAGAGCCAAACCGCCCATGGACAGGCTTTCGATCTTGTCCCAGGACCCGTAATCCCGGTTAATGGTGACCGACACCCTGTTGTTTTTTGCAATATTCGAGGCCTTTTGGCTGTCGCTCGTGGTCATGAAATAAAGCGTCAGCCCGTCATTCATGAAGCTGACCGTCGTTGCCTGCGGAAATCCGTCGTCACGCACCGTGGCGATGGTCATATCGTTGACGTCATCGATGATCGAGACGACCTGATTGCGTTTCTCCTGGTCCATAATGAGCTCCGTCTTCAGCGTTGGAGTCCATTAGAGCATCGACAGCCGCCGCCAAGTTGACGCAGGTCAATCACACCGTACCCGAAACGAGGCCGCCGGATAAATCTCCGGTGGACGAGGAGTTGAACAACACTTGTCCACCGGCAAGATCACCCGTCACCTGGCGGGCAGGAACGCGATATGCGTGAAGTACCTGTCATTTCTTGAACATGTAGGTCTTCGTATTGGTGAACTCTTCAAGGCCTTCGCGACCATTTTCAACACCCATGCCGGATTGTTTGTGACCGCCGAAGGGGATGTCGATCCCATGAATGTGGATTTCATTGACCCAGACGGTGCCCGCTTCGATTTGCTTGCCGACTTCGATGGCTTCATCACGATCGGGGCCCCACACTGAAGCGGCCAGTCCAAACTCCGTGTCATTTGCCTTTTCGATGACATCATCAACATCGTCATAGGCAATGATCGGAAGAATGGGGCCAAACGGCTCCTCTTGCACAACGCGGCTGTCTTCCGGCGGATTGTCTACAACGGTTATGGGCACGAAATTCCCGTCCAGGCTTTCGTCAATCTCTCCGCCCAGGCGAATGTTGTAGCCCTTGTCCTTGGTATCAGCGAATAAGGATCGCAATTTGTTGTACTGCATGGTGTTTTGGATCGGACCGATATCCGTGTTCGGATCCATGCCATCTCCAACGGTCTTGGTCGAGGCGTACGCCACGAAAGCATCTACAAACTGCTTCTGCTGCGATGAGTGGACATAAAGCCGCTTGGTCGCGATGCACCACTGGCCGGCATTGCCGTATGCGGCATCAAACAGAACCGGAATAAGGGGTTCATAGTCGGTCTCCGGAAGCAGAATTGCCGGATCATTGCCGCCCAGTTCCAACGTGATGCGCTTCAGGTTTGACGCGGAAGACGCCATCACCTTCTTTCCGGTTGCGGTCGAACCCGTAAAGGAGATCTTGGAGATATCCGGATGCTCCGTCATCCATTGCCCCTGCTCGTTTCCACCGGAAACAATGTTGAGCACGCCTTCGGGAAAGATCTGTTGCGCGATTTCGCCAAAGCGAAGCGTGCCCAAGGGTGTGTAGGGCGAAGGTTTCATAACCATCGTGTTGCCGGTCAACAGGCAGGGCGCAATCTTCCAAAGCCCCAGAAGGATCGGAAAGTTCCACGGAGTAATCGCTCCAACCACACCGAGCGGCGTATGAGCGACTTCAACGACATGGTCTTCGGTATCTTCGATGACCTCGTTCTTGAGCTCTCTTTTTGCAACCTCGCGAACCCAGTAAATGGCCGCATCGACCTCCACCGTCGCCATGGAATGCCGGGGTTTGCCCTGCTCGGTGGTCAGCAAGGTGATGATGTCTTCCTTATTGGCTTCAAGGGCATCAGCATATGCCTCGATATAGGCGCCCCGTTCTTTGAAGCTCAGGGCAGCCCAAGCGGGCTGAGCGGCTTTGGCTGCCGCAATGGCTTCTTCCATCTGTTCACGGGTACCCGCAGGCGCATTGGCGACAACGCCCCCGGTGGCTGGATTATAGACTTCGAATGTTTCGTTGGAGCCGACAAGTTTGCCCCCGATAGACATCACGTACGGTCCGCCGAAGTCGATTTTCATTTCAGCTGGATTGACTTGCACGTTCATTTCTTCCTCCTCCTTAGAGTTTAGATTTGCATTCGAATGTGCGGGGTTCGCGCGTAGATGGCGACCATCGGCAATATCAGAAGGCCGAATACGGTTTGCTGGGCAGCGTAGTTAAGGCCCAGGCCAACCAGGAGCGACGTCAGGACCTGGAGAACAAGAACGCCGATAACCGTTGCGCCATATCCCCCTGAACCTCCGAGCAGTGAGGTTCCACCGACGACGACTGCCGCAACAGTCGTAAACAGATACGGATCTCCAACGCCGGCGAAACCGCCGCCGGAAAAACCAAGCAGCAGCATTCCGGTTATTGACGCCATAAGCCCGGAAACGCCGTAGGTGAGCAGCCAAACTCTGAACTCCGAGATTCTCAATCTCGCAGCGGCCGTTCGATTCCCGCCAATTGCATAGATTTCCCGGCCTCGGCGCATCCGGTTGGTGGCAAAAACGACAAGCCCGGAAATCAGAGCCCAGATGATGACAACCGGCGGGATGGGCAGGCCCAGTGTCTTGCCGTTGATGGATGCAATGGTTGCAAACCATTTCGGAACCTCGCTGAAGACGGTGCCGGAATACTGAGACCCAAGTGTCGTGAAAATCTGAGCCGCTCCCACGACGGCGAAGCCAACGCCCAGGGTGACAATCAAAGCCTGCCCCTGGAGCCGGTAGCTGAGCACAGCATTCAAAAGACCGATACCAAGTCCCATCACGGCGATGATGAGGATGCAGAACACAGCCGGGATACCGGTTCCAAACAGATATGCGAGCAGAATATTCGACGCGCCGATGACAAACGGGATGGACAGATCCAGTCCCCCGACCAGCGCCACCATTGTTTGTCCAAGGGCAGCCAGTCCGAGGAACGCGGCCAACAACAGGATCGATCTGATATTGTTTGAAGAGGCAAAGCCCTCGACCAGAAAGGCCCCGGCCGAAAATAAAATGACGAGAAGCGCGCCTCCGAGGAAGATGCCCTTGTGGTCGGAACTCATGATGGCTGTGAGTGGGTTTTGTCGTTGCATGTCCATCAAAACCTCTTCAAACGGCCGCTGGTTTCGGCCTGGTGGCAACGAGGGTCAGCAGCAGCGACAGGACGAGGATCAGGCCGTAGCTCATCTGCGTCATGAAACCTGAGATAGCTCCAAAATCGAAAGAGCTCAGCACGACGAAAATCAGATACATGGCTATCGCACCAAGGATCGACCCGACGACGCCGCCCCTTCCGCCGGCAAGTGACGTGCCACCCAGAACAAGAGCGGTAATGGCTTGCAGGGTCAGCGTGTTGCCCTGCGACGGATCTCCTGAACCTATGAGGCCGGTCAGACAGACAGCCGCGAGGCCGGTCAAAACGCCTGCAGACAGATGCGCCGCAAACCGCACGACGTTGATGTTGATGCCAACCGTGTACGCTGTCTTTTCGTCAGCGCCCATCAATCGGATGTGTTGGAACATCGCGGTTCGTTGAAAGAGGAACCACAGAACGAAGGCCGCGATCAGAACAAACAGGACCGGGCTGAAAAGCTCGGTGCCGTATCCCCAGTCGGAGAGCCAGTCCGGCGCAAGACCTCCTGGTCGCGGCAGAATGACCAGATTGACACCTGACAGAATCATGAATCCTGCCAGGGAAACGATGATCGGTGAGACGCGAACGAATACGATCATCGAAGCAAGCAGAATTTGCCAGATACACCCGACGACGATCGCGAATACAAACACCGCCACCGGGCTTTCAAAGCCCCAACTGGTCAGCCAGGTGACGATCGTTACATTGATGAAGCCGATGGCTGGTCCGATCGACAGATCAACACCGCCCCTTCCGGCCATGGCAATTGGCGTGATGGCCATTGCTGCGAGAATAAGGGGTGCGGATACAAGGATTGCTCCGGCCGCCCCGACAGCGCTGAACAGCTGCGGCGATCTGAAGGCGCAGATCAGCAGCAGGACGGCGACCAGGCCTGCCGGCACGATAAGATGGCTGAATTGACCTCGAAGGTGATGAAGGATCTGAGTCATCTGACTGTAGCCTCCACTTGTGCATCAAATTCAATGTGGCCGGTTCTTCCAAACATGGCAGACAGGACATGGTCTTCATTGATGTCCTGTTCTTTGAACGACGCGAAAATGGTTTTGTTTACAAAAACGTCTGCCCTGTGCGCGAAGTTGTAGAATTCCTCGATTTCAGATGAGAGGTAGACGACAGCACCGCCATTGGAGGCGAATTCACGCAGGTGTTTGTAGAGATCTTGTTTGGTACCGACATCGACACCCCTGGCAGGGTCGTTCAGGACAATGACACGCGGTGATCTGGCAAAGGCGCGCGCGATAAGAACCTTTTGCTGATTGCCGCCGGAGAGCGTCGAAATTTTGTCGGACTTGTGCCCAAGCTTGATCGCCAGCCTTTCCATTTCAACATCCAGTTTGGCACCGATCAGATCGCGTGCGATGACCCCGCTCCTGCGGGTCAGCCGGTCCATAAGCGCGACGCCGAAATTTTCGAATACCGAAAGGTTCGGGAAAATGCCTTCCAGCTTTCTGTCGCCGGACACATAGGTGATGCCGGCGTCTTCCGCTTCCGCCAGCGATGCCAACTCATGAGTCTCTACCGAGCTGTCGCAGACCATAACCTGACCCGCCGCCGGCGCTTCGATACAGGACAATTGCCTCAAGAACTCGGTTTGCCCGGCTCCATCCAATCCGGCGATACCAACGATTTCACCGGCGTGTACTTTGAAATCAAACGGCTTCGCGTCTGGCGTGACTTTGCAGCCCTCAACAAACAGGACCGGCTTTTGCTCGGTCGAAATCACCTTTCTGGCTTGAGTAGAGGCCTCCGCGGAAGATGACGCGGACATCATTTTCAGGATGTTCTCTTCAGTAATTTCTTCCTTCGAAAGGCGGCCAACGGTTTCTCCATCGCGCAGAACGGTCGCACTGTCGGTAATCTTGACCAACTCAGCTATGCGATGGGTGACAAGTATCACGCAGGATCCGTCATCACGGAGTTTGCGCATCTCATCATGGAGCCGGTTTGTAGCCTCCAGATCCAGTGCGGCGGAGCTTTCGTCAAAGATCAGAACCTTTGGCCTGTTCAGTATGGCTCGGGCGATGACGATCCATTGTTTGATGTTCAACGGCAGAGTTCGCACGATTGCGTCTGGATTGACCGGCTCGCCCACCAGCCTGCCCAGTATCTCTCCTGTGATTTTTCGCTTTTCGGCAACCGAGTATTTTTTGGTCCAAAGGCTGTCGCTGCCGGCAAAGGTGTTTTCATAGACCGTAAGGTCTTCCGCCAGCATGATTTCCTGGAAGATCGTGGAGACACCGGCCGCGATGGCGTCATTGGGGTTTTTTGGATGAACGCCAAGAACCTCCACGGATCCGGCGTCTGGCACAATGACACCCGATATGATCTTGGCCATGGTGCTCTTGCCACTGCCATTCTCGCCGACAATAGCGTGTATTTCCCCTAACCTGGTTTCCAGGTTCGCACCGCGGAGCGCATGAGTCTCGCCGAAGTTTTTTGAGATGTTCTTCAGTGTTACAAGTGGCATTTATGCGTGTGCCCGGTCTTTTTGAATGCGACAATCGCGAAGTGAGGTCGGCAAAGAAGCTATCTTGCCGACCTCGTTGTTTGATCTGAGAACAACAGGCCTACTCAAGCGGATCTTTCGGGCGGAGGAAGTAGCCGGCAGCCCGCTCGTTGTCGAACCAGATATCGATACCCGGCTGGATGTAGGCGGTGCTGTCGATTGAGCAGTCTTCAGGAAGGGAGGCTACGTAATCGGCAGCTTCGACACGATAGACCGGCCGCAAGATCGACTGTACTTTCGGGCCCTGATTTTGAAGCGTGCGAATGACTGAGTTGAAGCCAAGCTCCATTTCATCGCCGGGAGGCCAAATCTGGAAAGCATGGCTGATCCATCCCGGATTCTTTTTCAGATAACAGGCGGCACCGGCCGAACCGGCAAGAGAGATCGGCATCACATCGCGGCCAGACTGAAGGACGGCTTTCAATATCCCGGTCTCTTGCGAGCCCTGCGCAATGATTCCGTCGATTTTTGCCGGGTTGGTCGCAAGGAACTTCTGAACTTCGGTCTGCGCAACCTGGTCCGTCCAGTTTCCTGCCACCTGACCAACAAGTTTCGCATCCGGAAATTCTTCCAGAGCGCGTCTCGCGCCGGTATCGAAGCTTTCAGATGAAGCGGCGCCAGGAATACCCGAAACCAGCAGGAAGTTGCCCTTGCCGCCAACTTCCTCGATCAGCGCCTTGGCGATCTGGTAGCCGCCATCTGTGTAGTTTGATGATGCATTGAGAGCAAAGTCGGACGTCAGGTAGCCGGAGTATGAAAACACGACGACGCCTTTGTCATAGGCGTATTTGACGGCCTTGTTCAACGCAACGGGGTTTGAACAGCAGATAATGATTGCATCCACACCCTCGTCAACCAACTGGCGTATCTGTTGGATTTGACGCGCATCGTTGAGGTCGGATTGCGTTACTTTAACCTCGGATACGAGACCGGCTTCCTTATACTGCGGAAGCATCACATCCATCAGTCGCGTCATGCCTTCGGCACGCCAGGTATTGCCCGCATAGGAACTTGCATATCCGATCTTCCAGGGCGGACCCGAACGCGGTGTCCAGTCGCGGTATTTCGACGGTCCGACCGGTTGCCCCTCATCGACGCCTTCATAGGCAGCAGCGAGTTCCGGTGGCAATTCATCAAGCCCCTCCGCATTTGCCGCATTGTTAAGCGACAGCGCAAGTGGCAAAGACAACGCGGCAACAGCCAAGCGTTTCAACATTGAAATGTCTCCTCCCTGATTGAAGTTGTCGGGAAACACCATGCGCCCGGCCAACTTTGAGTTATTCGCAGGCAGTCGACTGCCTATGCGGTTATTCGTGCATTGTCGCCGCTCACAAGGAAGCGCATCATTTGCGATGAAGGCTATAGGAAATACCTATGCCTTCAGTGCAAACCTCGACCCGAATACTTCTAACCATCTGAATAAATAGGCGTAATAGGAACGGTCGCCCGAGCCTGTTTACTTGGGATCAGAGCTGCGGCAACGGTCTCAGAGCTGTTCTAGAGACTACGGGCCGGCGGCAGGAACCTGCGAGCGATACCAAACAGACAACATATCTCAACGCTGTCATTCAGCGGTTTTAAGCTGACCACTTCGCCGGGCAGGATTTCGATGCTCTGACCTGCCGCGATGACTCGCGGGGCCTGCCTGTTCAACGTGACCTCAACGCGCTCAATCGTCGGTGAAAACACTGACCACGTGTCATAGGCCAGACCTTTGGCGTAGGGATCGCCACTCATTGTCAGACGTTTCAAGAAAAGCTCGAACGTCCCGTCGCTCTCCTCGCTCAGGGCTTCTTCACGCCGCGTCTTTGCTGACATTGTCAGGCCATAGGCAAAATCGGCCAGATGCAGTCCGACCCTGCCCAACGCTCGGCGGTTTGCTCCCTGTTCTGCAATGATCTGCAGGGCTGTTTGTGGGAAGGACTGGTGGTCTATTTCATCAAAAATACGATCAGCTTTGGGCATCCAAATGTCCGCCAGCATATGTGATGGGTGTCAATTCGAACCAAATTCGTCGCGAATCTGTTCGCTGTGCTCCCCCCTTTTCGGGACAGGCGCAAAGACGTGTTCTTCTCCCACGACCGATGCGCCGGGCGCCAGGAGATCAACAACTCCGGTCTCTGTTTCCACTGCCACAAATTTGTGTTGAGGGTGTTTGACCACGTCTTCCATTTCAGACAATCGCCCAAAGGCAATTCCAGCAGATTTGAGCGTTTCGATGTTCTGCGCCCTGGTTCTCCTGGCAACCGCCTCGGCAACCAAGCGGTCGACCTGCTCGCGGTTGTTCACGCGGGCTGAGTTGCTGTCGAAGCCCTCTCTCGTCGGAAGTGTTTTGTCCTCAAGCACGAGCTCGCAAAGAGAGGCCCATTCTCTTTCATTTTGAATGGACAGCAGCAGCACTTTGCCGTCACTGCATTCAAAGGCGCCATAGGGAGCAATGGTCGGATGAGACAGCCCCATGCGCGTGGGCCGCTTATCACCGTATTTGAATTGAAGGTACGGGACATTCATCCAGTCTGCCATCGCATGAAACAGCGACACTTCGATCTCACGGCCTTCACCGGTCCTGGACCGTGCTATGAGTGCCTGTAAAATCGCCTGGTAGGCTGTCATTCCAGCGGCAATATCGCAAACGGATACACCGACCCTTGCAGGTCCGTGTTCGGTTCCATTGATTGCGCTCAGCCCGCTCTCCGCCTGAATGAGAAGATCGTACGCCTTCTGGTTTTTCGCTGGACCTTCCTTGCCGTACCCGGAAATAGAACAGGCGATGAGTTTGGGATTGTCGCGCCGCACTTGCTTGATATCGATGCCCAGCCGCTCAATCACACCGGGCCCCAAATTCTGGATAAACACGTCGGCGGCGGCAAGCATGTTTTTGAACAGTTTCAGGTCCTCAGCCGCTTTCAGATTCAGGCAGATCGATTCCTTGCCCCGGTTTATCCAGATAAAATAGGCACTCAATCCGTTGACCAGCTGATCGTAGTTCCGGGCGAAATCGCCCTCCGGGCGCTCCACCTTTATAACTCTGGCTCCCGCATCCGCGAGCTTGCAGGATGCGTAAGGTGCCGCCACTGCGTGTTCCAACGTTATGACCAGCAGTGACTCCAAATCGCGCATCTTCGCCCTTTCAGTTGAACCATCCTGAGTGTGATTTAACCTCCACTAAGCTGCAAATATGCGTTTCCTTGACGGGCCATAGGAAATAACTATAGTCACTATTGAGGATGTTTCAGCCATGGAAATAAGACAGATGCGCTATTTCATTGAGGTAGCGGAACAAGGGTCTTTGGCCTCGGCAGCTTCGGAAATCGGTATTGCGCAGCCATCGCTTTCACAACAGGTGAAAAATCTGGAGGAGCGTATCGGCACCGAGCTTTTGATCAGGTCATCGCGTGGTGTCACGCTGACAGAGGCCGGCGCAACATTTCTTGAACACGCCAAAAAAATACTCAGCAATGTTGACGTCGCAATGGAAGACGTGCGCCTTGCCGGCACCGAACCAACCGGAATGGTGGTTTTTGGATTTCCCAGTTCCGTTTCCATGGTGTTGTCTGTTCCTTTGGTCGAGACAATCCGAAACGATTATCCTCAGATCAGATTTCGGGCCGTTGATGCGATGAGCGGTTTTATCAAGGACTGGGTCGACGACCAAAGTATTGATTTGGCAATTCTCTATGACACCAACAACTTGCGCAGCAGTCAGAGTAAACTGCTCTTGAATGAGGATATGTACTTTTATTCCGCCAAAGACAATTGGCCCTTTGATACGCCTCCCGGCTGCCCTGTTCCCATGGAGAAACTGAAAACGGTGGAGCTGGTTCTGCCGTCCAAATCGCACGGGTTGAGAATCTTGATTGACCGCTTCTGCAAGTCCTCCGGCAAAACGCTGAATGTGGTGGTAGAGATGGACTCTCTGACCCAGATCAAATCCCTGGTTTCGAGAGGCAGCGCCAGCACGATATTGGCCCCGGCGGCAGCCTACGATTTCGAAAACCAGGGTGAACTGGTCAGCGCTCCGATCGTCGAGCCCACAATACGTCGATCGGTTTATCTGGTCAGAAATCCCGACAAGGTTCTCAAAAGGGCTTCAAGAGAAGTGCAGAAACTGACGGTCTCAGTCGTCAAGGAACTTGTTGAGCGCGACATCTGGAAGGGGGAATTCTGCGCGAAGTGAGGCGTTGGATTCCGGCTATAGCTTATACCTATATGGGTGATTGCAAACCACTACGTTGTGGGAACGCGCCCATCTCAATACCATTCTTCGCAACTGTTTTATGCCGCCAGCAAACGGCAGGAAGTTGGAAAGAAGATGGAAATAAACAATCCCCGCTCCGCGACACCTGTCAAGCACTGCCTGATTGACGGGCAGCAAGTTGCGGCCGATGGCGACAAGACAATAAAGCTTCACTGCCCTAGTGACGGACAAGTAATCGCAAATATTGCGGCTGGTGGAACAAGAGAAATAGATATGGCCGTGCGCGCGGCCAGAAGTGCCTTTGACGGCGGGGAATGGTCCAGGCTTACGGCTGTTGACCGTGGCAGATTGCTCCACGCGCTTGCAATCAAAGTGTCGGAAAATGCCGACGAACTGGCCAGATTGGAGGCAATGGATACGGGTAAGCCTTTCTCCCAAGCGCAAGCCGATATGATCGCGACCACCCGGTATTTTGAGTTCTATGGGGCAGCGGCAGACAAGGTACATGGCGAAACGATCCCGTTCATGGCCGGGTTTCAGGTCCAGACAATTCGGGAACCCTTTGGCGTTACCGGACATATCATTCCCTGGAACTACCCTGCCCAGATGTTTGGGCGTTCCTGTGCCCCGGCCCTCGCCATGGGCAACGCGATTGTGCTCAAACCTGCCGAAGAAGCCTGCCTTGCCCCCCTTAGAATTGCAGAATTGGCGACTGAAGTCGGTTTTCCAAACGGATCGATAAATGTGGTTACCGGACTTGGTCATGAAGCCGGAGCTGCACTGACCGCACATCCGGGCGTGGATTTCATTTCCTTTACGGGATCGCCCGAGGTTGGCGTCATGGTTCAAACCGCAGCCGCCAGGAACCATATCGGCTGCACCTTGGAACTTGGCGGCAAATCTCCTCAAATCGTGTTTGAAGATGCCGATCTGGACGCAGCTATCCCGGTATTGCTCAACGCAATCGTTCAAAATGGAGGGCAGACGTGTTCTGCGGGTTCGCGGGCGCTCATCCAGAAGAGCATATTCGAAGACGTTACAAACCGTCTGAAACAGGGCTTCGAAGATCTCATCGCTGCTCCGTGGTCTGAAGCGGGCAACCTCGGAGCCCTGATCTCTGCAAAGCAGAAAGAGCGTGTTCAGAGGTTTATCGACAACGCGGGAGACAAAGCGGCGCCGCTGCTTGCCCGGGGAAAGCTGTCGGAAAACGCACCCTCCGAAGGGCACTTTGTTGCGCCCGCATTGTTCGGGCCGGTCGAGGAAAATGACCCGCTTGCCAAGGAAGAGGTTTTTGGCCCGGTCCTTTCCTGCATCCCATTTACGGACGAGGCGGATGCGATCCGCATTGCCAATGATACCGACTATGGCCTGGTTGCCTCGGTCTGGAGCGCGGACGGAGGTCGCCAGATGCGTATGGCGAAAGCACTGCGATGCGGCCAGGTATTCCTCAACGTTTACGGCGCCGGTGGCGGGATAGAACTGCCGTTTGGCGGCGTCAGAAAATCTGGACACGGGCGTGAAAAGGGCTTTGCGGCGCTGCATGAATTCTCGCAGCTCAAAACGATAGTTCAGAACCATGGTTGAGTGGCGATCGGAGAAACTATGAGACTTGAAGGAAAAACGGCACTTGTTACCGGAGCGGCGTCCGGCTTTGGTCGGGAAATCGCGCGACGGTTCGCCAGGGAAGGCGCAAAGGTTGCCGTCGTTGACCTTAACGAAGCCGGTGCCAGAGACGTGGCAGGGGAAATCGGCAACCACGCCTGTCCAATCCGCTGTGATGTTTCGAAAGCAGAAGATGTCGCTGAGAGCGTAGAGACAACGATCAAGGCTTTTGGGCAGATCGATATCGTCATCAACAACGCTGGTTGGAGCCATCGAAATCAACCCTTGCTGGATGTTGATTTCGAAACGTTCAAACGCGTCTACGAAGTCAATGTGGACAGCATTTTTCACATGACCAAGGCAATCGTACCGCATTTTCGAGATGCAGGCGGCGGTGTCATGATCAATGTCGGCTCAACCGCCGGCATACGTCCGCGACCCGGATTGACCTGGTACAACAGCTCAAAGGGCGCCGTTAATCTCCTCACCAAGGGTCTGGCGGTCGAACTTGCTCCCGACAAAATACGTGTCTGTTGTCTCGCGCCGGTCATGGGCGCAACGGCTCTATTGGAAACATTTATGGGCATGCCCGACACACCGGAAAACCGGGAGAAATTCCTATCGACGATTCCGCTTGGCCGACTGTGCGAGCCGGAAGACATGGCAAACGCTGCTCTATACCTGGCATCGGACGAAGCGAATTTCATCACCGGCGTAATCCTGGAGGTCGATGGTGGCAGAACGATCTGACATGGACGATCCAATTTTGCTCGGATGATTTGAGCAAAACATGACACGCCGGGCTCAGGTCCAACTAACCCCGACGTGCCACTCGTGAACGGACTTCGGTCCACAACTGGACGAGAGTCCGCAGCAACAGAGCCTGAGGCCACCCTCCGGCTCCATGGGAGGAGCATATGTCCTATTTTTCTTCAAATAAACCTGGCGCTTTGGAAGAAGCCGTCCTGGAATTCAACTCGGGAGCGATGAGCCGGCGCTCATTCATCAAAAAAGTAATGGCGCTGGGCGTGACTGCCGGCATGGCCGGTGCATTGGCCACATCTTGGTCCGGCAAGGCCCTGGCTCAATCAACCACCAGCACAGACAAACCAGCTGGAGAATTCGACTATATTGTAATCGGTACCGGTTCGGCCGGTGCGGCAGTGGTTCACCAACTGGCCAAAACGGGTGCCAGCATCCTGGTCCTTGAAGCCGGTCGCAATGACGATCTGGAGGAAGTTCACGATTCCCGGTTGTGGGCCGCCTCACTGGGCACGGACGCCACAAAGTGGTTTGAGACGACCCCCCAGAACTTTGCTGACGGACGGACTCATCTCTGGCCGCGCGGCAACGTTCTTGGCGGCACGTCTGCGCTCAACGCAATGATATTTGCTCGCGGTCATCGCAGCGACTGGGACAGCTGGGCCTATGACGGCAACGCCGGTTGGTCGTTTGAAGAGATGCTTCCGCATTTCATGGCGATGGAAACCTACGAACCCGGCGGCGACAACCGAGGCACCAGCGGACCGATCTTCATTTCCCAGCCGCAAGACGAACATAAGCACGAAGGCGCCAAAGCCTTTATGGATGCCTGCTCCAGCCTTGGCTACAAGGAAACGCCGAGCCTCAACTCGGAACGCATGTCGGGCCAGGCCTGGGTGGATTTCAATATCAAGGATCAAAGACGTCAGTCTTCCGCCACCGCGTTCCTGCGGCCGGTCATGGACATGAAAAATGTTACGGTTCTGACCGATGCGCCGGTTCAAAAACTCAACCTGGATGGCACGAAGTGTACAGGCGTCACCTATCTTCACAATGACGAGCCTGTATCTGTAAATGCCGCCAAGGAAGTTGTCCTGTCTGCAGGTGCAATCGATTCCCCCAAACTGCTCATGCTGTCGGGTATCGGCATCGCCGAAGACCTCAAGGCGGTCGGCATTGATGCAGTCGTGGATCTTCCGGTCGGACAAGGCCTTCAGGACCACGTTCTTGGTGCCGGGGTGAACTACGAGGCAAGCGGCCCGGTACCGGTTTCCCACTACAACCATTCGGAAGTCTATATGTGGGAGCGTTCCGACAGCAGGTTAACGGCTCCGGATATGATCATGCTCTATGTCTCGGTTCCGTTCGCTTCAACCGGACACAAGCTCGATTACACGGATGGTTACTGCATCTTGTCCGGTGTTGCCCGTCCGCATTCGCGCGGATTTGTCAAACTGCAATCCAACCTTGCGTCGGACGCACCGCTCATTGAGGCAAACTACCTCAAGGAAGAGCAGGACTGGGTTGCGTATCGCCGGGCAACGGAGATTTGCCGGGAGATCGGAGCGGACAAGGCCTATGATCCGTTCCGCAAACGCGAGTCACTTCCGCAGAAGGATGGAGATCTGACGGATGCGGAATGGAGGGAATTCCTGGGCAAATCGCTCAACACCTACTTCCATCCCACATCAACCTGTCAGATGGGTGTGGGAGATGCTGCCGTCGTCGATCCGGAACTCAAAGTCTACGGTATTGAAGGACTTCGTGTCGCCGATGCATCCGTGATGCCGTCAATCACGACCTCCAACACAAACGCACCTTCCATGGTCATTGGATGGAAAGCTGGTGACATGATCGCACAGTCCGCCTAGGGCTTCGGTTATTCCCCAGGGCATGTGCCGTATATCGGCATTGCTCCACGCAGCGCCCATTACCTCCCGATGGGCGCTGCGCCCTTGAAGCTTTTTTACGGTGGCTTGTTTCATGACTATTTCTCATAGGCTTCTAAGCACAGCGATGTTAGTCGCTTCCACCACCCTGGCGATGGCTGAAGGCGATGTACAAAACGGCGAGAAACTATATCGCAACTGTAAAGCCTGCCATGAGGTGCGAATTGGCACAGAGCGCCTTGTGCGCGGTGGCAGTGCCGGGCCAAATCTATACGGTGTGATCGGGCGGCCTGCTGCCGGTCTCGAAAAATACAAATATAGTCCCGGGCTTATTGAAGCGCGCGAGGCTGGTCTGGTTTGGACACCACAGAACTTTGCAGATTTCGTAGCGAACCCGAATGTCTTTCTGGAGGAAGCAACCGGCTTGGATATCCGCTCCAAGATGCCCTATGCGCTGGCGGAAGGTGGGATCGATATAGCAGCTTATCTAACCTCCTTGTCAGGGAACTAAGAGGGGTTGGTGCTCCTTGAAACGTGACTGCGGGCCATCGGATCGTTCGGTCCCTTCGTCGTGTGAGCAAATAAGATACGCGTCCGTTTGAGGGAGTTCCTCACATCGCGCGGGACAGAACGGCTTTCGCATTCAGATAGATCGGTCGGTCAATCATCTTCCCGTTAAGGGAACAAACGCCTTCACCCTTTGCAATCGCGGCTTCAAACGCATCGACAATGCGTTGGGCATTCGCTACCGCTTCGTCCGAGGGGCTAAAGGCAGAGTTGAGGACGTCGACTTGGGACGGGTGTATGCAAAACCCTCCGCTTGCACCAGCTTCGACGCCTCGCCACACCCCCAGGCGGAACCGCTCCAGATCTTTGTATTCGGCAATGGAACCGGGATATCCGAGCAGGGAGACATTCCAACGTCGGCACAAAATGCCAAGCTCAAAATAACAGTGCCGGATGATTTCGGCATCCGCATTGGTCGAAAAGTCAGCTGAAAGATCCTCGGTTCCCAGGGCCATTCCCGCGACACGCGCATGAAGAGGTTCGGTATCCTGACGAAGCCGGTCGAGATCCGCCCCGGATTCAACAAGACCGACGATCCCCGGTCCCCCGCCCCCAAACAGTCGATCAAGCTCCGAACCGACACCGTCCACTTGTCCGGAACTGACGACCTTGGGAAGGACAACATAGTCGAATTCAGGGGAAAGATGCTTCAAGTCGGCTGACAGGAGTTCCGGCTCACTGTTCACGCGCAGAAGCGCCGTTTTGGAAGCCGACCCCAACAGGGAAATGCAATCGCCGAGTCTGGCCCGCGCCTCTGATTTCAATTCCGGAGCAATGGAGTCCTCCAGATCGATGCAAATCGCCGTGGCGGCTCCCTTCACAGCCTTTTCGAGCAAATCAATCCGAAGCGCAGGAACAAACAATATCGATTTCAAACTCAATGCCTCAGTCTCCCAATATGACGTCCAGTAAATGGCCGTTCCGATCCTCCACCAGGCTGCAAACCTCTCCGGCATTTTGCTTTCGGGTCCGCGACGCCTGACCCTTTGCCTGATCAATCAGTTCTGCGATTGGGGTTGTTCGAGTGCCGGAGTTTTCAAGATCTTCAACCAGCTGCGGTTTCTTAGGATTCACGGCAATTCCGACATCTGTTATCACGACATCCACGTCATCTCCCGGTGTCGCAATACAGCCCACCTCTTCGACCAGTTTTGCATAGCCTCCTCCGGCCAGGCGTGTTGTCACGATCGTCAGTTTTGCTCCGGACGCAGCATCAGGATGGCCACCCGGACCGCCTATGATCCTGCCATTTCCACCCGTGATGACGTTGATGTTGAAGTTCGCATCCACTTCCGAGGCACCGAGAACCATGACCGAGAGATTATCCACGATCGGGTTCGGATAAATTGGAGAGGCATACTCGGCAGCAGACATTGGCAGATGAAAAACATCCGTCGTGGAAGAGGCCACGGCGGCCTGATCAAAACACTGAACATCCTTGATGTACTTCACATGTCGCTGTCGCGCGATTTCCACATGCGCACCAGTTATGCCACCGGACACAAATTCTCCTACAAGGTCCTCTTCTTCGAGCAGGCGGCCAATGTGCGGCACCGTAGCAAGTGGATACCCACCGGCGCCGGTTTGAAACGAGAATCCGTCGCGAAACAGGCCCGCCGCTCGAATGACATCGACAGTGCGCCGGCCAATCAGATCGGCCTCGGGGCTGCGAAGGGGAACTGTTGATCCAAATGAAATGCCATCAGGTAGGCCGGGATAGGGATACGGCACAACGGCGTCGACCTGAGATGCTGGAATATCAACTTTGCCGATCGCCTCGACAGATATCTCATGCGCCAGGATTATGGTTGCCCTGGCATGGGCCGCATCGACCATTGAGTATCCGAGTGGTCCGCAAGCCAGCTGACCTTGCCGGCCGGTTGCCGCTCCTGAACGATCAGCGCAAGAGGCTCCCACAAATGCAAAATCGATTGGAAGTTCTCCAGACGAAATTGCTCTCGCTCGACCCCCATGACTTTGGAAAACAACGGTTCCGCTCAGCAATCCGGCGGTGACAGCATCTGCAACCGGACCTGTCATGTAGTCGGTCACAATGTTCGTTATGACGCCACTTTCAATGTGCGGTACGAGCCCGGCATGGACAGGGAAAATGGAGCTTGCGGCAATGGTGAGATCGTCAACACCATGTTTTGCTGCACAATCGACAACAGCCTGCAAAACGCGGTCGCCATTGCGGAAATGGTGATGAAACGCCAGGGTTGAACCGCTGTCGATGTCAAACCTTTCGAAGACCTCATCGATACTCGACAACAAAAGCAGTTCACCGGCGCGCTCCTTTGGCCCGGATGTCTTTTGCAAAGCTGCTCGAACAACACTGTTGCCGGTAATTCCGGCAAGTGGACCCTGATTTGTCGCGCCCAATGCCAATCGGTCTTTGTGTTTTACGCCTTTTGTCATCGGCCGGTATCATCTCCAATCATGTGCCCTTTGAAATGAGCGTCGATTGCACCTGTTTCAACCTCAAGTTTTTCCTGTTTGAACCCAAATGATGCGGCAGCCTCAGAAATGTCGGTGTGTATCATCGGGATTGGCCATGGACGGGCCCTGTTGCCTGACGGCAACGGCGCAGGGCTCTTGTGATTTCTGGAAACCCGGATCAACCGCTACCGTGCTTTCTCCGTGATTTCTCCGCGTTCCATCATCAAGACGCGATCAGCAAAATCGTCAAGGAGGGCAGGATTTGACTCTGTGATTATCATCGAGACGGACCTGTCTGCATCTCTCAGGCGTCGCAAAGCATCCGCATATCGAACGGCGAGGGCCGGAGCCAAACCTTGGAACGGCTCATCAAGCATGATCAGCTTGGTACCGATCATCAACGCACGGCCCAGCGCAACCATTTTGCCTTGGCCGCCGGAAACACCACCGGCTGGCCGGTTTCCAAGCTCCCGTAGTTCCGGCAGAATTTCGTCAATGCGGGATCTCCGCCGCTGCATTTCACCTGCATCAAGGCCCGCGACCTCTCCCGCAAGCAGAATGTTCTCTTCAACCGTGAAGGATGAAAACAAACGGCGATCTTCCGGCGCGTAGCCGATGCCCAATCCCGGTCGGCCCGACGGCGCAACACTGTCCAAACTGACGCCATCAAACTCAATCGTGCCGGTCTTCTCAATCAATCCCATGACAGTGCGAAGAGTCGTGGTTTTACCGGCGCCATTGTGACCGATCAAAGCGACCGTTTGTGCTTCACCAACCTCGAAGTGAAGGTCCCGCAGTATTCTGACGCCACCGACCGAGACGTTAACGGACGAAAACTCCAGCATTACAACACTTCACCAATGACATCGCGGCGCACTTCCGGGTTGGATAATATTTCCTCAGGCGTACCACGCATTTGCACCGCTCCGAGTGACCATACAGCAACCTCGTCTGCATACTTTTCGACAACTGCCATATCGTGCTCAACGAAAACGCTTGTGACCTGCGCCTCGGCAAGTGCATGATGAAGGATATCCATAATTTGAAACTTCTCCGCCGATGCAACCCCTGACGTTGGTTCATCGAGGAGCAGCAATTTTGGTTTCAGGGCCAGTGCAATGGCAATGTCGACAAGTTTTCTCTTGCCTTCCGGCAGCTCCGAAACCAACTGATTGGCGACGTCCTGACAATCGACCAGTCTCAGAAGGTCGTTCATTTCATCCTTTTCCGGAATATCGTCCAGATCCTGAAAGGGAGCCCAGTTTCGTGTGCGCGCCGACGCCGCAATGAGAAGGTTCTCCAGAGCCGTATGATCGGCGAACAGTTGAGGGATCTGAAAAGCCCTCGCAATACCGAGACGTGTGATCTGCCGCGGTGACTTTCGAGTGATATCCTTGCCGAAAAACTCGACGGTTCCATGAGTGGGTTTGACATATCCCGTGCAGATATTGAGAAACGTCGTCTTGCCCGCCCCATTCGGTCCGATAATTGCCAGATTTTGCCCTTCAAAAATCTGCACATTGACGTTGTCGGCGGCAACCACGCCGCCAAATCGGATTTCAAGGCCTCTGGTTTCCAAAACCGTGTTTCTGGTCATTTGCCGGCTCCCCTGGATCGGGCCAGCTTCAGATCAAGCGGCTTTAGCAGATCATCGTAAAGTCCGTAGAGACCGCGGGACGCATACAAAATGATGCCCAGGAGGAAGAAACCAAGCACCATTTGCCAGATATCTGCGGCAAAGGCCGCCGCATAAGTGCGAACCAGCTCGTATGTGATCGCGCCTATGAATGCGCCGCCAACGGACCCGGATCCGCCCAGTACGGCGATAAAAACAAACTCGCCGGAGCGTATCCACCACGTATATTCAGGGGTAACAATTCCTTGGGCGACGGCCATGATTGAACCGCCGAGACCGCAAAGAACAGCGGAGATGACATACCCGGTCAGAAGGGTGTTTCGCGCTGACACACCAAGATATTCAAGTCGGGTTTCGTTGGTTGCTATCGCCTGGTAGATTTGACCGATTGGCGATCGAAGGAATTTGTGAACGGCGAAACCTGCCGAAATCGCGGCAAGCACCGTACCGTAGAACAGAAGAACCTCGAAGTTATCCCTTTCGAGACTGAGACCCAGAACCGTCGGCCGGGCGACCTGCATACCGTCCGACCCACCGGTAAGGTGATAGAATTTCTCCAGAACGGAATAGAGGATCATCGAGAATGCCAGGTTCAGCATTCCAAAGAAGATGCCCCTGTATCGTACGACAAACAGACCGACGACAATCGAGAGTGCTCCTGACACCAGCAAGCCCACGAGCAGCATGGAAATCAGCTCGCCGCCGGCGAATTGCCTTCCGAGGAATGCCGATGCATAGGCAGCCACGCCGAAATAGAGGGCATGACCAAATGAGACCTGTCCCGCCCTCAAAAGGACGATGATACCAAGCACAGCCAATCCCTTGGCGAATGCAAGTGTCAGCACGATCTTTGCCCACGGCACAAAGACTGGAAGAACTGCTACCAGAGCAATCAGGCCCAGCGGGATTACGAAGCGGTAGTTGAGCACTTCTTCCTCAAATCTTTCGCAATTGTTGCTTGCCAAACAGGCCTTCCGGACGCAGCAGAAGGACAGCGAGCATGATGAGATACGGAACCAGAACGGAGAGTTCCGGCATCAGATAAACCGCGAAGCTCCTGCCCAAACCGATCAGAAGGGCGGCCACCGCAGCTCCCTCCACCTGACCAAGACCGGCCGTGGCCGCGACAGCGAATGAAAGAACGATCATGTCCGCGCCCATACCGGGCACAACGGATGTGGTTGCCGATGCCAGCGCCCCGCCAAAACCCGCAAGGGCGGCGCCGATGACAAAGGTAATCAGAAAGACCTTGTCGGCATCAATTCCGATGGCTGTCGCCATCTCGCGGTCCTCTGTCACTGCTTGAACCAGCTTTCCCGCGAGGGTTTTCCTGAGAAAAAGCCTCAGGCCAATCAGCACAGCGACGGCCACAATGGGCAGAAACAAAAGCTGGTACGCGGTATAGGATATTCCGAGCACCTCGATGTTGCCCATCAGCGTCAGGGCCGAACTGTCAAAATAGGGCTGAGCGCCCCATATCAGACGCTGAACGTCCTCAAAGATCATGAAGACGGCAAAGGTGACCAGCAGCTGCAGGACGTCTTCCTTCGCGTATATCCTCTTTAACAGAAATCGTTCAATCGGGCCGCCGATGACCACGCCGACGAGAGCCGCGGTTACCATCATGAGCGGAAATGCCAGCCAGTGAGAGTATCCAGCGGCAAATATCGCACCACCAACGGAGACGGTAAAATATGCGCCTATGGCGTAGAAGGAGCCATGCGCGACATTCAGGATGCGCATCACTCCGAATATGAGCGTCAGGCCCACCGCCACCATGAAAACGAGCGCCGCATAAGCAACGCCGTCAAAAAAAGCCAATGCAATCAGCTGAATATTCATCTTGCTGAGCTCCAGACTTTCCACAAAGGCGGGCAGCACATTTTGTCGGCTGCCCGCTCATTGAAGTCCTTTTTACTGCTCAAACGTGTCGACGTTAACGGCATCAATAAAGTCAGGATTGAGCGCCTTAAGCCAATCGGCAGATACTTTTCCGACCGGTGTCGTGATTTGATCGCCATCGAAGATCATGATCTGACCGAGCGTCGCAAAGTCATAATCGTCCGAGTTGACGGTCGTGCCCAGCAGTTGATCTTCCACGCCTTGCCCGTCTTCACGGATCGTCACCTCCCGGCCAAGGCCGACAAATGTCAGACCCGTCATCGCATCGACAACCTGCTCCTTGTCCGGCCACTCTCCTCCGTTTGCTTCCATGGCCTTTTCATAGGCGCCTTTGAAGGCATTGAGTGCCTGGCTCATGTGATAGACGGGATAGATGGGATACGAACCGGTCGCATCCTTGAACTCCTCCACGAAGCCGGTGAATGCCGGGTCACTCAGTTTTTCCGGATGGAGAAAATAGTGGTCTCCGCGGGTTCCCACAATCTGGCCGGATGGCAGGGCGTCACCCAGTCTCTCGAGTGAGCTTTCGGCAAGGGGAAGAACCAGGGTTGAATTGTTGGTAAGACCCCTCTGGCTGGCCTGACGGACAAATGTGTCGAGATCGCCGCCCCAGGACGTTGAAAGAATAACGTCCGGCCGCAAGGCCAGCAGACGGGAGATTTCAGTCGAGAAATCAGGACTGCCGAATTTCGGGAAAAACTCCGCAACGACTTCGACATCCGGCTTAAGCGTCTTCAAGGCGGTTGAGAAGATTTCCCAGCTGTCGCGTCCCCACGAGTAGTCCTGGTTGACAACCGCAATCGTTTTGAAGTCAGGCTTGGTTTTCAGAAGGTAAAGAACCGCCGACAACATCTCCGGCGTCGCGTTTGACTGAGTCCTGAACACATAGCGGTAATCGTTCTCTTCAAATATCCGCTGCGTTCCGCAATCCCACATAATGTTCAGGATTTTTAGATCATCGGCGAGTGGAGCAATCTTGTTGCAATTGCCGGAGGAGATGGATGCGAACATTGCATCTACTCCCTCGTCCTGAACCAGACGCCGGTACTCGGCAAGCAACGCCTCTCCACCGGCACCTTCATCGATGAAGGTTGCAGACAATGGAACACCACCGATACCGCCGGCCTCATTGATGTCTTCAATCATCATCTCGGCTGCTGCCTTTGCCGGGACACCGAAGACCGCGGCTGGACCGGAAAGAAACGCCGTGATTCCGATATGGAGCTTTTCGGGTTTTTCCGCCGCAAAGGCAGATGTCGCCGCAAACACCAGCGGAACGGCCAACTGCAAAAGTTTCTTGAAGTTCATTGTGTCCTCCCTTGTCGAAGTCGGTTCAGGCCCGATTCCACTACAAGAGTACAGTGGCCACCACTTACTCTGAAGACCTTCATTTTTACTTGTGGCTATAGGGTATGCCTATAGTGCGGGATCGCACAAACCAGCAGCGCGTAATAGGATTTGTCACCGGGTAATCGTGGGAACAAGAAGGAACCACGACACCGCAGGGGTGACCAAACAGATGCATCCTGTATGCTGTCTTACGAACCACGAGGCTCGCCGGAGGACATTGGTAAAACGGCGGCTTCTCCGGGTCGCAGCTTTGGGTCGTCAGTTATTTTGGGTCAATGCCGGGATCCCGCATATGCGCGGGCACGTGTAGGGCTACACCGATACAGTTGTCGAAGGTCAGAAAACCGGATTCTCTGGGTTGCGTGTCGATGAATGCCGGTCGGTGGGACTCTTTGGGGGGCTCTCCGAGAATATTCGTCATACGACCGACGGCACATGTTTGGAAGATGTGCCCGTTTCCGGTTGGCAGACCTACAACAACCATCGCACGCCCAATGGTCCCACAACCGTTGCGGCAACTGGAAAATAGTCGATTGTCAGCCGGAGTGACCGAGCGGGTTTACCCGTTGGCGCCGCTTCAACCGCATCGCCGACGCGCAGAGATCAAGTGCAGGTCATCAGCATCCGGATCGTCGGTTAGCTGGACTCGGCGCTGACATGTATGGCGGACCCGCCGCTGAAACGTCCCGGAAATTCAATGTATAAAAATAATGCCCGCGTCATCGGGGATAGTCGGCCTCGTGACCGATCCCGTAGGTCCAACCCCGGACGTCACTGTTGCGGCTGTGTTCAATTCAAGTCTGCCCAGCCTTTTGATGACCGGGCGCTCATAAATCTTCTTCATGGCCTTCCTCGATGCGCGTGAGGTACAGAAAGCTAAAGTCTAACCTTTAAAGGTTAACACGAATCCAGCCGCGTTAGGGATAATGCGGGCATGATTGAGCCGGTCTGTTTGGGCCGGCTTCGAGGGTCCGTCGAACCGTTCTCAAATTCCATTAAAACCTGCTGGCAAACATACCAGAAGCGGACGCAAGATTTTGGCGGAGCATTTTTGATCGCATTCGCTTTGTCGAGAGGTATGCCTCCGGAGCCTATGCATCGCATCGCCGCGCTTTTAGCCCACGATGCGGTCAAACTATACTTCTGAGACTCCCGCTATACCGTTCCCACAACCAAACACTCTCTCAAGTGCGGTATCAAACCTGTACATCGAAAGGAGTGGAGCAGGTGAATATCCGTCACGAACGCCCAATGGCCGACTTGTCGTTCCAGGTACGCGCGCCGCTTGGCCTTGAGCTGGCCACGGGCGAAACCGTGACGGTCGAGAACTGGTCGTTACGGGGTTTTGAGTTTCCCGGCACCAGCGACATCCTGCCCACGGACGCAACTCTCTCGATCCCGTTTCAGGGCGTCGATATCCGGTTCCCGATCAAACTGGGCACTGAACCGGGCACCCGGTTTCTGACATTTGAAGAGTTGACAGGCCGGCAGCGCGAGACGCTTGCCGTGTTCTACCGCTCGATCCTGTCGGGGCGGATGGCCTCGACCGAGGATGTCATCACAAGCCTCGACACGCCGGTTGACCTTGTCCCGATGGAGGAAACGGAGGCTGAAAAGACGGTCGCTGTTTCAAGGACCTTGCCCCGTGCCTTTCGCATTGCCTGGAACCTGTGCGTCTACGCCGTACTTGCCACCTTGGTGTTCGGCTTGATGGGCGGCCAGGTTGCTTCACTTCTCGACAGGATCGACGTCGATCGCGGGCGTGTGGTTGCACCGGTAATGCCCCACGTTGCCCCGACCGACGCTTTCGTGCGGGAAATCCGTGTGGCACCAGGCGATCATGTACACGCCGGCGATGTCCTGATGGTTCTCGGCAGCGCAAATCTCGACGATGAAATCGCCAATGCCCGACAATTGAGCGACACGGTCGCACGCAAACTTCAGAAGGCCAAAACAGCCCTGGCGGCCCTGCGTGTGGCGATGGGGCTTGAAGGTGAGCCGGCCCTGCCTATCACAGCGCGCCACGCCCTTGCTGCGCGCTATCAAGCCGAATTCTTTGCCGATGGCGACACGGAGAACATGCACAAGCTGTGGCTTTCGCTGCGTGACATCAATGTCGAACTCGCGCCGGCGTTTGCACCGGACACGGTCATCGCCGAACGTCTGCATGCGCTGATCGGCGAACTTGAAACCGAGCTCAATAATCTGCGCGAGATCGAAGCTTTGCGCAAAAAACGTCTGGAAGAGGCGCGCGTCGTCGCGCTTTTCGACGGGATTGTCCTGCAGATCGCAGCGCACAAGGACCAGTTTGTGACTGAAAATGCGGCCGTCCTTCAGATTGAGCACAACGAGCCGCGCACCATGCTGGGCTGGGTCAGCTCCGAGGTGGCGGACCGTGTTCATCTTGGCCAGCGCGTCGGGATCTCCTTTGCAAACGGCGATGAGGTATTGAGTGCTGAAGGACGTGTTTCAAACGTCGTCGCCGGCCCCGATCCGGGTCAGCCCAACGCGTTTGGCATGCTGGTGACCATTGCGCCGACCGGCATGGATGCCGACACGCTGCGTGAGACGTTTCCCGCCGACGCGCCGGTCAATCTGACCATTCATCGCGACCGGCTGACCCGTATCGATGACTGGGTTTTGGAACAGGCCCATGCCGCTCTGGACATGTTCCAATGAGCATGCCCGGGAGCGAATACGCTTTCGACAAGGATCTGACCGCGCGCCTGCGCGGTTTGACCGGCCCCGCGCCGCGAGGCCTCCAACGCTGGTCTGCGGGCAAGATCTTTTGTCTGCTCGTGTTCGCCCAGATCATCTTCTTTTTGCTGTTTGCTGTGCCGAACAGATTCTTCGAGCCGGGTGTCATGCACATCACGGTCGTTCTCGCCACTCTCGGTATATGGCGGTTTGGCTGGTGGTTCACCCACGCCGTCCGGGCCGAAATCTACCGGCGCCTGCGCTGGCCCGGCATGCGGGCTGAAGCCGAAGCAGTCTGGAAAAGCGGCTGGCGGCCTCGTCGGCTGCATATCCAGATGACCACCTACTATGAGGAACCGGCCATCACCAAACGCGTGATCGGGTCAATTCTCGGCCAGATCCGCCGCGAGCAGATTCCCACAACGATCTATGTCGGCACAGGCTCGGCCTATGACGAGTTGATCATCCGTTCGTTCATGGAAACCCACGCTCAGGACATCCCGGATGATCTGGCTGAACTGGTTTTCCTGCGGCAGAACCAGCCCGGCAAGCGCATGGCGATCGGCATGATTCTTCGGTCGATCAACCGCAACGGTGTCGATCCGGATGACCTGGTCATCTTCATGGATGGTGATGCGCTTTTCGGCAATGACGTGCTGGAAAAAACCCTTTCAATGTTCGGCGCCGATCCCGAACTTCAGGCACTGACAACCGACGAGGAAGTGATCTGCTACGGGCCGAAGTGGATTGGCGCGTGGCTCAACATGCGTTTTGCTCAACGGCGTTTGGCCATGCAGAGCCATGCCTTGTCCGGCAAGGTGCTGACACTGACCGGCCGCATGTCGGTTTTCCGCGCGCAGCACATGCGCTCGGAGCGCTTCATCCGCACCATCGAAGCAGACCATCTCGATCACTGGCTGTGGGGACGCTTCCGTTTTCTGTCAGGCGACGACAAATCGACCTGGTATCACATGCTCACCTGCGGTGCGAAGATGACCTATGTGCCGGACGCGACCGTCTACACGATCGAGGTCATCAAGGAGAACGGTCTTGAGCGCATGGTCCAGAACTTCCGGCGATGGTCGGGAAACATGCTGCGCAACGGCAGCCGGGCGATCGCCCTTGGCCCACGCAAGGTGAACCCGTTTATCTGGTGGTGCGTCGTTGATCAGCGGATCGCCATGTGGACCATGATGGTGTCTCCAACACTTGCCATTCTGGCAGCCCTGCAAGACCCGTTCTATCTGTGGTCATGCCTGATCTGGGTCGCGTTCAGCCGTCTGGTTCTGTGCCTTTTTCTGTTCCGTTACAGCCGCGAGGTCGATCTCAGCTGGCCGTTCATTCTCTACCTCAATCAGGTTATCAATGCATCGGTGAAGATTTTCATGATTTTCCATCTCTCCAAGCAGAAATGGTCCAACCGGGGCAACCAGACGGCCGGTAGCGCAATGGGCTGGGTGGCAAGACTGCAGAGCGCCATTGCCAAGGCCCAACTCGTCGTCTCGGTTTCCACGTTTATCACCGTTCTTGCCATGTATATCGGCCTCCTGCCGACGCCGATTTGATCGGGCCGCCGGCTATCCGTTCGCATAGCGGTCCATCCCAATGAGGCCACACCCTCTACTCCCGTGCAGAAGATTACGTGATTTCAAACCGTTAGAAAGACTGCAGTTAAATCTTTACTGGAGTTTGACCCATGATTGTCCCCGTTATTCTGGCCGGCGGTTCCGGCACACGCCTGTGGCCTGCCTCACGTAAAAGCTACCCCAAGCAGTTCACCAACCTAGTCGGTGACCACAGTCTGTTTCAGGAAAGCGTTGTTCGGTTGTCCGGAGAGCGGTTCGCCCCGCCCATGGTGGTGACCGGCACCGATTTCCGTTTCATCGTTGCCGATCAACTTGACCAGATCGGCATTGACGGCGCTGATATTCTTCTGGAACCGGATGCGCGCAACACGGCTCCGGCCATCCTGGCCGCCGCCCTGTGCCATGAGGACACACCCGATACAATCCTGTTGGTTGCGCCGTCCGATCACCAGGTCCTCGATGGTGCCGCGTTTGCCGAGGCAGTTGATGCCGGGGTAAGGGCAGCTGAGAATGGCGAGATCGTCACATTCGGCATCACACCCTCCAGCCCGGAAACGGGTTACGGGTATCTTGAACTCAGCAAGCCGCCACGTGCCGGTAAAAGCCAACCGCTCAAATCCTTTGTCGAAAAACCGGGGCGCGGTGTTGCCGTCGAACTCGTCGAGGGCGGGCGGCACCTTTGGAACGCCGGGATCTTCATGTTCCGTGTCGACACGATTATCAGAGCTTTTGACACACTGGCGCCTCAGCTCGTGATACCTTGCCGGGCCGCATTGGCGACGGGCGCAAAGGATCTCTGCTTCTTTCGTCTGGGCGCTGAGGCCTACAGCCGCTGCGAAAGCATTTCCGTCGATTATGCGGTGATGGAGGCAGCGGACTCTTTGCACGTAGTGCCGGTCGATTGCGGCTGGTCAGACCTTGGCTCCTGGCGGGCGGTGCACGGCACCTCGGATCAGGACAGCGATGGCAATGCACTGTCAGGTTCGGCCACGCAGATCGGCTGCTCCAACTCCATGCTGCGGTCTGATCGCGCAGATACGCGGATTGTCGGGCTCGGCCTTGAAAACATCGCCGCCATTGCAACCGATGATGCAATCCTTGTCGCCAACATGAATGACAGTGAACAGGTAAAGGATGTCGTTGCCGAACTGAAACTGATCGAAGCACCGCAGGCGGATGAGTTCCGCCGTTGCGAGCGACCCTGGGGCCACTATGAGACGCTGTCGCTCGGTGCCCGCTTTCAGGTCAAGCGCATTGTGGTCAAACCGGGTGGCCGACTGAGCCTGCAGAGCCATCAGCACCGTGCCGAGCACTGGGTCGTTGTTGAAGGAACCGCTACGGTGGTGGTCGGTGAGACCGTTTCAATGCTGTCAGAAAACGAGTCAACATATATTCCTCTGGGCGCCGTTCACCGTCTCGAAAACCAGGGCAAGGTGCCGTTGACACTGATCGAAGTTCAGTCGGGCGCCTATCTGGGTGAGGACGATATCACCCGCTACGAGGACATCTATGCCCGCGTGGAGGAGGCTACCGCCTGACGGCAAAGCCAGGCAAACCGGTTCCTCCCGCCAGACCTCAACTTTGGTTCTGTTTCACTGTTCACTTGCACACCTGGCCCGCGCGAAGGTTTCGCCTTCCGCGGGCCTTTCTTGTGCTGAGGCGATGCCTTTGCGCAGGTGCCTATCCTTTCGGACATGCGTGTCAGGCTTTTGCTCCTTCCACTAGTCTTTTCAGCAAATTCATCAATGAAAAGAGTGAGTTAGATTGACGTCAAATCACGACGAAAGCAGTCTCGAAAGGACGTAGCCATGACCAATCTTGCTCCCTTCTCCACCGCCGGTGCCCGGCCCCTCCCGTTCCACACCGTCATATCCAAACCGGCGATTTCTGTTGTCGGGCTCGGATATGTCGGTGCGGTGTCGACCGCTTGCCTCTCAAGCCTCGGACACCGCGTGGTCGGTGTCGACATCGATCCTGAAAAAGTCAGCGATATCGCGGCTGGCCGGTCTCCGATTCACGAAAAGGACCTTGAGCGTCTGTTGACGGAAGGAGTGGAAGACGGACTGGTTACTGCAACTGACGATCTTGCCCGTGCCGTCGAAGACACGGATGTCACCTTTGTTTCAGTCGGCACGCCGACTGCGCCGGATGGCGGCTGCGACTACCGTTTCATTGAGGCGGCAGCAAAGTCCATGGCTGCCGGCCTGGCGCGAAAATCCAAGTTCCATGTCTTCGTGATGCGCTGCTCGATTCCGCCCGGCACCACCATGAAAGTGATGACCCCAATCCTTGAGGCCGTATCGGGCAAGACGCTCGGCAAGGATTTCGGCGTTGCATTCAACCCGGAGTTTCTGCGCGAAGGTGTCGCCGTCGATGACTTCTACGCCCCACCCAAAACGGTCATTGGTGCCACCTGCGACCGCACGGCCAATACTCTGAGCCAGATCTATGCGCCGGTTGATGAGGCCCCGATTCTTACATCGATCGAAACCGCCGAAATGGTCAAATATGTCGACAATGTCTGGCATGCGGCAAAGGTTTGCTTTGCCAACGAAGTCGGCCGTCTGGCCAAGTCGCAGGGTGTCGACAGCCACGAGGTGATGGATGTCTTCTGCCAGGACCAGAAGCTGAACCTTTCACCCTACTACCTCAAGCCCGGCTTCGCCTATGGCGGCTCCTGCCTGCCCAAAGAGGTGCGCGCGGTCGCCCATATCGCCAAATCGGCCGGTGTATCGGTTCCGATGATCGAGAATCTCGGCACCTCCAACAACGCACAAATCGAAGAGGCAATCCAGATGGTGCGCGCCACCGGCGCCAAACGGGTCGGTGTTCTTGGCATCGCGTTCAAACCGGGCACCGATGATCTGCGCGAAAGCCCGATCCTCGAAGTGATTGCCGCCCTGCGCGCCGAAGGGGTCGAAATCATCGCCCACGACCCGGCTATTACAACCGCGACCAATATTGAGGGCCAGCTTGGCTATGTGAAGCATGGCAGCCCCGGATTGGCCGCATTGGCCAAAGAACTGCGCAGCTTCCTCGCCGAAGACGCCGCTGACGTGGCCGAGCAGGCCGACGCCATCATCGTCACACAGCGCCACCCGTTCTATGCGACGCTGACACGCCGGGCGATGGAACATTCGAAGACACCTGTCATCGACGTGGTGCGCGCTTTTGAAAAACTCCCGACCTGTTCGGAGTATCGCGGCATCGGTTGGTGACCCTTGCCGCAATTTCTCATAACCAACTGAAAAACATGGAGTAATGATATGTTGACGCCAGATGAGAAAAAACCTGTGCTGGGCACTGCCCAACACGACGTGATCGCCGGAACCGCATCTGCGGATCTGATCATCGGTCTTGCCGGTGACGATAAAATCGACGGCAAAGCCACAGGCGATACCATCTATGGTGACTTTGCTGCCGAGAACCTGCTCAAAGACACTGACGGTGCAACCAGCTTCGACCAGTATGGCGCAAGCGGCAACTGGATCGTCGGCGAAGACGATGCCGGCAACCGCCAGATGACCCAGACGGTCAACACTTTGAAGGGCGCTCAGTATGAAGTGTCATTCGAGGTGGCAGCCAACTATGCATCCGGCAATATCTCCGGCATGGTTGAGGTGCTCTGGAACAACACCGTCATTGGAACGGTCAACACCGACAGTGCTGTCTTCTCGGATGCTGTCCTAGACTTCCAGGGCACCGGGGAGCCAGGCGAACTGACGTTCCGTGCATTGCCTGGCAACAGCGGGCCCGGATATGAGATCAACACCGACGGACCAGTGTTTTGGTACGAAAAGCAGGTGGAGCTTGGCGGCGAACAGGTCACGGTCAAGGCCTTTGCGGAAGGCCAGGCCAACATCTATCAGGTGATGGACGGTCAGTTGAATGTCTTTGATCCTGAATCGGAGACTTACACGCCCGCCGGTGCCAAGGCGACGGTCGTTGTCAATGCGATCGGTTTCAACCAGCAGGACGACCTGATTTACGGCATTGCGGTCAAGGACGGTGTCGACGCGCGCGGCGAAGCTGTCTCCAAAACGGATCTCGTCATGTACGATGCCGAGGGCAATGCCTACCGTGTCGGTGAAACGCCCTACCGCTCATGGACGGGCGACTTTGACGACAAGGGCAATCTGTGGGTATTTGAAGCGGATTTCGACCGGGTGACCATGGTCGATGTCGACCAGCGTGATACGGATGGAAACCCGCTGGCGAAAACCTTCAAATTCCCCACCGACATGATCGGTGACAAGGTGTGGGACGTAGCTTTCGACACCGACAGCCAGAGCTTTTACGGGCTGGTCAAGCCGAAATCCGAGGGCGGTGAAGCCAAACTGATGCAAATCGATGTCTCGGCAGTGGCAGGCGGCGGCGAGCCGCAATTCTCGACCCGGGCAGTGACCGGGACCGAGATTGACGGGACCATGGTCGACGGCGTTCCGGCAATTACGTTCGGTGCATTCGTCATTGATGGCGATGGCAACTTCTATGCCGGCGGCAATGGCGGCGATCACGACATGAACGACGCCACAGGCACGTCCGGCGGCATCTACCGGGTCGAGTTGACCGATGACGGCGCAGCGCAGCTTGTGCTCGTATCCGATGCGCCCAAGGCCTACAGCAATGACGGCGCTGTCGATCCGCGGGCGATGGATCCCTTCACCAATTTCGACCCGTCTGCCATGGTGCTCATTCGAGGACCGGAACTGTACGAGGCCGAAGACGCCGCCAAGAGCTATGATGACACTATCGATGCCGGTGCAGGAAACGACGAAATCCACGGCGGTTATGGTACGGACCTGCTGGTCGGCGCGTCATTGGGCGACACGATCAATGGCGATGACGGTGCCGATGCTCTTTATGGAGGCGCCGGACCGCAGAAGAACTCGGCGATCCAGTCATTTTATGACGATGACGGCTTGCGCTTCGACCAATTCGGCAACCTCCTGCCGGAAGACGATGACTCTCTCTTTGGTGGAGAGGGTGATGACCTGCTCGATGGTTCCGCCGGACACGATACGTTGTCGGGGGGTGGCGGAAACGACACGCTCTCGGGTGGCTCAGGGCTCGACACGCTGTTCGGTGGCCTCGGCGAAGATGTGCTGTCCGGCGGCCGCGAGAACGACATGCTCTATGGCGAGGCCGGCAATGACAGTCTTGATGGCGGATCGGGCAATGACATGCTCGACGGCGGCAATGGAGCAGACCAACTCACCGGTAGTTCCGGCGATGACACATTGCGCGGCGGAGCCGGTGACGACAGCCTTGAAGGCGGTTCCGGAGCAGACACGCTTGAGGGCGGCATCGGCAATGACGCATTGAAAGGCGGGTCGGGGAACGATGCGCTCGACGGCGGCACCGGCGATGACAAACTCGACGGCGGTAAGGGCGATGACAGCCTGACAGGCGGCGACGGTGCCGACTACATCAAGGGCGGGTCCGGCGCTGACGACCTTCGCGGCGGAGATGGCAAGGACTATCTGAACGGCGGGTCCGGAGACGATGTGCTCAATGGCGGAGAAGGTGCAGACCGCATTTATCTTGGCGCCGGTGAGGATGTCGCTTCGGGTGGTGGCGGATCAGACCGTTTCATCTTCCGTGCTGAAGACCTTGATGGATCACGCGATACCATCTCGGACTTCGTTTGCACGGGACCTGACGCAGACATACTGGACCTGCGCGGCCTCGGCCTTGAAGCGGATGGCGGTGAATGGATCGCCAACAACGTTCAGCAGAACGACGACGGCAGTCTGCTTGTCGATCTGGGCGGCGCCACCGTCTATGTGCAGGCCCAGTACGAGTTCGACACACTGGACGTTTTTGCCGACAGTGTTCTGCTCTGACAGCAGCCCGTTGAACCGGGAATGCATCTGAAATCAGAGGCCGGGATCAAACGATCCCGGCCTCTTTTGCGATCATGGCAGCATGTGTGCGGTTCTTGGCTTCCAGCTTGCGGCTCAGCGTTTTCACATGCAGCTTGATGGTCACTTCCTGCAGGTCCAGTTCGCGGGCAATCTCCTTGTTGGAGAGCCCTCTGCACAGGCCGCCCAGGACCTGCAGCTCCCGTTCGGAAAGTAGCTTTGCAAGGGGCGCGTCTGATACCTCGTCTTCCGCGTTGATGAAGTCGAGCGGAACATAGGTCTCGCCCATCGCCATGAACCGGACGGCGTTGACAAGTGACTTGGCCGCCATGGTTTTTGGAAGGAACCCGATGGCGCCTGCATCGATCGCTTCCTGGGCGACGGACTTGTTTGCCGTGCCGGACATGATCGCAACCGGTTTTCCGAACGATGTCTCCAAGGCTCGCGCCAGACCCTCGAGCCCGTTCATGCCGGGCATCGAGTAATCGAGCAGAACAAGGTCGTAAAGGATGTCATTGGCCATCTTTTCGCAGGCTGCATCGAGGGAACCGCAGGTTTCCACCTCAAACTCGCCCTGGGCGGTCAAAAAGGCGCTGAGTGTCTCAAGCACCAGATCATGATCATCGGCCAGCAACAGTCGCATCTTATGCCCCTTCTTTCGCGGGCGCCTGCGCCTCCGCAAGCGTCCCGCACAACTGGTCCAGTTCCACCGGCTTTGAAAGGATACCGGTCACCTGACCATTCACCAGACGCGGGTCGGTCAGCCGGCGGGCCAGCGCCGTGACGACAATGATCGGCAAATCCGGCGCCACATCGCGCACACGGGCCGCCAATTCGCCGCCATTCATAGCAGGCATGTCGTAATCAGTGATTAACGCCGACCAGCTCTCCGGATCCTCGGTGATCGCTGTCAGGGCGTCACGCGGATCCTGGCACGTCGCCACTTCGGCGCCATTGGCTTCAAGATATCTGGAAATGACATGCGCGACATCGGGATCGTCGTCGACAACGATGACCGTCATGTCTGACAGATCGAACAATTCCTGATGTGCCGTGTCTGCCGCATCACGGCGCAAGGAGGCGAGCGGCCAATAAACCGAAACCGTCGTGCCGCGGCCGGGCGCAGACGCCACATCTATGGCCCCACCAACTGACTGGACCTGCATGGCAACAATGGCCAGGCCCAGACCCGTGCCCATACGCCCCTTGGTGGTGAAGTAAGGTTTGAAAATACTATCCGCCGTTTCAGCATCCATGCCGGCGCCGGTGTCGCGTACTGCAAGGCAGGCATAACGGCCATTCTCGTCGATCTGACCCACGGTCACCGGCGGCACATCGCTTCCTTTGACTTGCGAGGCATTGAGTTCGATCTGGCCCGATTCTGCGCCAATTGCATCGCGCCCGTTCATGCACAGATTGATCAGAACCTGACTCAGCGCGTCAGGCGCGCCCCTCAGCGCCACGCCGGACCGGGCCGCAACGACATCAAACGTGATGCTATGCGGCAGACTCGGACGAACCAGCTCTGTCAGATCGGCCAGAACGGAGGAGAGATCGAACACGCCTCCGGCTTCGGAACCGGCACCGATGTCAAGCAGCCGGTTGACAAGCTTGGCCGATTGCGCGCCGGCTGCCGTAATGCGCTCCAGATGAGGCCGGACATCATCCGGAAGGTTTTCCGACGTGCCGATCAGCGCGGCAGAACCATTGATCGCCGAAAGCAGGTTGTTGAAGTCATGCGCAACCCCTGCCGTCAGCTGGGCAATTGCTTCCTGCCGCTGCAGCCGGATAAGGTCCTGCATGAGTTCTTCTTCGCGCGCCTCCGTTTCCAGGCTGTCGGTGATGTCGCGAACAACGATGACGGCACCACCATTTTCAAGTGGCGAACCGGTGATTTCGTGGGTGAGGGTTTGGGCGCCTCCATCGCGCGTGAGCGTTGCCTCGAATGGTTGACCGGCTGTCACTGAAACCGAGTCGGTATACTGGCGAAACCATCGGCGGCCCAAACCGTTCGAGGCCGAGTCGAAACCCAAAAGAGCGGCTGCAGCGGAGTTGAGATAGGTAAGGCGTCCAGCATCGTTGGTCACAGCAATGCCATCGGTTGCCGCTTCAATGGAAGCCAGACGTTCGGCCAGCAATTGCTGGGCGGACTTCATCGCCGTTACGTCAGTGGCTGAAACCACAAGACCTCCGTCGTCAAGCCGCGCCGTGCGAAGCAGGACGCTGCGGCCACCCGGCAGGTCCAACTCCTGCGGTCCCGACATCCCGGCCAGCACCGCAAAGTCGGCATCCTTAAACAGGCGGGTAATGCGCCCCGGCTGATTCCTCGCCTCGTCAAGGTAATCGGCCCAATTGTCCTCGAAATCCGACCCGATCGCCCATTTGTATTTCGGCGCCGGAAACAGGTCGTTGACTGCTGTATTGGTGAAGGACACGCGCCCATTTGCTTCCAGGACCAGGAAGGCGTCGCCCGTCGCGGCCAGCGCACCCTCCATGCTGGCCCGCGCCCGGTCGCGCTCCTGGGCGGCCTCCACACGTTCGGTGACATCGGACTGGGTGGCAACCAGATTGCTGATCTTGCCTGCGCTGTCGCGCACGGGAAACAGGGTCAGCTCATTCCAGAACAGTTCGCCCGACTTGCGCCGGTTGCGCAGAAGGAACTTGCCGCTTGTGCGCAGTTTGACGGCTTCGCGCAGTCTTGTTCGTTCCGGCGAATCCTCAGGTTCGGCAGTCAGGAACCGGCAGTTTTGCCCCAGCGCCTCCTCGGCCCGGTAGCCCGACAGCTTCTCAAATGCAGCGTTCACGTAGATGAGCGGCCGGTCGTCGGCGGCAGCATCGGAAATAGCAAAACCCGATGAAGAACCGGCGATCGTTGCTGCAAGCAAATTGTTTTCCGCCGCGATCTTGCTGTTCTGGACCGCCTGCGCGGCAAGTCCCGCCAGCCTCGTCACAAGGCTGAGACTGTCTTTGCCGAAGGCCGAGGGCCTATCCCGCAAGCATAGGAGTGCCGTTTCGTCCCGGGCAGGCACGACCAGCAGTCCGGCAAAATTATAGAAGTTCAGACGGCCTTTCCAAACCCCGATCATGCTGAGGTTTGTCACGTTGCGCGGCCGCGCAAACAGATCGATAGGCGCGGAGAGTTCGGTATCGATCAGCTCGGGTATGTTGCTGGCCAGGACGGAGATTTTTCCGTCTGCCTTCGCATGCACAACCATTGAAGCCGAAGCATCGATCTTTTGCTGCAGCGAGACGAATATCGATGCCAGCGCTGCGGCGGGGCTGGGCGCGGTCGAATAGGCTTCCAGACACTCCAGAAGTGTTTGTGTCTCCGCCAGCGTCCGGGCTTCCCTGTCGCTGAGGAGTTGCAGTTCGAGCAGCGCCTCGCGCAACCGCTCATCTTGTTTCATAAATCCGCCCTGGTTGTTCTATCCAAAGACTATACAGGAAATCATCAGATTGCCATGGCGGTTTCCAGCCCTCAGCAGGCTGCCTTGCTCTCCAAACGTAAAGGCGCCCAGGAACGGCGCATCACCAAGCGCCGCATTCACCCCGGCCACGACCTCGGGCATTTGATCGCGCACTGACAGCATGCACCCGCCGCAATAAATCATCAGGGCGCCGTCAATCGGCTTGTCCGTCGTGCGTCCACTTGCACGGGCGAGCGCAGCCACCCGGCCGGCGCGCTCTATGAGGCCTTCGACGGTCCCGTTCATAAGCGTCAGTTCTTCGCCCTCGGCGACTGTTGCAAAGAGCTGCAGGTCACCGGATTGATCCGCATAGGCCGGGTGCGCCAGAAGGTAAAAGGGCACCTGACCGACCTGGCTGATTTCGCGGCCAAGCGGCCACAGCGTGCTTTCGGAAAGAATGGTCTGCACGCTCTCTTCGGATTTGTCGATTGAGATCGCGCCGCCGGTCCATTCGCCATAGACATCAAGCGCAGGCCGGCCATCGATCTCGTGTATTGTGCGATCGGTGGCACGTGTGACAAGGCCGGAATGCTGAGATGGTGAATAGCCGTTCTGATAGGCGAAGGACACGGGCTGGGAGGGGAACAGGACCGACACCACGACACCCGCACTGCACTTTTCCGCCTGGTCAAAGACATACCAGTCTCCGGCGACGCTGTTGTCAGCAGCGCTGCCGCCGATGATCGGCACCTCGGGGCCCGTGACATCTTCTATGCCGGCCAAAACGTCCTCCTCAGTGCCCGGCGTTGCCGAAACCCAGATGATCTCGGGCCGCTCGCCAATCCGGTCCGCATCCATGAGCGCCCTGTTGGTTGCGTCCCGGGCCGCGGCCCTCGGATCGTCCTCCAGACTCGCGAGCGCCGTGCCATAGGCACCTACGGGATCCTTGATCGCAAAGGCGGAAAGCCCCTCGACCATACCGGCCTGTGTCATGGCACCGAGGCAAGAGGTGGCACCATGCAGGCGCGGAAGATTACTAAGGCCCTGCAATGCCGCCGGCTTTGCCTCATGATTGTTATGGACGGACACAAAGTCATATGGACCGGCATTGAGTTGCCGGGCCAGGTCTTCCGCCGTTGCCGCACTCTCCACGGTGATCTTCAAATTCGCCTCCATAAATGCTGTTCAATGCAGATAGCGCCTCTTTATTCCCGTGCGTGAGGCGCATCGGAATAGTACCCTATCCAAAAGTATAGTTCAGACCGTTTTCGGCGCTATTTGGCACGGGCAGACGCGTATTTCTGCGCTTTCAGACCAAAGTGTTGGCTTCTTTGCGGACGTGGACGCGCCCCGGAAGGCGCGGGCCCTTGCATCCGATATCCTTCGGCATATCGCGCCATGCCGATGCGCCCGTGCATCGAGCCTCAGAACCGGTATCTAAGGGCCAGTCGCGTTTTTGGAGGCGCCTGTGATGACAACCGGAAATGAAGCAACAACCGATCGCGAAATTACTGAAAAGATCGAAACCGCCTCTGGCGTTCCGGTCCGGGTCCGCGACAATCAGCGCGCGGGGTTGAAGCGCCCGTTCACGGAGATCGGAATTTTCTCGTTTGCGATCAACGCGCTGATGCTCGTGGTGCCGATCTATATGCTGCAGGTTTACGACCGCGTGCTGCCATCGGCCAGCCGGGAGACGCTCATCTATTTGTCCATCATGGCTGTATTCGCACTCGGACTCGTGGCCGGACTGGAGGTCGTACGCAGCATCTATGCCGCCCGCATTGCAGCGCGGTTCGATATCGCCAACACGCGCAAGGCAATGCTGGCAGCGATGCGTTCGGATCGCGCGCCATTGGGCGACATCCAGTCGCTGCGCGATCTTGCTTCCATACGCAGCTTTATTGCATCGCGCACAGTGTTTGCGCTGTTCGATCTGCCATTTGCACCGATGTTCATCGCATTGCTCTGGTTTATCCACCCCATGCTGTTCTCGCTAACGGCGGTTGGCGCTTTGCTCCTGGCGGGCTTGGCCATCGCCAACCAGATGGTGACTGCAAAACGGGCTGGGAAAGAAACCGAAAGAGGCATGGCCGCGATGTCGACCGCTCAGTCCTTCGTGCGCAACGCGGACACGTTGCAAGCGATGGGTATGACAAACAACGTGATCGAAGTCTTTGGTCTGCAGCATGGACAATCTCTCAGCGAGGCTGATCATGTTTCGAAAACCAACGCGATGTTTGCAGGGCTTTCGCGCTTTGTCCGCCTGTCTCTCCAGATTGCGGTCCTGGGTTTTGGCGCGCTTTTGGTTTTGCGCTCGGAAATGACGGCCGGCATGATTTTTGCGGCGTCAATCATTTCGGGGCGCGGATTGCAGCCGATTGACCAGCTGATTGGTGGCTGGCGTCAATATGTCGACGTTCACGCTGCATGGCGCCGTTTCAACAAGGCGATCGCCAAGAAAGCCACAGCGCATGAGCACATCGAACTGCCGGCCCCGAAGGGAACACTGCGGATGGAAGACGTGCAATATGCGGCCACAACGGGCGCTCGGGGCACGCCGCGCACACTGCTCAACCGGATCAGTTTTGAGGTACCCGCAGGTGCCGCCGTCGGTATCGTGGGGCCAAGCGGCGCAGGCAAGTCGACACTGGCCAGGATGATTGTCGGGGCGATCACGCCCGGTAACGGCTGCGTGCGGATCGACGGCGCCGATATAACGCATTGGGCGCCCGAAAGCTTGGGGCAACATATTGGCTACCTGCCACAGGATATCGAACTCCTGCCCGGAACGATCGCGCAGAACATTGCCCGGTTTGATCCCGATGCCGGCGATGCCGCCATCATCGATGCCGCCAAACGGGCTCAGGTTCATGATCTGATCCAGACCATGCCGGACGGCTATGGCACGATGATCGGGCCGCGGGGACTGACACTGTCCGGCGGTCAACGTCAACGGATCGGTTTGGCGCGCGCCTTTTTCGGGCAACCGCGTCTGCTTGTTCTGGACGAACCCAACGCACATCTGGACGATGCCGGGGAGAAGGCGCTCGAGCGCGCCATTGATATGGCACGCGAAGCGGGAACCACCGTTTTGATTGTCACGCAGCGCAAAGCAATTGTGCGCAAGGTCGACCGGCTCCTAGTCCTCAACGCAGGGGCGGTCGAGGATTACGGTTTACGGTCAGATGTCCTGAAGCGCCTTGGTTCAGGATCCAAACCCCAACTTGCCGCGGAGCAAACCCGTATGCAGCGCCCATCATCGAAAGCCGATATGGACGTTGCGCCGATTGCTTCAGTCACCGCAACAAACAAGGGAGCGACGGCAACGTCGGTCGATCTGCAATGAAAGCCAACGACGCAAAGAACAACGAAAACTGGGCCGTCACGATACGCACCGGCATTCGTGCAGTATCCCTGACAGGCTACGCCCTGATCGCACTTTTCCTGGGCGGATTTGGCATCTGGGCGGCCGGCGTACCGCTTGCCGGAGCGGTGATTGTGCCGGGCGTCGTCGAAGCGGCGGGAAACAACAATGAAATCCAGCATCTTGAAGGCGGCATTATCAGCAAGGTGCATGTGAGCGAAGGGGAACGCGTCGCTTCCGGTGCACCCCTGGTTACCCTGGATGACACCGCAAAGCGCGCGGAACTGAACATGCACATCAAAAGATGGATCGGCCTTCTGGCGCGGCAGGCGCGGCTTGAAAGCCAGCGCGACAAATCAGCGGCGATGGTCTTTGATGACAGCCTGCTTGTCCTTGCCGACCGCCACAAGCTGCAGCACCTGTTGGATGAACAGGCTCACGAGTTTCGGGCTCGGCTGTCACGCTACCAATCCGAGGAGGTAATCCTTCGTCAACGGGTTGCGGCGGCAAGGCAAAGCATTGCCGGTTACGAAAGCCAACGCCTTGCACTTGAGGAACAAAAGGCGCTGATCATTGAGGAAATCGAACGCAAGCGTACTTTGCTGGACAAAGGTCTGGCGAAACGAAGCGAATACACAGCCTTGCTGCGTTCACAGGCCAGCCTCGTCGGGCAGATCGGGTCGCTGGTGTCGGAGACCGAACAAGCGCAATCGCGTATCGTCGAGGCCGAAGAACAACTGGTTCGCGTCGATATCGAGCGGGTGGAGCAGGCGTTGTCGGAATTGAGCAACATGAGCACGGAGATCGGCCGTCTTGAGGAGCAGATCGTAGCGGCCTGGCATGTGCTCGAGCGGCTGGTTGTCACGGCACCTGCCGATGGTCTGATCGTGCACCTTCCGCACACATCACCGGGCAGTGTTGTCGGTGCGGGAGCAGTCCTCGCTGAACTGTTGCCGACAAGTTCGGAGTTGATTGTTGAAACCCGGCTCGACCCTGAAGATATCGACGCGGTTCGTGTTGGACAGGACGCACAATTGCGGCTTGTGGCACTCAATACACGCATGACGCCGCAGGTTGAGGCAACGGTGGTCTTCGTTTCACCGGACAGGTTGCAGGATAAAGCAACAGGCCGGGAGTACTTTGCTGCCCGGCTGTCCATTACGGACGATCTGCCCGTGGAATTGGCTTCCGGCCAGATTTATCCCGGCATGTCCGCAGAAGTGCTTATTGCCACGGAAAAGCGTACGTTCCTGGAATATCTCGTAAAGCCAATCACAGACTCGTTCCACCGCGCCTTTCGCGAGAGATGACTGAACGTTTCATCGCCGGTGACCTGGTCCCCGATTGTCCCAGCTCCTGTTCGCATCCGACACTTCGATGCCAACGAACTTCTAACCCCAGGTCATGAACAATCATTTTTCTTTTCATCGCGCAGAGACTGAATGGTGATGGACACAGTCAGCCGCGAGCCCGTCTCCGCTGAAACTCCACGCTATCGGAAAGATGCAGGGAAAATCGGCATGTTCGGCACCAATATCTCACTGTTTTTGCCACTGCTGTCCGGAAGGCGGGATGTTCCCATGCGATCCTGACATTTCAAGAACAGGGAATTTCCTCCCGCAATCAGGAATTGGGTCACCTGAAAGTGGGCACTGGCTAGCCTCTCTGTCGCTACGCGCAATCCGCGTCGTTCACGCCTCAGCCAAGCGCAGGGAATGCATCTTTCACCTTTGAGGAGGCGGTCGCGCGTACAAAGACGGGGCACTCACCCCAAGGGCAGGCGACATCAGCGACTTCGCCACCCCGATATTCGGCTCCTGTCCAGGCATGTACCCAATCCTCGCCTTTAGGCAGGGCAACCTTCATCGTCTCCGTTCCTGCATCGAGCACAGGCGCGACCAGTATGTCCGGCCCAAGCATGTATCGCCCTGCATCTTCACGTGACCGGATCTCCTCTTCAAAATGCAAGTAAATGGGAGCCATCACCGGCATGCCGCTTTTGGAGAACTCTACAAAACAATCCTGCAGATAAGGTCGCAGATCTTCTCTGACCTGCAGCAGCTTCGTCAAAACGGCTTCCACCTCTCCGCCGAAGGACCAAACTTCGTTCGAACCTCCGGATTCGATAAACAGGCGAACCGTGTCTTCACCATACGTAACCTCTTCGCCCGGCCCCGGTGCTGGAATATCGTCCGGAATGCGAAAGCCGTGCAGACGGCAAATGGGCGAAAAGACACCGAACTCGAACCACCGCACCAGCAGTTCACGGAATTCGGGGCGATTGCCCTGCCCGTCGTAAAATCCGCCGATATCCGTCGTCCACCATCCGAGCCCTGACATTCCGGAGTGCAAACCGGCGGGGATTTGCGCACGGAACCACTCCCAGTTCGACCAGATGTCTCCCGACCAGAGAATAACCCCGTGGGCATGAGAGCCGGCCCAGGCAGAACGACACAGCAACACGCCATCGCGGCCTTCCTTGTTCAGCCCCTCGCGAAAGCGTTTCTCGTGCAACAGCGGATAGGCGCACATGACCTCCGCGCCATTGCCGAGCGCCGTGCGCACGTTCTCAGGATTGGCCGGGCGCATCTCCGGTTCACACGCATCGATCCAGAAATGATCGATGCCATTGTCTACATAGTTGCGCTTGACGGTGGACCAATGGAAATCGCGGGCTTCGCGATTGAAGGCATCGTAATAGGTCAGATACATTGGTCCGAACGGATCTTTGTCGATTAGCCCGACCACAGCATCGACACCCCGATCCGTGGTGATCAACATGCCCCGCTCATTCAACTCCTTGTAGTTCTCCGATGTCACTGAGACTGTGGGCCAGACCGACACCATGAGCTCAACACCTATTGAGCGCAGTTCCTTGACCATACCCTTCGGGTCCGGCCATTCCGCAGGATCAAACTTCCAGTCGCCTTGCCGGGTCCAGTGGAAAAAGTCGATCACGATGCAAGAGAGCGGCAATCCGCGGCGCTTGTATTCATGGGCTACGTTCAGGAGCTCTTCCTGGGTGCGATATCTGAGTTTGCATTGCCAGAAACCGGTGGCCCATTGCGGCAAAACGGGCGAATGCCCGGTAACCTTGTGATAGGCGCTGAGAACTTCGCGGTCGTTGTCGCCCGCGGTGATCCAGTAATCCAGACACCGTGTTGCCTCTGCGGTCCACCGAGTGATGTTGGAAGCAAACTCGCAACGCCCCACGGCCGGGTTGTTCCACAGGAAACCGTATCCGCGCGACGATATGACGAAGGGAATAACGGCATGTGCATTCTGCTGCATAAGTGTCGTTGACACACCTTTCAGGTTGGCCTTGCCATGTTGCGGCTGGCCGAGACCGTGCAGAAACTCATCGTCATAGGACTTGAAAGTCGCTTCCAGTTTGAAGGCCCCGCCGATCTGGCCTTTAAAGTTGCGCGTCTTCGGGCCTGCAAAATGGCTTCGCGTTTCAGCAAGCAGTTCCTCGCCCGTATCCGAGCGCACATAGCTGACCACAACTTCACGCTTGATCTCGGCGCCATATCGCGTCACCACCTTGAGACGAGCAGTCACTCGTCCGTTCGTGATGGAAGCGGCTTCGCAATCAATATCAATTTTTGGCGGGCTCTCCCCGCTCCCCCCCTCTCCACGCACCAGGGCACTCACCGGTGCTTCTCTGATCACGGGTCCGGGAGATGCGCGTACGCGAAGCCCATCATCACCCCACGGCATGATGTGGAGCGTCTCCCCCAGAAAGCGGGCGACCAAAGCGCCGTTATCTTCAGTAAACGGTGAAGCAATTTTCCTTGTCATTGGCCCTCCAGGCAACAGATCGCGAGCCACGCGCACAGGTCTCCGACCCTGCAGCTCATTGCGGCACAGCACGGTATTGGTAACTATTGAGGGTTGTCGGTCGACACACGCGATGCGCAGGCGACGAAAGCGTGTCACCGGTTTCCTCCCATCTGTGAACGATAGCCACTCTTCAAAAACCGGTCAATACAAACGTTTGTATTTTCTCTTTACGCGGTAACCCATTGAAACCGAAAGCGGGTGATGGACGAAATGATGAGTTCATGATCCTTTCAGAGGATCAACTTCCAATATACACCGAAACGGGTAGAGTTTGTGACTGGAGGCTCGAGCCCATTCAGCACGTCCGTGTTCAAATGAATACTGCGTCAGGCGTCATCCAACATGGATTTGAAGCTCTTCAGCTCATCGTCGCTGATCGGCACGATGTGTTCGCTTGCGGGATAGGCCGCGCCGTCGACGTCCTGCTTGAACTCCTGAAACGCGGCGATGCGCTCTACCTGCAAACGTTTGTATTCGCGATCAAAATCGCGATAGGTTTTAGCGTGTCTGGGGACACGGCCCCTGGTACATCCCAGCACATCATCGGCAAACAGATATTGGGCATCGCAGTGGGGTCCGGCACCCATACCGAGAATGACCAGACTGGTCCGCTTTGCGATTTCTTCCGCAACACGATCTGGCACCACTTCAAGCTCCACACCGAAACAGCCGATCTCTTCAATCTTCTTGACATGATCGAAGACCTGCCTCGCGCTTTCAGCCGTTTTGCCGACGGCCTTCCAGCCACCCGTCCAGGTTCGTTTCTGGGGGATCAATCCCGCATGCCCAACAACGGGGATGCCGTCATCTGCAAGGGTCTTCAGTGTGGCATAGGAGGACGCACAGTAAATACTGTCGCCACCGATGACCAGCGCGTCCCTGGCCGCGCGTTGATGCTCTTCGATCGTGACGATTTTGTAGTAGGGAAAACCGACCTGCACGAAGCAGTCGCCTGCCGCCTCGCGCATTTCCATCGTCCAGTTGGTCAACAGAACGCACAGCATATCAATGCCGGCCTTGCTCGCCGCCGCCGCTTCATCGGTTGTCTGAACATAGAGCATGCTCAGTTTGCGTTTGCCCTTGAGTGCGCGAATGTCCGCGACGGTTGGCCTGCCCATGTTTGTCTCCCTATGCCGCTTTCAAAAGCGCCTTAAGATTGGTTGACGGATCTGCCAGCGCGGCGCGAGTGGGCCTGGCTTGCTTTCGAATCATCATCTCCAACAGCCTCATGTCCTTTGCGATCTTGTTGCCCTTCCCCACACCGGCCGCGAATACGATCCGGCCTCGTCCGTCACATTGAATATCGATGAAACCATGGGCATCCGCGACCGGACGACGGGCGGAAATCTCCGTGCCCGCCGGAAGGCCGACGACCTGGAGGCCAAGGTCATATTGATCCGACCATAGCCATGGGATGTCTTCGTGGGCGATGTCATGGCCCAGCATGCTTGCCGCCACGCTACGTCCCTGCTCCCGCGCCGCACGCCAGCTCTCGAGCCTGATATGCCGCCCATTGTAAGGAAAAGAGCAGCAGTCGCCGGCGGCATAGATTCCCGGGCTTGATGTCAGAAACTTCTGGTCGACGACAATACCATTGTCGATGGCAAGGCCTGCGTCCGCAGCCAGTTCCACATTTGGCCACGATCCCGTGCCGGCAACGACAACATCATGGGCAAAGGTCCGACCGTCCAGGCAGCGAACTTCACCGCCGCAAATATCGCTCACATGTGCCCCGTAACGAATGTCGACACCTTCCTGTTTATGTCGAGTGGCCACATAGTCGGAGATGGATGGCGGCACGGCACGCGCCATGGTCCGCGCGCCTGCTTCAAGAACGGTGACACTCGCTCCAAGCAAGCGGGCACAGGCGGCCAGTTCCAGACCGATAAACCCGCCGCCGATGACAACAAGCCGCGTTTGAGCGGACAGGGCGGAAAGGATCGCGTCCGCATCATCGAGCGTCCGAAAGGTCCGAGCCTGTTCAAGGCCGGGAAACACGCGAGGCCTTGCACCTGTTGCGAGAAGCAGCTTTTCAAATTGAAGCGTGCCCCCGTCGAAGAAACGGAGGCATTGGGCTTCCGGGTCAATTCCGGCAACCGCATGACCTCTCAGCAGAGTAATGTCCGCAGCATCATAATCGCTGCTGTCACGAATGGGCTTCAGTGATGCCGGTACCGTCTTTGACAAGGGCGGCCGCTCGTACGGTATGTGCGGCTCATCTCCAATCAGGGAAATGCCGGCGTGGTGTCCGAGATCGCGCAGCGCGAAGGCCGCCGCGACCCCGCATTCCCCGGCGCCGACAATGGCGATTGCCTCGTCAGCGGCCGACATCGATAAATACCGAGCCGCCTTCGACCTTTACCGCATAAGTCTTCAAATTCACGCAGACGGGTGCGCCCTTGGCTTCGCCGGTCTTATAGTTGAAGACACCGTTGTGCTTGGGGCATTCGATGGTATCGCCCATCACGAGACCATCTTCCAGATGCACCTGTTCGTGGGTACACAAGCCGTCGGTGGCGAAATACTCATCCTCCGGGCTGCGGTAAATGGCATAGGAATGACCGTCATAATCAAAACGGATCAAGTCCTCCCCATCGATATCATCCGCAGCACACGCCTCTACCCAGTTTCCCATTGTTCCTCCCTCATGCATTTGCAGCCGCTGGCAGCTCTTCCTTGAATTCCTTGTAGGGCTTTGCAGTCGGCGGCAGTTCCCGCTTCAGGAAGTGGTCCTCATATTTCAATTGGCGCAGCCACACCGGGATGACTTTTCGGTACGCTGCCAACATCGATGTATCAGGCGCGGGCATGTCGTTCTTTAAAAGCTCATGGAGTTCGGGAAGGCGATGGTACGGGACCATTGGAAACATGTGATGCTCGATGTGGTAGTTCATATTCCAATAGATCCATCGGCTGATCGGGTTCATGTAGACGGTCCGGGAGTTCAGCCGATGATCGAGAACATTGTCTGCAAGCCCGCCATGCTGGAGCAGTCCGGTCAGCGGCACATGCCAGCCGCCATAAAAGCGCGGAAGCCCGACAAACATCAGCGGGAGGATGCTCAGTGACCAGATTGCCAGACCAATGACGGAGGCATAGATCAGAACCCAAATTCTGGCTGTGCGCACAACCTTGTAGCGCTCTGTTTCTGGAATAAAGCTCTTCTCTTCGTCATTGATGATGCCGACGCTATACCGGAACATGTCCTTGACGTTGCCAAGTGCGCCCTCAAGGCCGAAGAAGCTCAGGATCACTCGAAACAGATCCGGAGGCCGCATAACGACAATTTCCGGATCCTGGCCGACAATATAGGTATCCGTGTGGTGGCGCGTATGGCTCCATCTCCAAACGGTCGGGTTCCGGATGATCATGAAACAGGCGATTTCATAGATGACGTCATTCATCCACCTTGTCTTGAATGCGGTCCGATGAGAACACTCGTGCCAACGGGAATCCGACACCGAGCCGTAGAGGACACCGTAAGTGATAAACAAAGGCAGACACCACCAGCTCGGCCATAGCAGATAGGCTCCAACGCCTGTCGCCAGCAGCAAACCGAACCAGATGATCGTGTCACGGATAGCGGGGCCGTCAGTCCGGCGCATGAGGTCTTTCATCGTCTTGCGGGGTACATCCGACATATACCACTCGGCCGACACCAAACCGGTTTCTTCGGCCGACTTCGTGCTTGCACCCACAAGCGAGTAGTCCCTCATTGTCTTCACTGTCCGCAGCCTCCTCAAGCCAGCCGGCCTCCATGTGGCCCGGCTCTCGTGCCTCGGATTGAGATCTGCAAGCCTTGATCCAATCCTCGAGAGCCGGGCACTGGGAGGTCGTCACTTGCAAAAATAATGTCTGATCAGCTATGCATTTCCCATATCTGAGAGGAGCCGAAAAATATCCATGATTGACATTGGAGAGATCAAGCGAATTGAGACCGGTCAGATCAATTACGCTCCGGGCCGCTCTTTGGGGCCCAGGATACAGACCGGCTTACAACTGGTGATGTTGGATCACGGGTCCGTTTCAATCGATACGGACGGCACAAAAATCACGCTTCATCCCGGCCAGGTCTGCTGTCAATGGCCGGGATTTCGCGAAACCTATGTGTTCGACAAGCATCAGGCCTCCAGTCACCGGTGGATCGCGATTTCACCGGAAGGCGATCACGCAACATCGAAAATGCTTGATCTGCGTGGGATACTGCCGAAATTTGCAAGCGAAACACCATTGATGCGAGGGCTGTTCGAAGCTGTCAGGAATGGACCGGGCATCCATATGGAGGAAACCCCGCAGTTGATATCCGATCGATCCTGGCCGGATGTGCAGATGCTTCTTGTGAAGGCTTATCTCACCGCCTTTGCCGATCAGTGGTCGGAAGACAAGACCGGGCAGGAGATTTACAACAGGCCTCGCCCGCTGGCCAGGCTGGCGCGGTTTATCGAACAGAATTATGCACGGCAAATATCCCTGACTGACATGGCCGGGGCCGCCAAGGTGACGGAGAGTTACCTGGTCAGGCTATGCAGAACACATGGCAAACCCACACCCGCTCAATGGCTCTGGAATGAGCGGGTGACAAGAGGTCATGGCCTTCTGAGAAACACGGGACTGAACGTGTCCGAAGTCGCGGAGCGGGTCGGGTTCGCCAATCCCTACCATTTCTCCCGGCTCTTCAAAGATCGAACCGGGATGACGCCAACGCAGGCGAGACGCGAGGCCTGGCATTCGACTGAAGGCATTTCTCCCAACGCCGGAGAGCGTCAATAGGACAGGCCGCCACGACAAACACAGCCGGATCCGCCGGACCTTATCCGGACAGGCGTCAGACTTTTTGTCCGGAGCTCGCGTCGAAGAAACGGTATGCCGCGGGAGACACACCGAACGTTTCGGCATCTCCCACCTGGTAATGTTTCTCTGATCGGGACAGGGCCGTCACGGTCACGCCGCCTGCATCGAGGGTCACAACGGTCTCCGATCCCGTTGGCTCCACCCGTTTTACCGTTGCCGCGACACCTTCCTGACCAAGTTGTATCTGTTCCGGCCGAACACCAAGAACGATCTGCCCGACATCGGAGCGTGGCTGCTGGACTTGAAGGACAAGCGACGATCCCGACTTGAAGGCGCCGTCTTCAATCCGGCCTTGCATCAGGTTCATTGCCGGGCTGCCGATGAAATCGGCGACGAACAGGTTGGCAGGATCGCTGTAGATATCGTCTGGCGTGCCAACTTGCTGAATGGCGCCATCTTTCATGATCACTATTCGGTCGGCCATGGTCATGGCTTCAATCTGATCGTGGGTAACATAAACGATGGTGGTCCTTAGGCGCTCGTGAAGCTCCTTGATCTCGCCGCGCATGCTGATGCGCATCTTGGCATCGAGGTTTGAAAGCGGCTCATCGAAAAGAAAAACAGCGGGATCGCGAACAATCGCGCGGCCCATCGCCACCCGTTGCCGCTGACCACCTGAAAGCTGCTTGGGATATCGATCAAGCAACTGGTCCAAACCGAGTATGCCGGCAGCCGTCTTGATCCTTGCGTCGATCTCCTTGCGCGACAGGCCGCGCATCTTGAGCGAGAAGCCCATATTCCTGGCAACAGTCATATGCGGGTAAAGCGCATAGTTCTGAAAAACCATCGCAATGTCACGGTTCTTTGGCGCGACATTGTTCACTTCCCGATCAGCAATTTCGATCGCACCGCCACTGATCGATTCCAGTCCCGCGATCATCCGCAAAAGGGTCGATTTACCGCAACCGGAAGGACCGACCAGGACAACAAACTCACCATCATTGATATCAAGGTCGATCCCGTGCAGGACCTTGACGGTCCCATATGCCTTCTGGGCATTTTTTATGCTTAGACGGCCCATTGGCAGAGCTCCGATCTTTTCCGACAGCCTTTTGATTTTCTACGAACGGTCATTTGAGGGCTCCTGCGGTCAGTCCGCCAACGATGCGCCGTTGCAGCAGCAGAAACAGCACGACAACCGGAGAGACGACGATCGTTGCATAAGCCATGACTCGGTGCCAATCCGCATATTCAGCACCGACAAATCCATAAAGACCGACGGTTGCCGGATGCAAATCAGCGCGTGTCGTCAGCGAGAGCGGGTAGACGAATTGTCCGTAGGCGAGGATGAAACACAGCGCTCCGATCACCAGCAGTCCGGGCAGCATGATGGGCAAGACGATCTGGATAAAGGACTGGAAGGAATTGCAACCGTCAACGAACGCCGCTTCCTCCAGCTCCTTTGGCACCTGTGCAAACATCGGGCGAAGCACGACAAGCGCGAGTGTGAGCGTTTTGGTGGATGTCGCCAAAATGACGCCGGTATAGGTGTTCAACAGGTCTACCTGCTTGAACAAAAGGAACAGTGGTGTCGCCAAAAGAGCTTCCGGAAATGCCTGCATGACCAGCACAAGCACCAGAGCCGCATCGACCACCCATGAACGCCAGCGGGCCATGGCGTAAGCACCGATGGATCCGAGTATCAAGGTGATGATGGTGGTGAAGGTCGCAATGATGAATGAGTTTGCCAGGAATGTCAGCAGCTTCGGCTGTTCGGCAATCCAGAGGAAGTTTTCAAGCGTCGGAGCTTCCGGCACAAAAGTCGGCGGGCGAACAAAGATTTCCGTGGAGGTTTTGAGTGCTGAGATCACCATCCAGTAAACCGGGAACAGGTAAATCGAAACCAGCGTGATACCGATCGCAAACAGAATCAGGCTCCGGTACCCGGTAAAGGTGCCAAACGTTCTCATAGTATTTTCTCATGTTTGATGGAGCGCACATAGATGAGCGCCACAATGAACACGATGATAAAGGCGAAGTTTGCCGCCGCGGCACCGCCGCCGAACTTGAACTCGTCAAAGGACAGCCGATAGGAAAAGAGCGGCAGAATGGTCGATGAATCCACAGGCCCGCCCTTTGTCATGGCCCAGATCACATCGAAGGCGCGCATCGAATAGATGATTGTGAGGCTCACGACAGCCAGAAGGCTGGCCGAGATTGCAGGCAATGTGATGTAGATGAAGCGGCGGATCGGGCCGGCACCATCCAGCGAGGCCGCCTCAAGCAGTTCCTTTGGAACATTGGACACCGCGGCGGACAGCAGGATCATCGAAAACGGCGTTCCAAACCATATGTTCGCTGTCGTTACGGCCCACAGCGCCGTTGACGGGTCCGAAAGCCAGTTCATATTGGAGCCCAATATCGCATTGATGGCGCCGGATTCCGTGGCAAAGAGCCACTTCCAAACCGAGCCGATCACCAGCGGCGGCAGCATCCATGCGACCAGAAACAGGCCACGCATGAACTTTGCACCCGGAAAGCTCAGTTCAAAAAACAGCGCCAGGCTGAGGCCTATGGCGATCTGGAACACCACGTTGCCGCCGACAAAGACAAACGTATTCGCCAACACCTCATAGGTGACTTTTTCTCCCAACAAGGTGGTGTAGTTGCTGATTCCAATCCAGGGACGCATGAATTGTGGAAGCGTCATCAACGTTACGTCCTGAAAACTCATCAGGACGTTGTAGAGAACCGGAAATCCGATGAGGATCAGCAGAAAGGCCATGGGCAAGGCCAGAAAAACTCTTACCATTTTTCCCATTTCCTCATTGCGGTCTTGGATGCATGTGTGCGGATGGATTCAACCGAGCAGCAACATAGCTGCCATGCTTTTTACCGTATCGGGAGGCGCCGATCACTCCGAAATCCACGCGTCGGAGTGATCGGCACTGGTCTTAGGCGTTACTTGATCTTTGCAATGGCCGCTGCAGCCTCGGTCAGGGCCGCTTCAACGGTCAGTTCCTCGGTCATCGCCTGCTGAATGGCCTTCTGGATCACGCGGGATTTCTCACCATATTTCGGATCCGGGCCGCGCTGACGCGCGGACTTCATCTGCTCGTTGAAGGTTGCAAAGGCGTCAGGCCATTGATTGACCAGAACGTCGATGTCGGCGCGGGCGGAAAGGCGTCCGCTGTCCCAGGCGTTTTTTACAACGTCCTCGGAGGTCATGTATTCGATGAACTTGAACGACGCGCCCGGATCCTTGGCCCCGGTTGGAATAACCCAGTTATAGTCGCCAAGCGCAGAGGCTTCGATATTCACGCCGTCCTTGACTGGTAGTGTGCGCACCCCCCAGTTGAACTTGGCGTCCTTCTCGATCCGCGGCAGCTCCCAAGGGCCGGAGATGACCAGGGCCGCGTTTTCAGCCATAAACGTGGATGTGCCTTCAAACTGGCGCATCGTCAGAACGTCTTTTGACGAATGACCGTTCTTCACAAGATCGACCCAGACCTGCAGGGCAGACGCGGCTTCGGGTGTATCGAGCGTATCGATATCCGCGCCGGCTTGCCACAGCCAAGGCAGAAACTGGAACGTTCCCTCTTCCGTCGCAATCGCTGAGAATGCAAGGCCGAACCGTTCGCCGGGAACGGTAAGCGCTTCTGCGGCCGAAATCAGACCATCCCATGTACCAAGTGATTCAACGGAAATCCCTTTCTCGTCGAGCAGGTCCTTATTGTAGTAGAGGGCGAGTGTATTCGCCGCGCGCGGCACCGCGTAAACCTTGCCGTCCCACTGCGCGGAGTTCCAGGGACCGGGGTGATAGTCCTCGCCATTCACCTTGTCTGAGCCGGCAACCATTTCGGTCAGATCCATCAGCGCGTTTCCAACCACAAATGCGGGAACCGAGTTGCTTGCCAGCATCACCGCGTCCGGCACATCGCCGGTGGCGATTGCCTTCAAGAGTTCAGGTTCAAGCTGGGCAAACGGAACGATGCGTTCTTCCGCCTGTACATTTTGATCGATTTCGTTGAAGGACTTGATCCCGTCATGGACCATGTCCTTGTCGATATTGATCACGTGCCAGACATCGAGTTTGGTTTCGGCAAAGGCCGCGACCGATGCGGATGCAATTGCCGTCGCCGCGACTGCCGCCACTAAAAGTCTTTTCATATCATTCCTCCCTCAAGGCTAGGATGGTTATGGCGTTTCGTTTTATGTCAGACAGCCGGGCCAGCCTTTCGCTGAAACATATCCGGGTATCAATGACGCAGTTTGAATTCAGGTGTTCACTTCCGGATAAAAACGAGAAGTGCCGGAAGGGCGCGCATGTCGCCACAAACAGATTTTCAGCCAACCTCCTCCCAATAACCGGACACTATGGGCTTTACTCTAAATCGTCAATACAAACGTTTGTATTTTTGTTTTTTAGCTATGCAAACGATTGGAATTTCATATCGCACCCTAGGGAAAACTGGAGTTCCGGTCACTCAAACCCGGGCAAGTGCGCGGTTGTCGGTTGCGGACCGATACTATTCCAGGAAATGGGATGACCGTAACAAGGGCTCCGGAGAAACCGTGTGGTGTTGTGGGGCAGACGCACCTTCCGAGCCCAATCGCCGGATCATGACCCGGCTCAATAGATCGGCAACCTTTTTGTCCTGTGTCGAGAAGGTCGATAGCGGTGGGGCGGTATGTTCCGCACCCGGAAAATTCTGGCCGCCGAAAAGCGCAATCTCACGGCCGATCTTGCGCTCTTGTTGGGCAGCGCCACGATAAAATCCAAAAGCAAGTGAATCCTGAATACAGGCAAATGCAGATCGGCTCGCTTCAGTCAGAACCTCTTTGGCGAGTCTTTCTCCCTCGCTCTCCGACATCTCCACCCGGCGCACGGCTATGTCATCCAGATCGCGGCCTCTGGCTTCATCAAGGGCGCCCCTGACGAAGTTGTCCGCAAAACGAAGCCCCTCCGACGCAGCGACAATGGTCAGCGAGTCCGGCCGGTTTTCCGACAGGGCGGAAACCGCGATCTGCCCGGCCTCAAGATAGTCGATCTCAACCCAGGAGTGCTCATCCGGCCAGGACGAGCGTCCGAAGCTGACAAACGGTACATTTTGGTCCAGCAGATATCTGATCCGTTCGTCGTTGACCCGCGTGCGGCCGAGAATGATCGCATCGGCCATGCGATCGTCCACAACCGAGCGGACAATCTCCACCTCTTCATCCCAATCCCGCGCGGCAAAGACGGCAAGCGACATTTTCTCCTGTCTGAGGTAACCGTCCAGGGTCGCAAGAAGTTCCAGAAAAACCGGGCTGGCAAAACGCTGTTGCGGCGGAGAGAGCAAAACGGCCACCCTGCCGGTTTTGCCTCCCCGCAAAGCCCTTGCGGCCGAGTTCGGACGATATCCCAGCTTTTTCGCCAGATTTTGGACCATCCTGGTGGTCTCCGGCTTAACTCTTGGATCATTGCGCAAAGCGCGGGACACCGTGGACACATCCACGTTCAACTCCTCCGCAAGGTGCTTGATCCCAACCTTCGCCATTGACACTCCGCTCCTGATACCTCGCACAGAGATATTTTATATCCCCCCGGTTGAATAGTGCCTTTGCGAAAGTGCAGACGTTTGTATCGACGACTTTGCGGCTCTCTAACCCCACCTTGTCCACACAATACCCTCGGACGCAGGTCACAAGAACATGTCCCAGAGACACAAATCAGTTCCGCCTGGCTATCGACGGCATCGAGAAATCCACGGCCGTGTTCAGCCATGGCGAACTCAAACGGTGGGTATCCTTGGTTTTCGGGAGGTGATCATCGTTTCGGACATACACGGTCGCCGCTCTCACGCGTTCGGATCGTTCGAAGACAGAATATCAAGCAAATCGCGGTGCAGCTCCGGCGTCGCGGCCGAGACGACCCTGCCGTCCGAATTGAAGTCAAGAGTATTGCCTTGCCAGTCGGTGATGGTGCCACCAGCGGCTTCGATCACACCGGCAAGCGGAAGAAAGTCAAAGGGCTTCAGATCGTAGTCGACGACACAATCGACAAAGCCTGCAGCCATCATCGCATGGGGATAACAATCATAGGCTAACCGTCTTGTGTGTCCCGATTTCACAAGCCGTTTATGAATCTCCGGATGATCGGCAAAGAGCTTCTCACCCTCATTGATGTAAAGAATCGCCTTCGACAGGTCCGTCTTCTTCGAACAGGAAATGGGAGTGCCGTTGAGCGTTGCCCCCTGCCCGGCCTGTCCAACAAAAATCTCATTCAACGCCGGCATGGACACCATGGAGAGCTGGTTGTGGCCACTTTCCAGATAGGCGAGGAGAAACCCGAATGCCGGATGACCAGAGATGAAGGATCGGGTGCCATCTATCGGGTCGATGACCCAAATATGATCCTTGGTCAGGTCCCCTGCCCCATATTCTTCACCCAGAATTGCGTGACCGGGAAAGCGTGCTTCGATGCGGGCACGGGCATCGAATTCAATGGCCAGATCGGCGGCGGTGACAGGGCTTTCGTCGGACTTGAGATCAACGTCCAGACCGGAGCGGAAATGCTTCATAGCCGTGACCGCCGCTTCCCTTTGTACCTCATTTGCCGTTTCCAGCACCGCGCTCATCATTTCCGTTTCCGCTTACATTTCTCACGTTCGGTGACGCGGTTTCAGGTTAAAAAATATCCGGAGCTGGCTTGGCTAAACTGCTTTTAACCAGTCATCCCATCTTGGGTCGCGCATCACATGGCGTGCGCGCATATGTTTCCACACACCATATTTGAAATAGTCGAAATCAAGTGCGGATAGCCGGTTCTGGACCATTGCCCATGTCGCCCATTTCAAATCAACAAGCGCCTTGAAAATCGTTATGCGTGTGCTGATCCTTGGATCCACCGATCCAAAATACTCCTCGATGACTTCATTCTCGATGTCGGGATCAAAGCACATCTCGACGAACCAAAGCGCAAGTTCAGCACAGCGGTCGTTGTTTGAGGCATATTCGAAGTCAACAAGCGTGACATTGTTCTCAGCGTCCAGGAGAAAGTTGCCGGCAAGCGTATCATTCATGCATGGGACCAGATCGAGGCCGGAAGCGATAAGAGCGTCTTTGGCCTGTCGGTATTTGGCGTTAATCCAAGTGAAATCCTGCGGAAAATAACCACCAAATTCCAAGGCTTGATCAAAGTGCTCCTCGATCATGTCCATGGTCGTCTTTTGCAGCGCAAGTCCCCTGGCATTGTTGAAGGCTCTCAAAGCTTTAACGGCATTGCAACGAACAGTCCGATCCAGGAAGTCTCCATTCGTAGACGTTCTCAGGCCATCGATGAACTCGAACACCTCCACCCCGGATTGCGGGTCAAAGTGAATGACCTCGGCCCCGACGCCGACCTCGAAAGCCCTGGTACTTGCTTCGTTTGCAGCCGTTCTTTGAATGAAGTGCTCCGTGCCTTCACCGGGCACCTTCAGAAAATAGGTTCGCTCCTGATCGGCCAGAAATATGCGCCAGTTTGCATTGCTGATACCGCCGGGGACTGGCTCGTAGGAAAGCCCATCGAGTGTCCAACCCTGTACTGCCCTGATCGCTGCCTCAACTTTGCTTTCAGCTTCATTGGTAGCCTTACCCAGATGACGACGCGACATCACATGAACCTCCTCAAAGCTTTGCCATCCAGCGGTCGAAGTCTGGACCTTCTGCATTGAAAAGCGCACGCAACATCCGCCATTCCGCGTATTTGACAAACTCCACATGCGAGCGGGATGACCTTGCAAAGCTGATAAAGCCCCAGAGTGCCCATTTCAGATCATCGGCAATGCCGTAAAGCATGCAGCGTCCGAATTGCGCATCGCGGCACTGGCCGTCGTAGATTTCCAGCACGGCGCGCGCCACCTCCGGAAACTGCGTAATCTCAACAATTAAACTTCCAAGATCGAAATAGGGGTCATGATTGCCGGTGCTGTCAAAATCGACAAGACAGACTTCTCCGGATTTCGCAATCATAATGTTCGAGGCGACTCCGTCTCCATGCGCGGGCGACGGAGAGATGCCGGCGGCAGCCAAAGCTTTGGCACACTCACGCACCTTCTCCAAAACACGCGCGGATGTCTTCGGGACCTTGATGTTTTCGGCTTCCACAATGGCTCGGTAATATTCGATAGTGTCAAAGACAGAACGGCCTGACGGCAGCGCATCACCTCCATGGATCTTCTTTTTTGCAATGACCGTGTTTTCAAGGACCGAAGGGTCTCTAAAATCATCGACTTTGCCCCAACGCCAGTTTTCGTCCAGCCGTTCAAAAAGATAACTTCCGGACTTTTCATGGGCGTCTACGAGACACGCTCCGACCGCAAGATCGGATGCACGTCGGGCACCTGCGTGCACGACTGTCTCATCAAACAAGTCCGCCATATCCGGATATCGAATTTTCAGAAAAAACTCGCTGCCGGCCGCATCCACATTGTAGCAAGCGCTCTCGACACCCCGGTGTACCGGCGACACGACCGAGCCGATGCTTGCCTCATAAGTGGCACCCGGTCCCCTTGTTACGCTGAATGCATGCAAGACCATCTCGGCAGCCTCATCCATCGCATTACCAGGTGAACCTAGCGTTTTCATTACGTAGACCTCCTGAAAGCGGAAGCTCCCGCCGGTCGCGCAATCAGACTTGCAAGAACAACTGCCATGGCGTCGAACCCGGCGCAGACATCCTCATCGGCTGTGTATTCGGACGGTGAATGTGTGATACCGCCCTTCGATGGAACAAACAGAAGTGTCGAAGGGCAGATAGCCTGTAGCCGGACCGCATCGTGTCCAGCGACTGTTTTCAGCTTCAGATAGCCGGTGTTGGATGCACCAAGAGCACACTCGGCATTGCTGATAGAAGCTTCATCGAAGCAAGTGATGTTTCGGCTCTCGCGTGAGACTATGGAGAGGTCGCATCCTGTTTGCCCGGAGACAGCGGACATACAATCCTTGAACTGGGACACCGCATCGCTTAACGCGGCTTCACCGGGCGAACGAAACTCAAGCCACAGCTCAGCCCGCTCGACAACGGTATTGGGAGAATTTGGCGCCAGCTCCATGCGGCCGACTGAACTATAAAGAGTTTCCCCGCAGCGTCGGGAAATTTCCTCGGCATAGACGACCAGTTGTGAAGCCGCAAGCAATGCATTGTTGCGTTCATCCATCGGCGTCGGGCCTGTGTGGGCAGCCTTTCCTTTTGCAAGAACGCGAAGTTTCTCTGCGCCCCAACAGGCTTCAACCAACGCGACTGGGTCTCCCGATTTCTCAAGTTCAGGGCCCTGTTCTATGTGCAGTTCGAGATAATGGTCAGGCGACGGAGGGCTGTCGGCGCCCAGATAATTTGATGCTGCCAGCGCATCTTTCAGAGTTACACCTTCGCTGTCCTTCAGGCGCCATGCATCCTGAAGACTGAGGGCACCTGAAAAGACACTGCTGCCAATAAGACTTGGCTGAAAGCGCGCGCCCTCCTCACCCGTCCAGCACACCACGACGTAGTAGCGAAAAGTTGGCTTGATCTCGTCCCTGTCAATCTTGTCTTTCAAAAAGAGCGCGGCGATGCAGGCGCACACCACCCCCAGACAACCATCATAGTTCCCGCCGTTGGGCTGGCTATCGAGATGCGACCCGCAGAAAAAAGCACGTGCGGTATCGACCTCACCGAGATCAAGAACACCGAAGATATTCCCGATGGGATCAACGAGAACCGCAAAATCATGCGCTCTCAGCCACTCACATAAATGATCTCTCGCCAGTTTTTCCTCTGGACTTGCTGCAAGGCGCGAATACCCGCCGTCTTCGGCCTTGCCGAACTCTCCAAACGCATTCAGCAGTTCCAAAAGGAGGGGCCGAAGCGCTCTGTGGTCAGAAAAGACACTATCCATGCGTCACGTCCATCCCGGATCGTTCGAAGACGGAATAAAAGTTCTTCGCCGGCTTGGCATCTGTCACGAGACGATCGATCGCTTCAAACCTGGCCGTGCAGATATTGGCGGTCTTTCCGAATTTACTGCCGTCAGCGAGCATCACCTTATTGCGCGCACTTTTCATCAGGGCCTGACGAATTCGGGATTCATCCTCTTCGAAATCCATAAACCCGCGTTCACCGTCAACTCCTGCGGTACCCATGAAAACCGTGTCAAAAAGGTAGTTCCGTATGTAATCGACAGTATCGTAGCCCACGAGATCAAGTTCGACTTTGCGAAGTTCACCTGGAGTAACAAAGACCGAAACGCCAAAATGCTCACGGGCTGCCAGCGCCACGTTCAAGGAGTTGGTGTAGAGTTTCAGATCCGTGAACCGGCCGAGCTGCTTTGCCAGAGCTTCGGTCGTTGAACCGGTGTCCAGAAATATTGACGTATGGTCTGAGATCAGCTCTACGGCCCGTTGGGCAATAACAATCTTCTCTTTGGCCGATTTCCGAGCACGTTCCCGGATCGGTTCATCGCGTATTTTTGCGACCCCAATCGCTCCGCCATGTATGCGACGAAGCAGCCCCTTCGATTCCAGATCCTTCAGATCACGCCGAACCGTTTCATCGGAAACATCCAGCCCCGTCATCAGATCGGCGACCGTTACCTTGTCACTCGCCTGAAGTTTTTCCAGAATGTATTCGTGACGATGGCTGTTGAGCATTGTTCTCTTCCGTCTCTGTTTCATCCAGCCGCCGCCGAGGACCGTTGATTGTCATCGGCAAGATGGCAAGACACCTGCCCGCCGCCGGGCAATTCCGTTGCGCTTGGATCGACAGTTTTACATATCTCCAAGGCTCGCGGGCAACGGGTGCGGTAAGAACACCCTGGTGGTATGTGGACCGGGCTGGGTGGCTCCCCTTCCAAGAGGTATTCCTGCGACTTGAACGGATGGTCGTCCAAGGTGGGAACGGCGCTCAACAGCGCCCTCGAATATGGGTGGGACGGATTTTCAAACAATGTCTGATTGTCCGCCAACTCAACGACGCGGCCGAGATACATGACCGCGATGCGATGGCAGACCTTGCGCACAAGCGCCATATCATGTGAGATGAATATGTAGGTAAATCCGTGTGATTTCTGAAGCTTGTCAAAAAGCTCAAAAAGCTTCGACTGCTCAATCTGATCGAGCGCCGACAGTGTCTCATCAAGAATCATGAGCTTTGGCTCAAGCACCAGAGCACGCGCGATATTTATGCGTTGCCGGTCGCCGGCACCAAGCCCCACCGTCAGTTCGTTCTCGATCGCAGCATCAAGCCCGACTTCGGTCATCGCTGCCCGAACACGATCCTTGATCTCCGCCTTTGGGCAGGTTCCGTGGATAAGAAGAGGTTCTGCTATGATGCGTCCCACTGACATGCGCGAAGGCAACGAGCTGTAGGGATCCTGCAAAAGAAGTTGAAAGGACTGACGCATCTTGGTCAGTTCTTGCCGGCTGAGTTGCGACAGATCCTTACCTTCGAAAGTTATCGCTCCGTTGTCCGGCTCTTCCAGCCAGGCGAGCAATCGTGTGAGCGTTGACTTTCCGCAGCCCGACTCGCCGACAATGCCGATATTTTCCCCCTGCCGGATATCTATCGACATCCCACGTACCGCCTGAACGGCATTTGTCCCGCTGAAAGAGCCTTTCTTGCGGACATGGTAAGTTCTGTAGACATCCGTCACCGACATAAGCGTGGGTGCGACCTGCGCCCTGGGAGGCTCAATGTCTTCGCCCCATATCCGCGGCAGGCGCTCCAAAATCGATTTTGTGTACCCATGTTGCGGGCTCGAAATCAGATTTTTGGGCTCGGCTGTCTCGACAATTCTACCTGCCTGGAGAACCATAACCTCATCGGCAATGGTCTCTACGACTGGCAAGGAGGATGAGATAAAAAGGATCGCGGTCGAAAACTGATCCCTCAGCTCCTTGATCAGGCGAATGATCTGCGCTGCCACGGTCACATCAAGCGCTTGGGTAATATTGTCGGCAATCAGAACTTCAGGGTTTGTCACCAACGCATCCACGATCATCACGCGTTGCATCATGCCGCCCGAAAACTGAAATGGAAACTCGTGAAACCGAACCTCCGGCGAAGGGATGCGCACCGCACTCAATACATCCAGTACATGTTCCGTTGCCTTTGTTTTCGAGAGCTCCGGGCGAACCGATCGCAGCTTCTCAACGATCTGATTTCCAATTGGCACCGTAGGATCCAGAGCTCCGGTGGGGTTGGACCCGATGTATCCAATACGATTGCCACGAATGCCGGTCAGTTCCGCATCACTCAATCGCAGGACGTCGCTTCCATGAAACAACACAGCGCCGTTGCTGATCTTCAGCGGGTCGGAAAGTCCATTGATCAAAGCCCGTGCCAGGACCGTTTTGCCTGATCCGGCCTCGCCAATGACACCGAGAACATTGCCGGACTGCAGATCGAAACTTACGTCATTCAAGATTTTCGCAGAAGGATCATAACTCAAGCCAACGCTTAGACCTTGAGCTTGGAGGGCCAGGCTCTTGTGAGACATCACGCTGCCCCCCGCAGCACATCATTACGCGCCTTTTCGAGCGCCGCGCCCATCAAGTTGAGACTTGTCAGCGTCACCAGCAGAAGAACACCTGGCATGGTGGCAATCCACCATGCGTTTATGAGGTACTTTCGACCGTCTGCGATAATGCTGCCAAACGACGGAGTTGGCGGCTGGATGCCCAGTCCAATGAAGCCGAGAATGGCTTCGAAAATCATCATTCTTGCCACGTCGAGCACTGCGACAAATGCTATGGGAGGCAATATCGCAGGCGCCAGAAACAAAATGAGGATACGCCAGTCTGTGGCACCGAGAACGCGCTGAGCCCTGATATATTCCTTGCCCTTCTCCGACAGAGTCACACTGCGGGCAACACGCGCATAAAGTGGCCAACTGGACAGACCGAGCACAAGAATAATGGCGGGGACCGTAGGACGCGAGACGCCAAGTATGGTTATCGCGAGAATGATGAACGGAATTGACAGTTGTGCATCGGTGATCCGCATGATGATGGTGTCAGTCCAGTTTCCCTTGAAACCTGCATACATGCCCAGACCGCAACCGATGGCAAACATCATGATCACACTGGAACAGCCGATCAGGACCGACCACCGAAGACCAATGAGACAACGCAAAAACAGATCGCGTCCGAGATGATCGGTGCCGAACGGGTGAGCCCAACTCCAGTTCTCCCCGAGAAACAGCGGGGGCACGAAGCGCGCCCGAATATTCATCTTTGTCGGATCGGTTGAGCTGAACTCCGGATAGATCAGCGCTGCAGCGATCAACCCGACAAAGACGAACAACCCGACCTTGAACGACGTGCGTGTCCAGGCCTCCTTGAGCATCCTCTGTGTCGGTGAGAGACGATTGGCGGCTCCAGCCAATTGCGGCGGCACGGCGGTTTTTGTCACCACATCCGTCATCTCAGTACTCCAACCTCGGGTCGATAAAACTGGCGGCGAGATCGACGGCGATGTTGATGAAAACAAACAGGCCGGCGATGAAGATTGCCACGCCTTGAATAATCGGAAAATCACGTTGAAGAACTGCGTTGATCGTCAAACGGCCAAGCCCCGGGTAGTCGAAGATTAACTCAATCACCAGAACTCCCCCCAAAAGGATGCCCAGCTGAATGCCGAACAGGTTCAACAGCGGAATTGATGCATTGCGGATGGCATGAGCCGCGACAATACGGGCTCGCCTCAAGCCTCGAAGTGGAGCGACGGAGATAAACTCTTCCTGCATGACCTGAGCGATGGAAACTGAGAGCGTTCGAATGATGAACGGCGACATCTCGATCGCCAGGACAAATGCCGGCAGTATTGTGTATTCGAAACCCTTGTATCCGATGGACGGCAGAATGCCCCACTGCACAGACAGTAACAGAGCCAGGACAACGCCAAGCCAGAAGCTTGGGATTGAGACAAAAACTGAACCGGCAAAAAATGCGAGCTTGTCTTGCCACTTTCCCGGGTTCAGGCCGGCTGCAACGCCAAGCGGAAACGAAATAATCAGCGCAAATGCAATCGCAAGCGCTGCGAGCTGTAGCGTAAGCGGTATTCGTTCAAGTATGAGATCGAGGACCTCCGCACGATCCGCCCTTGTCGGATCGTCGTGAGCGGCCGCACCGACAGTGGCACCGCTCTTTGGTCGCAAGAATGAGTTGCCGAAATCGCCCCTGACGATGTCGCCCAGATAACGAACGAACTGCACGGGAATCGGGTCATTGAGCCCAAGCTCTTCTGCCTTCTGCTCGACCACCTCATCGGGGGCCATTCCACCGACGATCAAGCGCGCGGGATCCCCAGGGACAACCCTGAGCAGGGTAAAGATCGCGAAGGTCACGATCAAAAGGACAAGTACGCCCTGCAGCAAACGCCGAATGAGAAAGTTCAGAAGATACAAGGTCCGCCAGCTCCCAGTTTTGGGCAGGAGCCGATCGGGTTTACACGATCGGCTCCCGTTGCACTTGAGTTAGGCTTCGTTCGTTGCGTTGACCGCGTCCATCATTCCGTTCGGATAGATATACATGCCCTTCAATTCATCACGGAACGCGTGGATGAATACGGATGTAAAGAGGCTCAACGCAGGCGCCTTGTCCGCCAACATTGGCATGACTTCCTCCTGGATGATCTTCTTGCGTACAGCGGGATCCGTGGCATCGCGCTCCTTGTCGAGTACCGCATCCAATTCGGGATCATCGATGCCGCAGATCCGCTTCGACGAGGAGTGGAAATGTGTGCGCAAAACCAGATCAGGTTCAGGCGAACCCGTCGCCCAGCCACAATCGATCATATGACCGGGTCCGCCGCCTGGACGGTCATAAAGCCTGTCGGCCCATGCAGCGATTTCCATAGCGCTGAACTCAATGTCAAAGCCCTGCTCCTGCAGCATCGCCGTGATGACTTCACCGTATTCCTTTGTTTTCGGATAGAAACCAACGGAGGTGATGTATTCGAGTTTCGGCAGTCCCTTGGCTCCCGGGAAGCCGGCTTCTGCCAGGAACTTCTGGGCCATATCGGGGTCGTATTCGGGATAGTTGGGTGTATCCACATATCCGAACTTGACCGGTGATATCCAGGCGTTGGAGGGAGTCCCGGAAACACCAAGTACTTCCAGAATGAGATTTCGATCAATCGAGTGGCACACCGCTCGGCGCAGGCGCCAATCGTCAAACGGCGGCTTTGAGCAGCGGAACCAGAGATACTTGTTTTCCACCGATACGGCTTGGTTGAGCGAGTATCCGGGCTTGGATTCAATCGTTTGCACCTGCTCCGCTTCAAGCCTCTCGATAATGTCGGCTTCACCGGACAACAACGACAACATGCGTGTTGTTGCATCGCCAACGAACGTGAAATTCACACCGGGCACCTTTGGTGCGCCGAGTACAAAGTCGGGGTTGGCCTCCAGCACGGAAGTGTTGCCATCCTGCCGGACGAACTTGAAAGCACCGGTTCCGTTCGGGAACTCGGACAATCGTGTCGGGTTGGCCACATCCTTTGCCGACATAATCGGAAGGAAGGCTGAGAGGAACCAGAACAGGCTGGCGGGATATCCGTGCGCCTTTGTGTTCACGTTGGCTGTGTGGTCGTCGACAACATCTACCGTTACCGGACCCGGATACCATTGCGCCGGACGGTCGGGTTTTGACGCATATTCAAATGTCGCCTTGACGTCGGCGGCGGTGAAGGGCTCTCCATTGTGAAAAGTCACGCCCTTTTTGAGTTTGAACTGAAGCGTGTGTTCATCCAGCAGCTCCATGCTTTCGGCGAGTTCCATCACCAGCTCATCGGGATTCTGAGGCCGCATTGGTGCGCGCGTCAGGTACCCGAACACAAAGCCCTCGAAATTGATCTGACCAAGCGTGGTGTGGGAACTTGGGTCCCAGTTACCGGTCAGGTTTTCGGCTGAAAGGAAATTGATCGCCTTGTCCGACCCCGCATAGGCGGGACTTGAAAAGAAGGCTCCATTTATCAAAGGCGCGCCGGACGCAGCCAGGGCTGCGGCCATTGACGACCTCTTCAGGAACTCACGCCTATCAATAGCCATGTTGTATTCCCCTGTCGTTGTGGTTGGTTTGTTGTGGCTTCGGGCTCATTCAACGGCCTCCACCAGCTCGGGCAGGTCACCCTTCATGACGAAGAAGCCAGCCTTCTCTTCAAGATCCCGGCAGAACGCCAGGACAGTTGCATCGGAATGCCGGCGGCCGATGACCTGTAGACCGACCGGCATTCCGGTGCTCGACAAGCCTGCAGGGATAGAAGCTGCTGGGTTGCCGGTAATGTTGAACGGATAGGTAAACGGCGTCCAACCCGTCCAGGGCAGAACGTCCGAGTTGCTGCCCATGCCTTCCGGCGCTTCGAGCTCAGCATCGAACGGCAAAATGGGGATTGTCGGGGTCAGTAAAATATCGAAACGTTCGAAGAAATGGTGTACACCGGCAGCGTAGACCGCCCGCGCCTTGGTTGCGTCCAGATAGTCCTCAAGGTCGATCCTGCAGGACTGCCTGACGAGGTTGGCGAAGCCGGATCCAAAACTGCTTCCTGCACCGTTCGCTTTTTTTCCGTAAGCAACGCCGCGACCGGCCACCCACAATGTCTCGAATATTTTTATCGGATCGACCCAGTCGGGCGATACCGCCTCAACAGCGATGCCGAAAGCATCTTTCAAACGTTGAACAGCTCGCCGAATGACACGGTCGACCTCATCGTCAACATCAACCCCGAACAGGGTCGGCGCATAAGCCACTCGAAGTCTGGCCATGTCGACCTCGGCGCCGCAATAGCACAACCCGTCATCCGGCAGCGCATGATGGTCGCGCGGATCAGGCCCCTTCAAGATATCGAAGAGCAAGGCGGAGTCGGTAGCCGTCAAGGTCATCGGGCCGGCATGCGAAAGCATCTCTGTTGCACTCCACGGATATGTCGGAATGCGCGCAAGACTGCCCTTCAGCGCAAAATGACCGCAAAAGGCGGCGGGAATTCGGACGGAGCCGCCGCCATCAGATCCGAGTGTCATCGGCACCATCCCGGAGACGAGTGCCGATGCAGACCCACTTGATGATCCTCCGCTCGTCAGTTGGGCGTTCCAGGGATTCCTTGTCGAACCATAGTATTCCGAGACGCTCGAGCCACTCCAACCCATTTCGGTGGTTGTTGTCTTGCCAATGACAATGGCGCCAGCAGCCTCGAGCCTTTCGACTATCGGCGCCGTTTCGGATGGAACAAACTCTGAGAATGCAGCAGAACCGCGCGCGGTTCGTCGATCCTTTATGTAGAACAGGTCCTTCACACCCACCGGAACTCCGTGAAGCGACCCGCGAAGCTCTCCCTTTTTGCGTTCCGCATCTCGCTCTTCCGCGAGCGATAGGGCTTCGTCTTCATAAATATCGGAAAACGCATTGAGCGTGGAGTTTTTGGTTTTTATGGCGGACAAACAGCTCTCGACAATTGAACGAGAACTCTGTTCTCCCCTTGCAATTTCCCTGGCTGTTTTTGTCACGGACTTTGCCATTTCTTCCCCAGATCAATCCCGCTTTGTGGGAAATGTGGGATAATTGGTAGCAGTGGGATCATCGAAAATCAAGTGGTGTTTGTGGGTTTATTGGATTTAGGCGGCGTATGCAGGCCGCAGGTCACGGCCCATCGCAACATCGCGCGGCAATTTCCGATTCGCTTGGGGTGCGGATATTCAGAGCTTTGGAAGCCCACGCCCGGCGCTTTCCGGCGCACCGGCACTGCCGCCGGCACACGTCAGCGATCTGGACTTTTTACGGCACTAGGAAGGCCATGTGGTGGGCCCGGAGGGACTCGAACCCCCAACCAAGCGGTTATGAGCCGCCGGCTCTAACCAATTGAGCTACAGGCCCCACCCGGCGCGAATGGCCGGTCCAAAGCGCCTCTCGCGCGCGCGGACCGGACCCGATTAAACCAATTCGCACCGCACGACAAGGGACCCGACAAGACATTGCCGCAATGGCTTTCTAAGACAGCCCTGCCAATGACAATTATCTGGGGTTATTCATGATTTCTCGACGCAGCCTGACCTTCGCCCTTGCCCTTGCCGTTCTGCCCGTGACGGCGCTCGCCAGCGATGATAAGGGGCAAAAACCCGGTATCGTCGCCGTCACCGGCGAGGGAACGGCCCGCCTTGTGCCCGATATGGCAGTCATGACGCTGACCGTCATGCGCCAGGACAAGACCGCCCGCGACGCACTCAACGCCAACAACTCCGCGATGGCGGAGGTGCTCGCCGCCATGAGCGCCGATGGCGTCGAACAGCGCGACCTGCAAACCTCGGGCTTTTCCATCGACCCGCAATATTTCTACCCGGACCGCAAGAACAACGAGCCGGTGGAGCCGCAAATCACTGGCTACCGCGTCTCAAACACGCTGACGGTACGCATCCGCGATCTCGACAAGCTTGGCGCCCTGCTCGACAAATCCGTCACGCTGGGTGTCAACCAAGGCGGCCACATCATGTTTACCAATGACGATCCATCCGCCGCCATCACCGAGGCGCGCAAGGACGCCATGAAAAACGCGCTCGCCAAGGCAACGACGCTGGTGGAAGCTGCCGGCGCGGGCCTTGGCCGCATCACCCAGATCAGCGAACAGCAATACCGCCCGCAGCCTATACCGATGGCGCGCGCGGAGATGGCGATGAAGGCATCGGCCGATGCCGCCGTGCCCGTCGCCTCCGGTGAAAACACCTACCGGGTGACGGTCAATGTCAGTTTCGAGATCGACCAGTAGACACAAAAATCCCCGGCGGTGGCCTGTTTACAGGCCGTTGCCGGGGATGACCCGCTGACCGGTGGGTGGGCGGCGATCAGCGGAAACGGATGACCGGGCAGTGCCGGGCGTTGGCGAAGACCACTTTGGTTTTGTAGCCGTGGCGCCAGCCTTTAACGACAACACGCTTTTGATTGCGACGCACGATGCGGGGGTTGTTGACACCCATGCGCCAGGCTTTGTTGACGGCGCGGCGCGGTTTGCATTTGCCCTTGCGGTAGCGCGGCGGCGGTGCGCCCCAGCGAGGGTTCGAGCCGTAGTAATAGCCATAGCCGGGCGTGCCGAACTGGATGCCGAATTCGATATTGCCGGCCGAAGCCTGGCTGGTCGTGGCGGCGGTGGCACCAACGGCGATCAATGCCGCCAGCGTGGTTGCTTTTGCAATTCTTGCGAACATTTTGTCCTCTCCATCCTCTGGGTTTTCAGGATCGCTGTGATGCGATGATGACAATTTAGTAATGTTGGCCTGAACGCTTTTGGAACCGCCCGTTCATATTGCGTTCATCATTGCAGATGGAGGGATTTATTGTTTAAGAACAGGATATTAGGGAAAGAAAAAATCTCGAATTTTCTTTCAGGCGGCCATTTTGGCCATCTTGCCCGCCTGGCAGTTTCCGTCCGATATGAGCAGGCGGGGAAAGGAATCCCCCGCGCAAGGGGGGCTTATATTGTCGTCGCTGTCGCATGTCTGATGAGCATTGATGCAACGGCTCAATCCAGCGATGGGCCGATGGAGGAAGTCGATGCTTTCGCCATCAAGCATCTGGACAGCATTCAGCCGCGATCGATCCGCGACAGGGCCGAATATTGCGGCCTGTTCTTCCACGATTCACAAGGCCAACTCGCCGCCACCCCGGCCCGCAAGGGAGGACCCGACGGCTGTACGCCGGAAATCGGCCCGGACGATGCAGACATCATCGCCTCCTACCACACCCACGGCGCGTTCTCGCCGGAGGCCGATACGGAAGTCCCCTCAGTCGACGATCTCACCGCCGACTTCATGGAGGGTATCGACGGCTATGTCGCCACCCCCGGCGGCCGCGTCTGGCTCAATCTGCTGGAAGAGGAGATCACGGTGGAACTCTGCGGCCCCGGCTGCATTCACACAGACCCCGCCTTCCGCCCCTGCCCGGCCTTTGAGCCGGAGGCTGAGTATACGATTAAGGGTTTGGTGGAACGTGCGGCGGAGGATACGGGGGAATGTTGAGAATGATGGCGATCGTACAGTGTCATAGTCTCGGGTAGTGTGACAGCAACCTACCTATGACTTTGCGAGCCGAAACCGGCAATTCTGACCATCCGGGATTCTCCATCACGCTGGGATCATTCAACCACGTTAGCACCGAGGATACCTGATCTTCTGTGACCGGTTCTTTGGTGATTTCCAGCGTAACATTCATTAGGCGGATGTCGTCAAAACTGGAGATTGAAGCCTCGTTTACATCAAGATCGCGAATGCTTCGGGGGTTAGAGACATCGGTAAACAACACAAAGTATGGGTAGAGACTTGCCGGCAAAGTGACGGACTTACTCAGATCGGATCGCAAGCGCTTGAGCCTATCTTCGAAATGTTCGGACCGCGGAAAACCTGAGAACGCTTTAAGTGCTAAATCCTCAGTGTAGGTGTACTTGTCAGGCGGATTGAGCAGTGCGAATAGCACACCTCGACCAGGAATCTCGACAAACGGCGCCTCTCCCCGGAAGCTGGCAACCCACTCAGGTCCGTTCACAGAACTGATCGGATCGTTTCTGCGAAAGTTGACCTGCGTTACACTGGAACCGGAATAGGTCTTCCCGTCCGCTTCCACTGTTATCGTCATCTTCTGGCGCCAGCTGTAATGATCCAGACAACCAGTGAGCGTGATCACAAGGCAGAACATCAGAGCAAGCCACACTCGCCTCACAGGATTAGTCCGACTGCCAGCAGTGTGATCGCTCACCAAACATCACCCACAAACTTGTCGACTATGAGTATTTTGTTCTGCCAGTGACACATGCGCTCCCACTGATCCGGGTTGTCTATCTTCCATTCCGAGCAGAAAACCGCCCTTGGTGCAAAATGCACAAAATGAGCGAATACAAATACGATCAGAAGAACTGTGACGGCTATGCGAATGAACGTTCTGAGAGGGCCCGCGGGTTTCGTTCGTGCGGCAATCTGGTCTTTATCCACGCGATAAAGCCTCCACGTCATAGGTCCGGAAATCAGTCACATCAGGGGTCAGCGTAAGAATGACCGTCTAAATCATGGGTTGCAACCAAATCCCCACGGTTGCGTTAACGGGCTTTTATGGCCGCCCTCTATTCGATCAACCTTCTCGGCCCGGCATCAGGACTGGCAGAGCGGCACTTCCGTCTGAAGCTGCCGCGCCGGGACCAGCGTGCGCAGATCGACATTCCGGGTCAGGGTGAAATAGGGTTCGTCCGGCGCGGTTTTCAGTTTCGTCGTCACCGGAAGCGGGCCGGACGGAAGGGTGGCGGTGCGGCAGGCGCCGGAGGTGACGGTGAGCGTTCCCTTGGTGTCGTCCGGGTCCACCTTTCTGCGTGCCCGCGTCGTCTCGCGCATCGCTTCGAGGCGGGGAATATCGGCCTCGGCAATTCGGAAAACTTGAGCGTTGGGAGCAAGGCCCGCCAATTGCCCGGCGCTTTGCGACAGCGGGACCTGCTGCAGCACAATACGCTCCTGCAAGGCCGGTTCGCCGGCCGATTCATTGAGGCCGAGATTGATGATCGCGGAGCCGGGGCGCACCCGCAGCCCGTCCGGCATTTCGACAGCAACGCGCAAGACCTCGACCTCCATGGTCATGAAGTCCATCCTTTTCAGTTTCGGTATGGAAGAGAGCGGAACATGGCCACAGGCCGCAAGGCCAAACGCCAGAAGAACGACAAACAGAGTACGCATATCAATTTCCTGCTTTACACGATTTTCTTATTGTTTTACGATAAATTATTATTGAGTCAATAGGAGTAAATGATGTCGGTCGATACCAACCCAACAGATGCAACCTTCCGCCGTGTCGTCAGGCTGAGCCTTTGGCTGAAGCGGCTTGCGACGCTCGGCATCATCCTCTTTGTCGGCTTTACTTTCAGCGTCCTAGCTGTGCCGGACTGGTTCGATACGATGGTCATGACAGCCTATCCGGGAATGCCGATCGCCACGGGCATCACCCTGTTCAAACGCATATCCCTCATTCTCCTCCTCGCCCTGCCGCTTGGCGTCAGCCTTTACGGATTGTGGAATATCAGGATGCTTTTTGACTGTTATGCGCGCGGCGAAGTGTTCAGCCCAGCGCCGGCCGCCCATATCCGCAATGTCGGATTGGCGATGCTTGTCAATGTCGTGCTGACGGCGCTGGTTCATTCGCTGGGCAGTCTCGTCCTGACGCTCGACAACCCGCCCGGCACCCGGCAACTCTCTGTCACCGCCTCCAGCGACACCTATCTGCTCCTGCTGCTCGGCGGCTTGCTCCTGGTGATCGGCTGGGTCATGCAGGAGGCCGCGCGCATCTCAGATGAAAACAGCCGTTTCGTGTGATCGCCATGCCGATTGTCGTGAACCTGGATGTCATGCTGGCGCGGCGCAAAATGCGCTCGCGCACGCTGGCCGAAATGGTGGGCATCACCGAGCAGAACATCTCCTTGCTGAAATCCGGCAAGGTCAAGGGCGTGCGGTTCGACACGCTGGAGCGGATCTGCAAGGCCCTCGACTGCCAGCCGGGTGATATTCTGGAATATAAGGATGATGGGGACTGAGTTAAGTCTTATCTTTGCCAGGACTGAACATTCCCCGCATTCCGATCACTATCTCCGGCAACAAAACTAACGAAAGCGCGTGAGAGGCCGCAACTATGAATGGATAAAAAATTCCGCCGGAAAAGTGAATGATCTTCTCGTCAACGGTTATAAAAAAGGGACTCAACACAAACATAACAACAATAAACAAGAAGAAGGCAAATGGATTTATCAGAAGTTTCTCCGTTAAAATCATCATTTTTCCATAAAATGTACTGCCGTTTTCATTCGAAAGAATTGAAAGAGTAACAAATAAAGCCATAGAAAATATTAGTGTAAAAACGTAGAAAAGAGAAATATTTTTATAAAACTCAAATATGAAATTTATATAGTACGATATTATCAATATTAGTATATAAATAATAATATAAAGTTGCATAAATGTAGAAAATTTCTTTTTATTAAATATATATGCATACTCTCTCTTTATATCTTTGGTCATCATTATTTTCTCATTCAACGGTAAGTCGTTTGCAATTTGGCTAGTCAGTCATTGCTTAAGTTCATTGATTGCTTCCCCGCCCTTGGCGATATCTCACCACTCAAGTGATTGCGAAATCAAACAACCAAAGCCGCGTGCAGAAGAGGCGGCAGGCCCTTTCGACTAGCATGTCAGAATTTACTGCTAAATCATAAGTTGCAACGCATTCCGCATGGGGGCATTAATAGATCCTTGCGAACACTCTTCCCTCAACCATCTTCCGCCAGCGTCCGTGACCAGAACTGCATGGGCTTGCGGGTTTCCTCCCCGTCGCCGATATCGCGCCAGGGGAAGTCGCACACGATCCCGTCCATCTTTTCATAGCCGCGATTGCGCCAGAACGTGTCGAGCGGCACGTAGTCTGCCGGGCGCATCGGGTGGTCGTCGGGGCGCATCACGCCGCAAAAGACGATGCGGTCGAAGCCTTCAGCCTGTGCCGCCTTCTCGCGTTCCTCGAAAAAGCGCACGCCGATACCGTGTCCGCGATACTCCGGCAAAAGCACCGACTCGCCGAAGTAGAAAAAGTCCTCGGCCTTGAGGCCGTGTTTCGAGAAAGGTCCGGCAAAATCGTCGAAATGATCGGCGAGCGGCGCGGCGGTCGCCGCCCCGACCAGCCGGTCGCCATCATAGGCGCCGATGATCACGGCGCCCTTGGAGCCGGCGAATTTGGCGAGGTAATTGCGCTCGTAGTCCATGTCGCCCTCATAAAGATAAGGCCATTCATGAAAGACTGTGATGCGCAGATGGGCGAGATCGTCGAGCGCATCGGTCAGCGCCGCGCCGGTCAGCGTGCGCAGGGTGATCTCAGTCATTGTCCGCCTTCACCTGGGCGATCCAGTCGGCAAGATTATAATAGGTCGTCACGCGGGAGATCAGCCCGTCATCGATCTCGAAGAAGATACCGGCCGAAAGGCTGTAGCGCTGGCCGTTCGCCGGCGGCAGGCCCTCGGCCGTCTGCAGATAGGTGCCGCGCACGGTGAACTCCGCCGCCGCACGGCCGCCGCCGGGTGCGACCATGATGGCAATGTCGCTCAGTTCCTCGGCGTAATGCCGCGCCATTCCGGCATTGAACCAGCGGAATTTCTCACGGCCGATCTCGCGCCCGCCCTGATTGATATCGTGAATGACATCCTCGGCAAGCAGCGCCAGCATCGCCTCGCTGTCGCTGGCGTTAAAAGCGTCGAGATAGGCCTTGATCAGGCGTTGGGTTTCTTGTTCGGCCACGGGCAATCCTCATTTGCTCTGAGGTGACATTAGCAGGCGGCACCACCTGTACAAAATAAGGCTTAGTCGCCAAACACAGTCACCGCATCACCCGACTGCCATTTGGGATATTTGTCCATGATCGCGGCAAAGCGTTCGGACGTTTCGAAACGCTCCAGCCATACCCGCAAGGCCGGCCAGTCCTCGCCGTCGAACCAGGCGCGGTCGGTATTGGCGAACTGGCGGATGAAGGGAAGGATCGCCATATCGGCCAGGCTTATCCGACCGCCGAAGAGATAGCCGCCGGGCTGCAACTGCTCCTCCAGCCCGCGCAGAATGGCCGCCGCCTTCGCCCGCTCTTCCAGCGGATCGCAGCCCGGATAACGCGTCCCGTATTTGTAGCGGTCGAGGCTCTCTTTGAACGGGCCGTCCATTGCTTCGATCAGGGCCAGCATCGCATCTCGCGAGCCGGTCTCGGGCGTCAGCCAGCCCTCCGGGTCATTGCCGTCCAGCGCCCACAGCATGATGTCGAGGCTCTCGTCGAGCACATCGCCATCGCCCTGAACAAGCGTCGGCACTGTGGCCGAGGGAGAGGCATCCAGAAATTCCGGAGCCTTGTCGCGCAACAGCACCTCGCGCAGTTCCACCGCCGTGCCGCTGGAGCGCAGCGCAAGCCGCGCGCGCATGGCGTAAGGGCAGCGGCGGAAACTGTAAAAGACCGGCAGCGTCATGGCGACAGATGTAACACGATGCTGCGGCGGTGCGGCGCACGACGGTGTTCGAAGAGATAGATGCCCTGCCAGGTGCCGAGCAGCGGCGCGCCGCCCGCTACGGGAACGGAAAGGCTCACCTGCGTCAGCGCGCTCTTGATATGGGCGGGCATATCGTCCGGCCCTTCGATCGTGTGGCGCAGCCAGTCCATATTGTCCGGCACGAGCCGGGCGAAGAATTCGCTGAGATCGCGTTTGACGTCCGGATCGGCATTTTCCTGGATCGTCAGGGAACAGGAGGTGTGGCGCACGAAGACGGTGAGCAGGCCAGTCTCCGCCCCGCTCTCGGATACAAACCGGACAGCCTCGCGGGTGAACTCGTAGAGCCCCTGCCCGTTTGTTTCTATTGCGATCTGCGTCTGCATCGATCTGCTTACAAAACGGGCGGCCCGAAAGCCGCCCCTGGTTCGTTAGCTGTGTCTCTTAGCTGTCGAGGAAGCTGCGCAGCTTCCTGGACCGGCTCGGGTGCTTGAGCTTGCGCAGCGCCTTCGCCTCGATCTGGCGGATACGCTCGCGGGTCACGGAGAACTGCTGGCCGACCTCTTCCAGCGTGTGGTCAGTGTTCATACCGATGCCGAAGCGCATGCGCAGCACGCGCTCTTCGCGCGGCGTCAGCGAGGCGAGCACGCGCGTCGTCGTCTCACGCAGGTTTGCCTGGATCGCAGCGTCGATCGGCAGGATGGCGTTCTTGTCCTCGATGAAATCGCCGAGATGCGAATCTTCCTCATCGCCCACCGGCGTTTCAAGGCTGATCGGCTCCTTGGCAATCTTCAGAACCTTGCGCACTTTTTCCAGCGGCATGGCAAGTTTCTCAGAAAGCTCCTCCGGCGTCGGCTCGCGGCCGATCTCGTGCAGCATCTGGCGCGACGTACGAACGATCTTGTTGATCGTCTCGATCATATGCACCGGAATACGGATCGTGCGGGCCTGGTCGGCAATCGAACGGGTGATCGCCTGCCGGATCCACCATGTCGCATAGGTGGAGAACTTGTATCCGCGGCGATATTCGAATTTGTCCACCGCCTTCATCAGGCCGATATTGCCCTCCTGAATAAGATCCAGGAACTGCAGGCCGCGATTGGTGTATTTCTTGGCAATGGAGATAACGAGACGCAGGTTCGCCTCGACCATTTCCTTCTTGGCGACACGCGCCTCGCGCTCGCCCTTCTGTACCATGTGCACGATGCGGCGGAATTCCAGGATCGAGATGCCGGTCTCGGTGGCAAGGTTCTGGATCTCGCCGCGGATCGCCTTGATCGTATCCTTCTCCGCCTTGGAGAATTCCTTCCAGCCCTTGGCCGTCAGGTTGGAAATCGACTTCATCCAGTTCGGGTCGAGCTCGGCGCCCTGATATTGCTGCAGGAAGTCCTCGCGCTTGACGCCGTGGGATTCGGCAAGCCGCAACAGCCGGCCTTCATTCTGCACCAGACGCTTGTTGATGTCGTAGAGCTGTTCAACCAGCGCATCGATACGGTTCTGGTTGAGCGCCAGCGATTTGACCGCCGCGATCAGCTCTTCCTTGAGCTGCTTGTAGCGGCGCTCCTGCGCCGGCGACAGCGTGCCGGTCGCGGCCAGGCGCGCCTCGACCTGCTGGTCCTGCAGCTTGCGCAGCTTCTTGTAGGTGTCGGCAATGACGTCGAACGTCTCCATCACCTGCGGGCGCAATTCCGCTTCCATCGCGGCGAGCGACAGGTTGGATTCATCATCCTCGTCATCGTCGTCGTCGGTCGAGACGCCTTCGCCGCCGACATCGGTGATGTCATCGGACGCACGGGCCTTCTTGGCCTTTTCCTTTTCTTCCGCCGCCTTGCGGTCGGCCTCGATCTTCTCGGGCGACTGGAACTGCGGTGCAGCCTTCGCCTCGGGGCCGGAATAGGTCGTCTCCAGATCGATGATCTCGCGCAACAGCGTCTCGCCCTCGATCAGTTCGTCGCGCCAGATGATGATCGCCTGGAAGGTCAGCGGACTTTCGCAAAGGCCCGCGATCATGGTTTCGCGGCCAGCCTCTATGCGCTTGGCAATGGCGATTTCGCCTTCGCGCGACAAAAGCTCGACGGAGCCCATCTCGCGCAGATACATGCGCACCGGATCGTCGGTGCGGTCCGTCGGCTCTTTCTTGCGCGTCGTCGCGACTGCCGTTCCGCCGGTCGTCGCGACCTCCGTCCCGGTGCTGCCGCTTTCGTTCGAAGCAGCCGCCTCTTCCGTCTCTTCCTCTTCCTCGACGACATTGATGCCCATGTCGGAAAGCATCGACATGGTGTCTTCGATCTGTTCGGAGGTTACTTCTTCAGAAGGCAGGACGGCGTTGAGCGCATCCATTGTCACATAGCCGCGCTTTTTGGCGGCCTTGATCATTTTCTTGACAGCACTGTCAGAAAGGTCGAGAAGCGGTCCGTCACCGGTTGTTTCGCGTTCGGCCTCGGCGTCCTCGTTTTCCTTGACTTTCGTTGCCATATAATCCGTCACTTTCCTTAGCACATCACATCGCCCGGCCCGGCATCCAGCGGTGCCGAACCGTTCCGACCGAATCGGCTTATGAACTCAATACAGGTGTGATGTTTAATTCCCGATTAACCATGGATGGTGGCTGTGCCCGAAGCCTGAGCCGTGACCGCCGCACCCGATCCGCTGTTTCTGCGCCAGTGCACAACTTTTCAATTTGCTTGACCAATTGAAATTTCTCGCCACTGAGGTGATTCCGTTAATTTGTCCGTCCGTCAAGCGCAGCGGGCGAAAAAAGCCTGTTTTTTGAGCAGAATCTCCAAAAAACAGCGCTATTCACCCAAACACGTCGCCCTTACGGCGGAAAATCAAAAAACCGTCCCGGACACATCTGCATCCCGGAAACTGGTGTTGTGTGCGGCAGCCTCATCTGATTTCAGGAGCAGGCCCGTAGCGCCTGTCCGCATTCTGCCTGAAAAACTATTTAGGGGGCGCCCCATTCAATACAAGAGCATGAAGGGCTAATTTCCGGCGGCTCCGCGCACCCGTCCGGAAAGCACGCCGAAGCCGTCAATAATCGCCTCCTGCTGCTCCAGCCGGTTATACTCGTTCTGCACCGATTGCAGCGAGCGCATTAGCTGCGGAAGCGCGTCCCCATCGCCGCTTTCCGTGGCTTCGGCGATGTCGCGTTCCAGCTCGACCTTCTCAAGCCTGAGAGCCCGTGAACGCTGGTAGAGCGCCAGCGCCTGAAGAAAGCCCTCCCGCGCATCCTCAAGGGCGGCCTCGCCGGTCGCAGTCCAGATGCGCGCATTGCGGATCTGCCGCTCCATCTGGCCCGTCAGTTCTTCGAACCCTTCGGCATGAAGCTGCGCCCGCACCGCCTCGCCTTGCGGCGCTTCGCCCTCGGAGCCGAAATCCATCAGCCGGCCAAGCAGCCGGTCAAGCAGTTGATGATCGAATTCCAGGGAGGACACGTCATCGAACTCGCTGGCGATCAGCGCCGGGTGATTGATGAGCGTGAAGACGATGACGCTGTCCCTGAGGGACGGAACCGCCGAAAGGCCGCGCACAAGTGTGGAGCGCGCCAGCTGATTGGTCATGGCATAGCGCCGGGCAGCTCTCGCGCCACGCTGGGCGCCCTGTCTACCGGCGCCGCGGCTGAAACCGCCACGCCCGTCACGCACACCCTGTTGAGGCTGACGACTTTCGAAAAAAGCGTTGAGCCGCTCGCGCATATCCTGAACATAGTGACGCCGCACGCTCTCGTCGCCGATCGCCGCGGTCACGCGCCCGAACGCCGCTTCAAGCGCTGCCTTTCGTTCCGGCGTGTCAAAGACGCCCGCTGCGGTCTCGCGCATCCAGACCATGTCGGCGAGCGGCCGGGCCGCCTTCATGACGGCATCGAAGGGCGCGCGCCCTTCGTCACGCACAAGATCGTCCGGGTCCTTGCCCGCCGGGAGCACGGCAAAACGCACCGATCGCCCCGGCCGCAATCCGGCCAGCGCAATGTCGACCGCACGGTTGGCGGCGCGAGTTCCGGCCTCGTCGCCATCAAAGCACAGGACCGGCTCCGGCGTGATGCGCCAAAGGAGTTCAAGCTGATTGTCGGTCAATGCCGTTCCGAGCGGTGCAACCGCATGCTCGATGCCCGCCTGATGCAGGGCGATAACGTCCATATAACCTTCAACGGCAATGACGGTCCCGGCCCCGTCCGCACCCTGCGCCCCGCGCCGCGCCCGGGCAAAATTGTAAAGCACCCTGCCCTTGTGAAAGAGTTCGGTCTCGTTGGAATTGAGATATTTTGCCGGAGCGTCTGCTGACATGGCCCGTCCGCCGAAGGCAATGACTTTTTCGCGCGCGCTGAGGATCGGAAACATGATGCGGTCGCGAAACCGGTCATAGGAGACCGCAATATCGGGCCCGTGGACAACCAGACCACAGGCCTCGAACTGTTCCTTCTCGACACCCTTCGATGCCAGATGTTCCTTCAGCGCGTTGCGGCTGTCCGGCGCAAAACCCAGCCGGAAGGTCTCGATGGTTTTGCCCGACAGTCCGCGGTCGCGCAGATAGGCCCTTGCCGGCGCACCGTCGGCCGCTTGCAGACGGTCCTGAAAGAACCGGGTCGCAAGCTCCATAACATCCGAAAGGGTCGCCCGCTCGCGCTCCCTTTGTGCAGCCCGCGGATCTGGAGCCGGCAGGGCCACGCCTGCCATATCGGCCACCTGCTGGACGGCCTCCGGAAAGGACATCCCGTCCAGTTCGGTCAGAAACCTGAAATGATCGCCCGACACACCGCAGCCGAAACAATGGTAACGCCCTTTGCGATCCTCACAGTGAAAGCTCGGGGTCTTTTCTCCATGGAACGGGCAGCAGGCCCACCAGTCCCCCCGCGATACATTGGTCTTGCGTTTATCCCACGAGACACGCTTGCCGATCAGGTCCGAAATCGGCACCCGGTCGCGCAACTCGTCGAGGAAACTATTGTCAAACCGCATCAAAAGGGGCTCCTGAGACCGGCGATACGCCTTCGGCCACGGATGCGCGGAAACGCATCGGATAAGGCCGGGCCCGTTTGCTGTCATGCGGAGTCCGGCCCGCTGGCTCAACATATAGCGCCGTCGAGCGGGCCGCACCACGGCTCATTGCTGTCGTGCCCACAATTCACAGGCCCGCTCGGCCCGCCGCGACTTGTGTCAGATCCAGCCTTTGCGGATTGATTTGGCAACCGCCTGCGTACGGTTCACCGCGTCCAGTTTCTTCGTCGCACTGATCAGGTAGTGATTGATCGTGTGCTCCGAGAGGGAAAGGATCGTCGAAATCTCACTGCTCGTCTTCCCGTCGGCGGTCCAGCGCAAGCATTCAAGTTCCCTATCCGAAAGGGGCGCCGGGTCCACCTCACTCTCCGTCAAAAGCGCACTGAGGTGATCATAGACATGGATGCTTATCATGCTCAGTTTGAGCACCTCTTCACATCCCAGCTCCTCACGGTCGCCGGCAAATCCGACAGAACCGCGCCGTCCGGATGTATCGTGCACCGCAAAATTGACACCGCGGACGAAGCCCTGCTCGTAGAATATCTCTCTGGCCGCCGCCGCGTCCTTCGACACGCATTCGTTGAGCACTTCGTCGATATGCCAAATGACAGGTGTCGTGTGCCGAATGAGTCGTGCGACAATCGGACTGACGCTGATCATGCCGAGGCGGTCGTAGGCCTTTATCGTCTCCGGCGGCCAATTGTTGATGATGCTGTGCTCGCTCAAACTGCCGGTCATATCGGCCGGCAGAGCCATTACACAGAAGTAGCGCAGTCTGAACCGCTCCGTCGTCTTACGAAGATATTTGAAGACATCGAAGGATGTGTTCAGCCTGCTGATATCCGATAGGATACCACCATGGGAATTTTCAGGGGACATTATCTCTTAAAAGTTTTTTCTTGGTATTAGATACGGGCAACGCCTTACCCGCTCGCCTCAAATACTAGCCGCCCAAATAGTACTCCTTGTTTCGAAAATATCATGCGACGCGCCCACGCCGCATGGTCAGTTAGACCGCATCTGTATAAACTCCGGATCGGTTTCCGCATAATGGAACTTTGGTTTGTGGGCCGCAATTGCAACAAAAAGCATCGTATCTGCATTTAGTTGCAATCCCAAATAGCAATTAGCCGGAAAATACACTGAAACCATAAGGGTTTTGCGGCCCCGTCCGGCGCAATTCGTTGCGCAGAAGCGGCGAATCAGCGGCACGGACAACGCTCTCCGCACCGCTGTTCAGTGGGGCTGTCAATTCCTGAGGCGCAATGACATCACGGCCGCCAGGCGGACTATTCGTGATGCAGCAAACCCTTCACCACGCCCGATGCCTTGGCGAAATCCATCTGGCCGGAGTATTCCGACTTCAGGGCATTCATGCATTTGCCCATGTCACGCAATCCGCTCGCGCCGGTCTCTTCGACCACCCGCTTGCACGCCTTGCGTACATCGTCGTCGGAAAGCTGCTGCGGCAGGAACGAACGGATCACGTCGATCTCTTCGCGTTCCTGCTGGGCAAGCTCAAGGCGCGACGCATCTTCATAGATACGGGCAGATTCCTCGCGCTGCTTAATCATCTTGGCGAGAATCTGCATGATATCGTCGTCGCAGACCGGATCCTTGCCAGCGCCACGATTGGCAATATCACGGTCCTTCACTGCAGCCTGGATAAGCCGGATCGTCGAGACACGGCGGGTATCCTTGGCCTTCAGCGCTTCTCGAAGCGTGGAAGCAAACATCTCACGCATTACAGTTTCTCCTGCATTTTGCGGCGAACCATATTCTGTTCCATCTGCCATTGCAAACAAAACTCAAGGTCCTAACTGTATGATTTTATTGCACTTTAAATTTGTGATCCGATGGACGGCTCGCATTGACGCGCCTTTTGGCCTCGTTTATGTTCCCACATCTGCAAGAACATTCAAACAAAGATGAAGCGTCCTGATCCAAATTGTCGGGTGCAGTCATCGCCTAAGTGGTGTGACCCGGCACGTTCGTCAAGGGCGAGGTCCGATCGCAGCTCCTGAAAGCCTGAAGAAGACAGATAATGAACACGACACCGGCATGGACAAAACCCGTTCCCACAGCACTGCTCGTGCTGGCGGATGGAACGGTCATAGAGGGCCAAGGCCTTGGCGCAACCGGAGCAATCGAGGCGGAGGTTTGCTTCAACACGGCACTGACCGGTTATCAGGAAATCCTGACCGATCCGTCCTATAGCGGCCAGATCGTCACCTTCACATTCCCGCATATCGGTAATATCGGCGCAAACAGCGAGGACATCGAAGACCTCAATCCAACCGCCCGCAACGGTGCCGTCGGCGCCATCTTCAAGGCCGATATCACCGATCCGTCAAACTTCAGGTCTGCCGAGCATCTCAACTCCTGGCTGAAGAGCCGCGGTATTATTGCCATGTGCGGTTTGGACACCCGCGCGCTGACGGTGTGGATCAGGGAAAACGGCATGCCCAATGCCGTGATCGCCCATAGCCCGGACGGCCAGTTCGATGTGGACGCGCTGAAGGAAAAGGCCAAAGCCTGGCACGGGCTGGTCGGACTTGATCTGGCTATCGACGCCACAAGCGGACAATCCTCCCAATGGGATGAAAAGCCCTGGGTCTGGAATGAAGGGTTCAACCGCAACACCGCCGGTGCGGAAAGCATTCACATCGTCGCCATCGACTTCGGTATCAAACGCAACATTCTACGACTGTTCTCCGGCCTTGAATGCCGCGTCACGGTCGTACCGGCATCGACATCGGCAGAAGATATTCTGGCGATGAACCCGGACGGCATTTTCCTTTCCAACGGACCGGGCGATCCGGCTGCCACGGGCGCCCATGCGGTGCCGACGATCAGGACGCTCCTGGATACGGGGATCCCGGTTTTCGGCATTTGCCTTGGGCATCAGATTCTGGCGCTGGCGCTTGGCGCCAAAACCGCAAAGATGCACCAGGGACACCATGGCGCGAACCATCCGGTCAAGGATCATACCACCGGAAAGGTCGAGATCGTGTCGATGAACCATGGTTTCGCGGTCGATGGAGAGACCCTGCCCGAAGGTGTCGAGGCAACCCACATCTCGCTCTTTGACGGGACCAATTGCGGGCTGCAGGTAACCGGCAAGCCGGTGTTTTCCGTACAGCATCACCCGGAAGCCTCTCCCGGGCCGCAGGATTCGCACTATCTGTTCCGGCGCTTTATCAACCTCATCCGTGAAAAGCGCGGCGAAGCGGCGCTCGCCGAATAGGCCAGGCGCCGCTTACACATCGCCGCTGAACGTATCGCAAGCATCCACGCGCCCGCTTTCGAAGCCGCGCAGGAACCATCTTTTGCGCTGCTCCGACGTTCCGTGATTGAAGCTCTCGGGCACCACATAGCCGCGTGTCTGGAGCTGCAACGTGTCGTCCCCGATCTGATGCGCGGCGGTCAACGCTTCCTGCAGGTCACCCTGCTCGATGAGGCCCTTTTCTTCCGTATAATGCGCCCAGATCCCGGCCAGGCAATCGGCTTGCAATTCGACACGAACCGACATCCGGTTCTGCTCGCTCTGGCTCATGGATGCGCGCCGGCGATTGAACTCCGGCAGTACGCCGATCAGGTTCTGCACATGGTGTCCGACCTCATGGGCAACGACATAGGCCTGCGCGAAATCACCGGAAGCCTTGAAGCGGTTGGCAAGCTGGTCATAGAACGCCAGGTCGATGTAAATCTTCTGATCCGACGGACAGTAGAACGGCCCCGAGGCAAGGCTCGCAAAGCCGCAGGCCGAACTGACCCGCCCCTCAAAAAGCACCAGCGTCGGCTCGCTGTAATCGACACCGCTGACACTGAACAGCCTGTTCCAGGTATCTTCCGTCTCCGCCAGAACCGTCGCCACAAACTGGGTCATCTCGTCTTGCCGTTGCGGCGACAGACGCTCGGAGTTCTGCCGCTGCACATGCTCGATACGCGGTTCGATCCCGCCCTGTGTCAAAAGCACAGCCGGATCGATGCCGAGATATTTCAGGACCACGTAACCGATAATCAGAATGACGATCATCGATATTCCGCCGCCCGACTTCCCGCCGGTCGGCAAGCGCAGACCGCCTCCGCGTCCGAATGCCGGACCTGCGCGGCGAGCACCGCCACGGCCACGCCTGTCTTCAATATTGCTGCTTTGGCGGCGACCTTTCCAGCGCATGTCGTCTCCTCATCCCGATTTACCATGCCGCCAGCATTGCACCTTAACCACTGGCACGAACGAACAGCTGTCACATATATACGATAAATGGGCACGATGTGCGGCAATCTGCCTCAACAGAATTTTGACGGATACGCATTTTGAAACCGGAAGATTTTAAACGGTGGCGCAAGGCGCTCGGCTTGAGCCAGAAGGATGCAGCCCGAGCCCTCGGCCTGAAGAAACGGGTCATCCAATACTATGAGAAAGGGCTGCGCGACAATCGCCCCGTCGCCATCCCGCTGGCCGTTTCTCTCGCCTGCTACGCGATCGCCAAAGGCGTTCATAGCTATGACGCGTCTGACCTCACGGCAGACACCTGGCGGGAAAGCCCGAAAAAGGCATGAAAAACAGGCGCTGGCGGGTTTCCCTGCCGGGGCCTTTAGCCTATAAGGCCGCTCGAACCCAGATAGGAATGCTGCATGTTATCCCCGACAGCCGGGTGTGCAGCGATGCCCGCTTGCCGGATGAGCCGCTATGCCAAAACGTAACGATATCAAGTCGATCCTGATCATCGGTGCGGGACCGATCGTTATCGGCCAGGCCTGTGAGTTCGACTACTCCGGCACCCAGGCCTGCAAGGCGCTGAAGGAGGAGGGTTACCGGGTCATCCTCGTCAACTCGAACCCGGCAACGATCATGACCGATCCGGGACTGGCGGACGCCACCTATGTGGAGCCGATCACGCCTGAAGTCGTGGCCAAGATCATTGCCAAGGAGCGCCCGGACGCCTTACTGCCGACAATGGGCGGGCAGACGGCGCTGAATACCGCATTGTCGCTTCGCCGCATGGGCGTGCTCGACCGTTATGACGTCGAGATGATCGGCGCCAAGCCGGAGGCGATCGACAAGGCCGAAGACCGCGCCCTGTTCCGTGAAGCCATGGCCGCCATAGGTCTGGAAACGCCCCGCTCCATGCTGGCCAACGCAACCGGTGTGAAGGAAAAGGACCGGCAGGCCCACGAAGCCAAGCGCAACGAAATCAAGGCCCGCTTCAGCGGTGACGAACTCGACGCCGCCCTAGACGCGCTTGAAACCGAATGGCAGCTCGGCGAGACCGACCGCAAGCAACGCTACACGGCGCACGCCTTGGGTGTCGCCGCAGAGGCATTGGACCGGGTCGGACTGCCGGCGATCATCCGTCCCTCATTCACGCTTGGCGGCACCGGCGGCGGCATTGCGTTCAACCGTTCCGAATATTTCGAGATCATCGAAGCCGGCCTCGACGCCTCGCCGACAACCGAGGTTTTGGTCGAGGAGTCGGTTCTCGGCTGGAAGGAGTATGAGATGGAGGTCGTCCGCGACAAGGCGGATAACTGCATCATCATCTGCTCCATCGAGAATGTCGATCCGATGGGCGTTCACACCGGCGATTCCATCACGGTCGCCCCTGCCCTCACGCTGACCGACAAGGAATATCAGATCATGCGCAACGCATCGATTGCGGTGCTGCGTGAAATCGGCGTCGAGACGGGCGGATCCAACGTTCAGTTTGCCGTCAATCCGGAAGATGGTCGGCTGGTAGTCATCGAAATGAACCCGCGCGTCTCGCGCTCGTCGGCGCTCGCATCGAAAGCCACCGGCTTCCCGATTGCCAAGGTCGCGGCCAAGCTTGCCTGCGGCTACACGCTGGATGAACTGGAAAACGATATTACCGGCGGCGCGACGCCGGCCTCGTTCGAGCCTTCGATCGACTACGTGGTGACCAAAATCCCGCGTTTTGCTTTTGAGAAGTTCCCGGGCGCCGAGCCTCTTCTGACGACGTCGATGAAATCCGTCGGCGAAGTCATGGCGATCGGCAGGACCTTTGGCGAGTCGCTGCAAAAGGCGCTGCGTGGCCTCGAGACCGGCCTCACGGGTCTCGACGAGATCGATATACCGGGCCTTGGCGAGGGGGACGATAAAAACGCGATCAAGGCGGCCCTCGGCACGCCCACACCGGACCGGTTGCGCATGGTTGCACAGGCGCTCCGGCTCGGTATGAGCGAGGAGCTGGTGCACGAAAGCTGCAAGATCGATCCCTGGTTCATCGCGCAGTTGAAAGCCATCGTCGATATGGAAGAACGGGTGCGCGAGCACGGGCTTCCGGACAGTGTCGAAAATCTGAGCATGCTCAAGTCGATGGGCTTTTCCGATGCTCGCCTTGCAGGCCTGACCGGTCAGCGCGAAGGCGACGTTGCCGGTCTGCGCGCAAAGCTGGGTGTGCATCCGGTCTACAAACGCATCGATACCTGTGCGGCCGAATTCGCCTCTCCAACCGCTTATATGTATTCGACCTATGAAACACCCTTTGCCGGGCAATTGCGTTCCGAGGCCGAGGTCTCTGATCGCAAGAAAGTGGTCATTCTCGGCGGCGGCCCGAACCGTATCGGCCAGGGGATCGAGTTCGACTACTGCTGCTGTCATGCTGCCTTCGCGCTGGATGATGCCGGTTACGAATCCATCATGATCAACTGCAACCCGGAAACTGTGTCAACGGACTACGACACCTCCGACCGCCTCTATTTCGAGCCGCTGACAGCTGAGGACGTGCTTGAAGTCCTGCGCACGGAACAGCAAAGAGGCACCTTGCACGGCGTCATCGTTCAGTTCGGCGGGCAAACGCCTCTCAAACTGGCCAATGCGCTGGAAAGCGCCGGTATTCCGATCCTCGGCACAGAGCCGGACGCGATCGATCTGGCCGAAGACCGCGACCGCTTCCAGAAGCTGCTGCGCAAACTCGACCTGCGGCAGCCGAAGAACGGCATTGCCCATTCCGTCGAACAGGCAAGGCTCGTCGCAACGGAAATCGGTTTCCCGCTGGTCGTACGCCCCTCCTACGTTCTGGGCGGGCGGGCCATGCAGATCATCCGCGAGGAAAGTGGCCTGTCGAACTACTTGCTCGGGACCGTTCCCGAGCTGGTGCCCGAAGACATCAAGGCGCGCTATCCAAACGATAAGACCGGTCAGATCAACACCCTGCTCGGCACCAACCCGCTTTTATTCGACAGCTATCTGGCAAACGCGATCGAGGTTGATGTCGATTGCCTGTGCGATGGCGAGAGCGTCTTTGTATCAGGCATCATGGAACACATCGAAGAAGCCGGCATTCACTCGGGAGACAGTGCCTGTTCGCTGCCCGTGCATTCGCTGTCGTCCGAGATCGTGGACGAGCTTGAACGGCAGACGACCGAGTTGGCCAGGGCGCTCAATGTCGGCGGCCTGATGAATGTGCAGTTCGCCATCAAGGACGGCGACATATACGTGCTGGAGGTCAATCCGCGCGCATCGCGAACGGTACCATTTGTGGCCAAGACCATCGGCGCTCCGATCGCAAAGATCGCGGCGCGGATCATGGCTGGCGAGAAATTGAACGACGCCATTGCGGCCTATGGCGAGCGGCCTGACCCGCGCAACCTCAATCACATCGCGGTCAAGGAAGCCGTCTTCCCCTTTGCCCGTTTCCCTGGCGTTGACACGCTGCTCGGCCCGGAAATGCGTTCGACCGGCGAAGTGATCGGTCTGGATACCGATTATGCCCTCGCCTTTGCAAAATCGCAGCTTGGCGCCGGCGTAGAACTGCCACGCGACGGCACGGTCTTTGTCTCTGTGCGTGATGAAGACAAGGAACGCGTCCTGCCGGCGGCACGCATGCTCAAAGAGAGCGGCTTTCGGATTATGGCGACCAGCGGCACGGCCCGTTTCCTCACCGAAAACGGGATCGAAGCGGTGCGTATCAACAAGGTCCTGGAAGGCCGTCCGCATGTCGAAGACGCCATCCGCAACCGCGAGATACAGCTTGTGATCAATACGACCGCCGGCGCAAAGGCAATGTCGGATTCCAAATCGCTGCGTCGGGCGGCGCTCATGCAGAAAGTGCCCTACTATACCACAATGTCGGGCGCCACGGCCGCGGCGCGTGCAATCGCCGCACTCACCGCAGGCAATCTTGAGGTGAAGCCGCTTCAGGATTATTTTGCCGCTTGATCGTGGTTATTGCGCCGCACAATTGTGAACACTGAAAAACGGCGCCTGAGGGCGCGAAAATGAAAAAAACTGGCAAAATTGCATCAAATACTGCTATGTTTGCGCAACTTGGAGTGTTGAGCGGTTCCGGACCAATTGGTTCGGGGGCCGTTTTCTTTTGCGCTATCGCACCGCAATCCGGTCGCAGACAGCGCCAAAAAGATGGAGAAGGACATGGTTGAAAAAGTCCCCATGACCCAAGGTGGTTTCAGCAAGCTCGGTGAGGAGCTGCGCTGGCGCCAGCAGGAAGAACGGCCGCGCATTATCGAGGCGATTGCCGAAGCGCGCGCTCATGGTGACCTGTCGGAAAACGCCGAATATCACGCCGCGAAGGAAGCGCAGAGCCACAATGAAGGCCGAATCGCCGAACTCGAGGATTTGACGGCGCGTGCCGAGGTGATCGATCTGAGCAAGATGTCAGGCGATACGATCAAGTTCGGCGCAACAGTCAAACTCGTCGACGAAGATACCGATGAGGAAAAGACCTATCAGATCGTTGGCGATCAGGAAGCCGATGTGAAGGAGGGCCGCATCTCTCTTTCCTCGCCGATTGCGCGCGCTCTGATCAGCAAACAGGTGGGCGACAGTATCGAGGTCAATGCACCGGGGGGTGCAAAGGCCTATGAGATTCTGGAGGTACGCTGGGGCTGAATGACGGCCTGCGCGGTCTTCAACGGCAACGCAATCAACCGTCCAAAACAGAACCGGCCGGCAACTTATGGCCGATCATCCCGAGTTGATCGTCACCAACATGCATCGGAACTTCACCGGCGTATCGTCAACAGCGGCCGCCGTCGCTCGCCTTCAGGCGGGCCGCTACGATATGCGGCTTGTCGGACGGGCATTAACTGGTTGCCCCGCACCGATTTCCTCGTGGAAGGCCTTCTCCCTCTCACGCAAACCACCGGCCGGGCGCTCGCACATTCTCTGGCATGTCCGCCGCAACAATGAGATGCGCGCCGCGCTGTTCGCACGGGACCTGTTGAAGCTGCCGGTGCGCATCGTGTTCACCTCCGCCGCAAAGCGCCGCCATTCGGCATTGCCCCGCTGGCTGATTTCCCGCATGGACGCTGTTATCGCCACGACCGATGAAGCGGCAGCCCTCGTCCCGAATGTTCGGGCCATTGTCCATCACGGTGTCGATACCGGGCGTTTCCACCCCGCTGATGACCGCGACGAGGCCTGGCGCGCAACCGGCTATCCCGGACGTTTGGGCATCGCCACGATTGGCCGCATACGTCCGGAAAAGGGAACCGACCTTTTTGTTGACGCCATGATCCGGCTACTGCCCGACTTGCCCGATGCAACGGCACTTGTCATTGGAAAGGCGACGCCGCAACACCGCGCATTCGCTGCCGACCTCCAACGGCGGATCGATGCGGCGGGTCTGTCGAAAAGGATTGTCTTTACCGGCGAGTTGCCTGCTGAGGAAACAGCCGGGCTTATCCGCGCCCTGTCTCTTTTGGTCGCACCGCCCCGTTACGAGGGCTACGGCATGACACCGCTTGAGGCCATGGCAAGCGGCGTTCCGATCGTTGCCAGCCGCACAGGTTTTTTTGCCCGTTTCGTCGATGAGGACAAGGCTGGAACAATTGTTTCCAAAGTCGATGCCGCCAGCCTTTCACAGGCGGTACGCGATCTGATCGACAATCCGATGGAACTCGCGCTCAAGAGCAGCAATGCAAGAAATCGTGCTGTGGAGCAGTTCGGCATCGAAAGGGAAATCGACGGCCTTCACAACGTTTATGAGACTTTGTGGAACGGATCTTAGGAAGATCTAACTCAGAATATCGGCGCTTAGATCAATCGGCCCCTCGTTTTTCACCTGGCGAATGGTCAACATCGTGCGCACAGTGTCGACGTTGTCCGCGGCCGTCAGTTCATCGATGACAAAATCCTGAAATGTCGCCAGGTCCGACGCCACACAATGAAGCAGAAAGTCGGATTCACCCGAGACCATCCAGCATTGGCGCACAATCGGCCATTGCTGCGTCCTGTCCGCAAAGGCCCGCAAATTCGCTTCTGACTGGAGCGTCAACCCGATCATGCAGAACGCAACCAGGTCGAATCCCAGCGACGGCCCGTTGAGCATCGCCCGGTATCCCTCGATGATCCCGGCCTCTTCAAGCTTGCGCAGCCGGCGCAGACAGGGCGGCGCGGAAATACCGACACGTTCGGACAGCTCGACATTGGTGATTCGGCCATCATCTTGAAGCTCACGCAGGATCTTCAGGTCGATATGGTCAAGATCAGCCCGAAACGGCATGGTTCAACGCTCCTTTTGGAGAACGAGAGGCAAGTCAATTTGATCAGTTATTGCGCACTCACGCAAGATTATTTCTTCATCGGGTGATGCGGTCTTCAATTGCCCTACGGTGATACACTTTCCCGCCACAACTGTGTGAAAACGCCTCGGTTCCCCTTGAAGAAGCATGGTACCACTACGTACATTCGCCGCATATGAGCCGACACCTCGCACGATCGGCACTCAAACGGCTAACGGTGGCTCGGGCCACTTGAAAAAACAGGAATCCGCCTATGACGACCCGCCATGCACGCGTCCTGATAATCGGCTCGGGACCAGCAGGATATACAGCGGCGATCTACGCCGCACGCGCCATGCTGGAACCGGTCCTCATCGCCGGTATGGAACAGGGCGGCCAACTCATGATCACCACCGAGGTCGAGAACTATCCGGGCTATGCCGATCCGGTTCAGGGACCGTGGATGATGGAGCAGATGCTCAAACAGTCTGAAAATGTGGGCGCGCAGATCGTCAATGATCTGGTGACCGAGGTCGACCTTGATGTCCGGCCGTTTCGGCTGAAAACCGATTCCGGCCAGGAATACACCTGCGATTCGCTGATCATCGCGACCGGTGCGCAAGCCAAATGGCTCGGCATCGAATCCGAGCAGACATTCATGGGTTTCGGGGTTTCAGCCTGCGCCACCTGCGACGGATTTTTCTATCGTGGCAAGAAGGTCGTTGTTGTCGGCGGCGGCAATACCGCAGTCGAGGAAGCGCTTTACCTGTCAAATCTCGCAGAAACCGTAACGCTGGTGCACCGGCGCGATGAACTGAGAGCCGAAAAGATCCTGCAGCAGCGCTTGATGGCCAAGGAAAACATCAACATTGTCTGGGATAGCCAGCTCGAGGAGATAACAGGCGAAACCACAACGCCTCCTTCGGTCACGGGCGTGCGGCTGAAGAACATCAAAACAGGTGTAATCACCGATCATGCAACAGACGGCGTGTTTATCGCCATCGGTCATGCACCTTCGGTCGCCCTGTTTGAAGGCAAGCTGAAACAGAAATCAAACAACTATCTGTGGACCGCACCGGATTCGACGGCCACTGACGTCGCCGGCGTGTTTGCCGCCGGAGATGTGACGGACGACATTTACCGCCAGGCCGTTACAGCCGCCGGAATGGGGTGCATGGCCGCGCTGGAAGCTGAGAAGTTTCTGGCGGAGGCTGAGCCGCTGGCAGACGCGGCGGAATAATGTAGAAGGGCAGCCGCGCAGGCGGCGGTCCAAGGGGAGCAGACGATGCCGCTTGACTGGGACAAACTGCGCATCTTTCACGCGGCCGCAGAAGCCGGGTCGTTTACCCATGCGGCGGAAAAACTGCATCTGTCCCAATCGGCGATCTCCCGCCAGGTCAGCGCGCTTGAGCAGGATATCGGCGTTCCGCTGTTCCACCGCCATGCCCGCGGTCTCATCATGACCGAACAGGGCGAACTTCTTTACCGCACGGCCCATGACGTATTGCTGAAACTTGAGGCGGTTCGGGTCCGCCTTTCCGAAACGACCGACAAACCGAGCGGAAAGCTGCGGGTGACCACCACGGTCGGTCTCGGCTCCGTGTGGCTTACCGACCGGATGCAGGAGTTCATGGAACTTTATCCGGATATCGAGGTGCAACTGCTCCTCGACAATGAGGAACTCGACGTCAGCATGCGCCACGCGGATTGCGCTATCCGGCTCCGCCAGCCGCAGCAGCCCGACCTCATCCAGCGCAAGCTCTTTACCGTGCATATGCATGTCTACGCGTCACCGGCCTATCTCAACAGATACGGCAAGCCCGAACACGTCTCTGATTTCGACAACCATCGCATCGTAACCTTCGGCGAGCCTGCCCCGAACTATCTGCTCGACGTCAACTGGCTGGAAGTCGCCGGACGGCCTGTGAGCAATCCCCGCGTGCCGCAATTGCAGATCAACAACATGCCGTCGGTAAAGCGCGCCGCTCAGCTCGGGATCGGCATCGCCATGCTGCCGGATTACATGGTCAATCACGCCGACGGCCTCGTGCAACTCGACATCGATTCGGACGTACCGTCTTTCTCCGGCTTCTTCTGTTATCCCGAAGAGCTGCGCGGATCCGCCAAGCTGAAGGCGTTCCGGGATTTCCTGATCTCCAAGGCACGCAACTGGAAATACTGAACGAGACCTCTGGTTTGTTCCTGCAGGCCTGATCGATGCGATGGACTGTCCACATGGATTTGAGGTTCTTGTAAGAAATCTCAAATTGTGCATCTGAAAACTGCTGTTATTGACTGAATTTTATAAACTAAGGCGCAGCTGGCTGGACGCTTTATGGCCCGGAAATACCGCATATGTGTTCAGCCATGCAAAAATGCATAGCTGCCATGCGGGCCAGTCCCTTGCAAATCGACGGTGGAATCAACATATCAAACGAAGCCGGCGAGTTCCGATGGACTTCTCCTCCCAGTGCCATCTTCGTCGGCTGTGTTCCCCTCTGGAGGTTTCGTTTTAAACCTTCCGATTTTACGGGCCGGAGAGCAATCTCAAGGCCCGTTTTTTTTGCCTACATGTAAAGCTTTTCTCTTTCCATGCCTTTGTAGAGATGGGCGACCTGCTCGCCGTAACCATTGAACATGAGCGTATTCATATAAAGACCGGTGTGGAGTATTCGCTCCTGATGCTGGCTCCAGCGCGCATGCGGAACACCCGGATTAACGTTTGCCCAAAAGCCGTATTCCTCAGGCAGAACCTCTTCCCAGAAGCTGACCGGCCGCGTATCGGTGAAACTTATACGGCGAATGGACTTGATGGACTTGAAGCCGTACTTCCAAGGCAAGGCCAGACGAAGGGGCGCGCCGAACTGCTTGGCAAGCGGCTTGCCGTAGGCGCCCGTAACCATGAATGCAAGATCGTTTGCCGCCTCATCGATCGTCACACCCTCCACATAGGGCCAGGGATACCAGCGCTGCTTCTGTCCTGCCGCCATCTGCGGGTCGAGGAAGGTCTCGAAGCGGATATACTTGGCCGACGACAAAGGCTTTGCCATCGCCACCAGATCTTTCAGCGCGAATCCCGTCCACGGGATCGTCATCGACCAGGCTTCGACACAGCGATGACGATAAAGCCTTTCCTCCAAAGACACGCGGCACGCCAGGTCTTCAAAACCGATCGTAAAGGGCTCTTCGACCAGCCCGTCGATTTCAATGTCCCACGGGCTTGTCTTCAGGGCCTGGGCGGCCTTCCAGATCTGCTTGTGGGAGCCGAATTCATAAAAGTTATTGTAGGTCGAGTTGACGTCTTCCGGGGTCAGATCCCTGTCCAGTGTGAAGGCCGTATTGCGTTCAGCCGGATAAAGATCGGCTGTCGGGTCACTATCCGCCCTCGCCCGTCCCGGCTGCAAAGCTGCCGCCGCGGCGATACCAAGGCCGGCCAGGCCAAAGCCCTTGATGAGGTCCCGGCGATTGAAGAATGCGTCCTCGGGCGTGGCATGGGCCTCGCTGAGCGCCCAAGATGGCTTATGGATGATGTTCGGCAAGTCCGGTCCTCCCGCAGCAGGGGCGCACGATTCTGCACGCCGCCAATATGGCGCGGATCATAAAACGGCTTCCGGCACAAACAATTCATGCCTCTTCACAATATGGTGTCCTGCCTGTTGAGCAGCGCGACCTTCTACTGACAGGCGGCACAAAAACGCTGGATACGCTGGCAAGCCTCTTCCAGCAACGCTTCCGACGTCGCATAGGAGATACGGAAATTCGGGCCGAGGCCAAAGGCCGAACCATGAACCACCGCGACGCCCTCGGTTTCCAGAAGCTCTGTCACGAAGTCCTCATCTGTCTCGATCGTCTTGCCTGACGGTGCCGTCTTGCCGATCAGACCTGCACATGAAGGATAGACATAGAAAGCCCCTTCCGGCACCGGGCACGAGATACCGTTCGCCTGGTTGAGCATGGACACAACGAGATCGCGGCGGCCGGCGAAGATTGTCTTGTTCCGGTCGATGAAATCCTGCGGACCGTTCAGCGCCTCGACCGCGGCCCATTGAGCAATGGAGTTGGGTCCCGAGGTCTGCTGACCCTGTATCATGTCCATCGCCTTGATCAGTTCCCTCGGCCCGCCGGCATAGCCGATGCGCCAGCCTGTCATCGCGTAGGCTTTCGACACGCCGTTCATGGTCAAGGTACGCTCATAGAGCTTGGGTTCAATCTGCGCGGGCGTCCTGAATTGAAAATCGTCGTAACAAAGATGCTCATACATATCGTCGGTCAGCACCCACACATGCTGATGGCGAAGCAACACGTCCGTCAATGCGCGCAGTTCGCTCTCGCTGTAGGCCGCTCCAGACGGGTTCGACGGCGAGTTGAAGATAAGCCATTTCGTCTTCGGCGTTATGGCCTCCTCAAGGCTCTGCGGGGTCAATTTGAACGCATCTTCCAGACGGGTTTCCGCAAAGACGGCCGTACCGCCGCAAATCGCCACCATCTCCGGGTAACTTACCCAGTAGGGTGCCGGAATGATGACCTCATCTCCCGCGTTGAGCGTCGCCATCAGCGCATTGAAAAGAATCTGTTTTCCGCCGGTACCGACAATCACCTGATCCGGTGTGTATTCCAAGCCGTTCTCGCGCCTGAACTTGTCGGAGATCGCCTGGCGCAGTTCGGGAATGCCGGACACCGGCGTGTATTTCGTCTCGCCGCGCCGCATCGCGTCGATCGCCGCCTCCTTGATATTATCAGGCGTGTCGAAATCCGGCTCCCCGGCACCAAGCCCGATAACGTCGCGACCCTGGGCTTTCAGTTCGCGCGCTTTTTGCGAGACGGCAATCGTGGCTGAGGGCTTAACGCGTGAAAGCGCGTCGGCAAGAAACGCCATGTCGGGGCACTCCATTCTAGACAAGGGGCATACACGGAACGACGTCCCGTTTCGTGTATAATCCTATGTCGAATCACGGCGAGAAGTTCAAGGCGCTCGAACAATGCAGCCGTAGCATTCGGCTTGCACAGGTAGAGACTCCGAGGAGAGGACATGACCGAAACCAGCGCAAACGGTCGCATTCTGTCCGAACCGGACGGCTCTTCCACTGCCTCCTTCGGGCCGTTCGTCATGAAGACGGCACTGCAGCCGATCATCGGTCGCAATCGGTCCGGCGCCCTCGTATTAAGAGGCCTTGAAGGCCTGCTTCGGCTCTTCTTCAATGGCCGTCCGTTCAGTCCCGCGGATTTCTTTACCCGTATTGGCGACAGCGAACGCATCAATGTTGACGCTCTTTGCCGCCGGATACATCTGGCCAATGCCTCGCTCGATCCCCTGAAAGACATCCTGCTGTTCCTGAATTTTGATCCCGGCGTTTACAATGACCACCGGCAGATCGCACTTGAAGTGGCGCGCCTGAAGAAGGATGCGGCGACCGGCAGTTTCCCTCCCCGCCATATTGTCTGCGAAATGACTGAACGGCACGCTGCCGCGCCAAACCGCCTCCACTATCTGACCGAATGCCTCCGTGAGCATGGCTTCAAGATCGCGGTTGACGATTTCGGCGCCAAATCGTCCGACGCGCAGCGCGTCAAGCTGCTCAGCCCGGACATCGTCAAGCTCGACTCCGCCTGGGTCCAGCGGCTAATGGCGAGCCAGAGCGGCTTTTCGGCCCTGAAGGATGCCATAAACCGTTTCCGCCAGGACGGCGCGCTTGTTGTGGTCGAGGGCATGGAAGAAAACTTCCAGGTGGAACTTGCCTGGGGCGCCGGCGCTGATTTTGTCCAGGGTTTTGCTCTGGCACGGCCGCAACTAGCGCCAACACGCTTTTCAGGGATTTTCCGGCACGACGCGGCCTGACCCCAAAACAGCTCGTCTGCCTTCGGCTCGCTGCCCACCGAACACAAAATTACCACGACAAATGTCCATTGGCGCCCAAATTCCGTCTCCCTTGCGTCCCTTTCCCGTTCTTTGTTGACGGTGCCGGCAGTATTGCGTCCGGCAAACCCAGCTAAGGGAGGCTGACGATGGAACTTGATGGTAACTATCTGGACGCCAGCAAACAGGCACAAGATGCGCGCAAGAGAGTAAAGCTGACCGTATTGGCAATTGCCGCCTGTGCCATTCTGTTCACCAATCTGGTCGCCGAGGGCAAACCCGTTGATGACGGCCCGCAGATTGAAAACTGCATCCACGAGGTCGAGACATGCACACTGCGCGCTTCCGCTGACCTCTTTGAAGCGGGGGCCTGAAAGAGCTTTAACTCGCCAAACAATACCCTATCTTGGTCTGGACACTTTTCCGATTGAACCAAAGGGTCTGGACATGCGCATACTGACGAGGGCGGGCGCCCTGGCCGCCATACTGACCGTCGCGACCGTACCGGCAATCGCCGACGGGACCTATGCGACAGACAAGGTCAACATCAAGGTGGAAACGGTTGCCGAAGGGCTTGAGCATCCTTGGGGCGTTGAAACACTCCCGGATGGCGCTTTCCTTGTCACCGAGCGTCCCGGGCGCCTGCGGATCGTCGAAAACGGCGCGCTTTCTCAGCCACTGGACGGGTTGCCGAAGATTGCCGTCGGCGGACAGGGTGGACTTCTCGATGTCGCGCTCGCAAACGATTTCGACAAGAGCGGAACCATCTACTTCACCTATTCAGAGCCCGGCAGGGGCGGTGCGGGAACGGCGCTGGCGCGCGCAAAGCTTGTACGCGACGGTGGCGGCGGACGCCTGGAGAACGTGGATGTCATCTTTTCGATGGATCAGAAGACCCGGCGCGGCCAGCATTTCGGTTCGCGCATCGCCGTGGCCGACGACAATACGGTGTTCTTTTCGATCGGCGATCGCGGCGACGGAGCCCGGTCGCAAGACCTGATGGACCATGCGGGGGCAATTTTACGGGTCGGACCGGATGGGTCTATTCCCCCGGACAACCCTTTCGTATCCGACGACAAGGCGCGCTCGGAACTCTGGTCAAAAGGCCACCGCAACCCGCAAGGCATGGATTTTGACAGCAAAACCGGCACGCTTTTCGCGGTTGAACACGGCGCTCGCGGCGGCGATGAAATCAATCAGCCCCAGGCAGGCCTCAACTATGGCTGGCCCGTCATTTCCTATGGCCGCCACTATTCAGGCGCCAAAATCGGCATCGGCTCCGATGCACCCGGCTATCAGCAGCCGATACACTACTGGGACCCCTCGATTGCACCCGGTGGAATGACGGTTTACCGCGGGGCAATGTTCCCGGAATGGGACGGTGATTTTCTCGTCGCCGCCCTGAAGGATCGGATGCTGGTGCGAGTCGATCGTGACAGCACGGGCAACATCACCGGCGAGGAAAACCTGCTGGAGGGACGATACGGCCGTATGCGCGACGTCAAGACTGCTCCGGATGGTTCCCTCCTGGTCTTGACGGACGAGCCGGACGGCGCTTTGTTGCGCATTTCGCGCAACTGAAACAGGTCTGATCCCGGGAGCCCATGTTGAAATTCCTTGCCTATGCGGCGGGCCTGTTGGTTCTGGCCTTCATCTGCATCGCCATATTTTTTATTCTCTACGGACGCGAGCGCAGCTGGTTGATGATTGCCGGCAATCCGGATCGCGGCCGCGTGGATCTGTCGACCGTAAAGCGCAGTCCGACTGCGAACGATGCGTTGGCCTGCACCGCAGACCTGCGCGACGATTGTGACTTCACCCTTCCGGCCTTCAGTGAGAAGCCGGAACAACTCGCCGCTCGCATTGCCGATCAAGTTGCTGCGGCAGATCCGCTGGCCCGCCGTGTCGATGACGAAACCGACCCGGGACATCTGCGCTTCGTCACCTATTCCCCGCGGATGCGCTTTCCAGATCTTGTCAGCTTCCAGCTTGTAGAGATGCCCGATGGCCAAACGGGTGTCATGGCTTATGCACGTGCGCAGCTTGGCCAGAAAGACTTCGGCGCCAACCGGGCACGACTGGAAGCCTATCTCAGCCAAGTCTGACCTCTCCGACGCATCGCTTGCCGCAGGACCGGACCGCTGATAGAGCAGGCGTTTGCGCGTCGCATCTGTCGCGAGCAGACAATCGGGTGTTTTGATCAATATGAGCCGGACGAAGGCAAATCTGCTTCTGCTGCTGGCAGGCGCCGTATGGGGCATGGGCTTCGTTGCTCAAAGCACAGCCATGGACGCCATCGGCCCGATGCTTTTTGTCAGCCTGCGGTTCCTGCTGGCAACGATTGTTGTCATGCCCTTTGCGCTTCTGGAAGCAAAGAGGGCAAGCACAGCCTTGCAACCCGGAGAGTTCAATGGCTTTGTCGTGATCGGCGTCGTCCTTTTCGCCGGCATGGCCACCCAACAGGTCGGCCTTTTGACAACAACCGTTACCAATGCCGGCTTTCTGACCGGCCTTTACGTGGTTATTGTCCCGTTTTTGATGGTCATATTCCTGCGCCGGAAACCGCATCCCGTCGTCTGGCCATCCTCTTTCCTTGCCCTTGCCGGTATATGGCTGCTGAGCGGCGGAGGCATCACAGCGCTCAATGGCGGAGACGTTCTTGTGATCATCTGCGCCGTGTTCTGGGCATTTCAGGTCTTGCTTGTCGGCGTCTACGGCACCCGCTCGGCACGTCCGCTGATGTTATCCGTCATTCAGTTCGGCTCCTGTGCGGTTCTGGCATTTGTCGCCGCCATGCTGTTCGAGCCCATCCGCTGGCCGGCTATCCTGGATGCTGCGCCGGAAATTCTCTATAGCGGCATTTTTTCAAGCGGTCTCGCGTTCACGTTGCAAGCAATCGGCCAGCGCTACACAACATCGGCCCAGGCCGCGATATTCCTCTCATCCGAGGCGCTGTTCGCGGCGCTCTTTGGCGTCGTTCTGCTCGGCGAAAAGATAAGCGCGGTCGGCTATCTTGGCTGTGCATTGATATTCGCGGCGATCCTTGCCGTTGAGATTATTCCGTCAAGGTTGAAAAGGCGCCACAACAGAGCAAAACTTGCCGAAACTGTGCACGCCCGCGACTAAACGCTCCTTTGGCAATTGACGCATTTTGTCGCATCTAGCTGATCCTCAACGGGATTTTTTCTTAAATCTTTCGCGGGCACAGGGGTTTTCGTTGCCCATGTGAGTTGCAATACAAATCTGTCATAAAACTTTTTCTTGCTTATTTTTGCCGCCTGCATCACTCTATCGTGCGTTCGGGCAATTTGCGAACACGGGAAACCTACTGATAGCCATGCGGACCGGAGACGCATAAAATTCCGGGTGAATCCAGATCATGCTAAAAACAAAGCACACGGGATCACGATAACAGGGACCTTTCCGAAACTTTCGAGAACTGCCTGTCTTACCCGCAAAACGGGTAAAACCGACGACGTGCGGGCGATTGCCTGCGGACATTAAAGAGGACCTGAAAGCATGGCCGAGACTGGCACTGTAAAGTTTTTCAATACCGATAAGGGTTTCGGTTTTATCAAACCCGATAGCGGCGAGTCTGATATCTTCGTTCATATTTCCGCTCTGAAGGATTCAGGCCTGGACTCCTTGATGGAGAACCAGAAGGTATCATTCGATACCGAGCCTGACCGTCGTGGAAAGGGACCGAAAGCCGTCAATCTGACGATTGTGGAATAAACCGGTCACAGGCACCGCGTAAAGGCCGTCCGGCAACAGCCGGCGGCCGTTTTTTTTGCCGAGTCCACATTAATTTTCTTTAATATTTCAGAGGCTTCCATTCAGTTTCCGTTCATTGCCCGACCAATAGGGTCTGATCCGAAAAGAGGGCCTTGCTCTCCGCCGTTCCAAACAAGGATCAGAAACAATGAACGTCTTCTCACGTACCGCAATTGCCATCACGGCTGTCCTTGCGACCGCTGTCATCCCTGCCACCGGCGCGATGGCCGGCACCGGCAAACCAGCTGAATACGGCAAGCACTATAGCTATAAAAAGGCCCCCGGCTACTACAAGAAGGGCCCCCGTGCCCATTATCCGCGCGGCTACAACAAACACCGCCCGCCTGCCGTCGTCCACAAAGGCAACAGCAATGCCGCAGCCCTTGGCCTTTTGGGTTTTGCGGCTGGCGCCATCGTCGGCGGGGCAATTGCCGGCGGGCGTTGACCCGTTGAACATTCCACCATTGCAGAACGCCGGGCAGACGCCCGGCTTTTTGTTGTGTGCAGTTGTGTTCAGCTTCGGTTCAGGCAGCGCCGACTAGGCTGCCATTCCAGGTAAGAGACGCATCACATCAGGATGACATTGAGAGGAATGTAAGATGGGAAATCCGGTCAAAGTACTCGTCGCAACGCTCGCGGTCACAGCCGCAACCCTTGCGCCGCTCTCACAATCCTACGCCCATGACCATGGCAAACGCCACTACCATGACCACTATGGCGATCGTGGCTGGTACGGTCCCAAGCCTCGCAAACACAAACGCAAGCGCGGTCCTGTTGTCATCGAAAGGAACAATGGTGACGACGCCGTTCTATACGGCATTCTGGGCCTTGCCGCCGGCGCGCTGATCACCGGCGCATTGCTGAGCAGCCCTCCCCCTCAGCGCCGTTACTCGCCGCCGCCACGCGCATACAATCCGCCGCCCAGCGCCTACGACCGGCCTTCGCACGACTATTACCCGCCCGCCCCCCGGCCTTCACCGGTTTATGCGGAAGGCAAATATGAGCCCTGGACCGACGAGTGGTATCGCTACTGCAGCCAGCGCTATCGTTCATTCAACCCTGCAACGGGCAATTTCAGGGGTTATGACGGTTACGATCACTTCTGTATCGCACGCTAAAGACCCTTGAGGAACGGATTGGTCAGGCGCTCCTCGCCAATCCGTCCGCCGGGGCCGTGACCGCAGATAAAGCCGACCTCGTCCCCGAGCGGCAGAACCTTGTCGCGAATGGAATCGAGCAATTGCTGATGGTTGCCGCCCGGAAGGTCGGTGCGCCCGATCGATCCGCGGAAAAGCACGTCGCCCACATGGGCAAAGCCTGCATCGCGGTTGAAGAATATCACGTGGCCCGGCGCATGACCCGGGCAGTGATAAACATCGAATGTGTGCCCGTCGAATGAGACCTTCTCACCCTCGGCGAGCCACCGGTCAGGAGTAACGTTGCGTACACCGCCGGCAAGACCGAACATGCGCGCCTGATCCTCAAGGCCCTCAAGCAATGGCCGGTCATCCTCATGCGGACCGACAATTGCCACATCCAGCGCTTCTTTCAGGTCCATCGCGCCTCCGGCATGATCAATGTGTCCGTGCGTCAACCAAATTGCCTCGATTGTGATGTCATTCTTTTCAAGAACGTCCTGGATGGCAGCAACATCCCCGCCCGGATCGACCACAACACCCTTTTTGCTGTCAGAATCAAAAAGGATCGTGCAGTTCTGCTGGAAATCGGTCACCGGCACGATGCCGGCCTGAATCTGGCCCATGGTCATATTCCTGAGTGTTGATGTGTCTGGGTTCTCAAAGAAGAAGGCAAAATAAAAGGCGCGCAACCGGATTGGCGCGCGCCCTGTGATAAACAGATGAGACTCGCCCTACTCGGCCGCCTCGCGCACCGGCTGAACAGCCTGCGCATAGTCGTTCACCAGATTGGTAGTGATCTCACCGACCGAGAAACGATACTCGCCAATCTCCGAAACCGGTGTGACTTCCGCAGCCGTGCCGGTCAGGAAACACTCCTCAAAGCCTTGCATTTCTTCCGGCATAATGGCCCGTTCGACAACTTCGTAGCCGCGCTTGCGCGCAAGCTCGATCACAGTGCGGCGGGTAATGCCGTCAAGGAAACAATCAGGCGTCGGTGTATGTATGACCCCGTCCTTGACGAAGAACACATTGGCGCCGGTCGCTTCAGCCACCTGTCCGCGCCAGTCGAGCATCAGCGCATCCGCATAGCCCTTTGATTCAGCCTCGTGCTTGGACAGCGTGCAGATCATGTAAAGGCCTGCGGCTTTGGATTCGCAGGGGATCGTGGCCGGATCCGGGCGCCGGTAGGTCGCCATGTCAAGACGAATGCCTTTGAGCCGCTCTTCCGGTTTGAAATAGGACGGCCATTGCCAGATCGCGATGGCCAGATTGATCCGGTTGTGCTGTGCTGAAACGCCCATCATTTCGCTGCCACGCCATGCAATCGGCCGCACATAGGCATCCTCAAAACCCTGGCGTTTCAGGAGTTCGTTGCAGGCTTCGTCGATTTCTTCGATGCTGTAGGGGATCTCGAAACCAAGAAGTTCAGCGGATTTGTGCAGTCTTTCCGTGTGCTCGCGCAGCTTGAAAATCACACCGCCATAGGCACGCTCGCCTTCGAACACCGAACTGGCATAGTGCAGACCGTGGGACAGCACATGCAGCTTGGCGTCCTTCCACGGAACAAACTCGTCATTGTACCAGATTTCGCCCTCAAGCTGATCGAAAGGGACCGATGCCATTGCCGTTACCTCCAGCGCTGTCGCGCTTGTTTGGATATTGTAGTCGCCGGATATGAGAAACGCCCGTAAAGAACCGGGATTTGAGCGTTCGACTTGAAAAGCCGCATAAACGCCGGGGCCGTGTTCGTGGAGGGTTTTACATCCTTGACGCAGCTTGAGGCTATCAATAGCATCAAATTATGTCAACAAGGCTGACATATTTGAAATTTTATGTCGGCCAGTTGGATGATTTTGAAAGGGACAGACGCCATGCCGTCCGACAGGGCACGTAAAGAACCGGACGCCGACACCATAACCGGGCCGCTTTCCGAAAGTGACGGGATTGATTTCGAGATCATCGAAATGCTGTACTTCGCCTATCGCGATTTCACCTCCGATCCGGATGCGATCCTTGAAAAATTCGGTTTCGGACGGGCGCACCACCGAGTTGTCCACTTCGTCAATCGTCAGCCCGGCATGACGGTTGCCGATCTGCTCGATACGCTCCGGATAACCAAGCAGAGCCTGGCGCGGGTCCTTAAGCAACTGGTGGATTCGGGCTACATTCATCAGGTTGAAGGTCCGAATGACCGCCGGCAAAGGCGGCTCTACCCCACCCATAAGGGCCGCGAACTGGCTCTGGAACTGGCTCGGCCACAGTCTCGCCGCATAACCGAAGCACTAAGGGGCATCAATCCCGAGGGGCAAAAGCTTATCAGGCAGTTCCTGAAAGGCATGGTAGACCGGGATTGAGCAAAGAGGTTTGGGAAACGGACGATGAGGAGGCGGCATGACGGCTGAAGCGCTTTCCGACAACGCTGCACATCTGCTTGTCGTGGACGACGACACGCGAATTCGCGATCTTTTGAACCGCTATCTGAGCGACCAGGGTTTTCGCGTCACCACCGCTGCGGATGCGGCCGCGGCCCGGCGCAAGCTGGAAGGACTCGAGTTCGATCTGCTGATCGTGGACGTCATGATGCCGGGCGAAACCGGCGTCGCGCTGACCAAGGATCTGCGTGAAATACGCGACGTACCGATCCTGATGCTGACGGCCCTCGCGGAGATCAACAGCCGCCTCGAAGGCCTCGAAGCTGGCGCCGATGATTATCTGGCAAAACCGTTTGACCCGCGCGAACTTGTGCTGCGCATCAACAACATTCTCAAGCGCGGCGGCCCACCCGAAATTCCGCAGATCGAACAGATTGTCTTCGGACCCTACACATTCGGCCTTGCCCGCCGTGAGTTGAAACGCGGCCCGGAAGTCGTACGCCTGACGGACCGCGAACAGGAAATCATGGTCCATTTCGCCCAGCGTCCGGGAGAAACCATTCCCCGCCACGAGCTGGTTGGAGAAGATATCGATATCGGCGAGCGGACGATCGACGTCCAGATTAACCGCCTGCGCCGCAAGATCGAGGAAGACCCGGCCAATCCCATGTGGCTGCAGACCGTGCGTGGCATCGGCTACCGGCTCAGCGTAGAGTAGGGACTGCCCCCTTAATTTTCCCCAGCCCGGCCAATCATTTAACGTCATTTTGTCAGGCCGGGCCGCGGTTTCTTTGCTATAAGGGGTCGGCGCGGTGCAGGCAGCTCCCGGCAATGGCCGCGCGTGCAGGACCGGTTTATGACGACGATCGATTCCATAAGGCGCGAATACGAACGCTATCCGCCAAGAGGCATAAGGCGCTACACACGCTGGTTCACCCGCCGCATCCCGACGGGTCTTTACGGTCGTACGCTGCTCATCATCATCCTGCCGATGGTGATCCTGCAATCGGTCATCGCCTTCGTTTTCATGGAGCGACATTGGCAAACCGTGACTCAGCGCCTGTCGACGGCAGTGACCCGCGACATCGCCGCAATCATCGACGTGATCGACACCTACCCACAGGACGCCAATTTTGATGAAATCACCCGCATTGCCCGCGATCGGCTGCAGCTCAACATCGCGATTGAGCCGGAGGGTGCGCTGCCGGCTCCGCGATCAAAGCCGTTCTTCTCGATTCTGGATTCCATCCTGAGCGAAGAGATCACCAAGCAGATAAAGCGTCCATTCTGGATCGACACGATCGGCGATTCCAACCTGGTCGAGATCCGCATCCTGCTCGATGACAAGGTTCTGCGTGTGTTTGCCCGCCGCAGCCAGGCCTATGCATCAAACACGCATATTTTCCTTCTGTGGATGGTCGGAACCTCAATGGTGCTTTTGATCATTGCGATCCTCTTCCTGCGCGGCCAGATCAGGCCGATCCTGAGCCTTGCGGATGCTGCCGAAAGTTTCGGCAAGGGCCAGAAGATGCCGGAGGATTTCCGCCCCCGCGGCGCCGATGAAATCCGCCGCGCCGGCCTTGCCTTTATTCGCATGCGCGAGCGGATTGAACGACAGATCGAACAGCGCACCGCCATGCTCACCGGCGTCAGTCATGATCTGCGCACCATCCTGACCCGTTTCCGGTTGCAGCTTGCCCTCGTCGGCGACGAAGCCGAGACCGCCCGCCTCAACGACGACATCGACGATATGCAGTCGATGCTGGAGGGTTATCTGTCCTTTGCCCGCGGCGAAGCACAGGAAGATGTCGGTGAACTGGATCTGCAGAAACTGTTCGCAAAGCTCGATGAACATGCCGGGCTTCACGGCCGCAACATCACCTGCGCAATCGATGGGCAGCCGCTCGTCAAGGTTCGACCAAACGCCTTTTCCCGGCTGGTCATCAATCTCGCATCAAACGCCTGCCGTCATGCTCAAAACATCAAGGTACAGGCAACAATCCGCACCGGCTGGTTGACCATCGCCATCGACGACGACGGGCCCGGCATCCCGGCTGAATTGCGCGAAGACGTCTTCAAACCGTTCTTCCGCCTCGACGAAGCACGCAATCAGGACAGCAGCGGCACCGGCCTCGGCCTTGCCATCGCCCGCGATATCGCTCGCAGCCATGGCGGCGACATCACCCTTTCAGACAGCCCGATGGGAGGCCTCCAGGCCGTCATCCGCGTCCCCGCATGACAAGGAAACAGGCTTGAAAGCACCTTTGTAGCGACCGGCGCAGGCTGCTCGAAGATGCAACTGTTAGACTTCGAAATGGAAACTGCCTTCGCGGCCTTGCTGCTCTGATGCCTCAACCGGCTCCCACATATCCGAAGCCAGGTAAAACACTTCATCGCTGACATGCATGGCGAATGTCTCGCCCTTTACCGCATTTCTTTGAATGACGCGCCGGTGACGTTCATCCCGCGATGTGTCAAGGATATGGACCCGATATGTTCGGCCGTCCGAATCCAACGCCTCATAGAGCTTCAAACGGTCCTCGACCTTAACGAGGCCAAGCTCGACAATCGCATCCTGTCCAAGATCAAGAAGGCTGTAAGCCACCGACAGTATCTGCGAAACACAGCGGGTCTTTCGTTCAGCATACCAGGACCACAACCCGGTTTCGGGTCGGTCCGCCTGAAACAGGGTCACCATCCACTTGTCCAGAACCAGAGGCGGTGTCGAAAGATCCCGACTCAATTGGATCGCGTAGGTCGTTTTCCCTGCGCCGACAGGGCCTTCGATAATATGAAGAATCGCCATGATTGCTCCCCTCCTCCCGCCTGGTCAAAGAGCCGTTTGAACCAGAGGCACTAAGAGTTCGCTAACATTGAAGACAGAACTGCACCATTGCGATGGACCATCGCCCTGTCTCAGTCGGCCATCTTCGGCAGACCCCCGATGACATCACAGCCGCTGAGGCAAAATCATATGGGGTGACCGGGGGTTAAGGTAAGCTATGCAAAAAGACGGCGAGTTGTGTTGTCCTCTGTACCGTGATGTTTCTTCCTATGCACAGCACGCGCGATGACGCGTTCCTCATCCGTGGGAATGACCATTACGCGTGTGCGGCCATTGCCTATATCCAACGCGTTTTCGGAATTCCTTTCCGGATCGATACCGATCCCCAGATAGTCCAGACCCTCAACGATGCGTTCACGGATCGGTCCTGCGTTCTCCCCGACACCCCCGCAGAAAACAAGCGCATCAACGCCGCACAGGACAGCCGACAACGCACCTATTTCACGACGCGCCCGGAACACGTAGTAATCGATAGCCTGTCTGGCCTCCTTGCGGTCTGAAGCCAGCAACTCCCGCATATCACCAGTGAATCCGGACAGTCCCAACAGCCCGCTCTCGTGATAAAGCATGTGCATCAGATCCTGCGGTGCCATACCCTTCTGCGTGATCAGGTGCAGGACGACGCCCGGATCAATCTGACCGCAGCGCGTACCCATCGGCAAACCGTCAAGCGCGGAAAAACCCATGGTGGAGCCGACGCTTTTACCCTGGCGTATCGCACACATAGACGCGCCATTGCCCAGATGGGCGACTATGATGCGGCCCTTGTGTAAATCCGGAAACCGTTCGGCAATCACACCGGTGATATAGTTGTAGCTGAGCCCGTGAAATCCATATCGCCGAATGCCCTGTTCATAATAACTGCGCGGCAAAGCAAACGTGTCATTAACCCAGGGATGGCCGCGATGAAAGGCCGTGTCGAAACAGCCGATCTGGACGGCATTCGGAAACGCCGCCCGCGCTGCCGCAACACCGGCCAGATTATGCGGCTGGTGCAGCGGCGCCAGCGGTTCAAGTTCCGCAAGGCCATCCAAAATATCCTGCGTCAACACGACCGGTTCGACGAATTCCATACCGCCATGCACAATCCGGTGGCCAATACCCGAAATCTCAAGACCACTCATATGCGGTGACAAAGCCCGCATCGCCACCTCAAGTGCGGCGGCTTGTGTGGGCGCGTCCACGTCGATCGAGGTCTTTGCCGCTTTTGCATGAAGTTCAAGCCGCGCGGAACCGCCAATTCCGTCGACCTGCCCGTCAACCAGCTGTTCTGGTTCCGGTGCATCATTGTAGAGACCGAATTTGATCGATGACGATCCGGCGTTCAAAGTCAGGATACCGGTCATTATTGCATTGCCTCGTTAAACAGTGCGGCCATTGCCGCCGGGGACCTGCGGGTTTTCCTCTCAGGCGCATGCACCGCGGCCTGCCCGGTGATAGCCAGCTCGCCGTCACCATTCATACATTGGCAATCCGGGGTCAAGCGTTTCTTTTCAATGTGTTTTTCGGCAATGGTCACACGCACGCCAACCCTATCGCCGATACCGGCGGACTTCTGGAACGTCAGTGACTGGTCCGGATTTTCGACATATCGCATGCTGACATTGTGATCAGACAATATGGTGGCCTCCGTCAATATACGAGGTGTTGCCGCTCACGGAGCGCGCAAGATCCGATACCAGGCAGGCCGCCATCGCACCCACTTCCTCGATCGTCGTCAGACGCTGCAATGGCGACCGTTTCTTGGCATCTTCGATCAACACGTCAAAATGAGCGATCCCCGATGCTGCGCGGGTTTCCAGCGGACCAGGAGACATCGCATTGACGCGGATATCCTTTGGACCCAGTTCGACGGCCAGATAGCGCACGGTCGCTTCCAAAGCCGCCTTCACCGGACCCATGACGTTGTAATGGTCCACCACCCGTTCCGCTCCGTGATAAGACACGGTCAGGATTGTGCCGCCCTCTGACATCAAAGGCTCGGCTCGCTTTGCCAGACGAATGAGCGAATGCACCGAGACGTCCATCGCTGTCCCGAAGCCGTCGCGGGAACAATCGACGACGCGCCCGTGCAGATCGTCCGCCGGGCAGTAGGCAACGGAATGCACCAGAAAATCCAGCCGGCCCCAATGTGTCCTGATCGCTTCGAACACCGCATCCATCTGCGCCATGTCGGTAACGTCCATCGGCAGAAACAGTTCGCTTTCAACCGCGTCCGCGACAGGCTGGACAAACTTGCGGGCTTTTTCCGACTGGTAAGTCATCGCGATATCGGCGCCAAAGCCACGGCACACCCGCGCGCACCCCGCCGCGATTGACTGTTCGTTGGCAACGCCAACCACCAGGCCGCGCTTGCCTGCAAGAAAATCAGATGTTGGCAGCATGCCTCACTCCGTCTTTTCACAGGTTTCCGACACAATCGGCCTGAGCAGTGCCCGGGTGCCTCTTTTGAGCCCGAAGGTGATGGGCACCACAATCCGCATCGTTCTTGCTGAATTGCCTCACCGAAAACCCGTTGCTTGTCCGCGTCATCTTTCTGGTATTTCGGCAAGGTGACAGAAGTAACACAGGTAGAAAGCTTATCGGCCGACACGCGTTTATTTCGAGAGCGCGGTCCGCACCAAGATCCGCAGATAGTCTGCATCCTCCACGCTTTCAATTCGAAGCGGAGCGCCCCGTCCTGACACATCGTCGCAGTCTGCCAAAAGGCAACGCCTGATGGGTATATATCTTCCGAAAAGCTGCAGCACCAAGTTGACTGCATCGGCAATATTGTGGCCATGGTTCAGTTTGAAAGTGGCACAATCCAAACAGAGTTGAGGGTCAGCATTTGTTGCGGAAAGTTCTCTTGGCCGCCGTTCTGCTCGCAGGGGTGGCCGTCGGTCTTGTTGTCATCGTCTTTCCTCCGGTTTCAGCATCACATCCGGCGCTGAAAAACGCTGACCTGCCCGAACTCGTGCCGCTGCGTGCATTTTATGCAGATGCCTCGTCGCGGTGGCGTTTCCGCCTTTCGCCCGACGGGAAACGTATGGCCTGGCTTGAAAGCAAGTGGTTCAAACCGGCCTTGTGGGTGCGCGACCTCAATGAAGAAGCGGCCAATACGTTCCAAACACCTGACCGCGTGCGCTGGTATGCGTGGTCGGCGGACAGCCGCTACCTCCTTTACCTGGCCGACCGGGACGGCTGGGAGAACGATCAGCTCGTGTCGGTGGATGTGACCAGGAAGGATGCCAAGCCCCGCACCTATGATTTCGGCAGGGATGTGAAAGCATGGATAGCACAAATACCGCCGGATGCCGGGGCGGAGATTTTGATCTCTCACAATGGACGTGATCGGAGCAAGTTTGATCTTTACCGGCTCAATCTCGACAGCGGAGAGACCGAAGCGCTGGATCTGATTTCCGACCGGGCCGTCACATGGTCATTCGACCGCAAGGGCGATGTCTTCGCACGAAAGGTCGTTGGTGCACAAAACCGCTGGACGTTGGAAGCAAAGACCCAAGCTGGATGGAATGAGATTGCGAAGGGTGGCATGGAAGAGAGTTTCCATGTTCTGGCCGAACCCGATGAAAAAGGCCGCATGCTCGCAATATCGAACCTTGGCCGCGACAAGAGCGCACTCATCCTGAAGGATGTCGAGGCCGGGGATGAAGACGTGCTCTATGCCCACGACAAGGTCGATATCAGCTGGGTCAGAAGCCATCCGGTAACACGCGAGCCTTTGATGGCCGTGACGTATCCCGGATATCAGGAACGGTTTTTTTTCGACCGGAACATAAAGGCGATGGTCGACCGGATCGATGCACCTGAGGAGGCATCCTTTCATCTCGTTTCTGCCACAAGCGACTTCTCCAAGGCAATCTGGGAGGTCGAGGACGACAGGCTGGGCTGGACGAAATACCTCGTCGACATGTCATCGGGCACGGTTGAGATGATCGAAGCCCCGACGATCGCCGCTTATGCTCCGGAGCTCTCCGACATGGAGCCTGTGGATATCATCGCCAGTGACGGTCTTGCCATCCCGGCCTATCTTACACGTCCAAAGGGCGTCGCCGGACCGGCGCCGATGGTAATGCTGATTCACGGCGGGCCGGTTGCCCGAACGCGTTGGGGGTCCGACGACTTGGCCCTGTGGCTTGCCAATCGCGGTTACGCGGTTTTGAACGTAAACTATCGCGGCAGCAGCGGTTATGGCCGCGCCTTCCGGGAGGCAGCCGTGGGTGAAGTCAGCCGCAAAATGCATCAGGACATCGTCGACGCGCGTCAATGGGCAGTCGACCAGGGCATTGCCGATCCGGATCGCGTTGCCGTCATGGGTGGCAGTTTCGGCGGGCTGAAGACAATGACCGCCATGACGCAAAATCCCGAGCTTTTTGCTGCCGGGATCAACATCAACGGCATAAGCGACATCTCCACCATGCTGCAGGAAGTTCCGGTCTACTGGACCGGGTGGCCGGACTGGTATCGAAAATATATCGGCGACCCGGACGATCCCGATAGCCTTGCCGATATTCGATCGCGCTCGCCGCTTTACAATGCCCAGAACGCAAGCGGACCGATGCTGATTATCCAGGGTGCAAACGATGTACGCGTCATCCGCGATCAGGCCGACCGAATGGTGGAGGCTCTGCGCGATGCCGGCAAGGATGTGCAATACACGATCATCGACGGAGCCGGCCATACAATCGGGAACATGACCTGGCAGCAGCGCATACTCATGTTCCGGCAGATCGAGCGGTTCCTGGCAAGGCACCTGGGCGGACGGGCCGACGGTTTCGATTACGCAGTGCTCGGCGCACAGATCATTCCTTGAGAAAAGTCAGGCTATAGAGCGTTTACGGTCTAAATCGAAACGTCCTAAAACAGCCGGCCGCCATCCGGCACCGGCTTGTCGATGGCGGCGAGCACGACCTCGCCCTCCTCGTCCGGAAATCCAAGCACGAGAACCTCGGACATGACGGGACCGATCTGACGCGGTGGGAAATTGACAACACCCATCACCTGGCGTCCGACAAGCGCCTGCGGCTCATAGTGTTTCGTGATCTGCGCGGAGGATTTGCGGATACCGATTTCCGGGCCGAAATCGACTTTCATCTTGATCGCCGGCTTACGCGCCTCGGGAAAGGGTTCGGCCTCGACAATCGTGCCTGCACGAATTTCGACCTTTTCGAAATCAGCCAATGAAATCGTCTCAGCCATGCTTCACCCGTGTTCCGCCAGTTCGCGCGATCTTTGAGCCGCTGCGGCAAGCGCCTCGTCGAAGAGCGCCTGCATTCCACCCTCGCGCATCAACACTTCAAGCGCCGCGGCCGTCGTTCCGCCGGGGGACGTGACATTTTTGCGAAGTGTCGCCGCTTCATCGTCGGACTGGAAAAGCAATTCCCCCGCCCCCGATACGGTTGCCCTTGCGAGCCGCATGGAAAGGTCGGCATCCAGACCTGCCTTTCGGCCGGCCTCCGCCATACATTCCACCAGGTAAAAAATATAGGCAGGCCCACTGCCCGACACGGCCGTAACGGCGTCAAGCAACCCTTCATCGTCGAGCCATTCGACCGGACCGGTCACCGCCAGCAATCTATGTGCCCGGTCGTGTTGCGCCTTGTCGACCAGTCCGTTTGCCACCGCCGCCGTAATTCCGCGCCCCACCATTGCCGGTGTGTTCGGCATCGAGCGCACAATGGCCGTCTCGCCAAGATGCCGCTCCATCGTTGCGATCGGCGTTCCGGCGGCAATGGATATTGAAACCGTATCGGCCCCGACAAGAGGCTTGAGCTGCGGCAGCACCGTGCCCATCATTTGCGGCTTGACGGCAATGACAAGCGCCAACGCCGTCACATCGGATGGAGCCGATACATAATGGCGAATACCGTTTGTTTTGAGGTATTCGGCCATCGCGGGCTGAGGCGATGGATCCACGACGACAATCGATCCGGGCTCTATACCGGACGCAAGCCAACCGCGCATCATCGCGCCGCCCATATTGCCGGCGCCGACCAGCACAACGGAACCGGATGTCATATCTGTTCAAGCCTCCTGAGGCGTCAGGCTTCTCCGACAGTCTCGAAGAGCACGGTTTCGGTGGCGCTCTTGGCGTCCATACCGGACCATATGACGAACTGGAAGGCTTGGAAATAGAGCTCGCACGTTTCCAATGCGCTCGAAAGGAGCACTTCAACCTGCTGGTTTGTCGGCTCCGCACCGCCTGCCAGAAGCAGCGACTGGCGGAAAATCACGACGTCTTCCTGCTGCCAGAAATCGAAATGACCCATAAGAATCTGCCCGTTGAGCAGATGCAGGAGCTTGACCACTTCGTTGACGCGCTTGTCAGGAACCTTGATGTCGAATGCACACGCAAGATGAAGGGCCTCGAAATCCTCCATCCACGAAAAGGAAATGTGATAGTCCGACCAGCGCCCTTGTACGGTCATGGCGATCTCGTCTTCGCCTGCCCGCTCGAACGACCAATCGTTGTTTGCCGCGACATACTCAATCATGTCCACAGGATTGAGTTCGCGTTCATATTCAAATTCCAAAAGGCTCATGCCGCACCTTTTCTCCCGAATTTCGATTCGCTTGAGCACAGCGGCCTCGTGCCGTGCTCTTACCTGAACCCGGATTAACAAACTTACGCTACTGACTATTGCAGGGCCGCTCCTTTTATGTACCCAGAACGGAAGTCTGCGGCCCGCCTCGAATCATCATTTAAAATCAGTGTATAACGGCAGAGTCACAGCGCCACCCCCAAATTGGCGGCTCGGTGAAATCGCATGTGGATACGTGGTGAATCAGTTCCTGAGGCTGAACCAGTAAACGATTCAGCCGTAAGGATTTTTGCGGCCCGACAGAACGGCCGGCCGCATTGCAAAAAAATTACTTTGCCTTACCGGCCGCAGCAGTTTTGCGCCGTGTCGTCTTTGGCTTTGCGCCGCCTTCAAGCTCGGCTATGCGCTTTTCCAACGCATCGATGCGCGAAAGAAGCGCTTCATTCTCGTCGCGCGCACGGGCCGCCATTTCGCGGGCCGCTTCGAACTCTTCCCGCTGCACGACATCCATCGAGTTAAGCGCGCGTTCGGCCTGCGTCCGCAACGCGGTTTCGATCTCACCGCGAACGCCCTGCGCAGCGCCTGCCGCGTCTGTCATAAGTTTGGCGAAATCATCAAGAATGCGGTTTGGGCCTGTGGTCATTGTCTTGCCTCCGCTGATCTGAAAAACCTGCTTGCCTTCAATCATCAGGTAAGCGCTCGGTGCTGTGGATGCAACCCTTGACCGCAGCCTTTGGCGCCTGCATGGTCCGCCTCACCTGTGACGACCCTTTGGACGAACCATGGACCCCATTCAGGCTGCGATGCCATTTCCGAACATCGACCCGGTGCTGATCTCCATCGGCCCGCTCGCCATTCACTGGTACGGCCTTGCCTATGTGGCCGGCATACTGATCGGCTGGCGCTACGCTCGCACCCTGGCCGGAACCGAACGTCTCTGGTTCAACGACAAACCGGCCATGACTCAGGCCGACATCGACGATTTCCTCCTGTGGTCCGCAGTCGGCATCGTATTGGGCGGACGGCTCGGTTACATCCTCTTTTATGATTTCGGCGCTTTTGCGCATAATCCGCTGCGTATCCTCGAGGTCTGGAAAGGCGGCATGTCGTTCCATGGCGGTCTGATCGGAACGATCGTCGCCATGATCATCTTTGCCAGGAAACGCGGCATCCTTGTCTGGAGCCTGTTTGACGTTGTCGCCGCCTCCGCGCCGGTGGGCCTGTTCCTCGGCCGGCTCGCCAATTTCATCAACTCGGAACTCTGGGGCCGGCCGAGCGACGTGCCATGGGCGGTTGTCTTCCCGACCGGCGGGCCGGAACCACGCCATCCCAGCCAGCTTTACGAGGCCATTCTCGAAGGCCCCATCCTGTTTTTTGTCTTGATGGTCCTCATTTTCCGCTTCGGCCGGCTGTCGCGCCCCCGCTATATCGGCGGTGCGTTCCTCGCCGGTTACGGCGCAAGCCGCATTTTTGTTGAGTTCTTCCGCGAGCCGGATGCCCATATCGGCTACCTCTTCGGCGGCTGGCTGACGATGGGCATGCTGCTTTCCCTGCCCATGGTGGCAATCGGTGTGATCGCCATGGCCTATGCCAAACCACCCGCGACGAGCGCCGTGGCGGCCGAGGACGGCGCAGCCAAGTGACCACACCCCTTGCCCGCAAGCTGGCACGGCTTATTGAAACCATGGGACCGATGAGCGTCGCCGACTATTTTTCATCCTGCCTCAGCGATCCCGAATACGGCTATTACCAAACCCGTGATCCCTTCGGAACACGCGGCGACTTCACGACTGCGCCCGAGATCAGCCAGTTGTTCGGAGAAATGATCGGCATCTTTCTGGCGCTGTGCTGGCAGGCCCACGGAAAGCCGAACAATGTCCGCCTGATCGAAATCGGTCCGGGCCGCGGCACGCTGATGGCCGATGTGCAACGGACCCTTGCCGGCGTCGCACCCGACCTTGCCTCTTCCGCCACGGGGCACCTAGTCGAAACCAGCCCGCAGCTGAGCGAGCTACAGCGTCAAACCTTGAACGACGCACCGTTCGAAAACCACTGGCACACCGATATCGACGAAACCCCGAGAGGCTTTTCGCTTCTCTTCAGCAACGAGCTTTTTGACGCAATACCGATCAGGCAATTCATCAATACAGACAATGGCTTCAGGGAACGAACCGTTGCTTTGGACGACAACTCCAATTTGGTCTTTCAGGCAGGCACAGCCTCGCTTGCTCCGGGCGATACGCCGGCTGCGGCAAAACCAGGTGACATCGTGGAAGTCGCTCCGGCCCGCGAGGCGCTGATGAGCCGTATCGCGGCACGTCTTGCCGCTGACGGCGGTTGCGCCCTGACCGTTGACTATGGCTTCATCGGCGGCGGCATCGGCGATACGCTGCAAGCCGTGCGCGATCACCGCTATGTCGATGTTTTCGAGGCCCCAGGCGAAAGTGACCTGACCAGCCATGTCGATTTCACCGCGCTTGCGCGCGCGGCAGCGGCTGGCAATGTTGAGGTCTGGCCGATCCTGACGCAGTCCCGTTTCCTGCTGGAACTCGGTCTTCTTGAGCGGGCCGGTGCGCTCGGTGCCGAAAAAGGCCCGGCGCGCCAGCAGCAAATCGGTGAAGCCGTCAACCGGCTGGCCGGTGACGGGCAAGGACAGATGGGCAGTCTTTTCAAGGTTCTGGGCCTGAGCAGCCCGGCCATTGCCGTTCCACCGTTCGCGCGGATCGACCACAAATCCGCAAGCGATGTTTCCATCATAAATAAACCCGGCGATTGACACAGAGGCGCACTTTGATCACGATCCCGCCGGATGACAAGCTGAGAGGCCAGCCATGCTCGACCGGGAGCAACCTGAACCGATCACCAGCCATCTTCTGGAAACCAGCGGTGCCGGACCGGCTATCCGCCACGGTTTTTTTACACGCTACGGCGGCGTTTCCGAGGGCATTTACCGTGGCCTGAATGTTGGCCTCGGCTCGGATGACAACAGTACCCATGTCGCCGAAAACAGAAAGCGCGTAAGCAATTGGTTCGGCCTGTCTGCCGATCGCCTTGCCACCACCCACCAGATTCATTCCGCACAACCGTTTGTGGTTGATGGAAGCTATGATGGCGAAAGACCGAAAGCCGACGCCATCGTCACCGCAACGCCGGGCATCGCGGTCGGTGTATTGACGGCCGATTGCGGCCCGGTCCTGCTGTCGGATCCGCAAAATGGTGTCGTCGCAGCGGCTCATGCGGGATGGAAGGGCGCGCTTGACGGCATCGTCGAGAATACGATCTTGGCCATGGAGCAGCTCGGGGCCCGGCGCGACCATATGCGCGCCTGCGTCGGCCCCTGCATCAGCGGCAGCAAATACGAGGTCGGTCCCGAATTTGTCGACCGCTTCCGTCAACGTGATAACGGTTTTAGCGCATATTTTTCCCCGTCCGGCCGCGATGGGCACAGTCTTTTTGATCTGCAAAAATTTGTTCTGGACCGCATCGCCCTGTCGGGTGTAGAGGCGCACTTAAGCGGACATTGCACCTATTCAGATGAAAACCGGTTCTTTTCCTACCGGCGCACCACGCACCGAAGCGAGCCGGACTACGGCCGACAGATTTCAGCAATTGGCATTGTCGATGGAGGACAAATTGGCTCAGCACTTTGAACGGGAAGAATATGGCTGGCGCATGCGCCGCCTCCTCGACGCCATGCAAGACAACGAACTGGACGTCATGCTGCTCTTTGCGCAGGAGAGCATGTACTGGCTGACCGGCTATGATACGTTCGGCTTCTGCTTCTTCCAGACGCTGATCGTCAAGTCGGATGGAAGCATGCGCTTGCTGACGCGATCGGCCGATCTGCGTCAGGCCCGCCATACATCCATTATCGAGGACATCTCCATCTGGACGGACCGTGCCAACGCGGATCCGACCATGGAGCTGAAGAACCTGCTCAACGATCTTGACCTTTTGGGTTCACGCATCGGCATTGAATACGATACCCACGGGCTGACCGGAGCCAATTGCCGCAAGCTGGACAATCAGTTGCAGTCCTTTGGCGATCTGGTGGACGCATCCGGTCTGGTTTCCGGCCTTCGGCTGATCAAGAGCCCGGCAGAAATCGATTATATCAAGACCGCGGCAGGCCTCGGCGATGCCGCGCTTGACGCAGCCCTTCCGCTGATCAAGCCGGGCGGCAAAGAAGCCGACATCCTCGCAGCCATGCAAGGAGCGGTCTTATCCGGCGGTGGCGACTATCCCGGAAATGAATTTGTCATCGGCTCCGGCAAGGATGCGCTGCTTTGCCGCTACAAGTCCGGCAGGCGCGTGCTTGATGAAAACGACCAGCTGACACTTGAATGGGCCGGCGTCTTTGCGCGCTACCATGCAGCCATGATGCGCACCATCGTTATCGGCAAACCGACCGAACGCCAGCTCGAACTTTACGATGTGTGCCGTGAAGCACTTGAGGAAATTGAACAGGTCCTGCGCCCAGGCCACAATTTCGGCGATGTTTTCTCTACCCATGCAAAGGTCATGGAAGAGCGCGGGCTGACAAGGCACCGGCTCAATGCATGCGGCTATTCGCTCGGTGCGCGGTTCACCCCAAGCTGGATGGAACGGGAAATGTTCTATTCCGGCAATGAACAAAACATCCGGGCGGATATGTCATTGTTTGTCCATATGATTATTATGGACTCGGAGTCCGGGACCGCCATGACGCTCGGACATACCTATCTGACGACCGACGACGACCCGGCGCCCCTTTCGGCCCACAATCTGGATCTGATCGTCCGATAGGCTGGTTTGTTTGGAGAGGGTATAGCGTGCGTAAGAAGCCCGTTGTTGCAATTGTGATGACTGCTGCAGCGCTTGCGCTCGCCGGCTGCAACAGCACCCGGCTGACGGACGATTCCTGGCTGATACCGCGGGCGGATGTGGGCACCGGCAATCAGCAGACACAGGTCAACCCGGACGCGCCAGCTCAGCCCGCCGACCAGTTTACGTCAGATCAGCCGGTTACGTCGGATCAACCGGTTACGTCTAATCAGCCGGTTACGTCTAATCAGCCGGCCATCCCCTCCAGCCAGACCACCGCCAGCACGCCGGTGAGCAACACAAGCCCCGCCGCCGCCCGCAATGCGTCAACAATCAGCTTCACGCCGGTAATCGGCGCACCGGTCAACGCGGTTCGTCCGCTATCGCGTCAGCTAGGCTCGGAAGCGCGAGCCCGGGGGCTGGTGATCGTCAACGCCAACGATGGCAGCCACATTCTGAAGGGCTATTTTTCGGCCTTTGCCGATGGTGACAAGACAACCGTCGCCTTCGTCTGGGATATTCTTGACGGCTCCGGAACGCGCCTTCATCGCATCCGCGGACAGGAGGTGGCGCAAGGAACGGCCGCCGATCCTTGGGATGTGGTCCAGGAGGCGACCATGGAAACCATCGCTGCCCGCACCATCGCCGAGTATATAAGCTGGAGCGCCCAGGCCTCATCCGGGGGCTGATTTCTGGGTAAAATCACATATTGAGACATCGGGGCCTTGCAATCGCTCCAAAGGCCGGTAAAACGCCGGCCATCGGGGTATCAGCACAGGCAACGCGCCATGAAACTTTTTTCGGGCAATTCGAACAGAGTCCTCGCCGAATCCATCTGCAACTATCTCAATATTCCCCTCGGCAATGCGATTGTCCGCCGCTTCGCCGATCAGGAGATATTTGTTGAGATAAAAGAGAATGTGCGCGGCGAAGACGTTTTCATCATCCAGTCGACCGCCTACCCGGCAAACGACCATTTGATGGAGCTGCTGATCATGATCGATGCGGCAAGGCGTGCATCCGCCCGGCGCATCACGGCCGTGCTTCCCTATTTCGGCTACGCCCGCCAGGATCGCAAGCCCGGCCCGCGCACACCGATTTCGGCCAAGCTGGTTGCCAACCTGATCACCGAAGCCGGCGCCAACCGTGTGCTCACCCTCGACCTGCATGCCGGCCAGATACAGGGCTTTTTCGACATCCCGACCGACAACCTTTTTGCAGTGCCGATCCTCGCTCGGGACATCAAGGAAAACTACGACGTTTCCAACGTCATGGTCGTATCGCCCGATACGGGCGGCGTGGTGCGTGCGCGATCACTTGCCAAACGGCTCGATTCCCTGCTCGCCATTGTCGACAAGCGGCGCGACCGCCCGGGTGAATCCGAAGTCATGAACGTGATCGGCGATGTGTCAGGCCGTGACTGCATCCTGATCGACGATATTGTCGATTCCGGCGGAACGCTGTGCAACGCCGCCGAGGCGCTGCTGGAAAACGGCGCGACCAGCGTCACCGCTTACATCACCCACGGCGTCCTGTCAGGCGGCGCAGTGGCGCGTGTGACCGCATCGAAGCTGACCGAACTGGTGATCACAGACTCCATCCAGCCGACGACCGCGGTACAAAATGCACACAATATCCGCGTCATAACCACTGCGAACCTGATCGGCGAAGCCGTCACGCGAACCGCAGCCGAGGAATCCGTCTCGAGCCTGTTCGATTGACAGGTCGGCGCCGGGGCTTTTAGGCGGGATCTTTCAGCAACTCGCCGAGAAGGTTTTTCCAGTCCGCGTCGGCGTCTCCGGTCTTGCTCATGGCCTGAGCGCCCAGATAAAGCCGCGCAATGATCGCAGCCTTGCGGTGTCGCGACGCAAAATCGTCCATCTTGCTTTCGGGCATATCGCTGAGCGCACCGAAAATCGCCGATTGAAGACGGTTCGACATCGCCGTGGTACGTTTTGCAACAGCCTCATCATGCGGTCCAAGTTCGACCATTGCGTTGCATACGAAACAGCCGCGCGGCGCGATACCCTCGCCGCAACCCGTTTGCTGGAAGAGTTTGAGAATTCGTTCCGCCCCGTCTCCTATCGACCGGTCAGCCAACAGTGCCACGGCAGAACCGATGCAGGTACGGTCATAATGATCGAGCGCGGCGAGATAGGCTGAGTGTTTGTCACCGAAAGCCTTGTAGAACGATCCGCGCGACAGGCCCATGGCATGCAGAAGCTCCGGCAGGTTCGTTGCCGAATAGCCGAGCCGCCAGAATATCTGCATCGCGCCGTCGACGGCGGTATCCATGTCAAATTCGCGTGGTCTGGCCATTCTTTCTCTATCCCGGATCTGTTTTGGCAGAACGAGGCTGACCTTGAATGTCATAAGAGCTCAGCTTGGTTTTTCAATCAAGTTTCGCTCACATTCATTTGTTTTGTACCAATTGGTTCCTAATTATACAACTCTGTTCAAGCCGGACGCGAGACATCAACCCGGTGGCCGCGGTGGCCTGGCCCCGCTCAGATTTTTAAATGCTCGAACCGAGGAGACGATTATGCTCAACGTACTCAAGACAACGATTGCAGGCGCAGCCCTGTCCCTTGCACTGCTGACATCCGCTCTGGCTGCAGGAGTTGATGTAAATGCCACATCCACCGGTCTTGCTCTGCGCGGCTTCGATCCCGTCGCCTACCACACCAAGGGCGAACCGACCCCGGGTGACTTCCAGATTACTGCTGAACATAACGGCGCCACCTATCGCTTCGAAACTGAAGAGAACAAGGCTCTCTTCGTCGCCAATCCCGAAGCCTATGCTCCGGCCTATGGCGGCTATTGCGCCTTTGGAACGGCAATGGGCTTCAAGTTTGACGGCGACCCGCATCTGTGGCGCATCGTCGATAACAAGCTCTATCTCAATCTTGCCCCCGGCATCCAGGAACGCTGGGAAGCAGACCGCGCCAATCTGATCACCGCCGCCAATGACAAGTGGACGGATATCGCCGACAAATCCCCTGAGGAACTTCAGTCTCAGTAAGCATTTACTCTTTCAGACAGGGATCGGCCGGGCTCCTCCCAAGAGCCCGGCCGTTTCTATTCCTCACAGCGCCTTCAACGCGCTTGCGTAGTGCACAGACCTTCGCTATATAGCGCGCGTCCGCGTAGACACCCTTGGAGGCAACGCGGATGGGCGGCCGATGGCCGCTCAATGTTTTTGGACACAACAGTCCGTAAGACACTCCAAAGTCGAACCTCGAAAGGAAAAGCCATGAGCAATAGCTATGAGCTTGTAGCCGAGGCGCGCGAACGGGTTGGTAAGGGGTCCGCCCGAGAACTTCGCCGCAACGGAAAGATTCCCGCCGTTATTTACGGTGGCAAGGAACCCCCGGTTTCAATCGCGCTTCCCTACAAGGACGTGACGCTGAAGATCCACAGTGGTGGATTTCTGACGACCATTGCCACGATTGATGTGGACGGTAAGAAAGTCCGCGTTCTGCCAAAGGATTATCAGCTCGATCCGGTACGCGACTTCACCATGCATGTCGATTTCCTTCGTATCTCGAAGGACACGGTCGTGACGGTTGAAGTGCCTGTACAGTTCATCAATGAGGAAGAATCGCCCGGCATCAAGCGCGGCGGCGTTCTGAACGTGGTGCGCCACGCCGTTGAGGTGATCTGCCCGGCCGACAGCATCCCGGAGAATTTCGTTGCCGATCTGACCGGCCTTGATCTCGGCGACGGTATCCACATTTCCAAGATCACCCTGCCCGAGGATGTTGAGCCGACGATCACCGATCGTGACTTCACCATCGCTACGATCGCCGCACCGGCTGGTCTGAAGAGTGAAGAGCAGGAAGAAGCCGAAGGCGCCGAAGAAGAAGCGGCAGATGCTGAAGGCGCAGAAGCAGAAACCGAAGAAGGCGACGGCGAAGAATAACCGCCACCCTTCGCGACACGGAGACCGGTGCGATGTTGGTAATCGCAGGCCTTGGCAATCCCGGACCCCGCTACGCGAAGCAACGCCACAATATTGGTTTTATGGCGGCGGACGCGATTGCCCGCCGCCATTCGTTTTCCGGATGGTCGAAAAAATTCAAGGGTGAGATTTCGGAAGGCACGATTGCCGACGAAAAAATCCTCATCATCAAGCCGCAGACATTCATGAACCTGTCCGGCGAGAGTGTCGGCGAAGCCATGCGCTTTTACAAACTCTCACCTTCAGATCTGATCGTCATCTATGACGAGTTGGACCTTCAGCCCGGCAAGGTGCGCATCAAGACCGGAGGCGGGGCCGGCGGTCACAACGGCATCAAATCGATTGATGCCCATTGCGGCAAGGACTATCGAAGGCTGCGACTGGGGATCGGCCATCCCGGCGCAAAGGAACGGGTGAGCGGACATGTGCTTGGCGATTTCGCCAAGGCGGACGGCGATTGGGTAGACCCGCTGCTGGATGCCGTGGCCGATAATGTCACCATGCTGATATCGGGTGACGACGCCGGTTTCTTGAACAAAATTTCGCTCGCCACCGGGAATGGCGCCCACCCCAAGCCAACGGGAAACAAAAAGACAGGCAAAGGCAAGTCGCATATCCGCGCGGCGCGGCCATCCAAACCGGCAGCGCCTCCTGCCAGCGGACCCATGGCGGGTATGTTGAAAAAGCTCTTCGGAAACAAGGAATAGAAAATGGGCTTCAAGTGCGGCATCGTAGGACTGCCCAATGTCGGCAAGTCGACCCTGTTTAACGCTCTGACCAAGACAGCCGCGGCACAGGCTGCCAATTACCCCTTCTGTACGATTGAACCGAACACGGGTGAGGTTGCCGTTCCGGACAGCCGGCTGCAGACAATCGCCAAGATCGCCCAGTCCAAGGAGGTCGTTCCGACACGCATCTCCTTTGTCGACATCGCCGGCCTTGTGCGTGGTGCATCGAAGGGTGAAGGTCTCGGCAACCAGTTCCTGGCCAATATTCGCGAAGTCGATGCCATCGTGCATGTGCTGCGATGCTTCGACGATGATGACATCACCCATGTCGAGGGCCGGATTGACCCGGTTGCCGATGCCGACACAATCGAGACGGAGTTGATGCTTGCCGACCTTGAAAGCCTCGAGCGGCGCGCCGAACAGACCCGCAAGCGGGCAACCGGCAAGGAAAAGGAAGCGATCCTGATCCTTCCCATGATGGAAAAGGCGCTCGACCTGCTTCAGAACGGCAAGCCGGTCCGGCTGCTGCTGGACGGGATTGCCGCCGAGGATCTGAGACTGCTCAACGCGCTCAATCTGCTGACGTCCAAGCCTGTTCTCTACGTGTGCAATGTTGACGAGGCGGATGCGGCAAACGGCAATGAGAAGACAAAGGCCGTCGCCACGATGGCCGCGGCCCAGAACGCGCAACATGTGATCATCTCCGCGGAAATCGAAGCCCAGATCGCTCAGTTGGACGCCGAGGAAGCCGCTGAGTTCCTGTCCGAACTCGGCCTCGACGAACCCGGCCTCGACAAGCTCATCCGCGCCGGATACACGCTCCTCGACCTGATCACCTATTTTACGGCCGGCCCGAAGGAAGCGCGTGCCTGGACCGTCAAGCGCGGGGCCAAGGCGCCGCAGGCAGCGGGCGTGATCCACACGGATTTCGAGCGCGGCTTTATCCGCGCCCAGACCATCGCTTACGATGACTACGCCTCCCTCGGCGGAGAAGTCGCGGCCCGCGATGCCGGCAAGGCCCGGGACGAAGGCAAGGAATATGTCGTTCAGGACGGCGACGTGATGCTGTTCAAGTTCAACACCTGACCGGGCCATTGCAAGCCGCGACGGGCTGTTGCAGTCTGCGGCGATGAATACCCAGACCCACGTGCTGCTGGCGGCGGCGATCCTGACAAGGCAGGGCGAGCCGGCCCGCAATGTGGCTGTAATTGCCGGAGCCCTGGTGCCCGACCTTGCCATCTATACGCTGTTCGTCTGGTCCAAGATTGCCGCTGTTCCCGAACAGCGCGTGTGGTCGGAACTCTATTTTCAGCCGCCTTGGTCCGAGGCTGTTACGGTCGGCAACTCCGCGCCGCTTTATGTCCTGATTCTACTCGTCGCACTTCTGGCAAGTCGCTGGCTTCGCCCGGCAACAGCGCTGATTTTCTTTGCCCTTGCCGCACTGCTTCATCTGGTGACTGATTTTCCCGTCCATGTCGATGACGCCCACGCCCATCTATGGCCCTTCTCCGATTGGCGCTTCCGCTCGCCGGTCTCCTACTGGAATCCCGACCACAACGGCGGCGTCTTTTCTGTTTTGGAGGTGGGTCTCGGCATCGCCCTCAGCCTCATTCTGTGGCGCAGATTTCAGGCAAAATGGGTCCGTGCACTGCTCTTCCTGGCAATTGTCGCCTATCTCGGTCCGCCGATCTACTTCGAGATGCACACGAACCATTGATCATGCACCCGCTTCACGGCATAAGATCAACCATGAACAATCAAATAATCCCATCGGACAGACTGGCTTTTGAGGATTTTGAACCCGGGCGGCAATTCCCTCTCGGCCCCTATCCTGTCAGCGCTGAGGACATCATCGCCTTCGCCAGCGAATTCGACCCTCAGCCCATGCACCTTGATGAAGAAGCCGGCAAGGCCAGTATCCTTGGCGGCCTTTCAGCATCCGGCTGGCACACCTGCGCGATCATCATGCGCATGTTCATCGATGGCTATATCGGCAACTCAACCTCACAGGGCGCACCGGGTGTGGATTCCTGTAAGTGGTTACGGCCCGTCCTTGCAGGCGATACGCTTAGCGGAACGTCCACGGTCGTCTCGGCGCGTGCCCTGCAGTCGAAACCGGGGCTTGGTGCGGTTGAGCTTCGCCACGAGATCGTCAATCAGAAAGGCGAAACCGTCTGCACCTGCGAGAACTCCGGGTTTTTTGGCCTGCGCAGCAAGGAGGCCGGCACATGAGTGGCCTTGACGCCTTCGAACTCGGCCGTCGTCATGACCTTGGGACGCATACATTCACTCCCGAGGACATCATAACATTTGCCCGCAAATTCGACCCTCAGCCGTTTCACATCGACGCGGAAGCGGCGCGCAAATCCATGTTCGGCGCACTATGCGCCTCCGGATGGCACACGACAGCCGTGTGGATGAAGAAAAACCTCGAGTTTAGAGATGCATGGCATCGGGAACTCGAGGAAAAGGGCGTATCCCCGCCCCAAATGGGTCCCTCGCCCGGCTTCCGGAACCTGAGATGGCACAAACCGGTCTATGCCGGTGATACGATTCAGTTTTTCAATACCTACCGTTCGGCAAGGCAACGCCAACGAAAACCCGAATGGGGCATCGTCGAATTGCATTCCGAGGGCTTTAACCAGGACGGTGAACAGGTCATCAGCTTCGATAGCGCCGTTCTGGTGCGGATCTGAACTGGACCTTACGGCACTGTCTACTGTCCCGACAGCGGCTGATCGGTACTGCGAGCCGGTGACGTAGCGCCTCACCTGCCAAGAATACGTTTTGCTTCCGGGACAGCGATGTCGAGCACGACCTTGAGCGATGTCCGCCATGCATCGCGGTCATTGTACCGGCCGGCGAAGGTCGCAACGGATAAATCCACGGCCGGCTGCACGGTCAGTCGCTGGCCACCATTGCCAACGGCAATGACGACAATATTGGGTTGCTCACCCGCCAGATACCAAAGGTAGCCGTATTTGGTGAACTCATTGACGGTCGCGCGCGGCTGAAACGACTGATTCAACCAGTCCGCGGGCACAACCTCTTTGCCCTCATGGACGCCGTCTTGCGCAACCAGCCTGCCTATCTTGGCCAGATCGGGCATCTTCAGCCTGAGGCCGGACGCGGCCGAAGGCACGCCGTCCGTACCGGCAATCCATTCGAATTCGGTTATGCCGAGGGGTGCGAACAGCTTTTCTCTGGCGAATGCGTCCAGCGGCATGCCGGTTCCGTCGGCGATCAGCTTGCCAAGAAGAGCAACCGCCCCACCGCTATAGATCCAGTTGGTCCCCGGGGCCTCGATGATGTCCTGTTCCAGCGCATAGCGGTAGCGATCCGGTGCCTGTTCCATGGCAATTTCGCTGTTTCTGGGATCGGTATAGGGCAGGTCCTCGTTCCATCGTAGACCCATTTGCATGGAAAGCGCATGGGACACCAGGATCTTGTCCCGGCCGTCCTGCGCCTGGAGATCCTCATATTCAGGGAACTGTGCGTAGAGAGGCGCGTCGGGCGAAGGAACCTTGTCCTCGGCCAGCGCGATCCCGTAGAGAAGCCCGACGACCGACTTCGTGACCGAGCGCAGATCATGCAGGCTTTCAGGATTGTGCTGCACCTTGCCGAGCGGCATGCCCCAGCGTTCGTCCGGCCCGGCGAAATAGACCTCTGCCAGTCTTTGATCACCAAGATCGATGATCGTGCCATGCAGGCCCGGCAATCCGCCGGCGTCAAATTCGGATTGCAGCCTTTCGGCAAGCGTCTGCGCAAGGGCCGGAGCGGCCGTCAACACACCGGCCAATACGAAAGCCGGTATCAGGGCTTGTAGGTTTCCCAGCATCTTTCCACCTTGTCCCACATATCAGAAGCCATTTGCCAGCGGCAAACCATGAACTCCGGGTGTACAGGTGGGTATGAAACCTGCGCCAGACAATGGCGTTCAGGCGGCCACATCAGATTTGACGATAGTATCGGACCGTTCGGCGCTCAATCGCCCTCGAATTCCACCAGGGTGCGGACTGTGACCCCGAGATCTTCCAGCTTCTTGCGTCCGCCAAGATCGGGCAGATCGATGACAAAACAGGCCGCGACGATTTCGGCGCCCATCTGCCTCAGGAGCTTGACAGCTCCCTCGGCTGTTCCTCCGGTCGCAATCAGATCGTCGACAAGGATGACCTTTTCGCCCGATGAAACCGCATCCTTGTGCATCTCCATTTCGTCGACACCGTATTCGAGGCTGTAGGCAACCCGCACCGTGTCATAGGGCAGTTTCCCCTTCTTGCGGATCGGGACAAAACCCGCCGATAGCTGATGAGCGATGGCCCCGCCGAGAATGAAGCCGCGTGCCTCGATGCCGGCAATCTGATCGATATTGGTGCCGGCATAAGGATGCACCAGCTCATCCACCGACCGCCGGAAGGCCTTCGGATTGCCAAGCAGTGTGGTGATATCGCGGAACTGAATTCCCGGTTTCGGATAGTCCGGAATTGTTCTGATCGCATCCAACAGGGTTTGTTTTAGCGTTTGATCCATGGCTTCGTCCCCGCCTGTATCCCCTCCGGCCCTCACCGGACATGCAAAAGGCGGCCCGGGGCCGCCTAAAGACATTTTTTATCCGTAATTACCCGCAGGTCAATGGTCCACGCGGGACCACACAGACTTCTTGGTCAGATAGAGCAGGCAGCTGAAGATCAGGATGAAGATCATCACCCTGAAACCGAGCGATTTGCGCTCTTCCATCTTCGGTTCCGCGGCCCACATCATGAACGCTGTGACATCCTTGGCATATTGATCAACTGTCTCCGGCGCGCCATCGTCATAGGTGACGATCTCGTCGGACAGAGGCGGGGCCATGGCAAGCGAGATGCCGTTGAGGAAATACGGATTATAGTAGGTCCCCTCGGTAATCTCGACGCCGCTCGGTGCATCCTGATATCCGGTCAGCAATGAATAGAGGTAGTCAGGGCCGCCCTCATTGTACATCGTGAAGATATCGAACACGAATTGCGGGAAACCACGGGTTGCCGCGCGTGCCTTGGCCATCAGCGACAGATCGGGCGGCGCGGCCCCGTTATTGGCCCATGCCGCTGCTTCGGGATTGGGAAACGGATTAGGAAAATAGTCGGCCAGAATGGCCGGACGGTCGAACATTTCCCCTTCTTCGTTCGGACCATCGGTCACGTCATAATCGGCGGCCAGCGTCTTGACCTGATCCTCCGTGTAACCGAGATCGGTAAAGTTGCGGAATGCGATGCGATCAAGCGAATGGCAAGCAGCACAAACCTCGACGTAAACTTTCAGCCCGCGTTGCAACTGTCCTTTGTCGTAGGTGCCGAAGGGCCCCGAAAACGACCAGCTCTGCTCGCGCGGCTTTTTTGAGTACTCACTGTCGCCTGCCGCCATGGCGGCCGTTCCGATGCCCGAAGCCAGAGCCAGCGACAGAAGCGTAGAGACGAGTTTTTTCATCTTTCTTGTCCTTTCTGACGCCGGGTTACGCGCGGTCTTCCGGTGCGGCTGTCGCCGCCTCGGGTTTGCCGCTGCCTTGCTTGGCTAGCACGGATTCAGTGATCGAGTTCGGCACCTGTCTCGGTTTTTCCACCAGTCCCAGAATGGGCAGGATCGGGAAGAAGAACAGGAAGTAGTAGGCGGTGCCGATCTGAGCCATCACCACATAAGCACCTTCAGCCGGTTTCGCGCCCAGCCATCCAAGGAAGATGGCATTGGCAACGAACAGCCAGAAGAACAGCTTGTACCAGGGACGATAGACCGCCGAACGGATCTTGGACGTGTCGAGCCATGGCAGCAGGAAGAGGATGGCGATCGAGGCGAACATGGCCAGAACCCCACCGAGCTTCGAGTCGATCGGCCCGATATTGAAGGTAATGGCGCGCAGGATCGCGTAGAACGGCAGATAGTACCATTCCGGAACGATATGCGCCGGGGTCACCAGCGGGTTGGCTTCGATATAGTTGTCCGGATGCCCCAGATAGTTGGGCATGTAGAAGACGAAGTAGGCAAACACCAGCAGGAAGACGACGGTCGCGAACGCATCCTTAACGGTTGCGTAGGGCGTAAAGGGAACCGTGTCTGTCTTCGATTTGACCTCCACGCCGGTCGGATTGGTCTGACCGGTCACATGCAATGCCCACACGTGCAGGATCACCACGCCGGCAATCATGAACGGCAGGAGATAGTGCAGGGAGAAGAAGCGGTTCAGGGTCGGATTGTCGACCGCGAAACCGCCGAGCAGCCATTGCTGGATCGGCTCGCCGATGACCGGGAACGCGCTGAAGAAGCCGGTGATAACCGTCGCGCCCCAGAAAGACATCTGCCCCCAAGGCAGAACGTAACCCATGAAGCCGGTCGCCATCATCAGCAGGTAGATGATCACACCGAGGATCCAAAGAATCTCGCGCGGTGCCTTGTACGAGCCGTAGTACATGCCGCGGAAAATGTGGAGGTAGACCGCGATAAAGAAGAACGAAGCGCCGTTGGAGTGCATGTAACGCAGCAGCCAGCCGGAGTTGACGTCACGCATGATGTTCTCGACCGACGAGAACGCACCCGCCGTGGTCGATGCATAATGCATCGCCAGCACGATACCCGTCAGGATCTGCGCCACAAGCATGATCGACAGGATTGCGCCGAATGTATAGGCGTAATTCAGATTGCGCGGCGTCGGATAGGCGACAAAGGAATCGTACACCAACCTTGGAAGCGGTAGGCGCGAATCGACCCACCTGCCGAGACCGCTTGTTGGCTCATATGAAGAATGACCACCACTCATCGTAACGTCCCCTGTTACCCGATCTTGATTCTTGTATCGGAGATAAATTCGAACGGCGGAATCCACAGGTTTTCCGGCGCCGGGCCGCTGCGGATACGGCCTGCCGTATCATAGTGCGAACCGTGGCACGGGCAGAACCAGCCGCCATAATCGCCTGCCTGACCAAGCGGCACACAGCCCAGATGGGTGCACGAACCGATCATCACGATCCAGTTTTCCCGCTCTTCGCCCGCTGAACGGTCTACGTCAAGCGCCGGTGTATCCGGGGGAAGATTGGCATTGCGCGAATCGGGATCCTTCAGATCTTCCAGCGGAACGGCATTCGCCTCTTCGATTTCCTTCTGCGTCCGGTTACGGATGAAAACCGGCTTCCCGCGCCATTTCACGGTAATCGACATGCCCTCCTCAAGCGAGGAGACATCGACTTCGATTGTCGAAAGGGCAAGCGTCGTGGCGTCCGGCCGCATCTGATCGATAAAGGGCCAGGCAACGGCTCCAGCGCCCACGACACCGGCCATGCCGGTTGTCAGATAGAGAAAATCACGGCGGTTCGGTTCGGCTGTTGTATCGTGTTCGCTCACGGTTTTAACCATCCTCTGCGCAGACTGACTTACATGGAGGAGCACCGTCTTGCCGCAATTCACCCCTCAGGCAAGGCACTGTCCCCATATTTTGCCGGGTTCTATGCCTCTTATTAGAATATGTCCAGCCTGCTGACCGGCACAGAGGCACATTGCCGCAAGTTTTTAACCCTTTGTACGCAGGCAAGCCTGTGTATTACCGATCGGCCACCAGTGAATCGCTGATGAAACCGCCGGATTGGCGTGTCCAGAGACGAGCGTAAAGTCCATCGGCCCGCAGCAGTTCTTCGTGGCTGCCATCTTCCACAATCCTGCCCTCATGCATGACCACCAGCCGGTCCATTCGGGCGATGGTGGAAAGCCTGTGGGCAATGGCAATCACCGTCTTGCCCTCCATGAGCTGCGTCAGGTTTTCCTGGATCGCCGCCTCGATCTCTGAATCGAGAGCAGACGTTGCCTCGTCAAGCACGAGGATCGGCGCGTTTTTCAGCATAACCCGCGCGATCGCGATGCGCTGACGCTGCCCCCCCGAAAGCTTGACGCCGCGCTCGCCCACATGGGCGTCCAGCCCCGCCCGTCCGAGTTGATCCTTGAGCCCCTCGATAAACGGCCAGGCCTCTGCCTGCCGGGCGGCGTTGATGATATCGGCCTCGCCGGCGTTGAGGCGCCCAAGGGCGATGTTTTCACGAACGGACCGATGCATCAGCGACGTGTCTTGAGTAACAACGCTGATATGCGCCCGCAGCGAACTTTGTGTCACCTCGGAGATATCCTGAGCATCTATGGTGATGCGGCCGGAATCAAGATCGAAGAATCTGAGGAGAAGATTGACCAGTGTCGATTTGCCGGCTCCCGAGAGACCGACAAGTCCCACCTTCTGGCCGGGCTCGACCGTCAGGCTGATATCGTTGATGACCGCACTTTGCCCGCTGTAGTGAAAATTGACTTTGTCGAAACGGATTTTGCTTTCGCTCACCTCAAGTTCGGCTGCATCCGGCCTGTCCTCAAGCATGATGGGCTTGTTGAGCATGTCCATGGAGTTCTGGATTGTGCCGAAATTGCGCATCAACCCGTTGAATTGCGTCATCAGCCGCCCGAGAAGCAGACTGAGGCGCAGGACCAGCGACAAGGTGAAGGCCACCGCGCCGATGCTGATCTGGCCGCGCAGCCACAGATCGATGGTCAGATAGCCGATTGTCGCGATCATGATGCCTGACAGAGCGGCGAGCGAGACCCGCACGCCCGTCAGATTGCGGGTAAAGGGAATGACGGCCGCAATGAAACTGTCAAAACCGTTTCTGATATAGCGGTCGTTCTCGTCCTCGCGGCCGAAGAGCTTCAACGTCTGGACATTCGAATAGCTGTCGACCAGCCGGCCGTTAAGCAGAGACGCGGCCTCCGCCGTTTCCTTCGACATGCGCCGGATACGCGGCACGAAGTATCGGGCGATCAAACCGAACGCGACAATCCAGACCGCGACCACCGCCGCCAGCCGCCAGTCGAGCTGGGCGACGAGCGCCAGCGTGGTGACCGCATAAATGGCGATAAACCAGACGACCTGAAAAAGCGACGTCATGAAATCGCCGACAGCCTGACCGGATTGCCAGACCTTGGTGACCACCCGCCCGGCAAAATCATCCTGGAAGAACGAAAGGCTCTGGCGCGCGATCCTCGAATAGGCCTGCCAGCGCACAAGATTGAAAAAGCCGGGAACAACCGTCTGCTCCTCAACCAGCGTAACAAGCGGCGCCACCACCATGCGGCCGATGAGCACCACCGCCAGCATGAAGAGGAGTTCCGGCCCGTGCTGATCGACAAGTCCCTGCCAGCCCGTTGCCCGGTCAGCGCTTTCCAGCAGATCGACAAGCCGCCCGACGAAATAAAAAAGCGCCACCTCAAGCAGGGCAACCGCCCCGCCTAGCACCAGCATGGCGAAGAACGGCCACCTTGCCTGTCTGACGAATTGCCACAAGAAACCGATCGCACTGCCTGAGGCGGTCAACTCCTGCTGCGGTGAAAACGGATCGATCCAGCGCTCGAAAAGCTGGAATACGCGTTGAAGGATCATGACGGCGAACATAGAACCGCACGCTCACCGCAGCAATGTTTCATGGCAGGAATTGTCTGCGCGACAGGCGCCGGTCAGGTCGGCTTGGCAGCCGCCTGCATTTCCTCTTCCTGCTGCGCGATCGCCGCCTCGGCGGCTGCCGCCGCTGTGTTCTGGTCCCCGGCTTCCGCGCCGTCCTCCGTTTCGGGCATCTTTACCCGGACCTCACGGCGGGCGAACTCGATACCGTTTTCGGCAAAAATCTTCTGAACGCGGGCATAAACGTCCTTGCGGATCATCCACTGCTTGCCCGGCTTGGCCATGAATTTGCCGCGCACCACAATGCCCACATCATTGACATCATAGACACCCTGCGACTTGAAAGTCTGAATAATATCATCTGCATAGGGCGCTTCCATAATGTCCTTTCCGATCTGCTTGAACAATTTCTTTACCTTGTTCACATCGGTGTCGAACGGAACGGTGAACTTCAGTTTGACGATCACCCAGTCGCGGGAGTTGTTGGTGATTTTCGGTATCTCGCCATAGGGAATTGTATGAACCGGCCCCTGGTGATGGCGCAATTGCAGGGAGCGCACAGAGATCTTCTCAACCGTGCCGACAGTCCCGTCGATCTCAAGATATTCACCGACGCGAAATGCATCGTCGACCAGGAAAAACAGCCCCGAGACGATGTCCTTGACAAGAGTCTGCGCGCCGAAGCCGATGGCGAGCCCGACTATACCGGCACCGGCAAGCAGCGGCGTGATGTCGACGCCCATATTTCCGAGTGCGATGAGAATGGTGATCGTGATGATGGAAATCTGCGCCACCATCTTGACCAGCGGCAAAACGGTAGACATGCGTGTGCCGCCAACACCGCCCCCCTCACCGCCACCCGGCTCTTCGGATTCCAGATCGATACCCGCAGCTGTCCTCTCATCGGCCAGCTTGCGGTTCAGCCACAGTGTGACGACTTCCCATACGAGATAGCCTGCCGCCAGGATGAACAGGATTTCAAACATCGAGGCGGCGATACGCACACCCAGTCCGGCGGAGGCGAGATTGGAATAGTCGATATCCCAGACCCTGGCGATCACCACGATGACAACCGCCGTCAGCAGCGCGCGGCCGATGCGAATATAGCTGCGCTTGGTCGATCTGTAGGCGGCTTCCGCCAACACCCCCTCACCGCGCATAGGCGGAACCAAATGCTTGACCAGGCCGCGAACCATCGTGTCGAAGATCGGCGTAAGCAGGAACAGACAGACAGTGATGTAACCCTGTCCGTCGTCAATGAGATCGACGCGGCCGGCCGCCAGGATCATCTCGATGATCAGCCATGTCAGCAGCACCATGACGATCGCAAGCCATGGATAGGCCATGGCCAGCAACCGCTCGCCTCGTGTTGCGTCGTCTTCCGAACCGAGAATGATCGACGTCAAACCGTGGCGCGCGCGATAAAGCACGTAGACAAGCCAGCAGACCGAGATGACCACCAGCCAGAAGCCGATGGAGGATTCTGAAAACGAGATACCCTGAAGTTCCTGGAAACCGACGATGACATTGGCCGTTCCGATCAGGAGTATGACCCCAAGTTGATGTCTGAAGATAAAGCGTGCGGTCCAATCATCCGTATGCACAAGCCTGAGTTTGGGCCGTGTGGGTGCAAAAAGGAAGCGTGTAATGGCGATCGACAATCGCGGCATGACGATCAGATTGACCATGAGCAACGGCAGAAGCGGCCGGTCGTTTTCCGGCGCAAGAATCTGGATCATCAGCCGGGTCACAGCAAAGAAGGCAAGCAGACCGACAAGCTCCAGGAACAATCGTTTGCCCAGCACTTCAAGTGTTTCCTGAAGGCTCTCAGGCGCCTGTACATTCTCTATCTGCTCACGCCATTTGCTTGCAAAACGCGTCACCGCCATTTCCGCGGCAAACCCGACGGCCATGGCGACACCCATGATGGCAAAGGTCCAGAAAATACCGCCGGCGCCGCGCTTGTCGGCAAACTCGCCGGACGCCGATTTGAGGCCCGAGAACACTTCGGGCAGTCCAGTTACCGCATTGACGACCAGGCCACCAACCGCCGCAAAGGAGCTGCCGAGGAACGCGAGCACATCGCGTCCCGGCTCCGGCTTGGCTTCATCCTGCCGGGCCACCGCATCGAGCCGCTCCAGAAGCAATTGCCGCACCTGCTGATCACTGAGCTTGGACACAAGCTCCCGCACCGTTTCCGGTGTCAGATCTTTCGGCAGCGTAACGGTGGCCGGTGCCTGTTCCTCATTCCCGCCGGTGACCGCAGTCATGCCTGTCTGGGCGAAACCGGCTCCGGTTCCAAGGAGAACCGCAATCGCCAGGAGCAGAATCCTGAGAACGCAAGATGCTGATTTCATATTGTTCTTACGGCCGCAAACCGCCCGCTCCCATGCCATTTCCCCAACGCGACCATACCCGCATTCTGTCCACCCGCAAACCGCCCAGCCTAAAGGGCACGAAACACCGGCGGGAGCCCATATAAAAGCCCATCCCGAAGTGTTCCGGGATGGGCATTATTAACAAATTGAAGCTGGCGGCTATTCGGCGGCAGCGTTGTCCGCGGCCTCCGGCTCCGCATCGATGAAGCCGCCCGACTGGCGCGACCACAACTCCGCATAGAGCCCTTCAGCCTTGACCAGCTGCGCATGGGTGCCGGACTGGACGATATCGCCGCAATCCAGAACGATCAGGCGGTCCAGTTCGGCGATTGTCGAAAGCCGGTGCGCAATCGCGATCACGGTCTTGCCCTCCATCAGGGCAAAGAGGTTTTCCTGGATTGCCGCCTCGACTTCCGAATCGAGCGCCGATGTTGCCTCGTCCAGCACCAGGATCGGGGCGTCTTTCAGGAATACCCGGGCAATCGCGATACGCTGGCGCTGGCCGCCCGAGAGTTTTACGCCACGCTCGCCGACATGGGCATCAAGACCCTTGCGCCCCTTGAGGTCTTCAAGGCCCTGGATGAAGTCCCAGGCATTGGCGCGCCTGGCCGCTTCGATGATCTCCTCATCGCTGGCATCCGGCTTGCTGTAGCCGATATTGTCACGGATCGACCGGTGCAGGAGCGACGTATCCTGTGTGACAACACCGATGCGCGAGCGCAGGCTGTCCTGCGAGACACCCGAAATATCCTGCCCGTCGATGAGGATCCGTCCGGCCTCAAGGTCGTAGAAACGCAACAGGACATTTGTCAGCGTGGTCTTGCCGGCACCCGACCGGCCAACCAGACCGATCTTCTCACCAGGCTGGATCGTCAACGACAGATCGTTGATCACGCCGCCCTCCTTGCCGTAGTGGAACCGGATATGGTCGAACTCGATCCTGCCGCGATCGGCGACAAGCTGGTTTGCCGCCTTCTCATCGGTCACGCCATGCGGCTTCGAAAGCATGGACATGCCGTCGATCACCACGCCGATATTCTCGAACAGCGCCGACACCTCCCACATGATCCAGTGGGACATGCTGGATATGCGCAAAGCGAGCGCGATTGAAGCGGCAATCACGCCCACGGAGACCGAATCGGCCAGCCACAGATTGATCGACAATGCACCGATCGCAAAAAGCAGCAGCGCGTTGTTGAAATAGACAATGCCGTGAAACAGCGTCACCAGACGCATCTGCCGGTGCACCGTTTCAAGGAAGTCCGACATGGCCGAGCGGGCATAGACCTCCTCGCGTCCGGCATGGGAGAACAGCTTGACCGTTGCGATATTTGTGTAGCTGTCGACTACCCGTCCGGTCATCATCGAGCGGGCATCGGCCTGCTCGCGCGAGATGCGTTTCATTCGCGGCACGAAATAGGCGATCATGGCCACATAAACTGCAACCCAAATGAGCATCGGCGCGGCGAGGCGCAGATCGGCCGCGGCAACCATGACAAGCATCGTCAGGAAGAAGACGACCACATAGACGAGGACATCCAGAACCTTCATGACGGCTTCACGCACGGCAAGCGAGGTCTGCATGACGCGCGTGGCAACGCGCCCGGCGAACTCGTCGGCAAAGAAAGCCAGGCTGTGCCGCAGCAGATAGCGGTGCATCTGCCAGCGCCCGATCATCGGGTAGTTGCCAAGCAGCGTCTGGTGCGTCAGCATCGACTGAACCCACACGATGCCGGGCAACACAAAAAGCACCAGGACCGACATCCAGAACAATTTGGCGCCTTCCGTTGCAAGAAATTCTTCCCGCGAGGATGCTGACAGCCAATTGACGATGTCGCCGAGGAAGCTGAACAGGAACACCTCGCCAATCGCAATCAATGCGGTCAGCACCGACATGATGATGAGCCAGGGGGCAGCTTCCCTGGAATAGTGCCAACAGAACGCCAGGAGCTGCCGGGGCGGCTGTCCGGAAGGCACCTCGGGATAGGGATTCAAACGTCTTTCAAACCAGCCAAACATGATTCAGCCTCTGTGCAAGCCCGGAAAGTGATCGGTGTGCGCGCCGGATAATGAGAAACGGGACCAGCAGGCCCTCGCCGTTGCATAGCGCTACAAAAGATGTCGAACCGTCACTGTCCAAAAACAATATGACCCAGCGCACAGCGGTGCGCATCGAAAAGCGGGTCAGCGAAAGTCTGGGAAGCGGATCGTCAGATTAAGACGTGGACGCCGTCAGACCGAGCCAAAGCCATCGCGCATTCGCGCCGATGGTGGGAGTTGCCGTATTGTATCTGCCAATGGCCCCTCCTTTGTCTCGAATTGGTCCACGGTGCAGACAAGTACACCGATTCGAATCGGCTTTCCAGTGCCAACAGGTGCATTTCAAATCATGCACCATTGTGTTGCAATTCGGTCACGGCCTCGCGTCAGCCATTGCGTTTCAATGCCACTTGCCTAAGAGAGGGCCATGAGCAGTGATTTACGAATAGCGCTTTTCCAGCCGGACATTCCCGGCAACACCGGCACAATCCTGCGCATGTCCGCATGCCTCGGACTGCCCGTCGATCTTGTTGAACCGGCAGGCTTCGATATCTCCGATCGGGCGCTGCGGCGCGCCGGGATGGATTATGTCGAACAGGCAACGCTGACACGGCATGCAAACTGGAAGACATTTCTGCATTGGGCAAGGACTGAGGATCGCCGGCTGGTTCTTTCTTCAACGCAGGCCGAAGGTTCCTATCGACGGTTTGATTTCAAGGACGGCGACATACTCCTCTTCGGCCGCGAGAGCTCAGGCGTCCCGGCGCGTGTCCATGACGAGGCCGACGCCCGCATCCTGATCCCGATGCAGCCTGACCGTCGCTCGCTCAATATCGCCATTGCGGCCGCCATGGTGGCGGGCGAGGCAATCCGGCAACTTGAGATTTCCGACTAGTCCGCGCTCGGCAAGCGGCGCATGGTGAACTCGATCTCATCACCCGGCAATTGCCGCCAGCTCTCCACCTCCGTCCAGTAGGCTGCCTTCGGCCATGCGTGGAACCATTCGCGCGCCTTGGCGCGTGCCGCGCTGCGCGGAAGACGGAAGGTCTCGCGGATGAACGAATCACCTGCCGAGGCGCCTTTCGCCTCACGACTCTTTCGAATCTGGCGGCGAAGCCCCTCCATGGGCGGAACTTTAGGAACACGCTTCATAATCAGCACCCTAGCCCAGATAATAGGCCTGATTGGCGCACTTGGCGAGTCCGGGAGATGAAACAACCCGGACGCGACACTATGTTCGTAATATCGCCCGAGCGACTATGGCATCGCTCAATCCGACCTGCTAATGAGGGCCGGGGACTAATGGGGACACTGGTTGATGGAAAGGCCTAACCTTCCGCTCGGGCATCCGCCTGCTCTGGAGGAAAAAAAAGCGAAATCGCGCATCTGGTTCGAGACCTTGCGCGATGCGATCTGCTCGGCCTTCGAGCAGCTTGAGGACGCGGTCACCGGCCCGTTGTCGGAAGACCAGCCGGGCCGTTTTACACGGACCGAATGGCACCGGGACGACGGCAAGGGCGGCGGTGGCGTCATGTCGATGATGTCCGGCCGGGTGTTTGAAAAAGTCGGCGTTCACACATCAACCGTGCACGGTGAATTTTCCTCCGAGTTCCGCCAGCAGATCCCGGGCGCCGAAATCGACCCGCGGTTCTGGGCCTCGGGGATTTCGCTCATTGCCCATCCGGTCAACCCGCATGTGCCGGCGGTGCATATGAACACGCGCATGGTCGTCACGACCACGCAGTGGTTCGGCGGCGGAGCCGACCTGACACCCGTCCTCGACAGGCGCCGGGTTCAGGAAGACCCCGACACGCAACTCTTCCACAAGGCGATGGAAGTGGCCTGTGCGCGGCACAAGGTTGCCGATTATCCGCTCTACAAAAAATGGTGCGACGACTATTTCTTCCTCAAGCACCGCAACGAACCGCGCGGTGTTGGCGGCATCTTTTTCGACTGGCTGCGCTCGTCGGACGCCGATGGCGGCTGGGATGCCGATTTCGCCTTCGTGCAGGATGTCGGGCGGGCCTTTACCGTGGCCTATCCCAAACTGGTGACCAAGAATTTCAATACCCACTGGGACGAGAACGACCGCAACGAACAGCTCATCCGGCGCGGCCGCTATGTGGAGTTCAACCTGCTCTATGATCGCGGCACGATTTTCGGACTCAAGACGGGTGGCAACGTCGATTCGATCCTCTCATCAATGCCGCCGGCGGTTCGCTGGCCTTAGCATCCACTGGGCAAAAGCCTGATCTCTTGACTGTTTTAGGCCACTCCCTTTCAAAGGATGCAACACAGTATGGGAGAACAACGGCATGAGCGCAGACCAGTCCAGACTTGATGCCATGAAGACGTTTCTTGCGGAAGCTTTTGCCCCCTGGGTCAAGGCGTTGAACATTGAACCGGTCGATGTATCTGAAGCCGGCGCCGTTTTCCGCATTCCAGCCGGTGACAACCTTGCCCGTACGGGCGGTATCGTCTGCGGTCAGGCCCTTTCCGCCATAGCCGATACGGTCGGCGTTTTGACACTGATCGGCATCAACGATGACGGCCGGATCATGACGACGGTCGATATGACCACCCATTTCATGCGGCCCGTATCGACCGGCGACATTGAAGCGACGGTCACGATCCTGTCCAACGGCCGGCGCATGGCGACTGCGCGCATCGATATTCGTCAGGTGGGAAGCCCGAAGGTCTGTGCAGGCGCAACCTGCGCTTATGCCTATATGGGCTGATGAAGGATGCAGGCCGGACCTAGAGCAAATCGCCTGACAGGTCGCCAGCACGTTTGAGAAGCTCGTCGCGCGTCAGGATAAAGCCGCTGTCGATCCAGGCATCCTCCAGCGTGGTCAACACGCCGCCAACCCCGGGTCCGGGTTCAACACCAAGCTTGAGCAGGTCTTTTCCGCTTATCGGAAATTCCGGCCGCGTCCATTCCTGTGCAATCTGCAAAAGGCGCGAACAGGCTCCTGCCCCGATCAGCGCCGCATCGTCGCCCTGCGCCGCCTTGCGTAAAGCTGCGAGCCTGATGCGCAGACGGTCTTCCACCGCGCGGCTGTTTCCGCGGTAAAGCTGACGCCGCAAGACCGCATCGGCTATTCCTTCCACAATCTGTGGCTGTTTGGCCCATGCAACAAGACGCCCGCGCTCATTGTTTGACATGCGCAGGCGGCGCGCCATGGCATCAACGCGGTCCGGATCGTCCGGTACAACAGCCATCAGACGCAAAAGCGGATCGGGCGTCCAGTCAAGCGCCGCGCCCGTCTCGATCATGCCGAATATGGCATCGATTCCCCATTTCTCGGATTCAGGCAGTATGGCGCTCAGAACCCCGCTCTGACGCATCCAAAGCATCGCGCGAGATGGGTCCGGCGCGGCAAAGAGCCGTTTAAGCTCGGACCAGACACGTTCCGCTGACAGGCCGGATAGCCCCGATTTAAGCCGCGCGCATGCCCGCAGCCCATCTGCGTCCGGGCGGCCACCGCCATACCAGGCGAAAAACCGGAAGAAGCGCAGAATACGAAGATAATCCTCTTTGATCCTGGTCTGCGGATCACCGATAAACCGCACCGTACGGCTCTCGATATCGGCCAACCCGTCTACGAGGTCGATCACCTTGCCATCGGCATCGGCATAGAGCCCGTTGATCGTCAAATCCCGACGATGGGCATCGACGGACCAGTCGGCGCCATAGGCAACCGTTGCGCGGCGCCCGTCCGAGGCGACATCGGCACGCAAGGTTGTCACTTCAAAGGGCGTACCGCCCGCAATCAGCGTCACCGTTCCGTGGTCGATGCCGGTCGGCACACATTTGATGTCCGCTTCACCCGCCCGCTCCACGACGTCCTGCGGATGCAGCGTGGTTGCGATATCGATATCGCCGACTTTCATGCCCAGGAGCGCATTGCGCACAGCGCCGCCGACAATGCGCGCCTCGCCGCCATCACGGTTCAGAAGATCAAGCACATGATGCAGACGCTTGTCCTGAAACCAGTCCTCCTGCGCGACCGATGCGGCCTCACCTGTCGCGGTCATGCGTAGAGCCTTTCATAGAGTGTGCGCAAGATTCCGGCGGTCACACCCCAGATATACCGCTCGCCATAGGGCATTGTGTAGAAATGGCGCTCCTTGCCTTCCCAGATCCGGCTTTCGCGAATGTGGTTGGTCGGATTCATCAGGAAGGAAAACGGCACCTCGAATGCGTCATCCACCTCGTGGCGGTTGATGGTCATCGGATAGTCTTCGCGTATCACGGCAAGGACCGGCGTGATGCGAAAACCGGAGACGGTCAGGTAATGCGGCAACCGCCCGACCGGCTCCACATAGGACCGGGGCAGTCCGATTTCTTCTTCCGCTTCACGCATTGCCGCGATCTCCGGAGAGCCATCCTCCGGATCGATCGCGCCGCCCGGAAAGGCAACCTGCCCTGAATGCGTACGCATTGATTGGGTGCGTTGCGTCAGAAGAATGTTCGATTGCGCACCGTGGTCGACCAGCGGGACAAGTACAGCCGCCTCGCGCAGCGGCTTCTTCGAAAGGTGCTCGATGACGTCCGCATTGAGAATGTGATCGCCATATCTGCGCTCATCCGCATCACCGTATTCCCGCGCCGCCCTTGCGCGAAAAGCCTCGGCGCTGAATGCCGTCTCCTTAAAATCACTCATGCGACAAGGCCTCCAGCCGGTCCGTCGGCATGATCGCGAAAACTTCGCCGCCGGAGCTGATCGAGAAAGTCTCGGCACCTTCGATCATGCGGCTTTGGGCCAGTTCAACAAGATCGTAGACAAGGGCGCGCGTCAAAAGTGCTTCAAGCCGGCCGCGCACAAGCAAATAGGGCTTCAGTTCGTCATTTTCGCCAGCAATCTCGAAGCGCAGGGGATGATCCGGTCCGGCTTCAACGATGTCGCCAACATTGGTCCGGAAGGTCAAAACCTGCTCGCCGTCGCGTGTTCCGGCACTCATTTCAACAGCGGTAAATGGTGCATCTTCGACACGGATGGCCACCTTCTCGACCGGTGTGACCAGATAGGTCTTGCCGTCCTCATCCTTACGCAGCACGGTCGAAAAAAGGCGCACGAGAGCCGGGCGTGTGATCGGCGTTGCCTGATACAACCAGGAGCCGTCAGAGCGGATTTCCATATCCAGATCACCGGTAATGTGCGGATTCCAGCGCTCGACGGGCGGAAGCCCCTTTCCAACCGGCGCAGCCCTGGAAATGAGGGCTTCAAGGCTTGCCGCATTGCCCGCAGCCGCTATCTCACCCTTTGCCATTGTGTGGTCCAGCTTCTTTCCTATTCACAATATTATCACTTAGAGCTTCAAAGAGATCATGCGATTCATAGGGATAAAGCACAGTATTTTCCATTGATGGTTATCCGATCCGCGCCAAATAGTGGATAATGAGAGATATAGCGAGCCGAGTCCCCGGTTCAAAGATACGGAGTTTGCCATATGGGCATCGTTGAAAATGCCGATCCTGCGCTGGACGAAAAAGCAGTGGTCGAGGCGGCCGAAGCGGCCCTCAAGGACATTGCCGCCGTCAGGCGTGAAATCGGCTCGGTCATTTTCGGCCAGCACAATGTCGTGGAACAGACCATTCTCGCGGTTCTGTCGGGCGGGCATGCGTTGCTCGTTGGCGTGCCCGGACTGGCAAAGACCAAGCTGGTTGCAACGCTTGGCACCGTTCTTGGCCTCAGCGACAATCGCATTCAATTCACACCGGACCTGATGCCTTCGGACATATTGGGCTCGGAGGTCATGGATCAGGACGGCGACGGCAAGCGTTCGTTCCGCTTTGTCCCCGGCCCGATCTTCACACAATTGCTGATGGCCGATGAAATCAACCGCGCATCGCCGCGCACCCAGTCGGCGCTTCTCCAGGCCATGCAGGAATATCATGTGACCGTCGCCGGCTCCCGGCACGATATGCCCGAGCCGTTCCACGTGCTGGCAACGCAGAACCCGCTCGAACAGGAAGGCACCTACCCGCTGCCCGAGGCGCAGCTTGACCGCTTCCTTATGCAGGTGGACGTTCCCTATCCCGAACTGGAAGCCGAACGTCAGGTTCTGCTTGAAACGACTGGCGTCGATGAAAAGCGAGCCGCAGCCGTGCTGACAGCTTCACGCCTTCAGGAAATCCAGGCTCTGGTTCGCCGCATGCCCGTGAGCGAAAAGGTGATCGACACCATCCTCGAGCTGGTCCGCGCCGCCCGGCCGGGCAACGGCAACGAAGAAACGGACCGGCATGTGGCCTGGGGTCCGGGTCCGCGCGCCGGACAGGCGATGATGCTGTGCGTGCGCGCAAGAGCGCTCTATGACGGTCGCCTTGCGCCCTCCGTGGACGATGTTCTTGCCCTTGCCGAACCGGTCTTGCAGCACCGCATGGCGCTGACATTTGCGGCCCGCGCTGAGGGTATGCATGTCCGGGACGTGATCGCGGCGCTGGTCAAGAAAGTCGGCGGAGACTGATCGCCCTTGGCCACGATCGGACAGGCAACACAAGCCGTTTCGACAACTTCAGCGCTGGCGCGTGCCCGGCAACGGGCAGCCTATGTGCCCGATCTGCTTGTCGAGGCGCACCGTGTCGCCAACACCGTCATCGCCGGCTGGCACGGCCGCCGCAAACGCGGCATCGGGGAAAATTTCTGGCAGTTCCGTCCCTACGTTGAGGGCGAGAGCCTTTCACGCATCGATTGGCGCCGTTCGGCCCGGGACGACAACACCTATGTGCGCGACCGCGAATGGGAAGCGGCCCACACCGTCTGGCTGTGGAGCGACTCATCGGCCTCGATGCTGTTCCAGTCGACGCTCGCGCCGGTTTCAAAACAAAGCCGGGCGCTGGTGATCCTGCTGGCGCTTGCGGAAATTCTCGCCCGGTCCGGTGAACGCATTGCCTCCCCCGGGGTCCTTGACCCGGTCTCGGCGCGCAACGCTGCCGAGCGCCTGGCAACGGCCATCGACCTGCATCGCGACAGGGCCGTATTCCCGGATGTATCGCAGATCAACCGCCACAGCGATCTTGTGTTGATCTCCGATTTCCTCGACCCGGCCGAAGACGTGCTTGAAAAGCTCGCCCCGATCGCCAAGCGCGGCATAAGGGGCCATGTGCTGGAGATTTGCGATCCGGTGGAAGAGGTTTTCCCCTATCGCGGCCGCACCGAGTTCGTCGACCCGGAGGACGGTGTAAAACTGACCGCCGGTCGAGCCGAGTCCCTGCATGAGGAGTACCGGCGGACTTATCTTGCGCGCCGCGAGAGCATTGCCGACAGCCTGCGCCGTCTCGGCTGGAACTTCATTACCCACCACACCGATCAGCCGGCCTCGACCGCCCTGGTGGCCCTTCATACGCATTTGTCGGGCGTCCCCGGCGGCGGCGTGCGCGAGGTGTCCTCGTGAGCGCGCTTCCCATCATCTTCGGCGCACCGGCGCTCCTGTTCGGTCTTCTCGCCCTGCCGATCATCTGGTGGCTGCTGCGTCTAACCCCGCCGCGTCCGAGGACGGAAGTCTTTCCGCCGTTGCGGATCCTGGCGCGTGTCCTGAAAAAAGAGGAAACGCCGTCCAAAAGCCCCTGGTGGCTGACGGCTCTCAGGCTGCTGATTGCCGCACTGATCGTTATCGCCCTTGCCCAGCCGGTCATGAACCCGCGCGAAATCCGCATCAGCGATGGCGGACCGCTTGTCATCGTTATGGACAATGGCTGGTCCACAACAGGCGACTGGCAGGACCGTCAGTCGGTGGCGTCGGAACTGATCGACGATGCCGAGGCGCAAAACCTGCCCGTCTCGATTGTCTTTACCGCTGAGCAGGCCCATGACGCGACGCTCGACACACCGGCCCGTGCGCGCGAACGGCTTCAGGCCATTGCGCCAAGACCGCTTCACGGCGATCACAGTGCGGCAATTGCCGCCATTCTTACGGCGTTGCAGGATACGCAGATCGGCACACTTGCCGCGCTTTCATCCGGGCTATCTGCGGACAAGGCCGGTTCCGCCTGGGAAAGCCTGGTCACCAAGGCACCTCGGGATATTCTCCTGTTTGACAACGACACCACGCAGCTCATCGCGCTGGCATCTGCCAGCAACGAGGCCAACGGATTTTCCGTGGTCGCGGAGCGGCGTGACGACGATCATGCGGAAACGCATTTCGTCACCGCAAACGATGCCCAGGGACGCCCCATCGCCAATGGGCAGCTCAGCTTTGAAGCGGGCGCAACCACCGGTACAGCGCTTTTCAGCGTGCCGTTCGAACTGCGAAATGAATTTGCCAGCATCTCGATCGACGGCGTTGCCAATGCCGGTGCCCGTTATCTTCTTGATGAGAGCGCCCGCCGGCGTCGCGTCGGCCTGTTGTCCGCCGAGCCGCTCGACCTGTCGCAACCACTGCTTTCGCCGCTTTACTATCTGACGCGCGCGCTGGACCCGTTCGCCGACCTCATGGTTCCTGAAAACGAGGAACTTTCCGGCGCCATTAGGGAGCTTGTCGAACAACGCCCCTCCGTCATCGTGATGGCTGATATCGGAACCGTGCCGGAAGATGTCGAGGAGACACTGACAGGCTGGATCAACAGGGGCGGATTGCTCCTGCGTTTTGCCGGCCCCCGTCTTGCCGGGGGCGACAGCGGCGATCCATTCGTGCCGGTGGATTTGCGCCGCGGAGAACGTGCGCTGGGTGGTGCCCTGTCGTGGAGCGAACCGCAGCCGCTGGCGGCATTTTCCGAAAGCGGAGCCTTTGCCGGCATGAGCCGACCTGACGATGTCACCGTCAATCGGCAGGTCCTCGCGGAACCATCGCCGGACCTTGGAGCAAGAACCTGGGCAAGCCTTGCCGACGGTACGCCGCTGGTGACAAGCCGGACCTTCGGTGACGGGCGCATTGTGCTCTTTCACGTTACCGCCGAGGCAACGTGGTCCAACCTGCCAATCTCCGGTCACTTCGTTGAGATGTTGCGCCGTTCGATCCTCCTGTCACGCTCGAGCGTCGGCCAGCAGGGTGTGACCGATGAAGTGGTCCTGCCGCCCTACCGGCTGTTATCGGCAAGCGGTTCGGTGACAACACCATCGGGCGCGGTGCAGCCGCTGAAAATCCTTTCCGGGACCTTGCCGCCGGTAAGTTTTGATAACCCACCAGGTCTCTACGGCACGGAAAGCGGCTTTGTCGCACTCAACCTGATGGCGCAGGGCGATACGCTTGTCCCATTCGCATTGCCTGCCTATTCCGGGCCGCTCACGCAGTCGGAATATGTGCGCAGCAGCAGCGTCGATCTGGCGCCCTATCTTCTGACCACCGCCATGCTGCTGCTTTTGGCCGACACCCTGATCGTTCTCTTCATGGCCGGTGCCTTTTCGCGGCTTTCCTTGCGCCGCGCCCAAAGCGCTACGGGAGCTCTGTTGGTTGCTGCCACGCTTGCCGTGACCTTAACATCCGACAAGGCCAGTGCAGCGGACGAAAAACCGGGAGACGCCGACATCCTTGCATCGCTGGACCGGACCCACCTGGCCTATGTGATCACCGGAGACCGGCGCACAGATGGGACAAGCCTGCAAGGCCTAAACGGGATGACACGGTTCCTGACCTATCGGACCTCGCTTGAGCCCGGCGAACCCGTCGGCGTCGATATCGAAACCGACCCGCTGGCGCTTTATTCGATGCTTTACTGGCCGATCACCGTCAATGCAGAACCCCCCTCGCGTGAGGCGATCAGCCGGGTTGACGCCTTCATGAAAAACGGCGGAACGGTTCTGTTCGACACCCGCGATGCGCTGGCGGGACTCGGCCAGGCCGGTGTCGTTTCACCCGAAACGGCGCGGTTGCGCGCCATATTGGCTGAGCTTGATGTTCCGGCGCTAGAGCCGGTGCCGCAGGATCATGTGCTCACAAAGGCATTCTACATCCTCAACGAATTCCCGGGCCGCTATCGCGGCAGCCCGCTTTGGGTGGAAGCGCTGATGGATGCCGAAACCGCAGGCAACAGGCCTGCACGCGGTGGCGATGGCGTGTCGTCCATCATCATCACCGGAAACGACCTTGCCGGCGCATGGGCAATCGATGAAAACAACATTCCGGTCTACCCGACCGTCCCGCCCGACCCGGTGCAGCGCGAACATGCCTACCGCTCCGGCGTCAACATCATGATGTATATGCTGACGGGCAACTACAAGGCGGATCAGGTCCATGTCCCTGCTCTTCTGGAAAGGCTGGGTCAGTAGATGTCGGTTGAATTTTCACCCCTGATCCCGCTCCTTTATATCGGACTGCTGGCCGCGGCCGCAGCGGTTCTGTCAGTCTTTTCGGCTTGGCAGCGGGTGCGCGGCGCTCTGTTCCGTGTTGCGGCGCTCGCAGCCCTTTGCCTTGCGCTACTCAACCCGGTTGTTCTGCAGACCGAGCGCGAACCGCTTGATAGCGTGGTTGCCGTTGTCGTCGACAGGAGCCAAAGCCAGGCATCAGCGGAACGCACCGCCATGACGGACGCGGCGCTGGAACAGCTTCAGACCCAGCTTGCAGGCTTTACGAGAATGGATGTGCGTGTTGTCGAAGTCGGCAACGACACCTTTACCGAAACGCCGTCGACCCGTCTCTTTGAAGCTCTGTCGTCCGCACTGGAGGATGTTCCGACATCGCGTATTGCCGGTGCCGTCATGATCACCGACGGTCAGGTTCACGATGTTCCCTCATCGGCATCGGAACTCGGCTTCAATGCCCCGGTCCATGGTCTGATCACCGGAGCGCCCGGCGAGATCGACCGCCGCATCGAACTGGTCGATGCGCCTCGCTTCGGAATTGTCGGCGAGCCGCAGGAGATCTCCTACCGGGTCAGCGAGGAAGGCGCCGAGACGCGCGGAGTGACGGACGTCACGGTGCGGGTCAATGGCGAAATCTACAGCACCGAACTTGCGCCCGTCGGGCAGACCATGCCGCTCTTTATCGAGATCGACCGGGCCGGCGACAACATCATAGAACTTGAGGTCGGATCTCTTCCCGGCGAGGTCAGTCTGACAAACAACCGGGCGGTTGCCGTTCTCGAAGGTATCAGGGAAAACCTGCGGGTTCTGCTGGTCTCCGGTGAGCCGCATGCCGGTGAACGCGCCTGGCGCAATCTGCTTAAATCCGACACCTCCGTCGATCTGGTGCATTTCACCATATTACGCCCGCCGGAAAAGCAGGATGGAACGCCGATCGACGAATTGTCGCTGATCGCCTTTCCGACACGCGAATTGTTCGTGGAGAAGATCAACGAGTTCGATCTGATCGTCTTTGACCGCTATCAGCGCCGCGGCGTGCTGCCCGTGCTCTATTACGACTACATCACCCAGTATGTCGAAGCCGGTGGCGCTCTGCTCATAGCCGCCGGGCCGGAGCATGCCGGACGCGATTCCATCGCCACGACACCGCTGGCGCCGGTGCTACCGGCAACACCAACCGGCGAAATCTCCGAAGTCGGGTTCTACCCGCGCCTGAGCGATGCCGGACGCCGCCACCCGGTCACACGTGAGCTGCCCGGCTCCGGGGAAGAACCGCCGCAATGGGGCCGCTGGTTCCGGGCGATCGCCGTGGATGCGCCGCAGGACGATACAATCCTGGAAGGTCCCGATGGCGCGCCGCTGCTGATCCTCAACCGTGTCGGCGACGGACGCGTGGCCATGCTGATGTCGGATCACGGCTGGCTTTGGGCCCGCGGCTTTGAGGGCGGAGGGCCACATGTGCCGCTCTATCGGCGCATCGCCCACTGGCTGATGAAGGAGCCGTCGCTGGAGGAAGAGTCCCTGCGCGCCACATCCCGCGGCAATCTTTTGACCATCACCCGCCAGACTATGTCCGAAGAAGTGCCCGACGCGGTGATCACGACGCCCACCGGTGAAACCCTGACGGTTCCGCTGATAGAATCCGCCGACGGACTTTTCGAAGCCGAACTGCCTGTCGAGGAAAACGGACTGTTCGACATAGCCAATGCGGATATGCGCGCCCTTGTGCATGTCGGTGCCGTCAACGCTCCGGAATTCGCCGCGACCGTGTCGACAACGGAAATTCTGCGTCCGCTTGTCGAGGAAACCGGCGGAATAGCCCGCCGTGTGTCGGCCGGTGGCACGGAGCTTTCAATGCCGACGGTCCTGCCGGTGAAGGGAAGCGTTCGCCCCTCACCGGACCGTCTGGTCCTGAAGATCACAGATGAAACGGAACTGAAGGGCGTGAACCGCCTGCCGCTTTTTGCCGGTTTCTTCGGTCTGGCGCTTCTGTTCCTTACGCTGGGAAGCACCTGGTACCGCGAAGGCCGCTAGGGCAGGTCCGGTTTAGAGACCCTCGGCAGCCGGCAGTTCGCTTGCCTGCTCTTCAACGCGCCGCCAGCGGATTTCGCCATCCAGACCCGCATGGATTGCTACGGTTTTCGGCGCGACCAGAATACGGTCGGGGTCGACCGGTCCCGGAAAACGCAATTTTGCCTGCACCGGTTCAAAACCGAGGGGCCGGTAGTAGGGCGCGTCGCCAACCAGGATGACGGCGTCGCTTCCGGATGCAAGCACCGCATCAACGCTGATACGCACCAGTTGCCGGCCGATGCCGAGATTCTTGAATTGCGGGCGTACCGCAAGCGGCCCGAGCAAGTGACCGGCAACCTCTCCGGCCAAAATCGGCGTCATGCGAACGGAGCCTACGATCTGCTCATCGACTGCGGCGACAAAAGACAGATGCCGGTCGTGGGGACCTTGCTCACGCACACGTTCAGCGGCACGCGCAAAACGTCCCGGTCCAAAGGCTTCTTCGTTGATGATATCGATGATGGCGTCGTGAGACGGATTTTCGGTCAGATAGGCTGGCTTTATCGCAGACATGATTTCATCCGGGAGACTGGCGGCTGGACACGGCAAAACACACCCTTTGTCGGGCGTAAAAGCTTCAGCGTCGTCGCAGTTCTCCGGCAATATTCATGGTCTGACCTTTTTTGCGTTGAAGGCGGATAGCACAAAGCCGGCAGCGATTGCAATGTAAAACACACTGTTCAATCAATCCGCCTTCGCTTGGCCGAGGCAGAACCCTATCTTGCGCAGTAAACCTGGAGAAAATGTATGGGAATGCTGATTGACGGCGTCTGGAAGGATGTCTGGTACAACACCAAGGAAAACAAGGGCCGCTTCAAACGGTCCGAAGCGCAGTTTCGCAACTGGGTCACGCCGGACGGCAGTGCGGGTCCAAGCGGTCGCAGCGGCTTTGCCGCCGAAGCCGGACGTTATCACCTCTATATCTCCCATGCCTGCCCGTGGGCGCACCGCACCGTGATCTTCAGGAAGCTCAAGGGCCTCGAGCCGCATATCGGGCTCTCGATCGTTGATCACTTCATGGGAACGAACGGCTGGGAGTTCCATGACAGGGACGGCGGCACGACGGACGCCATCAACGGGTCATCCTTCATGTGGCAGGTCTACACGACCGCCGATCCGTCCTATAGCGGGCGTGTTACCGTGCCGGTTCTGTGGGACAAGCAGGAAAACACCATCGTCTCGAATGAATCGTCCGAGATCATCCGCATGTTCAACACGGCGTTCAACGCGCTTGAAGGCGTTGATGCGCAACTGGATTTTTATCCCGAGGAGCTGAGGGCCGAGATCGACGCCATCAACGAGCCGATCTATCACAACATCAACAACGGCGTTTACAAAAGCGGCTTCGCCACGACGCAAGAAGCCTATGAAGAGGCGTTCAACGCCCTTTTCGACACGCTCGACATGGTCGAGGAAAAGCTGGCAGCCAATCGCTACCTGATGGGAGACCGCCTGACGGAGGCTGACTGGCGGCTCTTTACCACGCTGGTCCGATTTGATCCCGTTTATGTCAGTCATTTCAAATGCAACAAGCGACGCATTCAGGATTACCCGGCCCTGTCAGGCTATCTGCGGGAGCTTTACCAGATGCCCGGCATTGCCGAGACGGTTAACATGTTTCACATCAAGCAGCATTACTATCGCAGCCATGAGAGCGTGAACCCGACCCGCATCGTTCCCGTCGGACCCGAGATTGATCTGATGGCCCCGCACGGGCGCGAGGCGGTGTAGTTTCCTGAAAGCGTTGAGGCGGAAACGTCAAACCGACGGACTTCTTGCCCATCGGTCGACGGGCAGCTATGTCCTGCGCCATGTTCCGTCTCGCCCACATATCGGATATTCATCTCGGCCCGCTGCCCCGTCTTTCGGCGCGTGAACTCGCCTCCAAGCGAATCACCGGCTATATCAACTGGCACCGAAACCGCGGCAAACGCCTGTTCGGCAATATTCTGGAATCCCTGCTGGACGATATCAGAGCGGCCGATCCGGACCATCTTGCCGTCACCGGGGACCTCGTCAATCTGGCGACCAAGGCGGAGATCATGGCGGCGACGCAGTGGCTCGTCGAAACAGGTGATCCGCAGGACGTATCGGTGGTGCCCGGCAATCACGACGCCTATGTGCCGGGCGCATTCGAAGCGCTTTCCCACGCATGGCGGCCCTACATGCTGGGCGATGATGAAGCCCTTTCAACCAGCGGAGACAACCTGTTCCCCTATTGCCGCGTGCGCGGCAACGTCGCCCTGATCGGTGTCTCAACGGCAAGCGCGACACCGCCCTTTTCCGCCAACGGCATTTTCGGACGCCGCCAGGCACTGGCCTTGCGCCAGCACCTCGTTGAAGCGGAGAATGAAGGGCTGTTCCGGGTTGTCATGATCCACCACCCGCCGGTCCGGGGCGCGGCAAAAACCTATAAACGCATGCTTGGAATTCGCCGCTTCGGAGCAGTGATGCGGTCAGCCGGGGCAGAGCTTGTTCTCCACGGTCACACCCATCTCGACACGCTCTACCGGCTGCCCGGCAAGGACGCGGACGTTCCCGTGGTCGGCGTCCCCTCGGCCAGCGAAGCACTCGGCGGGCATCGGCCGGCCTCCGGATACAATCTCTTTACAATCAGCGGCGCGCCGGGCGCATGGTCCTGCAGGCTTGACCGGTATGGCCTTGATGCCGACAGCCGGAGTTTTGAAGTCTTTCGTTCAGAAGAGCTTTAACCAAACTCCGATGATTACCGGAAACTGTCTTGAACTCTCAATTAAAGGTAACGACATAACCTCCATACACGTCATGGGAGAAAAATGTCTGAAGAAGCAACAACAAGGATCGCGGGTTTTCTGCTTCGAGGGATACTTATCCTGCTCCAAGTGCTCTTCGAGTATATTCTTATGTTCTTTGGGTACATTACCGCGAGAGCAGTGGTTCCAGCGGTAAGCCTTGGGAGAATCAGGATCGTCTCGTTCCATTCACACGAAACAGGTTTCAATCCGTTCGGATACAAAAGAGACCCGAACGGACAGCTTGTTTGCAGCGCTTACGCAGCCGCCCTATTGGGTTTCGGCATATGGATACTCCTTGTCCTGTCAGTATTGGCACTTAGCGCAACGCTGAAGTACTTCGGATAGCCGCTGAACAGTTTTAAGGCCGGTGTGGGCTGTTCACGAGACATCAACTCCGACGACCGTCAGCCCCTAGGCAAACCCGCAAAAGCGTCTGCATCGGAGTGAAGTCGTCGGGTCTGGTTGCAAGCGCACGTCAGGTGGAAACAACCTGACCTAGGACATGCGCCAAGCGGATTCGCGTCTAGTCACCACCAAGCAGCCGGTTTGCCGCCGACACAACAGCCTCGAGCGAGGCCGCGACAATGTTGGTGCTGATGCCGACGCCAAAGAGCCGGCCGCCCGGATGTTCGATTTCCATGTAGCAGACAGCAGCGGCATTCGCGCCGTGCTGCAACGAGTGCTCGGAATAGTCCGCGACGGTCAGATCGAGCCCCGTGTGAAGCGACAGGGCATGCACAAAGCCGTCGATGGGGCCGGTCCCCTGCCCGGTAATCTTGATCTCCTTACCGCGATCCTTGATCACAGCCTCGACCTCACGCACGCCCTTGGTTTCCAGCGAAGGGAAAGTGTGGTGATCGACATAGGTTATCCGTCCACCGGGCTGGTCGACATAACGCTCCATAAAACGCTCATAGATCGCCTGGGATGGCATTTCCTCTTCCCGCTCATCGGTGATGCGCTGGATATCGCCCTGGAATTCGACCTGTAGACCACGCGGCAGGTTGAAGCCGTAATCCTCATGCAGGACATAGGCGATACCGCCCTTGCCCGACTGGGAGTTGATGCGAATGATCGCCTCATAGGTCCGCCCCACATCCTGAGGATCGATCGGCAGGTAGGGAACCTCCCAAGTCTCGGTATTGGCAGCCCTGATCGCCTTCATACCCTTGTTGATGGCGTCCTGGTGCGAGCCGGAAAACGCCGTATAGACGAGTTCACCGACATAAGGATGGCGCTCCGGGATAACCATCTGGTTGGAGTATTCGTAGACCTTCTTGATCCGCTCTATGTCCGAGCAGTCGAGTTTGGGGTCCACCCCTTGCGTGTACATGTTGAGCGCCAGCGTCACGACATCGACATTGCCGGTGCGCTCGCCATTGCCGAACAGCGTGCCTTCCACCCGGTCGGCGCCCGCCATGAGACCCAGTTCCGTGGCGGCGATTCCGGTGCCGCGATCGTTATGCGGATGCAGCGAGATGATCAGGTTTTCACGCTGGTCAAGGTTGCGGCACATCCATTCGATCTGATCGGCATAGATGTTGGGTGTCGACATTTCCACCGTCGACGGCAGGTTGATGATCAGCTTGTTATCCGGTGTCGGCTGAACGACCTCGGTCACCGCATTGCAGATCTCGAGCGCCACTTCCAGCTCGGTCCCGGTAAAGCTCTCCGGCGAATACTGGAAGCGGAACCCGCCGCCGGCATCGGCAGCCATATCGGTGATCATTTTGGCGGCGTCGACCGCAATCTGCTTGATCCCGGCAACATCCTTTGCAAAGACCACCCGTCGCTGCAGCTCGCTGGTGGAATTGTAAAAATGCACAATCGGCTTGTGGGCGCCCTGAAGCGCCTCGAAGGTGCGCGTGATCAACTCGGGGCGGCATTGCACCAGCACCTGAAGCGAGACATCCTCGGGAACGTCATGTTCCTCGATGCACCAGCGCGCAAAATCAAAATCCGTTTGGGACGCAGACGGAAACCCGATCTCGATTTCCTTGAAGCCCATATCGAGCAGGAGCTGGAACATGCGCCATTTGCGGTCGTGACCCATCGGATTGACGAGGGCCTGGTTGCCGTCACGCAAATCGACCGAGCACCAGATCGGCGCCTTCTCGATACGCTTTGACGGCCATGTGCGGTCGTCAAGACCGGTCAGCGGATAGGGTTGATATTTTCGCGGCGCATGCGACATGCCGCTCTTTGCATTGTTGTTCATCGACGGATCGGTGGCTGTCATGTTTTCTCTCGTTCGTCTGTCATCCTGACCTCGGCACCTTGAGCCGGGCTGGAATTGATCATTATTTCTGTTGAGAAAAGGAGCGTGTGCCGGTGGCGTATCGACCGCCGGACGCTCCTCTAACGAGCCCGGCGATCGCCACTAAGGCCGAGAAGAAGAAGCGATAGGCCATGCAAATCCGCAGGCGGCTCGACAGCGCGACCTTCAGCAGACTTCATCAATGCTCTGACCGGTACCAATTTCATGGCGAGCGTTATAGACGCCTCACCCGCCGACGGCAACAAACAAATCACCTGCGGCAAATGCGGCGGGCTGACTAATCCTTACGGCGCGCCATATGCGCCACGACATTTTCGATCATACGCATGCCGGCATCCTGGCCAAGGGTCATGATGGATTCAGGATGAAACTGGACGGCCGCAACCGGATCGGTGCGGTGTTCGATCCCCATGATTGTCCCGTCCTCACTTTCCGCGGTGATTGAAAAATCCTTCGACAACGTTGCCGGATCAGCGAAGATCGAGTGGTATCGCCCGACGGTCGCTTCCCTGCCGAGACCGGAAAAGACGATACCCGGCTCATTGATCCTGATGCGCGAAGGTTTGCCGTGCATCGGCACGGCCAGTGTCCGCAACTCGCCGCCATAGGCCTCGGTGATCGCCTGCAATCCGAGGCACACGCCGAACAGTGGCAGCTTGCGTTCCTTGACCTTCCTGATCGTTGCCTTGCAGTTGAAATCCTTTGGGCTTCCGGGCCCCGGCGACAGGACAACGAGATCCGGATCGACCTCGTCGAAGACGGCATCGGCAACCGGCGTGCGTACGGTCGTCACATCGGCGCCGGTCTGGCGGAAATAGTTGGCAAGCGTGTGAACGAAGGAATCTTCGTGATCGACGAGCAGGATTTTTACACCTTCGCCGACCTTGCTGGCGCTGCGCGAGGCCGCAGCCTCGTTGCTTTGGCCCGCATCCCGGATCGCCGCCAGCATCGCCGATGCCTTTAACTCGGTTTCGGCCTCTTCCTCTTCCGGCACGGAATCGAACAGCAGCGTCGCACCGGCCCTGACCTCCGCGATACCGTCCTTGATACGGATCGTGCGAAGCGTCAGCCCGGTGTTCATATCGCCGTTGAAATTGACCATGCCGACTGCCCCGCCATACCAGGCGCGCGGGCTCTTCTCATGTTCCTCGATGAACCGCATCGCCCACAGTTTGGGAGCACCGGTCACCGTGACGGCCCACGCATGGCTCAAGAATGCATCGAAAGCGTCCATGCCGTCACGCAGCCGGCCCTCGACATGATCGACCGTATGGATGAGGCGCGAATACATCTCGATCTGACGCCGGCCGATAACCCGGACCGAACCCGGCACGCACACGCGGCTCTTGTCGTTCCGGTCGACATCGGAACACATGGTCAGTTCGGATTCGTCCTTCTTTGAGTTGAGAAGCTTGAGGATCTGCTCCGAATCGGAGATGGCATCGTCCCCGCGCTTGATCGTGCCGGAGATCGGGCAGGTTTCCACCCGGCGGCCATTGACCCGCACGAACATCTCTGGCGATGCGCCGACGAGATATTCTCCTTCGCCGAGATTGATGAAAAAGGAATAGGGCGACGGATTGGTGTCTTTCAGCCGGCGGGATATGGCCGATGGCGGGCTTGCGCAGCGTTCAAAGAACATCTGCCCCGGAACCACTTCGAAAAGATCGCCACGCTTGAAGCTTTCCTTGGCCTTGCGCACAAGTTCGGCGTATTCACCGGGCCTGTGGTCGGCTCGCGGCGGGTCTTGCGTTGAGGGTTCAAAGGGCCGTGCTTCCACCTCCCGCGACTTGTCCGCGGTTGTGAACCCCCGGCGGGCAAAGTCGTAGCGGTCGACCCAGGCGCGGGCAGAATAGTGATCAACCACCAAAATCTCATCTGGAAGGAAAAGCACAAGATCGCGCTGATCCTCAGGCCGGTCCAGATGAAGCGGAACATGGTCAAACTGGAAGGCCAGATCATATCCGAAAGCACCATAGAGCCCGAGATTGCTGTCCTCCTCGGTGAAGAACAGATCGGTGATCGCGCGAAGCACGGTAAAAACCGTCGGCACCCGTGAGCGTTCTTCCTCGGTAAAGGACCGGTCGGGAGCGGCAACGGTCAGGGCAATGTGACGGCGCTTGCGCTCATCAACCGTGACTTCCGAGAGCCGCCCCAACCGCCGCTCCACCATATCCAGAAGCGCCTCGCCGCGCTCGTTATGCGCCTCGAACCGCATGCCGCGGCCCTTTGCGACAACGGAAAGCGGCGGATCGATGATCGCCGTATCCCAGCGTGTATAGCGCCCCGGGTATTCGTAGTTGGAAGAAAAGACGGCGCCGCGCCGGCTGTCGAGTCCGTCAATATAGGCATCGATCGCGCCCGCATAGGATATGCCCGTGCGCGTGCGACTGATCTCCACTCCGCCACGTGTGACAATGATGTCGCTTGTTTCATCGGTCTTTGCTGCCGTCATCTCGTCTGTTCCTCAAAAACTGAGCCCCGGCCACAAAAAAACCGCCGGGGTTATCCTCAGCGGCTTGGCAAGTGTTGCGCACAACTTGGCAAAGGCCGCTACAAGCGAGCCCACCACCAGTTTGCATTGATGTTCCGTGCGCAGTTCATGCCCATGTGTTAACGCCCAACGCCGCCCGGCGCAAGCCGTGTTTTCCGATTCATCAAACCGGGCCGGAGGACCCTGCGTCTTCGGCAATCCGCTTGCGCAGCCGGCGCAACTCCGCAAACTCCGCCGGATTGAACCGTTCAGCAAACTCTGCTTCGACGGCAGCCTTCATCCCATCCGCATCGCGCGTCGCCGCCTGACCGGCCCGAGGCCCCGGGCCGGCCTCCGTCCCATGCGTGCCCTTGAAGATTTGTCTGACCGGCACATTCCGTTAAGCTGCGACCACACGCAGACATGGTTCAAGATCACGGATTGCAGGTTATCGCCATGAGTACCGGAAAAGAAGGATCGCGCATCGATTGGGTCAAGGCAGGCTGCCACTTGCTAACGGGCATAGAAGCGGAATTTGCCCGCACAAAACCCTTTCGGGACATGACAATCGGGACAGGCATTCACCTTGAGCCGAAGACGGCAATCCTGCTTCGCACGCTCCATGCCGGCGGCGCCAGGATCGTCGCAACAGGCAATCTCAACAGCACGCAGCCCGACACGGTGGACTATCTGCATCAGCACGGGATCGAGGTGATCGCCGAACAGACCATGGACCAGTCGGTGCATGATCTTTCACTCAACCGCGTCATTGCCGAAAAGCCCGATCTGATCCTCGACAACGGAGGAGATCTCTTCGCCATCTACGCGGAGGCACCCTATCCGGAGCTGCTCGGCGGAACGGAGGAAACGACTTCAGGGCGCATGCGTCTGGCCCCCATGCGCGAACAGTTGCAAAGGCCGATCCTCGTCATCAATGACAGCCCCATCAAGCAATTTGCCGAGAACCGTCATGCCGTCGGACAAAGCATGTTTGAGAGCTATATGCGCCTGACCAACCGGTCGACCAACGGCAAACGGGTCACCGTGTTCGGCTATGGCGCCTGCGGCCGCGGCGTCGCGGCCAATTTCAGGAATGCCAGCGCCAATGTCAGCGTCGTCGATGCAGATCCCGTCACAACGCTAGAGGCTCATTTTGACGGGTTTCTGACACCACCCCGCGACCATGCCATCCGAACCGCGGATGTGATTGTGACGGAAACCGGAGCGGTCAATGTCATTACGGCCGATGACCTTGGTGCAATGAAGGACGGAGCCGTCTTGATGAATGGCGGTCATTTCCCCACCGAAATCGCCGTCTCGGACCTTTTGCACAGCCCGCAGGTTGTGGCACGGGATCGCTTCGAAGAGCAGGACATCGAAACCCTGCATCTGAAAGGCGGGCGCACGGTCCACATTCTGGCCGGTGGCCATATGGCCAACCTCGCCGGGCCGCGCCCGCTGGGCAATTCCATCGAATCCATGGATCTCGGTTTTGCCCTTCAGGCCCGCTGCCTGGAGCACATCGCATCGGGAAAGGCGAGCAAAGACGACTGCGTGGTTCCGGTCCCCCCAGCGATCGACGCCGAAATCGCCGAGGCCTATCTGGACCGTCACCGCTAGAAACAGTCCGGACGGATAATTGTCTCACGCCTGTTTATCCCGCTGACGTAACAGGCTAAATCGGGACCAAACACAATAAGGAGACCAGACATGACAAAGCTGACCATCGTCGCGCATATCTACGCCCAGCCAGACAAGATCGACCTGATAAAGTCGGAACTGGAAAAACTTGTGGCGCCGACCCGCGTCGAGGATGGCTGCCTCCAATACGACCTGCATCAGGACAATGACAATCCGGCGCATTTCATGTTTTACGAGAACTGGACCTCGCGGGACCTGTGGCAAGCCCACATGAACGCCCCGCATCTTGCCGCCTATTCGCAAGCCACGGAAGGCGCTGTCGCGGACTTCACCTTGCACGAAATGACGTATATCGGCTGATGAGCGGGGTTTCTGCGGAGCCTGTGTGGCTGGAACCTCACTCTTGTGCCGACGCCGACATCTCAGCCGGGACATCCGCAACCGGCGACAGCAAGGCGCAGGATATCAGGCGCGAACGCCTGACCCGTACGCTGGAGATCGCCGAATCCCATGGTGCTTACGCGTTTGAGCAGTGGGTGCGCCGGGATCTGGAGCGGATAAAGAGCTAGAACACGTCAGTCGTCATCGATCGCCATGAGGCTTGCATTGCCGCCGGCGGCAGCCGTATTGACCGATACCACCTGCTCCTGCGCGTAGCGGTAAAGATAATGCGGCCCGCCCGCTTTAAAACCTGTGCCGGAAAGCCCCGAACCGCCAAATGGCTGCGTTCCGACAACGGCGCCGATCGTGTTGCGGTTCACATAGACATTTCCGGTATCAAGACGGTCAATCACCTTGGCAACACGCGATTCAATGCGTGTGTGTACACCAAGCGTCAGGCCGTAACCACTGGCATCAATGTCATCGAGTACGCGGTCAAGAGTTCCCGCCGCCCATCGCACCACATGCAGGACGGGACCGAACACTTCCTCACGCAGGGCCGAGGCCTTGTCCAGTTCCACGATATGCGGGGCAAAAAAGGTCCCCTCATCCGGTGGGTTGCCCGAAAACCTGACCGTCTGGGTCCGTTTCATGTCCTCGATATGTGCGGCGAGCATCGACCTCTGGCCTTCATCGATAATCGGGCCGACATCGGTGTCGGGGTTCTGCGGCAGGCCGAGATGCAGTTCCCGGGTCGCACCCTCGATCATCTCGAGCACACGGTCGGCAACGTCCTCCTGAAGAAACAGGATACGCAGGGCCGAACAACGCTGACCGGCGGAGCGGAAGGCGGACATGATGACATCGTCGGTGACCTGCTCCGGCAGAGCCGTCGCATCAACGATCATTGCATTGAGACCGCCGGTTTCCGCTACGAGGGGAACGATGGGTCCGTCCTTGGCGGCAAGCGTGCGGTTGATTGCCCGCGCCGTCGCCGTCGACCCGGTAAATGCCACGCCGTCGATATGCGGGTGGGAAACAAGCGCCGCGCCGATTTCACCGTCACCCGGCAGATAGATCAGGACATCCTCAGGCACGCCGCACGCATGCAGCAACTTTATCGCCTCATGGGCAACAAGCGGCGTCTGTTCCGCCGGCTTTGCGATCACCGCATTGCCGGCCGCCAGCGCGGCGGTCACCTGACCGAGAAAGATCGCCAGCGGGAAGTTCCATGGACTGATGCAGGCAAAAACGCCGCGCCCGCGCCAGCCATAGCGGTTTTCCTCGCCCGTCGGCCCCGGCATGAGCCGGGGTTCTGAGAACAGCAGCTCCGCCTGATGTCCATAGTAGCGGCAAAAATCCACCGCCTCGCGCACTTCGGCAATGCCGTCATCGAGGGTCTTTCCTGCTTCCAGCGACAACAGCGCCATAAACCGGTCGCGTTCGGCCTCAAGCCGGTCACCGGCGGTGCCCAGCACCGCGCCGCGCTCATCGGCCGGCATGCGCGACCAGCGCTCAAAGCCTTTTCGCGCGGCTTTCATGGCAGCCTCGACATCCGCCACCCGCGCCTGAGAAATCGTTCCGACAACACGCCCGGGTTCAGCCGGCGCGCGCACATCGACGCTGCCGCCATGTACCTTGACGCTCGGAATGAGCGGCTTTGCGGCAACCAGGGTGTCAGCGCCGGCCATGCCCTCGCACAATTGCCGAAGTTGGGCGCGGTGGCCGAACTCAAGCCCCGAACTGTTGGGCCGGTCCCTGTAGATATTGCGCGGCAACGGAATGTCGCTGTGCCGGGCGCTTTTCCCGTTCGCCGTTCCGAGCTGGTCGAGCGGACGTTCAAGCAATTCACCGATGGGCACGCTGGCATCACCCGCGACAGCAACGAATGATGAATTTGCGCCGTTTTCCAGAAGCCGGCGCACGAGATAAGCAAGCAGATCGCGATAGCCGCCGACAGGCGCATAAATCCGACACGGAACCGGAATATTGTTTTCAGCCACCGCGTCGTAAAGCGACTCGCCCATGCCATGCAGCCGCTGAAACTCGAAACCGCTGCGGTCCTCGCCTGCCATTTCCAGGATCATGGCGACGGTCAGCGCGTTGTGCGTGGCAAACTGGGCATAAACGCGTTCGCGCATATCCAGCATCTGCCGGGCGCAGGCAAGGTAGGAGACATCCGTCGCCGCCTTGCGCGTATAGACCGGATAGTCGTCCAGCCCGCGTTCCTGCGCCAGCTTGACTTCCGTGTCCCAATAGGCGCCCTTGACCAACCGCACCATCATGCGCCGGCCGGTTTGACGGCAAAGCGCATCGACAAAATCGAGCACCTGCGGCGCGCGCTTCTGGTAGGCCTGAACGGCAAGACCAAACCCGTCCCATCCTTCGAGCGAGGGATCGCTGAAGACCTGCGCCATTACCTCCAGCGACAATTCGAGCCGGTCCGCCTCTTCGGCGTCGATGGTGAAGTTGAGATCATACGCCTTGGCGCTCTGTGCAAGTCTCAGAACACTTGGGACAAGTTCTCCCATCACCCTCTCGCGATGGGTCGCGTGATAGCGCGGATGCAAAGCCGACAGTTTGACGGAAATGCCCATACGATCGGGTAATGTCGTCTTGCCCGCCGCCTTGCCGATCGCCTCGATGGCATCCGCATAGGACTGCCAGTAGCGTTGAGCGTCGGCCGCGGTGCGGGCGCCCTCGCCCAGCATATCGAAGGAATGGCGAAAGCCGCGCTCCTCGCTCTTTTCAGCACGGCCGAGAGCAGCCGTGATCGTTTCTCCAAGCACAAAATGATGTCCGAGAAACCGCATGGCCTGCTTGGTCGCCGTGCGTACGGTTGGAAGTCCAAGCCGTTTGACAAGCCCCTGCAGCAGCGATTCCGGCGTCTCGCCCGGCTTGATCACCCGCGCCGTCATGCCAAGCGCCCAGGCTGAGGCCGCGACAAACCAGGTATCGCCCTGCCCGTCCTGCGCGCTCCAGTTTCCTTCTTTCAGCTTGTCTTCAATCAGCTTGTCCTGGGTACCGGCATCGGGCACGCGCAGCAGCGCTTCGGCGAGCACCATCATGGCCAGCCCCTCCGGAGTGGACAGCCCGTATTCGCGCAGGAAATCCTCGACACCGCCAATGGAGCCGGATCGGTCGCGAATAGCCTGGATATAGCGTGTTGCACGCCGGTCGATCTCGGCGTTCTGCCTGTCATCAAGCTGCAATTGCTCGGCAAAGCGCCTGATCAAAGTGTCATCATCATCGGCATAGGGCGCCAAGAACTGCGGCACGACCGTGGATAGCGGGGCATTCATCGCGTCTCTCCCGTGTTTTTCCCATTCTAGCTCGACTTGATGTGCGTATGTGTCTATTGTTGAAAAAATATTCAGCGAAATTCACTACCTTATATGAAGTTAGTAGAGAATCATGAAATCCATCGACCAAACCGACCGCAAGATACTCCGCCTGCTCCAGCGCCAGGGCAGGCTGTCGAATCTGGAACTGGCCGAAAAAGTTCATCTTTCGCCGACAGCTACGGCGGAAAGGGTCAAACGTTTGGTTCGCGAGGGGTTTGTCGAAGGCTATTCGGCCCGCCTGTCACCTGAAAAGCTCGGACGCGGCCTGCTGGTCTTCGTGGAAGTCAAGCTCGATCGCACGACGGACGATGTCTTCGAGGCCTTCGCCGAGGCCGTCAAACGCTCCGATGACGTCATGGAATGCCACATGGTCGCCGGCGGCTTCGATTACCTCGTCAAGGCGCGTGTCGGCGGCATGGCCGCTTACCGCGCCTTCCTGTCCGAAGTCATCCTGCCCCTGCCCGGCATCAGGGAGACCCACACCTATGCGGTGATGGAAGAGGTCAAATCGTCCTCGTTCCTGCCGGTTTAGTGCAACACCGCCTAGCGATCCAAAATGGAGCGCACCTCAACGAGGTTTGAGCGAACCCGCAGCAGGTAGAAGCCGACCGTTGCCAGATGCGACGGCATGATCCAGCCATCCTCCCTGCCATTGGAGACGATCACCGGATTGAGATCCAGCGTCTTGCGAAGCTGATCTTCCATCGTCGTCCAAACATCCTCGAGCTGCCGGCTCTCGATAACGTCGGCAAAATCGGCATGGGCCGCTTTCAGGATACCGTAATAGGCGTAAAGCTGCCCGTATGTGAACCAGAACTGGTTGTCGGCCCGCGTATCGAACCATCCGGCGTTGCTGGCGGCCGATCGGTCGCGCAGGGCGGCCGACGTAGAGCCGATATCCTTCGCGATCCGGTCGATGAAGCTGATCAGATTGTCGGCGCGCGCATCGAACACGGCATCGCAGCTCTCCAGCCTGTCATTGAAGGCGCGAAGCTTGTCGCGCCCCTCCCGGAAAGCGGCGGGCGTCGGTGCGAGCGGGCCGAACGGCGAAAGGCTGAAATACCAAGTATACTGGTCGTACTGGATGCGTCCGCGCGCGCGGTCGAGATCCGGGTCCACCTGCGACGTGCCGCGCACACGGCCCAGCGTATCCACCAGCTCAATGGCCGTGCGCTGAACCGCCTGATGAACACCGCGCTGAAAGGATGCCTTGTTGTCCAGAAAAGGTGTCGAATCCCAGGGCACACCGAAGAAACCCGCCTTGTAGAGCAAAGTCGACGAAATCCAGGCATTCTGATCGACATTGAAATCGATCAGATCCGCCGTTACATCAACGATCACCGAGCGCGAGCAGGTGCGCGTCGTCGCGCTGCTGTTTTCGATCGACGGCTGATCGCCGGCTTTTACGCCGGCCTCATCAAGATTGTAGACGGCCACGTAATCCGGGTTGAAATCGCGAATCCACAACGTACGCCAAATGAAGATCGCATAAAGAACAACGAGCCCGACCACGGCGGCGCCGACAATGGCTTTCAGGATAAACCCCTTGCTGCGGTACCAGCGCCCGGCAACCATGAACGGCCACAGAATCCAGGCAATCACGACGCCGATGCCGTGGCCGATCAGGGTGAACACCCGTTCGAAAAACGCAATGATCGGGTCAAACATCGCTTCTGTCCTCTTCTAGTCCGTAAAGCCGGGCGCGGAACGCCCTCTTGTTCCGCAGATAGGTGTCGCTCAGTGTTTTGACGACATGGTCCTTGTAGCCGTCGGAATAGCTCTCATAAGCGCTGTAGAACCCCTGCTTGTCAAAGACAAACCGTGAAACAAAATCCGCCGGCACGAGCACGCTGATCAGGCGGTTGACCAGCCAACGATCGGCGTGATCGGCACGCGCCCGCACCAACAGGAAACGATGCGTGGCATCGGCCTCGTCAAGCGGAAATTCGCCATCGGCGGCGATCCGGCGGCTGGCCGCCTGCAGGAACGGATAGACACCGTCCTCGGCGACGGCTCCGGCGTGACGGTGAATCCAGGTCTGCAGCCAGATGGCATCGATCCGGTCGAAGCGGGCCTCGGCATCGTTCCTGCGGATCAGGTCATGCAAGACCATATCGGTCCTGTGGCTCAAATATCCGGATTTATCGATCCAGGAGGCACGCGGCAGTTCGATACGGCCGGTGCGCTGAAGAAACTCGAAAATCCGCGCGTGATCGTCAAGCGCGATATAGCCGACCTGCCATGGCCGCGAGCGCCGGAAACCGGGAGCATTCGGATCGCAGATCACTGTTGTGTTCCGGCCATCCAGAAACACGAATATGCCGCCGAAATGGCCGGACCAGAACGCCTCATGGCGGAAGATGACCTTATCCGGCACAAGTGTATTCTTGCGGATATCGCCCGTCTGCTGCGCCAGCTCTACCATGCGTTCAATCATTGCATCATCGCGCCATGCTTCCGGCACGCTGAGCAACCGGTCCGAGAGCTCGCGCAGCTCTTCCGCCTTGCCCAACATGTCGTCGGCGGCAAGAACATTAAAACGCACCTCCTGGATTGACAGCAGGTCCTCAACGTCCTGAACCTCGACAATATCCTCCTCGATCTCGCCATAGAGCACATCGCGGATCGTCACCGCATGAATGGCCCGCCGGTTGGCGTCGAAAAATCCGTGCATGAGCGATGCGGTGTTGGAAAAAGCCGTGTGTACCACCGGCAGGCCTTCCTGCGCCGGCGACAGGATGATGAAGCGCCGGTTGACAGCGTTGGGATCAAGATAAAGCGGATCACCAAGCTCTTCGGCCACTTCCGGCGAATATCCCGTCATATCGATGCGAAGGAGTTCCAGCTGCGTTGCCGGCAACCCGAAGGCCTTCAGCGCCCTGTTGTAGCGCTCAACCAGATGCGGCTCGCTGATCTCAAGCAATCGTCCATGAATCAGATCGTGTTCGGCGAGGCGCTGCATCAGTTCTCCCAATGCCCGTCACGTTTCATGGCTTCAATTTCCCGCACGGCCTTTTCGCGCTGTCGCTCGCGGCGGATAATATCCTGGACGGCCGCATCATCGGACTTGTCCGTATAGCGGAACTCCGAATCCCCATACCGGTTGATTTCCTGCAGCACCATCTCGATCGAGAACGGCCCGCGCAGCTCTTCGATCATCGCCTTTTTCGCATCGTAGGGTTTGTGCATGAAAGCATCCGGCGTCTCGAACCATTCGTCGGGCAGGTCGATATCCATGGCCCTCATCTTGATGGCGTCGGTGATGTTCTTGATGGCACGGCCGGTAAATCGCGGTTCGGCCCGCTTGATCCGGTAAAGATATTCGCCGACATCCGCCATGGTTTTGATATCGCCGCGCTCCTTTCGAAAGGTCTCCCAGACGGCAACAAGGCCATCTTCCTTCGGCTCGTCATGGCCGGAATAGGATGTCGCAACGGCGTTTTTGATTTCCTGACCGGCATAAAGATCGTGCCTGCCAAGCGGAATGTCGTGGTTGCGTCCGGCAAGCAGAACGAAGATATCGATATAGTCTTCGCGGCTTTGCGGCCCATCGACCAGCCAACGCGCCCCGGCCCGCTGACGCAGAGCGTCATCGACATTTTCCGGATAGTTGGAAAACATTCCGAAGGCGCAATTGCCGCGCACCACCGTCGATGCACCGGCAAAACTCTCCATCAGCACTGCCGTCACCTCATGCTGTCCGGCGGAGGCGCGGTCGTCGGACCGTTTCGCAGCGACCTGGTCTATATCGTCGACGGTGCCGAAACCGATCGCTCGCGGGCTGATCACATTGTCGACGAATGCTTTGCAGTTCTGGCCGGACTTGCCCTGGTAGGACGAAATTTGATCGACGCCGAAATTCTCGTAGTGAAACGGGTAACCGGCAATCTTGCAGTAGTCGTTGATCAGCCCGGCAATCATCTGGATCAGGATCGTCTTGCCTGTCCCCGGCATGCCGTCGCCGATGAAGGTGAACAGAAAACCGCCCAGTTCGACAAACGGGTTCATCTGCCGGTCGAAATCGTAGGAAACCAGCATCTTGGCAAGTTTCATCGCCTGATATTTGGCAATGTGGTTGCCGATGATTTCCTCCGGCTTCTTGAAGCTCATCGAAAGCGGTTTACGGCGTTCGCCTGGCGTAACTTCGAAACCGTCCAGCGTGAAATCGTCCTGTTCGATACGAATATGCACCTCGGCAAAATCGGCCAGTCCGGAAAACCGGGACCGGCGCTGCAGCAACCCTTCGATTGCCGAGCGCGCAAAAGCTCTCGCCCTTGCTGTCAGGGCTTCGTCGTCGCGCGCCTCGGCAAGCGCCGCATCGAGCCCCGCAAGCATCGATTTCAAGGCATCCTGCGGCGTGTCGAAGAGAAAATCCGGCTCGTCCACATCGTTGACCGGTTCGCTCTCGCTGCCGATGAGTTGCAGAAGGTAGGCGGCAAAGGCAAAGGCCGCGACATAGGCCGAGGCCGAAAGCAGCGCCTTGAACTCAGTTGCCGCTTCACCTGAAAGCGGTGCCGCCGAGTTTTTCGCCTGAAGCGCCTCAAGGGCGCTCTGCTTGGCAAAACTGTCTGACAGCGCCAGGGCAACGGCAAGGCCGCGCCGGACCCTGAACAGCAACGTATGCTGAGAAATGGACAGCATCGGATCGTCCGGACGGATGGCTGCAACGGTCTTGGCAAGTTCCACCTCGCGCGTGCGCTTTACCGATCCGGTCGAAACCGTTGAAACAAACCGCCGGCCGGTGCCGGCAAGCCCGGTTCCGGATCGTCCGCTACCGCGTTCAAGAACCACCAGCCGTGAAATCATCCCCTGCGCTGTCGAAAGATGCCGCGCAATATCTTCCTCGTGGATCGTGGTCAATCCCGCATTCTGGCTCATAGGTCAGACCCCGCTGGTGATGTGGTTACCGGAAATGACATGGACCTTGTAGTCCCGGAAAATCGCATCCGCATCCCCGTCGGCAAAAAGCGCCTGGTAGGCATCGTGCGGCACGAGTGCATGTTTTTCATAAAAGCTCACGCCCTGGCGTGTGGCCTCAAGATCGCTGGTCTCGATATGAAACTCCTGGCGCGCCGGCGTCGACCGCCACAATCCCCGTTTGGCGGCGCGTTCGCTGGTCGCGACGACTTCCTGAACCGTCCAGGTCAACATCCAGGCATTATCCGCCTTGCGAACCTTCGACAGGATGTCGGAAACCCGGTCATTGTGCTCGGTAACGCCTGCCGAATAGAAGGGCCCGAGCACAAATCGCCGAAGCTGCTTGGGGTGAAGCTCTTCGAAATCCTTGTCCAGATTGCCGGCAATCGTCACCGGCGTCAGCGAATAGGCGCTGTTTTTCTCCGCAAACTCATCAAAGCGGTGTGCCAGGTCAGGATTGAGCAGCCCCTCCACCGGCAATGGTATGGTGATCTTCGGGTTCATCTTGCCGCTCGGCAGAACCAGCATCTCATTGAGTTCGGCGCTGGAATCCTCAATCGTCGCCATATAGACCATCGGCAAGGACTGACTGCCGTCAAAGACACCCCAATGTACCACATAATAGGGCCGCCGCGTCTTCGCGTTGACCGACACACGAATGGTCTCGGGCAGAATGAACGGGATGAAAACGTCACCCTTCTGGATCGTCTCCAGATAGGACCGCTCGGCCATGCGCGACTGAAGCGCCTTTGGAAAGGCCCGTTGCCGCAAAATGAAATCGACCATCTCACGCCGCAACTCATCGCCTGATGCTAGGGCGGCGAGCCTCTTTTCTGCAGTTTTGCGGTCATTATCGAGCTCCAGCACGTTCTGGAAAACCGGAAATCCGCTTTCGGCACGTGAGATGCGGAACGTCTCGGTAAAGCCGATACGATTGCGCCAGCATGCGAAGGTCTGCTGGAGCCGCTCGACATAGGCAACAACAACGCGGCCGATGAGCGGATGTTTGTAAAGCGGCGAGTTGGCGTCGCCAAGAAACGTGTCGAGCCCGCGAAGGGCGCTGTCCATGGCGTCGAAATACTGCGCCGCCTGCCCGGTACTGTTTTTCATCAAAACGCCGTCAGGCCCGTACGTAATCCGCCGCGTTGTGCTTTTCCATCACATCGGAGAACCGGCGTGCAAAGGCGTCATCGGCAAGTTTCTTGCGGCGCTGGATATCCTGGGTCGCCAGCATGTTCTTTTCGTGCATTTCAAGGAGATCGCCAATATGGCGCTGTGCCGCCGAACCGATCCCGGCCATCGTTTCCTCCGCCGCGGTATCGACCTGGCTGCCAAGTGTGTTGATCTTGTGGGCCACGTCCTGTTGCGCCGCGGTTTTCAGTGAATCTTCCAGCGCCTTGTAAAGAACGATGCGCTGCTCGGTATCGATGGTCAGCTTGTTGATCAGCGTATTTTGCGCGGCGATCTGATTGTTGAGGGAATCCACGAAAGTCTGGAACATCGAGGTATAGCGTTCAAGCGTCTGGCTTTCAGCCAGGAGTTCCTGCTCCTTGGCCTGGGCTTCATTATACTCGTTGGCAAGGTTTGAGCGCTCACCTTCCAGTTCGGTCCGTTCCTTCTGGTCGGTCGAAGCGGCGATCTTGTTTTCGATATCCATCAATATCGGATTGAGCTCGTCGATGCGCTTTTGCACCGCTTCCATCTGCGACATCGCATCCTTGCGCCGGTCTATGACGCTGACGAGACTGGCCTCCGACGTCTTGTACCGCTCGTCGAGAATGCTCTTTTGCTCCTTCAGGATGCCGACAATCGCATCGGACTTGGACAACAGTTCCTGAAGATTGCCCGCAAGGGACATATTGCGCACACGGTCTGTACGCATCCGTTGCATGCGTTGCTTGGAAAAGATCCCAATGAATTTCTCCCAGCCGGAGAAATTCTTCATGCTTTCAAATTCGGCGCCGAATACATTCGTCGCGTCCTCAAGCCCGATGATCAGGTCGGCAATGTTGGCTTCCATCACCTTTTGCTGGCGCAGTACATCCTCGATGCGTGCATTCTCGATGTCGAATTCCGCATCACCGAGCTTTGTTTCCGCTTTGGAGAATTGTTCCAGCACCGAGCCGGACTGCTCGATCTTCGAGCGCATCTCCTCAACAATTCCCTTTGTCTTTTCGATTTCTGAATCGAGATTTTGCAGTGTCGCCATGTAAGTCCCCAATGGTTCGCACGACCGCTGACCGGCACGTTTGTCCGACGGTATCATGACCGGATGCGGCTACGTACTTGAAACCCAAATCGATCCTCGGGGCAACAGCGGTTTGCACACCGGTTCCCAATCTGCGGCAAGGATTAATGTTGGTGCTGAGCCCCGTGTCTACAAGTATCGATCATGCTTGCAACGGGAAAATAACACCCCTTAGAGTACTCGAAATGACGTTAAGATATAAATGCAATATACTGTAAATTAAACATATAATGGGACAGTTAAACCATCAAAAAAGAAAAACGCGCCGCAAAGGCGCGTTTATTCGGTACAGACTGCGCAGAACTTATTTTGCTGCGGACGGGTCCTGAAGATAAGCAATCAGGTTTTCCATGTCGGAATCTTTTTTGATGCCGGCAAACGCCATGCTCGTTTTCTTGACGAGGTCTTTTGGCTTTTTCAGATAGACCGTCAACGTCTCGATATCCCAGACTTTGCCGTCAGCGCCGAACTCGACCATGGCTGCCGAATATTTGAAGCCGTCCACGGTTGCGACCGGCCGGTCGATAATCCCGACCAGATGCGGGCCGACCTTGTTCTTCTCTTCATCCGCCACATGGCAGGCTTTACACTTGCGGAATACTTTTGCACCCTTCTTCGCATCGCCATCGGCAAGCGCCGGTGTGGCGAGAACTGCCAAGCCCACAGCCGCAGCGGTAAACACTCCAAATCGCATATACATGCCTCCGTCACTGAGATCGGGCATACCAATAACGCCGCCGCACGCGGGGATGCAACGGTCAATCCCGTCGAAATCGCGGGGGCTGGCAATATGCCGCAGACCGGGAATCTATACTTTTCGGCTCAAGTTGAATTGCTTTGATTACTGGAAAAACCCATTTTTTCTTGCCAATGCCGCCGGCATAGCGAAACATAGGTTTCGTTCCCACCCACAACAATTTGTTCCCCGTCCCGGACGGGTTTGCCATCGGCGCCAAGCCGCAAAACCATCGTGGCCTTGCGGCCGCACTCACAGATGGTTCGGATTTCCCTGAGCGTATCGGCAACCGCAAGCAAAGCCTGCGAACCGGGAAACAGCCTCCCCTGGAAGTCCGTCCTCAAACCATAAGTCATCACGGGAATGTCCAGCCTGTCGGCCGTTCGGGCCAGTTGCCAGACCTGTTCCTCGCTCATGAACTGCGCCTCGTCGACAAAGACGCAGGCAACCGGTTTGATGCGATGCTCCCTTTCTATCATTTCATAAAGGTCATCGGTTACCGAAAACGGCGTTGCATCGCATTCAAGGCCGATCCTCGATCCGATCCTGCCCCTGCCCGCACGATCGTCGAGCGCGGCGATGAAAAGCAGCGTATGCATGCCGCGTTCCCGGTAATTATAGGAAGCCTGCAGTAAAAGTGTGGATTTTCCGGCGTTCATCGCCGAATAGCTGAAGTAGAGTTTTGACACGTCCCGGCCTGCTGATGGTTCCGGCCGGACCATAGCGCCGCAAGACAGCTTTTTGCATCAGCCCGGCCGCGTTATCCCCGAACTTCTAGCTCTCTGTCCACATAGTCTTCGACCAGTTGCTCCGCCCTGATCTCACCGGCGAGACTTCCAAGCGCCTTGCGGATGTAAAGACCGTCGATCAGCGACGCGATGCCTTCGGCGATGCGGTGCGCCCGTTCACCGGCAAGAGGTACAAGGCCATGGACGAGGTTCGACCTCAGCCGCCGTGAATAGACCGAAAGCAATGCATGCGCCTCGTCCGATTCTTGAGCATGAACATAAAAGACCAGCCAGACCGACACGGTTTCCGGCCTGAACTGCTCACTGCCCAGGCTGGCGTGAATGATGGCGGAGACACGGCTGCGCGGATCGTGCGCCTTCTTCATCTCCCTTCGCACCTGACGGCCGTATTCGGTCAGCAGGTGACGCATGGCGGAAGCAATCAATGCATCCTTGCTGCCGAAATAGTGATGCGCCAGCCCTTGTGACACACCCGCACGCAGCGCTATATCGCGGATCGTAATGTCGAGCGACCCCCGCGCGTGGATGGCCGAAATCGCGGCCTCGACCAGGGACTTACGCCGGATGGGCTCCATGCCTACTTTTGGCATTCGCGCTCCTGTGTTCTCATGCCTGAAGACATTATGTGCATGTGTCCCGTAAAAACCAATTTATTTTGAACAATCATTCAATAAAAGCTTGCAAAACAGCCGACTTTGTGGCGCGATGCACCCCACTATAACCTTGTTTTGACTTTGGGAGGTCCGAAAATGACATCCGTAAAAACCGCAATGCTGGCACTGGGCTTCTCCGTCGCCATCTCGGCGCAGGCCACCGCCGCCGAACCGGAAAGTTGCAAGACCGTTCGCTTCTCCGATGTCGGCTGGACAGACATCACTGCAACCACCGCAGCAACCACGGTGGTTCTCGACGCACTCGGATACGACACCGACATCAAGGTGCTTTCGGTACCGGTGACCTACACGTCGCTCAAGAATGGCGACATCGACGTCTTTCTCGGCAACTGGATGCCGACCATGGAGGCCGACATCGCGCCCTACCGCGAAGACGGGTCCGTCGAGACAGTGCGCGAAAACCTTGAGGGCGCCAAATATACGCTGGCAACCAATGCGGCAGGCGCAAAGCTGGGCATCGACGATTTCAGCAAAATCGCAACCAGCATGGATGCACTCGACGGCAAGATCTACGGCATCGAGCCGGGCAATGACGGCAACCGCATCATTCTCGACATGATCTCCTCCGATGCTTTCGGCCTGAAGGATTTCGAACTGGTTGAATCCTCCGAACAGGGCATGCTTGCTCAGGTCGCGCGCAACGACAAGCGAGACAAGCCGGTCGTCTTCCTCGGCTGGGCGCCGCATCCGATGAACGCCAATTTCGAACTGACCTACCTTTCCGGCGGTGACGACTATTTCGGTGCGGATTTCGGCGGCGCGACGGTTTATACCAATGTACGCAAGGGCTATGTCGACGAATGCGCAAATGTCGGCATGATGCTGAAGAACCTGAAATTCTCGCTCGAGATGGAAAACGAGATCATGGGCGCGATCCTTGATGATGGCCAAGAGCCGTCAGAGGCCGCCAAGGCATGGCTCAAGCAGCATCCTGAGATGATTGAGACATGGGTCGCGGGCGTCACGACCTTTGACGGCGCCGACGGACTGGCCGCCGTCAAGTCAAATCTCGGCATGTAGGTCTGAACAAACAAGAACCGCCCCGCCAAAACGGGGCGGTTTTTTAGTACCGCAAGTGGGGGCTTGCGGAGGCCGTACGCAAGATTCCAAACTGAACGACAAGAAGCCTAACTGTGCGGGGGATCAGCAATGGAATGGCTGACGGAATACAAGATACCGGTCGGCAAAGTATCAAAGGCCGTCGTTGACTGGCTGACCGATTATGGCGGCTGGTTCTTCGATGGGCTGGCAAACGGGCTCGAGGCCGCCATCGAGGCGATCCTGTGGGTCCTGCAAACGCCACCAACGCTCATCGTCATCCTGGTGTTTGTGGCCATCGCCTATGCCTTGCGCCGGTCGGCATCAACCGCCGCGCTGGTGGGTATAGGTCTGCTCTTCATCGTCAATCAGGGTTACTGGGAACAAACCACCGAAACGCTGACACTGGTTCTTTCAGCGTGCCTTGTCTGTATGGCCCTCGGCGTGCCGATCGGCATAGCCGCCGCACACAGGCCGCGGCTGTTCACGGCAATCCGGCCGATCCTCGATCTCATGCAGACCTTGCCGACATTCGTTTATCTGATCCCGGCTATCGTTTTCTTCGGCATCGGTATGGTGCCCGGGCTGATTGCAACAGCCATCTTTGTTGTCCCCGCCCCTATCAGACTGACCCATCTCGGCATTTCATCGACGCCGCAGTCTTTGATTGAGGCGGGTCAGGCTTTCGGGGCGACCAAGCACCAGCTCCTTTGGAAGGTCGAACTGCCCTATGCCATGCCGCAGATCATGGCCGGCCTGACACAAACCATCATGCTGTCGCTTTCCATGGTGGTGATTGCCGCCCTCGTCGGGGCGGATGGCCTCGGCGTGCCGGTTGTTCGGGCACTCAATTCGGTCAACACGGCGCTCGGATTTGAAGCCGGTTTTGTAATCGTTGTCGTTGCGATTGTCCTCGACCGCATGTTCCGTGCCGAGGAGAAAGAGCAATGAGCAATCCGATCGTCAGTTTCAAGGATGTGGACATTGTCTTTGGTCCGGACCCTGAATCCGCGCTGCCGCTCATCGACAAGGGCGAAAGCCGCGAGACCATTCAAAGGGAAACCGGTCAGGTCCTGGGTGTCGCAGGCGCCAACCTCGACGTCCGCGAGGGCGAGATTATCGTGCTGATGGGCCTTTCCGGTTCAGGCAAATCCACCCTGCTGCGCGCTGTGAACGGCCTCAATCCGGTTATCCGCGGCGAGACCCACGTCGACAACGGCGAAACCCACGTGGATCCGCAACGCTGCTCGCCGCGCGAGCTTCGCCAGCTGCGGATGGAACGGGTTGCCATGGTCTTCCAGCAGTTCGGGCTTTTGCCGTGGCGCTCTGTTTCCGACAATGTCGGTTTCGGGTTGGAACTCTCCGGCATGTCGATTGCGAAACGCAAGGCGCGGGTTGCCGAACAGCTTGAACTCGTCGGCCTGTCGCAATGGGCCGACCGCCGGGTCAACGAACTGTCTGGCGGGATGCAGCAACGCGTCGGCCTGGCGCGCGCTTTTGCCACAGGCGCGCCGATCCTCTTGATGGACGAGCCATTCTCCGCCCTTGACCCGCTGATCCGAACACGCCTGCAGGATGAGCTTTTGCAACTCCAACAGCAGCTGCGCAAGACAATCATCTTTGTCAGCCACGACCTCGACGAGGCCTTCCGGATCGGCAACCGGATCGCGATCATGGAGGGTGGCCGTATCGTCCAGTGCGGCACACCGCAAGATATTGTCCAAAGCCCGGCAAACGAATATGTCGCGGACTTCGTCGCCAACATGAACCCGCTCTCCATGTTGCATGCCGCTGATGTGATGGCAGCCGATGACAAGGGCAGGACGGCGACCGACGATGCGTTTTCGGCGGTGGCAAAACCGGACACGCCCTTAACGGACGTTCTGGATGCCCTCGCCAATCGCCCGGGCACCGTCGGCATTGTGGACAATGGCACGGTCGTCGGCACGATCGGCGCCCAGGAGATCATCAAGGGCTTGACCAGCCACCGGCAGTCTGCCACCCAGTGACGGAAATTCGAACGCTCGTTAGGGCGCTCGCCGAAAGCCCGGCACTTTATGGCCGGGATTGTTGATGTTCTTTCGTTTTGGAGGTTTTCATGAAGGTCAACGGACAGGCTGCAATCGTAACCGGCGGAGGATCCGGCCTGGGAGCAGGAACGGCAAGGACACTGGCTGCAGCAGGCGCCAAGGTGGCCGTGCTCGACATCAACGAGGAACAGGCAAAATCGGTCGCCGATGAGATTGGCGGTCTGGCAATCGCCTGCGACGTTGCCAGCGCCAGCGCAGCCGAAGAGGCCGTTGCCGCCGCCGCCAAGGCACACGGCGATGCCCGCATCCTCGTCAATTGCGCCGGCATTGCCAATGCCAGCCGCATCGTCGGACGCGAAGGCCCCCACGACCTGGAACTTTTTTCCCGAGTCATCAATGTCAATCTGATCGGCTCATTCAACCTGCTGCGGCTGGTTGCCGATCGGGCATCGAAACTGGAGCCGATGGACGACAATGAGCGCGCCGTCGTTATTTCAACGGCATCCGTCGCCGCATTTGACGGGCAGATCGGACAGGCCGCCTATGCCGCCTCAAAGGGCGGAATTCACTCGATGGCATTGCCGGCGGCGCGCGAGCTTGCCCGTTTCGGTATCCGCGTCATGACAATTGCTCCCGGCATCTTCGGCACGCCGATGCTGATGGGCATGCCGCAGGAAGTGCAGGACAGCCTCGCTGCCTCAGTGCCCTATCCGTCGCGGCTGGGCACGCCCGAGGATTTTGCGGCCCTCGTCATGCATATCGTCGACAACACCATGTTGAACGGCGAGACGATCCGCCTTGATGGGGCCATTCGCCTGGCGCCGAAGTAAGGCCCGATGACCAAGCCGCTCATCGGTCTGAAAATCGTTGAGATGGCGGGCCTCGGCCCGGCTCCTTTTGCCTGCTACCTGTTGGCGGGCCTTGGAGCGCACGTCACGCGTATCGAAGGCAAGGGCCGCGCTCCGCTGTTCTTGCCGCTCGATCCGCAAACCAACTGCGACCTGCTCTATCGCCGAATAGTGCAGCTTGATCTGAAATCCGCCGACGAACATGCCGAGGCGGTTTCGCTGATCCGCGAAGCCGATGTGCTAATCGAGGGTTTCCGGCCCGGTGTCATGGAACGGCTTGGCCTGGGCCCCGACAGCATGATGGAGGCCAACCCGCGCCTGATTTATGCCCGCATGACCGGCTTCGGACAGGACGGTCCAATGTCTGCCATGGCTGGCCATGATCTCAACTACATCGCTCTGTCCGGCGTCCTTTCCATGATCGGCCGCAAGGGCGAGGCCCCGGTTCCGCCGCTCAATCTGGTCGGCGACTATGGCGGCGGCACAATGGTGCTCATCATGGGCGTCCTTGCCGCACTCTTTGCCCGCGGCCAGACCGGACAAGGCCAGGTTCTCGACACGGCCATGGTCGAAGGCTCAGCCATGTTGGCCTCGCCGATTTTCTCCTTCATGGCCTCGGGAGTGTGGGACGGCGATAAACGGGGAGAAAACCTGCTCGACACCGGTTGCCCGTTCTATGACACCTACAGGACATCAGACGCGCGCTATGTCGCGATCGCCCCTCTGGAGCCCCAATTCTTCGCCGAACTGGTCGATAGGCTAGGCCTTGATGCAGCCTGGAAGGAACGTCAATACGACCGCAAGGGCTGGCCGGAGTTGCGCGCGCTGATTGCTGAGGTCTTTCTCACCCGCCCGCGCGACGAATGGGCTGCACATTTTGACGGAACAGATGCCTGCGTTTCACCTGTTCTGACGCCGCAAGAGGCGGCAAACCATCCGCACAATATCAGCCGACAGAGCTTTGACACAGTTTCTGGCCATATCATGCCGGGTATCGCACCGAAATTTTCATCGAACTAGAAGCGACCGTCGACATGGCAGAGAAGAACAGCAAGGTCCTGGAGACAAATGAGGAGGCGCGCGCGCTCGCCCGCGATCTCATCAGCTCTTCCCGCCACGGATCCCTCGCGGTTCTGCTCCCCGGCTCGGGCTATCCCTTCGCCAGCCGCACGGCAGTCGCAAACGACATCGACCGTGCACCCGTCATTCTCGTCTCGGCCCTGTCCGAACATACATCTGGCCTGACCAACGATCCGCATGTCTCGCTCCTGCTGGGGGAGCCGGGAAAGGGTGATCCGCTTGCGCACCCCCGCATCACGCTTCAGTGCGAAGCCGAGCGCATCGAACGGCAATCGGCCGGACACATTCGCGTGCGCGCCCGCTTTCTCAGGCGTCATCCCAAGGCCGCGCTCTATGCCGATTTCGGCGATTTCGCCTTCTTCCGGTTGAACCCAGTATCCGCAAGTCTCAATGGCGGCTTTGGAAAAGCTTACCACCTCACACCGGCCGATTTCCTGGTTCACTCTCCCGCGGCAGACGAACTTGCCGCGCTGGAAGAAAGCGCCATCGCCCATATGAATGACGACCACGCCGATGCGGTCATGGTCTATGCCCGGGTACTGGCCGGCGAAAAAACCGGCAAATGGCGCATCAGCGGCATCGATGCAGCCGGTTTCGAACTGGCGAGCGGGGATCGGCTCCGGCGCATAGAATTTGAAACCCAGCTTGATGACGCCGGCAAGCTTGCGGGCGCGCTTGCCGCCCTGGCAAAAACCGCCAGGGAGCGTCAGGGATAGATTATTTTCGAATATGCTTATATAAGCAGGGTAGGAACCAACAAAGGAAATCCTGAAGCATCATGTCGTCACTTGTTGAAGACAAGGCCGTCCAAGCTGATTTGGCTGGAAATGCGGAGCAGGCCTCGCAGCTTCTGGCCGCTATGGCCAATCCAAAACGCCTGCTTATTCTTTGTAATCTGGTCGGCGGCGAGATGGCCGTCGGTGCACTTGCAACAACCGTCGATCTGAGCCAGTCGGCGCTGTCGCAACATCTTGCAAAACTGCGCGCTCTCAAACTCGTCAAGACGCGGCGCGACGCACAGACCATCTACTATTCCCTTGCGTCCCACGAGGTCCAGGCGGTTCTGGAAACTCTTTACGGGCTTTATTGCGAACCGCCGACCAAAGACTGACCGCTCGCGAAAATGAGTTCCGCGAACAAGAAGATCGTGATTATCGGCGCCGGTATCATCGGCGCGTCAATCGCCTATCACCTTGCCCGGCGTGGTGCGACGGTGACCGTTATTGACCGCGGCAACGCAGCCGGCGGTGCAACCGGTCAGTCCTTTTCGTGGCTCAACGCCTCAAGCACGCGCAACAAGGCCTATATTCGCCTGCGGCAGCGCGCGCTGGAAGAATACCGGCGTCTGCAGGACGAGTTCGCAGGCGCATTGCCGTTGAAATGGAACGGTACGCTTATCTGGCGCGGCGATGCGGCAAGCGTGAACAAACGTGTGAGCGAGCAGACAGAAGCCGGCCTCGACATCAGGATCGTTGAGCGGGAAGAGATCGCACGGCTTGAACCAAATTTGCAAACTGTGCCCGAACTGGCGGCATTTGCACCTGGCGAAGGGGTCATAGAGCCCGTTGAGGCAACCCAGCTCCTGCTGAAACATGCAGCCGCTGCCGGTGCAGGCATTCGCATGCCTGCAAAGGTCGAAGCCTTGATCGAAAGAAGCGGTCGCCTCGCCGGTGTGCGATTGGCGGACGAAATACTTGAAGCAGACGCCGTTGTCATGGCTGCGGGAGCAGCCAGCGCAGAATTGTGCGCCCCGTTTGGCATTCCGGTTCCGGTCGAAGCCTCGCCGGCTGTACTTGCACAGTTCTCGGCGCCTTCCGCCCTGATCAACAGCGTCATCGTCAGTCCGCAATTTGAAATCCGGCAGGTTTCGCAAAACACGATCGCCGCCGCCGCGGAATATGCCGGCAACCTGGATGAAAACGGCCCCCTCGCGGTGGCAGATACCGTGCTTGCCAAGATCCGGGAAAACATTGCGGGTTCCGACGCAATCCAATTCAGAAGCGTTGGCGTCGGCTGGCGGCCGATCCCGCAGGACGGCCTGCCGATCATCGGGTTCTCTCAACAGGTCGCCGGGCTCTATCTGGCGGTCACGCATTCGGGCATGACATTGGCCCCAGCCATAGGCCGGTTCGCTGAATATGAACTCCTCGAAGCCGGGGAAGAGCCGCTGCTCGACATCTGCCGGCCGTCCCGTTTTGCCTGACACAACATAAACCGAAACGCGATTTCACTTGACTTCATTGCACCGATTATTTCACGGTCCGCGACTTCCCGTATGACCGACAAGAAGAAGGATTGACAATGAAACACAAGGTCATCATCGATACGGATCCGGGCATCGACGATGCCATGGCCATCGCATATGCGATCGCCCATCCCGATATCGATCTCATCGCCCTGACGACAATCTTCGGCAATGTGTCAGTCTCCGAGGCGACGGAGAATGCCCTCGCCCTTCTCGACTGCTTCGGCCATGAATGCGATGTCGCACAGGGCCAAACCCGTCCGCTCGTCATGGAGCCCAGACCGCACAGCTATTTTGTCCATGGCCGCAATGGGCTTGGCAATGTCGAGGTGCCGAAATCCGCCAACTCAGCCGTTTCTCAATCAGCCGCAGAATATCTGGTGCAAAAGACGCGGGAAATGCCCGGCGAAATCGACATCTGCGCCATTGGCCCGTTGACCAATCTGGCGCGGGCGCTCGACATCGATCCGACCATCGCATCACGCGTCAAATCCGTGTCGATCATGGGCGGCGCAGTCTATATTCCCGGCAATGTGTCGCCGGTTGCCGAAGCGAATATCTGGAACGATCCGCATGCCGCCGAAAAGGTTTTCGCCGCGTCCTGGCCCGTTGTCCTGTCACCGCTCGATGTGACGACCAAGGTTGTCCTGTCGCCGCATTTCTTCGCCGATCTTGAAGATGCCAATCCGAAGGTCGGCAAGCTGCTGTCGGACATGGCTCGCTTCTACGCCCGCTTCTACCGCAGCCATTCCGGCCTCAACGGCTGTATCCCCCATGATGTCATGGCTTTGGCCTATCTGACCATTCCGGGCGTTTACAAACAAAAGCGCGGCGCAATCGCCGCCGCCACCGATGGCCCGGGTATCGGACAGACCATCTTCAATCCGACAGGCAAACCGACGGTTGATCCGAGCTGGCAGCAGCGGCCACAGCACACAGCCCTGCTCGATATCGATGTCCGGTTCTTTGCCGCTCACTATTTCGATACGATCGCCGGCAGGCCCGCCGAAATCGGCGATTGATCAATAGCCGGTCAGACCACCGTCGACATGGATGGTCTGACCGGTCATGAACGAGTTCTTCGGTGAAGACGCAAAAACAAACGCCTCCACGACCTCCTCGACCTCCGCCAGCCGGCCCATCGGTATTCCGCGCACAAGTTGCTCCTCGGTCACCACGCGCCCGCGAACCTCGACATTCAGCATGTCGGTCGCCATGGGCGTGCGTGCAAAGGAAGGGCAGACCGCATTGATACGAATGCCCAGACGCGCATATTCCTGAGCGGTTGAGCGGGTCAGACCGACAACGCCGTGCTTGGCCGCCGCATAGACGGCAAGGCCCGATGCGCCGGTTACTCCGGCGACGGACGCAACGTTGACGATCGAGCCTCCCTTTCCGCCACTGCGAAACTGACGCTCCATGACCGGAAGCTGGTGTTTGAGCGCGAAGAACATGCCGAGGAGATCAACATCGAGAATACGGCGCGCCTCCCGAGAAGACGTCTTGGGGAGTTTCTCAAAGGCGTCCTGGGCGATACCGGCATTGTTGACGGCAACGTCAAGGCGGCCGAAACGCTCGACGGCGAGGGCCACAAGCTTCTCCGACAGGCTTTCCTCGGCCACATCACCGGCCAGCATCGCCACCTCGCAGCCACAAGCATCCGAGACTTCGCCGGCAATGGCCTCAAGCCGCCCTTCGTCGTAATCCGACAGGACCAGCCGCGCCCCTTCCGAGGCGTAACGCCGGGCGGCCCCGCTTCCAAACCCCCCGGAAGCGCCGGTAATCAGAACCGTTGCACCTTCAAACAGACCCGCCATTTCAGGCCTCCTCCCTCGTCAGCTGCATCGCCATGGCCGCCAGCACAGGCACAGCCACACCCATTTCCTTGGCCCTTTTCGGATTGGACGCGTTACCGTCCAGCGCCCGCTTCAAAACCCCCTGAAGGATCGCCGCCAGCCGGAAAAAGGAAAACGCCAGATAGAACGACCAGTGTTCGATCCGCTCAATCTGCCTGCGCCGGCAATAGGCGGCGACATAGTCTTCTTCGCTCGGAAGCCCCAGGGCCTTGCGATCAAGACCGCCAAGACCGCGAAAACCGGTATTGTGCGGTAGCCGCCACTGCATGCACTGATAGGCGAGATCGGCAAGCGGATGGCCAAGGGTCGACAGTTCCCAGTCAAGCACCGCAAGGATCTCGGGCTTGTCCTGAGCAAAGATCATGTTGTCGATGCGGTAGTCGCCATGAACCAGCGAGACCTGCCCGTCATCCGCCGGCAGGTGCTTTTCCAGCCAGAGGATCAGCGCGTCCATATCGCGGTTCGGCTGTGTTTCGCTCGCCTTGTACTGTTTGCTCCAGCGGCTGAGCTGGCGTTCGAAATAGCTTCCGGGCTTGCCAAAATCTCCAAGACCGACAGCCGACGGGTCAACATCGTGCAGCGCCGCCAGTGCAGCATTCATAGCATCGTAAATCGGGCCGCGTTCATCCCTGTCGCATTCCGGCAAATCCGGTTGCCAGAAAATACGCCCCTCCAGATAGCTCATCACGAAGAACATACGGCCGATGGACGAGTCTTCCTTTGAGAGATAAAGCATCTGCGGCACCGGCACATTGCTGCCGCTAAGGGCCTGCATGACGCGGAATTCACGATCGACCTGATGAGCCGACTTCAGCAACTGGCCGTGCGGCTTTGCACGCAACACATACGCGCCGCTGTCCGCTTTCAGCAGATAGGTCGGGTTCGACTGACCCGTGTCAAATTTCGAAATCTCCCGCAGCCCCTCAAAGCCTTTGATACCGGCCTCCAGCTCGGCGCCAAGGGGCCCTGCATCAAGATCATTGGACTTGCTCATGGCGGCATCACCTCCCCACTCCGGAGAAACAGGACGATCTCGGGGACGCAACGCAACCCCGAGGCACTGGGCTATTCCAGCGCGTGTGCGAAAAGACCCATCGAACTATAGACAGAAAGGCCACCGTCCAATGGCAGGATGGCACCGGAAACATAGGAACCGCCCTTGCTGCAAAGATAAAGGGTGGCCCCGGCGATGTCGTCAGGGCTTCCAATACGCCCGAGCGGCACACCCTTGCCGACCTTCTGCGCCATCTCATCACTTGCCGTGGCAAAGGCAGTCATCTTGCTCTGGAACGGGCCCGGCGCAAATGCATTCACAGTAATCCGGCGCTTTGCAAATTCATTGGCGAGGATTCTTGTCAGATGATGCACCGCCGCCTTCGAGGCGGAATAGGAATAGGCACCCTCGGCAACCGGCTGCGTTCCCATGACAGATCCCAGATTGATGATGCGGGCAGGATCATCATCCGATGAACCTGCATCGAGGAGCGGCAGCAGTTCGCGTGTCAGCGTGAACAGCCCACCAACATTGATGTTCATCACCTTATGCCAGGCAGCGTGTGGAAAGGTCTCGAGCGGCTCTCCCCAGGTAACACCTGCATTGTTGACAAGAATATGAAGCACATCGGTTCGCGCCCTGACGTCGGAGACGAGGGCGGCGACTCCCTCTTCCGTCCCGACATCGCCGGCAAATCCGACGGCCGATCCCGGTGCATTCATGGCGTTGAGCTCGGCCGCAACGGCCTCGCAGGCCTCGCCCTTGCGCGAGGCGATCAGAACATGTGCGCCGCCCCTGACAAGCGCACTTGCCACCATCTTGCCGATGCCGGTCGCACCGCCTGTCACCAGTGCCGTCTTCCCGGCAACCGAAAAAAGATCGTCAAGATAGCTCAAACCAGCCTCCCCATTCGCGCCTTGTCACCGGCGCCTATCAGCAACCAACATACTCGGTAGTATGTCTTGTGCGACAGGCAAATGTAAAGCCCCTGACGCAAAGAAACGGACGCCTGTTGCGGGGCGCGGTCAAAGCTTGTCGATGGGCACTTTCAAAAACACATCGCCCTTGTCGTCCTTGGGCGGCAATCGGCCGGCACGCATATTGACCTGCAGGGACGGGATGATGAGCTTCGGCATGGCAAGCGTCTCGTCCCGCGCTTCACGCATCTGGACAAAGCTATCTTCGTCAATACCGTCTTTGACATGAATATTGTTGGTCCGTTCTTCCGCTACACTCGTTTCCCAGCGGATTTCCCGGCCATTGGGGCCATAGTCATGACACATGAAAAGTCGGGTTTCCGGCGGCAGTTCAAGGACACGGCGCACGGAGCGGTAGAGCGTGCGCGCATCGCCCCCGGGGAAGTCGGCCCGGGCCGAGCCGCCGTCGGGCATGAACAAGGTATCGCCGACAAAGGCTGCATCGCCGATGACATGGGTCATGCAGGCCGGCGTGTGCCCAGGTGTATGCATGACAAAGACGTTCATGGCCCCGATCCGGTAGGTGTCACCATCGGTGAAAAGGCGATCGAATTGCGATCCGTCGCGCTGGAACTCCGTGCCTTCATTGAAGATCTTGCCGAATGTGTCCTGAACGACGGTCACCTGTTCGCCGATACCGATCTTGCCACCCAGATGTTTCTGGATATAGGGCGCGCCGGACAGATGGTCGGCATGGATATGCGTCTCAATCAGCCATTCAAGTGTCCATCCTTCCGCCCTGATGCGTTCGATAATCGCATCGGCGCCCTCAAAGGTCAGCCGGCCGGCCGCATAGTCGATTTCCATAACCGCGTCGATGACGGCACACGATACCGATCCGGGATCGCGCACAATGTAGGAGATCGTATTGGACCCCTCGTCGAAGAAAGCAATCACTTCCGGTTTGACGGACAGGTCTGTCTGGAACGGCAACGTCATGGGCAGTCCTTCTTTGACGAGTTTGAGATGACAGCGCTTGCTCCGGCCGGTTCTGGAACACTCTCAGCTGATAATCCAGGCTCGAGCGTCATCGATCGCACCGGTATCAAAGATGTGTAACTGACCGGGCATCAGCGGGCCGAAAACCTTCGCGCCATTACGTATCCATTCAATGTCCGACACAATGGCGATCTTGGAAAAAGCGGCAATATGTCCAAGCCCAAGCCAGGCATCGTCCCACAAGGCGGATGCGGTTGCACCATCAAACGCATCACCAAGCACAACCAGGATCTTGATCTTGTCGTGGCCCTTGAGTTTTTCCTCGACAAGCGGCGTCAGGATGGTCTTGTAATCGCGCGATGAGAGTGTGCCGATCACCTCGTAGGCGATCACATCTGCCGGAAATCCTTCCATGATCCTGATCGAACCGGAAGGGTCATCTTCAAGCGCCGCCCATTCGACCGCCTTGTCAAAGGCGTCATGCGAAAAATGCCGCACCTTGGCTCGGACAAAATGATCAACCAGCGACGGCATGATCGACAATGCCGAGTTATCGCTGACCAGCGCCACTTTCGGCAGTACCTTTTCGTGCTCGCGCACCAGCTTTAAATGGGCGAACATAGCGGCCGCATTCTTCCAGTGCGGCAGGGTTTCCGCATTCAGCACAATCCCCGGTGCCCGGTCCGTGCTATTGATATAGTCGTTGATATTCTCGGAAAGACCGTCGAAATCGGCCTCGCTCAGCGTATCGCGCGCCGTGGCTATGATCAGGTTGTTTTCCCTGTCGATGGTGGTTTCAAGCATGTCTGTCCTCCTCGATGGTTCGGTCCGCAATGCAGTGTTTGCAGCGGGCCCTAAAATACCGCCCTTGGCCCTTGAACAATTACCAATTGCACCAATCCGGCGCGACGCAACGCGCATCAGGCTAGCAGAAAAACGCGGGCAAAACATGATGACCGTTTTGGCAGTGAAAGCCACGCATCATCGCGATCTGCCGATCGGGCACCCATCAAGGCAATTGTCGAGACGAATAATCAATGATGCAGAGGGCCTGTTTCCGGTCAGGAAACGCCGCCCCTGACAGTCAGTTCGGCCGGGAAAGATACCAGCCTGCCGCTGGATGCATCCCCGTCCAGCATGTCGACCGCCTTGAAAGCAAGATCATCAACCGGAATACGGATCGTCGATATACCGCCCATGAGCCAGGCATAAAATGACGGGTCGCCATAGCCGACGAACTCGACCTCCTCCAAGACGCCCTTACCGGCTTCAAGCAGGGCAGTCAGGGCGCCGTTCGAAATCTCGAACCCCCCGCACACGATTGCGGTTGCGACACGCTCCTCCAGTATTCGGCGTGCACAACTTCGCCCCATCTCGAAAGACGGAGAACCCACATGGATGAGCTCGGCAATCTCCGTCACCTCCGACGCCAAGAGCCCGGATTTGAAGGCGGAAAGGCGGCTGCGGCCCGATGATAAAGCCGCATCTGCGCCAATATAGGCAATGGCGCGATGACCGATGCCTGCAAGATGAATGACCGCGTCGCGAATGGCTGCCTCGTCGTCCACAAGAATGGATGCGGTCGGCTTATCCGAGCGTCTCTGCCGGATGAGCTGGATGATCTTCATCGAACCCAGGCGTTTCAGACTCTCGCCCGGATCGCCCGGAGCCGGCACCATGATCGCGGCCATCGCCTGCACTTCCAGCAATCGCTGCAGTGAGCGTTGCTCAAGTTCGATATCATCATTCGTCAGGTGGATGATCAGATGGTAGTCGCCCTCCTCGCAGGCCTCGGCCAGCGTATTGGCGAAACGGGCGTAAAACTCGTTGACGATATTGGGCAAAAGCAGGCCGATGATCTTGGTCCCGTCACCGCGCATCGCCTTTGCCGCCGCGCTTTTCACATAGCCGAGCTCGGCTGCACGCCTGACCACCGCCTCACGGGTTTTGGCATGCACATTGGGATTGTCTGAAAGCGCCCGGGACACCGTCATGTGCGAGATCCCAAGGTCTTTCGCAATGGACTTGATTGTTACGCGTTTGGACAATTTGCCCCCCTCGGCACACGGCTTTCTATCATTTGCAGACATTCCTGTCTTGACTCAGCCTCAGGGCTAATTGTAATTGTTCACGTGAACATTGCAACTTGAAGGCAGAGGCGTCATCTCCACCATCGAAAAAAAATGCCGTGAGCTGGTCGTTGAACTTGGGCTTGGGTCAGGAGATCAGATCGTGCGGATCGATCCGCTTTCCGGGGGCGTTGCCTCCGACATCGCGGTCGTCGATCTGGGTGACAAGAGCATTTGCGCCAAATTCGCCCTGCCCAAGTTGAAGGTCAAAGAGGATTGGCGCGCGCCCGTCCACAGGAACCGTGCGGAATATGAATGGCTGCGCGTTGCGGCCCGCATTGCTCCGGGCAGCGCGGTGCAACTCTTTGGCAGTTCCGAACACCTGCACGGCTTTGCCATGGAATATCTGCAGGGCAGCGATGTCTATCTGTGGAAAGCCGCGCTGCTGGAAGAGCGCGAGGATCGCAGCGAGGCAGGGCGGGTCGGAAACCTGCTCGGGCAGATACATGCCATCTCGACACAGCCGGGCTTCGATACCGCTCCGTTTCACAATCGCGAGGACTTTCGCGCCCTGCGCATTGAGCCATACCTGACCTTCACGGCGGGCCGTCATCCGGAAGTTGCCGATGAACTTGTCGCACTTGCCGAAATGCTCTTCGAAAGTGGGCAGGTCCTCGTGCACGGCGATATCAGCCCGAAGAATATCCTGTTCAGAAACGGTCAGCCGGTGATCCTTGACGCCGAATGCGCAACGATGGGCGATGCCAGTTTCGATGCGTCATTCTGTATCAATCACCTGATCCTCAAGGCCGCGCATCTGCCCGCCTCGCGACAACGGCTGCTGTCCGGCGTTGTTGAATTCTGGAATGCCTATTCGGCTCACATTGTCTGGGAGCCGAAAAACAAGCTTGAAGAGCGGATATGCGGCCTCGTACCGGCGCTGATGCTGGCCCGGATCGATGGCAAATCGCCGGTCGAGTATCTGAGCGCCGCAGAACAGGACAGGATCCGCGGCCTCGCCCTTGGCTTTGTCAAGGCGCCGACCCCTACGCTGCGGGATTTCACCCGCGAACTGACAAATCGAATGGAAGGGGTCGACGCGTGAGCCCGATCGCATCAATCAGGTCAAGACGGGTCTGGGACTCACGCGGCAATCCGGCCGTCGAGGTCGATGTAAGGCTCGAAAGCGGTGCGCTGGGCCGGGCGATTGCCCCGTCGGGGGCCTCCCGCGGCACCCGCGAGGCACTTGATCTTCGCGACGGCGGCAAGGCATTCGGCGGCAAAGGTGTCAAAAAGGCGCTTGCGGCAGTAAACGACGTGATCGCACCCGCACTCATCGGCATCGAGGCCGGCGAGCAGGAACGCGTCGATGCGGCAATCCTGGCGCTCGATGGCTCTCCGCTGAAGGAAAAACTGGGCGGTAACGCCACCGTTGCAACGTCTCTTGCCGTCCTCCATGCGGCCGCCGCCGACAGCGGCACGCCCCTGTGGCGGCATGTTGCCGACCGTTATCGGCACACACCGTCCCTGCCCTTGCCGGAAATTCAGATTTTTGGCGGTGGCGCGCACGCCGGACGCCGTGTGGACATTCAGGATTTCATGATCATGGTGCCGGGCGCTTCCAGCCTGGATGAAGTCATGGAAGTGACCAACGAGGTCTATTTTGCCGCCGGCGACATTATGGCGTCACGCGGGAAGATTGCCGGCGTCGCCGATGAAGGCGGCTGGTGGCCGGTCTTCGACAGCAATGAAGAGGCGCTCGAAACACTGGTCAGTGCCATCGAGAAGGCAGGAGAAAAGCCCGGCGAACGCGTCGTGATCTCACTCGATATCGCGGCATCGGAGTTTGGACAGGATGGACGTTACAGGCTGGCGCTCGAAGATCGTGAACTGGACAGCGCCGCCATGATCGACATGCTGGGCGACTGGCTCGACGCCTACCCCATCGCTTCGATCGAAGATCCCCTCGGCGAGGACGATGCCGACGGCATGGAGGAATTCACCCGCCGGTTCGGTGAGCGCGTCCAGATCATTGGAGACGACTATCTTGTGACCAATGCTGGCCTTGTCGAGCAGGCGGCCGCGCGCGGTGCCTGCAATGCCGTTCTCGTCAAGGTCAATCAGGCCGGAACGGTAACCGAATCGATCAACACATTTGACGCGGCACAGGCGGCCGGCTGGCGTTCCATCGTCTCGGCACGGTCGGGCGAGACGGAAGACGTCTCGATCAGCCATCTGGCGACAGGTCTGGGCGGCGGACAATTGAAGGTCGGATCCTTCGCCCGCTCCGAGCGCATGGCGAAATGGAACGAATGCCTGCGCATTCAGGACGAACTCGGCGCTTCGGCATTCGTTGGCGGCAGGCCGCTTGCCGGAACCTGGTGGGGCAAGAAGAACAACAAGGAGAATGCAGCATGAAGCTACTGCGTGTCGGAAGAGAAGGCAGCGAGATACCGTGCATGTTGGACGACACGGGCACGGCGCGCGACGTCTCTCCGCTCGTCGCGGATTTCACACCGCAGACCATTCCGCTGCTCGCCGATACGCTGGGCAATACCGATCCGACAACGCTTGAGGCAGTTGAGACCGCCGGCGCGCGTATCGGCACGCCGATGACACAGCCGCGCAATATTTACTGTATCGGCCTGAACTATTCCGACCATGCTGCGGAAGCCGGAATGGACATCCCCGAGGAACCGATCCTCTTCAACAAGGCGTCCGGGACCTTCTGCGCGCCGAACGATCCAATCCTTTACTCACCGAAAATGTCCAAACTCGACTGGGAAGTCGAACTCGGCATTGTCATCGGCACGGCTGCACTCAATGTCGAACGCGAGAACGCGCTCGACCATGTGCTTGGCTACACGGTGGTCAACGACGTCTCCGAGCGGTCCTGGCAGCTTGAACGGGGCGGGCAATGGGCAAAGGGCAAAGGGTTTCCGAATTTCTGCCCGACGGGCCCGTGGATCGTAACAGGCGACGAAGTCGCGGACGCACGCGCCTTGCCGATGTGGCTCGATGTCAACGGACAGAGAATGCAGTCCGGCAACACAAATACGATGATTTTCGACGTTGCGACCATCGTCAGCTATCTGAGCGAATTCATGCGTCTGGAGCCGGGAGACCTCATCTGCACCGGCACTCCGCCCGGCGTTGGTGCCGGCATGAAACCACCGGTCTGGCTCGGCCCCGGTGACAACGTGTCTCTCGGCATTGACGGTCTAGGCGAGCAGCAGCAGCGCGTCGTCAACTTAAGCGAGGTGGCGGCATGAACAGCTACGACTATTCAGGCAAGGTCGCCGTTGTCACCGGCGGCGCAAATGGTATCGGAGCAGCCGTTGCCGAACGCCTGGTCATATCGGGAGCCCGCGTCGCCATCTGGGACCTCGACGTCACAGCATTGGAGCCACGGGTCGCTGCGCTTCCCGCAGATTCAATTCTGCCGGTGACGGTCGATGTCAGCGATTTTGCCAGCGTTAGCGCGGCGCTTGAAAACACCGAAGCCGGGTTGAGCAAGGTTGATGTGCTCATCAACAGCGCCGGTATTGCGGGCCCCACCGACACGGTCGCCGGCTATCCGCCGGACGAATGGCGCAAGGTTCAGGCCGTCAATCTCGACGGAACGTTTCACTGCTGCAAGGCAGTCATTCCGGCAATGATCGCCGGCAACTACGGGCGCATCGTCAATGTCGCCTCCATCGCCGGAAAGGAAGGCAATCCAAACGCCTCGGCCTATTCCGCATCCAAGGCAGCCGTGATTGCCTTGACCAAGTCGCTCGGCAAGGAGACAGCGACACACGATATCGCTGTTAATTGCGTGACGCCCGCAACGGCCAGGACACGCATCCTCGATCAGGTCACTGACGAGTTCATCGATTACATGCTTTCCAAGATACCCCGAGGCCGTTTTGTCACGGTAGAGGAGATCACCAGCATGATCCTCTGGATGGCTTCGGCTGAAAACTCGTTCACCACCGGCGCAGCCTTCGACCTGTCCGGCGGGCGGGCAACCTATTGAGGCGCGCCGTGAAACGACTTCACGCCATTTGCAGATTCGCTAAAGCCGGCCGCACCCGGCCATCGCTTTCAGCGACACACTGAAGACCCTTTTCCTAGAAACAACGGGAGGTACCCATGGAAAATAAAGGGAAAACACTAACGATCACCACACTGCTTGGCACCATTGCGCTCGGCGCTCAGGTCGCTGGTGTTCAGGCTGAACCAAAGACCAACATGATGCACCAATGGGCGCAAGGCTCCGAAGCCGCAGCCATCGCCAAACTCGGTGAGATGTTCGAGGAAGCCGGCGGTGTATGGGAGCAGACCGCGATTTCCGGTCATACCTCGAACACGTTGGCCAAGCTGCGCTCCGACGTTGTCGCCGGCAACGCGCCTGCTGCGGTGCAGCTCAAAGGTCCGGAAATTGCCGAATGGAACGCCACGGGCCGAACGGCAAATCTCGATGGTGTTGCATCCTCGGAAGGCTGGGACGCGGTCGTCGCGCCTGAGCTGATCTCGGTGATGAAGCCGACGGGAAACTGGGTTGCCGCGCCGATGAACATTCACCGCGTCAACTGGCTCTACAGCTCAAAGAAGATCCTTGACGATCTGGGCATCGAAGTTCCGAAAACCTGGGCCGAATTCAATGCAGCCTGCGAAAAGGTTCAGGCCGCCGGCAAGATCTGCATCGCACATGGCGCCGCCGACTGGTCGGACACGACGACCTTCGACAGCATCGTTTACGGCATGGATCTGGATCTCTACCGCAAGGCCTTCCAGGAAGCCGATACCGACGCCATGCGCAGCCAGGGCATGATCGATGCCTTCGCACAGTTGCGCAAGATGGTCGGTTATATGGATGACGGCATCAACGGCCGGTCCTGGGAACAATCCATGGCGATGACGATGGATGGAGATGCTGCCTTCTTCCTGATGGGCGACTGGACCGTCGCCTCCGCCAATCTTGCCGGATACAAGGAAGACGTCGATTACCTGTGTAACCAGACCCCAGTCGACTGGGGCGGCAACGGTTTCATTTTGAACGCCGACTCCGTTGTCTTCTTCGAGCAGAGCGATCCGGACTATGTGACGGGTCAGGAGCTCCTGGCCAAGATCATTATGTCCCCGGAATTCCAGGTCACATTCAATGTCGCCAAGGGCTCCATTCCTTCGCGTACGGATGTTGATCTGTCCGAGGGCGGCTTTACCCAGTGCCAGCAAAAGGGTCTTGAGGACCTGAAGGCATCGGTTTCCGAAGGCACGCTGGTGCGTTCCATGGCGCACAATATGACGGTTCTCCAGAAGTACCGCGGCGCCATGATGGAGGTCATCACCGAGTTTGTCGCCGATCCTTCCATCACGCCGGAAGAAGCCGCAAACCAGTTGGCCGACGCTGTCGAGCTGCAGCAATAAGACGATGATTACGGGTGGCCCCGCCGATGCGGGGCCGCCTGCCGGTCACGTGCCGACAAAAGTCTGGAGGAGGTCCTTGATGCAGCAGCAGGGTAATACCCGGCAAAACGCACTGTGGCAGCGCTTGTCCCGCTTGACTCCACAGTTCGTGCTGGTGCCATCGATCTTCGCGGCCTTTGTCTATGTGGTGCTGTTTTCCGGCTGGACGTTCTGGGTTTCGATATCCAACTCCACGCTCCTGCCCCAACTCGACTACGGCGGCTTTGGCCCCTATGCGGCTTTGTGGCAAAGCAAGCGTTGGACCTTCGCCTATCAGAACCTTTTTGTATTCGGCGCGCTCTACGTGCTTGGAGCGCTGGTGATTGGCACCCTGCTGGCGATCCTGATCGATCAGCGTGTGCGTTTTGAAGCCATCTGGCGCACCATCTATCTCTATCCGCTCGCCATCTCCTTTATCGTCACAGGCACTGTCTGGCGCTGGATTTTCCATCCCCAGACCGGCATCGAACTGGCCCTGAAGGACATCGGCTGGGTGACGGCAAAATTCAACTGGATCGCCGACCGCGACGTCGCGCTCTATGTCGTTGTGCTTACGGCGATCTGGCATGCGTCCGGCTTTGCAATGGCGCTGATCCTCGCCGGCCTGCGGTCCGTGGACGGCGATCTCGTCAAGGCGGCGCAGATCGACGGCGCATCGATGCCGCGCATCTACCGCCGGGTAATTTTGCCGACCATATGGCCGATCTTCGTGGCCGTAACGGTCGTGCTGCTTCAGTTCGCGATCAAGACCTATGACCTCGTCGTCGCGCTGACCCAGGGCGGTCCCGGCGTCGCAACAACCGTCCCGGCCATCGTCGTCTATGATCTGATGTTTCAGCGCGGACAGATAGCACAGGGCGCTGCCGCGGCGGTGATGATCCTGGCGGCTCTTGCACTCGTGCTCGTGCCTTATGCGCTCTGGTCGGTCTGGCGGCAACGCAAGGAGGGCGGCGGCCATGGCTGAGACTGCAACCCGTCAGGAATTCGACCCGTTGGCCACGGGAAGCCGGAACCGGCAGCTCATGTCCAAATTCGGGGTTTATCTGACCCTTGGCATCTTCGCCTTTGTCTACCTGGCGCCGCTGATCATCATTTCAACAAACACGCTGCGACCGCTCGACGACATTGTGCGAAGGGGTTTCATCTCCTGGCCGGCTTCCTTTTCCCTGCAATACTGGGCCGAAGCCTGGGGCACGTTCTGCATCGGCGGAACCTGCGAGGGCGTTTCGCGCTTCTACAAAAACTCGCTCCTGATGACGATCCCGGCAACGGCCCTGTCGACGGCGCTGGGTCTCGTCAACGGCTACATCCTGTCGAAATGGCGCTTCCGTGGAGACGGCCTCATATTCGGTCTGATCACGCTTGGCGTCTTCCTGCCGGCGCAGATGACCTTGCTGCCCTGGGCCTATGTTCTGGGAACGGTGGGGCTCTCAAACACGATTGCCGGGCTGGTGCTTGTCCATACGGTTCAGGGCGTCTCCTTCACGACGCTGTTTTGTCGGAACTATTTCGTCAATATTCCGGACGACCTGATCAAGGCGGCGCGGATCGACGGTGCCGGCTTCTGGCGCATCTTCCGCCGCATCATCCTACCCCTTTCGCCGCCGATCCTGATCGTCACGGTGATCTGGCAGTTCACCGGGATTTGGAACGAGTTCCTGTTCGGCACCGTGTTCACATCCGGCGATAAGCAGCCGATCACCGCAGCCATCGTCGCCTTCTCCGGCTCAGGAACCGGCGAACGCCATTACAATGTCGAAGCGGCGGCAGTCATCATGGCGGCTCTTCCGCCTCTTTTCATCTATCTGGTGGGCGGCAAATATTTCGTGCGCGGCCTGACCCAGGGCGCAGTCAAATAGCAGGTTGAACTCATGTCGTCATTGTTGATCAAGGATCTGCGCAAGCGCTACGGACACGTCGAGGTTCTGAAGGATGTGAACCTCGAGGCTCAATCCGGCGAATTCATTGCGCTGGTCGGCCCGTCCGGTTGTGGAAAATCTACACTGCTCTCCATGATTGCAGGTCTGGAAAGTGTGACCTCGGGCGAGATCCGCATCGACGGCCATCTCGTCAACAACGAAGCACCGAAGGATCGCGACATCGCGATGGTATTCCAGAGCTACGCGCTCTACCCCACCATGAGCGTGCGCGAAAACATGAGCTTCGGCATGGAAAGCCGGGGCATTGCGAAAGCCGAAAGGGAAAGGGAGATCGCCCGCGTTGCGGCGCTCCTCCAGATCGATCACCTGCTCGGGCGCAAACCCAGCCAGCTCTCCGGTGGACAGCGCCAGAGGGTGGCCATGGGCCGCGCCCTCGTGCGCGATCCGAAGCTGTTCCTGTTCGATGAACCCTTGTCCAATCTGGACGCAAAATTGCGCGTCGAAATGCGCACCGAGATCAAGAAGCTGCACCAGAATATCGGAAAGACAACCGTTTACGTCACCCATGACCAGGTCGAGGCGATGACGCTGGCCAGCCGCATCGCGGTCATGTTCAACGGTGTTTTGCAGCAATATGACACCCCCAACAATATCTACTCCAATCCGACCAACCGGTTTGTCGCGAGCTTCATGGGATCGCCGACAATGAACTTCCTGCAGGGCGAGATAACCGGAGCCGGAGATGCTCCCGGCATCGTCCTTCAAGGCGGCGATGGCGCGGTCCTTCCGCTGATTACGGAAACACACACCAGGCTGGAGGCCGGGCAAAAGGTTGTATTCGGTATCCGGCCTGAACATTTCAGCCCGGCGCATGAGCAACGGGCGGAACGCAAGGGCGGCACGTCCACCCTCGTGGACATCAGCATCGACATGGTGGAACCCACCGGGTCAGAAACGATCCTGATGGCAAGGCTTGGTGAGCAGGAAGTTATCGTTGCCTGCGATCCGGACGAAGCGCCGGATCAGGGCGAGACCATGCAATTCGCCATCGACATGAACAAGGCCTGCCTGTTCGATCCTGAAACCGAGTTAAGGCTTTAGCCGGGGATGAAAAAACTCCTCAACAGGTAGCCGACAGCGGTGATCGTCAACACGCCCGCGACCCAAAGGGCGATAAACCACAAGAGCCTGCGCCAAAGCGGGCCCTTTGGCATGTCTTTCTTTTCCTTGTCCATGGCCGCACCCGTCAATGGTGATAACCGCCATGCTTGACCTTGCCGCGGAAGATCCAGTAGGCCGCCGCCGTATAGGCAAGAATCAATGGAATGAGAACGACCGCACCGACAAGCAGGAAGCCGAGGCTCTTGTCAGGTCCGGCTGCGTCATGGATGGTTATCGCAGTCGGGACGATATGCGGCCAAACGCTGATACCGATGCCGATATAGCAAAGCAGAAACAGAAGTTCAGCGCTGAGGAAGGCGCGTAGGGCATTATCATTTTTGAGCGATTGCCATAGCGTGAACACCGTCGCTGCGACAAAGAGCGGAACGGGCAAGGCGTAAATCATCGTCGGAAACGTAAACCAGCGCGCGGCATAGCGCTCGTTCATAAACGGTGTCCAGAGACTGACCGCGACGATAAAGCCGATCGTCGCCGCCGCCAGCGGGATGATCAAACGATTCACACGGGCATTCAGCGCTCCCTCGGTTTTCAGGTTAAGCCATGCCGCGCCAAGCAATGCATAGCCGAACACCAGGGCGAGCCCCGTTGCGACCGAAAAGGGCGTGAGCCAGTCCCACCACGCGCCGCTATAGGACCGCCCGACAACCTCGATTCCCTGCAGCCATGCGCCGAGCGATATGCCCTGGGCAAATGCAGCGACCAGTGAACCGCCGAAAAAGGCATGATCCCAGAACCGCTTGTGACGGCCGGCATGCACCCGGAACTCGAAGGCAACGCCCCTGAAGACCAGCGCCAACAGCATCGCGATGAGCGGCACATAAAGCGCTGGAAAGATGACCGAATAGGCCAGCGGAAACACCGCCAGCAATCCACCGCCGCCAAGGACCAGCCAGGTTTCATTGCCGTCCCAGACAGGCGCAATGGCGCCGATGGCGGTATCGCGCTCCTGCTCGTCTTCAAGAAGGGGAAACAGGATACCGACGCCAAGATCAAAGCCGTCCAGTGCGACATAGACAAAGACACCGATGGCGAGAATGAGCGCCCAGATCAAAGCATAGTCCATCGCTAGACCTCCCTGCCCGGCCATATGAGCCGCCAGATCCGGACGGCGCGGCGTCCGCCCTGATCGAGCAGTCCACGCTGCTGTTCGGCAGGGCTGTCCGGCGGGTCTTTGGCCAAAAGCCGCAGCGTATAGAGCGTCCCCAGTCCGAAGACGAAGAGGTAGACGACCACGATGGCGGCCAGCGATGTGGCCACCGCCGGCGCGGCGACCGGAGAAACGGAATCCGACGTCCGCAAAAGGCCGTAGATCGTATAGGGCTGCCGGCCGACCTCCGTCGTCACCCAGCCGCACAGAACCGCGATATAGCCGGTCGGCCCGAGCATCAGTGCGAACTGTGCCAGCCGCGGACTGTCGTAAAGCTGGCCGCGATATCGCTTCCACAGGCCCCAGCAGCCGAGCGTGAAGAACAACAGGCCGAGCCCCACCATGATCCGGAATGACCAGAACAGAATATTAACGTTCGGCCAGTCTTCGCGCGGAAACTGGTCAAGTCCGACAACCTCCGCGTTGAAATCATGAGTAAGAATCCACGACCCGAGATAGGGAATGGAAACCGCATAGTCGATTTCGCCGGTCTCCATATTGGGCCAGCCGAAAATATACTCCGGTGCTGCCTTGCGGGTCTTGAAATGCCCCTCCAGCGCGGCAACCTTGGCCGGCTGGTGCTCATAGGTATTAAGCCCGTGCTGGTCGCCGGCAAGGATCTGCAGCGGTGCGACAATGGCGATGATCCACATGGCCAGCGAGAACATCTTGCGCGTCGTGCGGTTCTGCCGGGCGCGGCGCAAATGATAGGCGGCCGTTGCCGCCACGACCAGCGCTGTCGTCAGATAGGCGGCAAAGACCATATGGACGAAGCGATAGGGGAAGGACGGGTTGAAGATCACCTCCATCCAGCTCAGCGGAATGAACTGTCCCGCCTCGTTCATGCCGTAGCCGGCCGGCGTCTGCATCCAACTATTGACGCTCAGGATCCAGAAGGCCGATCCGAGCGTGCCCGCCGCCACCATGAAGGTTGCGAAAAAATGCAATCTTGGACCGACCTTGTCGCGTCCGAACAGCATAACACCGAGAAAGCCCGCCTCGACGAAGAATGCGGTCATGACCTCGTAACCCATCAGCGGGCCGATCACCGGGCCGGCCTTGTCGGCGAAAACGCTCCAGTTGGTGCCGAATTCGTAACTCAGCATCAGGCCGGATACGACACCCATGCCGAACACGACGGCGAACGGTTTGATCCAGAAATCAAAAAGGGTCAGATAGACTTCTTCACGGGTTTGCATCCAGCGCCATTGCACGAATGCAAGGAAGCTCGCCAGCCCGATGGACGTCGCCGGGAAAATGATATGGAACGAGACGGTAAACGCGAACTGAATGCGGGCAAGAATAACTGGGTCGCTGAAGTCTGCCATCGCGAATCTTCCGTTCTCGGTTGAAGCACCCCGCTGCCATTATTGGCATAGCCGGCCTGATTTCAATTGCCAAAAATGTAGCAGCCACCGCGGCGCAATGACGCCGCACAAGTCCTTTCCGCAAGGCCCGGACCATCCGGATATCAGGGATTGAAGATCAGCACGATATAGACGACGAATATCACCAGATGGACAGCGCCTTGCAGCATGTTCGTACGGGTTCCGCCGAATGTCAGCGCGCTGACGAACATGGTCAAAAGCAGCAATGTCATGTCGGTGTTGCCGATACCGAGCTGGATTTCCTTGTTGAAAAAGATGGAAATGGCAAGCGCTGCCGGAACAGTCAGGCCGATGGTCGCAAGCGCCGATCCGAGACAGATATTGACCGCCCGCTGAAGGTAGTTCTGCCGCGCGGCATGAAAGGCCGCAAGCGCCTCCGGCGCCAACACAAGTGCCGCGATGATAATGCCGCCGATCGCAGCGGGCAGGCTCCACGTGCCGATGCCGAAATCGACCAGCACCGCGAGCTTCTTCGACAGGAGCACCGCGGGAACAAGGGTCAGCACCAACAGCACGGCATGATAGGAAACAGACCCGCCGCCCGGCGGACCGTGATGCGCGTCTTCCCCGTCTTCCATACCCGGCTGCATGAAAAACGAGCGGTGACGCGATGTCTGGATCGCCAGAAACGTAACGTAGAGAACAATCGTTATGACCGCGAACCACTCTGCCTGTATCCGGCTGAGGCTTGGATCAGGTGTCGAAACAGTAAAGTTCGGCAGGATCAGCGTCATCGTGGCCAGGGTCACCAGAACCGTCAGAAAGGCGCTGGCGCCCCGCAGATTGAACTCCTGCTCACTGTGTTTGAACCCGCCCACAAGCAGCACAAGACCGACAACGCCGTTCATCACGATCATCAGGACGGCCATCATCGTATCGCGTGCAAGGGTGGGCTGTGCATCGCCGCTGAGCATGATTGCCGAGATCAAGGCAACCTCAATGGTAATGACGGCAATCGTCAGGATCAGCGTGCCGTAAGGCTCACCAAGCAGTTCGGCCAGATGGTCGGCATGCCGCACTGCCGAGAACGAAAGCAGCAGCATGCTGGTAAAGAGCACCACAAACAAAACAGTATAGACAGGCCCGGTAAAGGTCTCACCAAACAGGCCCGAAAACGGACCATAGGCCAGACCTGTAATGATAAAGCCCACGATGAGCGCGTATTCGGAACGAAGAAATCGAAGCATGAAAGAGTTGAACGGCCTCTGCTACCGGATGATTCTGCGACAATCTATCACCGAATTGACATGAAACAATGCCGGCTTTCATCATCCGGAGATTGTGACGACGGCCTCGTTATATTCCAAACTAGGCGGCTTTCTGGCGGCGCAGATCATCATTAACGCGAAATCGGTCGACCGCCGGCCCGTCTCATATCTTCAGTAGCCGATCGCGCAGCCATCCTTGCGCGGGTCAGAAGCTCCGGTCAGGACGTTGTTTTCCCAATCGATAGCAATGGCCTGCGATCCTCCAATCGGAACGGACGCCGTCGCGATGTCGTGGCCACGCCGAACAAGGTCCTCACAGATATCGGCATCGATCGCGTTCTCCATCTCGACCTGCCCGTTGAACGGATCGGCCATGAAACGTGGCGCGTCCATTGCTTCCTGAAGGTCGAGCCCGAAATCATGATACCGCGACAAGAACTGCATATGCCCGAATGCCTGATATTGACCGCCCATAACACCAAAGGACATCTGCGCACGGCCGTCTTTCGTCTCCATGGCGGGAATAATGGTGTGCAGCGGCCTCTTGCCCGGAGCGATACGGTTCGGATGGCCTTCCTGGAGTGTAAAGCCCTGGCCGCGATTATGCAGCGTTACGCCCGATTCCGGCGCCGTTATGCCGCTGCCGAAGCCAAAAAACAGCGTATTGATGAAACTGCAGGCGTTGCGGTCCTCATCGACCACGCTGATATAGACCGTATCGCGGTGGCGCGGCACATCAATATCTACCGCAGGCACCGTTGCCCGGGACATGTCGATGGATCCCGCCAATTTGCGCGCATAATCGTCTGAAAGCAGCACTTCGACCGGCACTGCCGAAAACTCAGGATCGCCGACAAAATGATTGCGCGCCGCATAGGCAAGCCGGCATGCCTCGATTTCAAGATGAATGCGATCCGCCGTCAGCGGTCCGCCGGGATCGATATCGAACCGCTGCATCATGTTCAGCAGCAAGAGCGCAATGACACCCTGCCCGTTGGGCGGGCACTGGTGAATGGTATGGTCGCGGTATCGCGATGCAATTGGCGCAACATACTCCCCGCCCGCACGGGCAAGATCGTCCATCGTGTGTACGCCGCCAAGTTCCTGCAATCGTTCGACAATGTCGCGCGCGATCCAGCCCTTGTAAAAGACGTCGGAGCCTTGCTCGGCAACCGCCCTCATCGTCCTGGCCAATTGCGGAAGACGCATCACCGATCCCACCGCCGGAGCCTTGCCATCCTTTAGGTACGTCGCGGAACTGACGGGATCGTTGCCGAGAAACTCCGCCTGGTTGGCCATATCGAAATGAATGCGCGGAGAAATGGGGAAACCGTCCTCGGCGTATCCGATTGCCGGCATCAATACTTCGGCGAGCGACAGACGCCCATGGTCTTTGAGAAGCCGGACCCAGGCATCGATTGCCCCGGGCACCGTGACCGAAACCGGCGAATATCTCGGAATATCCTTCATGCCACTGCGCAAAAGCGCATCGGCGTCCGTCGCCGCGGGCGTCCGGCCGGACCCATTATAGGCGACAAGTTCATCACTGCCTTCCGGCGCATACAGGCAGAAACAATCCCCACCGACCCCGGTCGAATGAGGCTCAACGACACATTGCACCGCACAGGCGGCAATGGCTGCATCCATTGCGTTTCCGCCATTTTGAAGAGTCTGTATGGCTGCCTGCGTTGCCAACGGATGTGAGGTGGCCGCCATGGCTTTTCCTGAAAGAACAGGCGAGCGCCCGGGACGTGAAAGATCTCTCAATGTCTGCCTCACAGGTTTCGTTGTTGCCGTCGGGGGCTTGTGCAGACGCTCGCACAGCCTCTTTCGTTACTTCGTGTTGCGGCCGCCTTTGTCAAGCGCGCGCACCTTGATCAAATGGCCCTGGCATCCATCCGGCAAAGAAACACACACAACTAACGAACCTGTGTAGAGCCGTGAATGGCAATCGGCCACAACGCGCCGTAATTATGGCTCCACACAGCCACACGGGAGAGAATATATGTCACTTCGCACAACAGCCCTCGCATTGACCTTCCTCGCCGGCAGCGCCTTTTCGGCATTCGCAGGCGATCAGTATGTAGACAGTTCCGGTTACGCCGTTTCAGGTTACGACGTTGTTGCCTATTTTGATCTTGATCAGGCTCCCGTCGGCACTGCACAGCCTTCAGCCGTGCGCGGCAATGCCGATTACACTGTTGAACACAATGGCGCAAAATGGGCATTCTCGACACCTGAGAACCGCGACAAGTTCGCCGCCAACCCGGAAAAATACGCTCCGCAGTTTGACGGCCACTGCGCCTATGGCATTGCCAAGGGCGGCAAGGTCCCGGCCAACCCGCATCTTTGGCGCATTGTCGACGGCAAGCTCTATTTGAACATCACGAAGAACGTCGTGGGTTTCTGGGAAGAAGATATCCCCGGCAACATCAACATCGGTTCGACGAACTGGGCCAATCTTGAAGCAAACGCAGCCTCCGATCGCGAAATCCCCCAATATGAGGGAGCAATTGGCCCGGTAACCAACTAACAGGCTTCCCCCGGGAGCGCATCCCCCTCACCAAAACGATACGCTCCAAAACGGAAAAGCCCCCGGTTCCTCCCCGGGGGCTTCTTCTTTATTGGTTCTGCAATCGTTTCAATGCCTGGCGTAAATCTGCTTCCGTCGCATGGGTCTTTTCCGCATTGCGCTCATGCACGAAGCGCCAGACCTCTTCGCCCGCGTGTCCGTAGACGATAACAGTGGGGATACGGTCAATGCCGCCAAAGGCTGCGCGGATGGCCTTCGATCCCTTCACCAAGGCAAAATCCGGCTCGGTCCGCTCGATAAAGCGCTCCATGCGCCCGGGGTCCTCCACGCCCCCGAAATCCTCGAAGACATTGATGCCGACAATCTGCACATCATTGAATTCGCCGCTAGCCGACAGGGCGTTCAGGTGCCTGAATTCATCTGTGCAGGGCGGACACCAGGAGGCAAAGAAGGTTACGATAACCGGGCCGCCGGAGTTCTGGTCCAGCGCCCTAGCGCCACCCATAACCGGTGCCGACTCAACCCTTGAACGAAGGTCTTCCCAGTTCAATCCACCGGCAAAGGCACCGGGACTGGTGACGGCCATCAGCAGAAATGCAAGACTTGGCAGAAGGCGTTTCATGCCGCAGCCTATGGCTTGCCTTTCCGGCAAAGCAAATCAAAACTCCGTCAACACGGGCTCAATGGAGAGACAACAAGATCATGGACATTTTGATCACGGGAGCGGCCGGTATGGTCGGACGCAAACTGACCGACAGGCTTTGCAGGACCGGCACGATCGGCGGCAAGACAATCAGCTCCATGACCCTGTTCGATGTCGTGGAGCCGGCAGCGGTGTCGGCGCCCTGGCCAGTGGAAGCCAGGGCGGGCGATTTGTGCGACCCGGCAGAGATCGATCGGATGGTCGCCGCAAAACCGGATGTCATCTTTCACCTTGCGGCCATCGTTTCCGGAGAAGCCGAGCTCGACTTCGACAAGGGCTATCGCACAAATCTGAACGCCACACTGATGATGTTTGAGGCCATCCGCGCGCAATCCTATTGTCCCCGTGTTGTCTTTACATCGTCCATCGGCGTCTTCGGCGCGCCCTATCCGGAAATCATCAGCGATGAGTTTCTGTCCGCGCCGCTTTCTTCCTATGGCGTTCAAAAATCCTGTGGCGAGCTTTTGCTGATGGATTACAGCCGCAAGGGCTTTTTTGACGGCATCTCCATTCGCCTGCCAACAGTCATGATCAGACCGGGCAAGCCGAACAAGGCCTCAACGAGCTTCTTTTCTAACATCCTGCGCGAGCCGCTTGTCGGCAAGGAAGCGGTCCTGCCCGTTCCACGCGATCTGCGCCATTGGTATTCAAGTCCGCGGGCAACGGCCGGTTTTCTCACTCATGCGGCCGAGGTCGATCTGGATGCGGTCGGTCCGCGCCGGGCGCTGACAATGCCCGGGATCACGGCTACGGTCGCAGAACTGATCGAGGCGCTGGGACGGGTCGCGGGGCAAGACAGGGTGGCCCTGATCCGCGAAGAACCGGACGCATTCATCACCCGGTTGGTCAGCAGTTTCCCCACCCGCTTTGATCCCGCGCGGGCAATCGAACTCGGCTTTGTTGCCGATCAGTCCATCGACGAGATTATCCGCATTCACATAGAGGATGAGCTTGGCGGTCAGCTTGGCTAGCGGGGCGAGCGGGCTGCGAGTCCGGGCCTCGGATCGTCGAGCCGCAGGTCAAAGCGATCCGGCACAAGCCCCTGATGGAACCAGCGGACAAAGCTGTAGATTGAATAGACGGGCAGTCCGGTCAACTTTCGGATATCGGCGGCGTAGGGCGTCATATTGGTGCATTCCAGCACGATGGCCCCGATATTGTCGTACTCGCTGACCAGTTCCTGCGCCGCATCCAGAAGGTCGAGTCTGCAATCGGCAAAATCAATGCTCGGCTGATCATCCAGTATGCCGTGGCTGAAGGCTCTGCCATTGTCGGTGCCGACAATGGGCGTATCCAGCGGCGCATTTGCCGCCTCCAGATGAGCTCGCGACAGATTGGTTTTCGAGATGGTTATGACCCCGACCCGCTGACCGCGCGGCAGCATATGCTGAACCAGCGGGATCTGCATGAGCGACGAGGTCGCCACGGGGACAGGCACCGCTTCGGATACTTTGTCCTGGATAAGCGCCAGGAAGCCGCAATTCGTCGTCAGCCCATCACATCCCGCGGCGACAAGATCCTTTGCAGCGGCAATAAAGTCATCAATCAAGGCCAGTGGATCCTTTCGTACGACCTTGTCGGGCGTCGCCCCGCGCACAATCCTGTACTGCACCGGAAACGGCCAGGTGTAGGCGTTGGCGATATCGCCATGGATGCGCGGAAACTGTGTCTCCAGCATCATGATGCCGATATTGGCTCCATAGACTGTCTTTCCACCGTACTCCAAGGACATGGCGGTCTCCCAAAACTGCCGCGCTTTAATCCGCGGGAACGTAAAGCTGCGAATAGGCGATGCGGACGGCTTCCGTCGCCTCCTCCCGCCTTCGTTCGATGTGATTGCGCATCGCCAGAACCGCAGCGTCCTCATTGCGTGCCGTCAGCGCATTCAAGATGACCCTGTGCGCCGACAGCCGTGCACCCCGATTCCTGGCGATCTGTTTCTTGGCGGCGATCATTTTCAGGTCGATCAACCGCACATACCGGATCCGATCATTGATATTGCGCAGCATGCGGACCAGTTCCGAGTTGCCGGAAAGCATTACAAGCCTGATGTGGAAATCCTCGTCCATCTCAAGCAGTTCCATGGCCGAATCGCAGGTCTCGTAGTGCGGCTCGGTGCGATCGAGATAGTCCAGCACGGCCTGGATATCCTCATCCGCAGCCTTTTCGACCGCCCGCCGAAGCGCCTCGCATTCGATCGCCTGCCGCGCTTCGTAAAGCTCGACAATTTTCTCCGGACTAAGAGATCTACAAAAAAAGCCCCGTCCGTTCTGAAACGTGAGGAACCCTTCCGCGACAAGCCGGTTCAACGCCTCGCGCAGCGGCGTACGGCTTGCGCCGAGCGTATCCGACAAGGCGCTCTCATTGATCCGCTCATCCGGTTTGAACTCAAAATCCGCCGCCATCCGCCGAAGCCGGTCATAGACGCGATCAACGCTGCTGCCTGTCTTGCCCTTCAAGCTTAAATCCACTTCTCCGGTTCCGCATCGTCTTCAGATGACACATTTGGCTTAAACCTGCAATTTTTTTGTCTTCACTTCTGAATATTTTACTGTATACAATTCTGAATACTGCTGACGATAAGCTCCGCAAAGCGCGCAAATAAGAAGGACAGACGGCGTGACGAACACCTTGAACGGCGCAGAGGCTATGGTGCGCATGCTGGAAGCCCATGGCGTGCAGCACATATTCGGCCTGTGCGGCGACACCACCCTGCCCTTCTACGATGCCATGCACCGGCTCACACACGGCATCACCCATGTTCTGACGCGCGATGAGCGCTCCGCTACCTATATGGCCGACGCCTACTCCCGCGTGACGGGGCGCGCCGGTGTGTGTGAAGGCCCGTCCGGCGGCGGTGCGACCTACATTCTTCCCGGGCTGATCGAGGCCAGCGAATCCTCCTACGCCGTCCTCGGCATCACCACCGATATCTCGGTGTCGTCCTACGGGAAATACCCCTTGACCGAAGTGGATCAGGAGGCGCTGATGCGCCCGCTGACGAAATGGAACACCGTGATCCGCCGCGCCGATCACATTCCCCGCATGGTGCGAGCCGCCTTTCGGTCCATGACCACAGGGCGGCCGGGATCGTCGCATCTCGGCCTTCCCTATGATATCCAGTATGAACCCGTCGATACGGACGACATATGGGCCGATCCGCATTTGCAAAACTATCCGGCCTACCCGGCAGCGCCTGAGCCGGGTGCGGTCGAGGCCGCGCTCGATGCGATCCTGTCAGCCAAAGACCCGCTGATCGTCTGCGGCGGCGGACTGGTCATCGCCGGAGCCATGGCGGAACTGGACCGCCTGGCAACGCGGCTGGATATCCCCGTCGCCACGTCGATTTCCGGCCAGGGATCGCTCGCCGATACGCATCCCAACTGCCTCGGTGTCGTCGGCTCCAATGGCGGAACCGACGAGACATGGGAACTGATGCAGGCCGCCGATCTGATCGTGTTCATGGGATGCCGGGCCGGCTCCACCACGACGGCACGCTGGGAAGCGCCCGGTCCGGGTGCGCGCATTGTCCATTTCGACAGCGACCCGATGGTCGTCGGGGCCAATTACCGCACAGAAGTTGCGGTTGTCGCCGACCTCGGCCTCGCACTGCAACAGGTGAACGCCGAACTGGACCGCCGCGCGCAGGGCACCGGGACCTTTGGCGGCGCGGCGGCAATCTCCGAAATCAAGGCCCGCAAATTTGCGATATTCGATCGATTGGCGGCAAGCACCGACCGGCCGATAAGGCCCGAACGCGTGATCAACGCATTGATGAAGGTTCTGCCTGAGGATGCGACGGTCCTTTCGGATCCGGGGACAAGCTGCCCCTATTACTCCGCCTATTTCTCCCAGAAGCGGGCTGGCCGCTACTTTATCACCAACCGCGCTCACGGCGCGCTCGGCTATGCCCTCTCGGCGGCTCTTGGCGCGTGGTACGGACGTCCGCAAAGCAAGATTGTCGCCATGATGGGTGACGGCTCATTTGGCTTTACCTGCGGCGAACTGGAGACCATATGCCGCGCCCGCGCGCCCATCACCTACGTGGTCTTTTCCAATGCAAGCTTCGGCTGGATCAAGGCAAGCCAGCATGCCGATACCGAGGCCCGCTACTACAATGTCGACTTCGACCGGACGGATCAGGCGGCGGTCGCTGCTGCCTACGGTGTCAAATCCTGGCGGGTAGAAGACCCCGAACAGCTTGAATCTGTCTTGACACAGGCCGTCGGCCATGACGGGCCAACACTGGTCGACATTGTCTGCCAGCCACTCGAACAAGCCAATGCGCCGGTGCGGCGCTGGATGGGATGAGCATGGTTGAGGTGCCGTTCAGGAACTCCGCAAACGGCCATGATCGCCGCTTCCGGTTTGCCGCATCGGCATCAGCCTCGCGCCGAAGCCGCATAAGTCTGCAATTCGGCAAGCAATGTCTCATGGAATTGTTTGCCGAGCGCCGACAAGGGCCGTGCCTTCGACGTGATCACGGCGAAATCCATCAGCACAGTCGGTTGGAACGGACGGGTCACAAACCCGCCCTCGAAATCGAAATTCAGGGAAAAGGGATCGATGATCCCGACACCCATGCCCTCCTGCACGAAGCTCAGCACATTCTTGAACAAATGGGTATGAACCCGGGTTCGCCATGCCACGCCGGCATTGCTGAAAGCCTCGCGGGTTCGCCGATGGGTCAGGTGATCCGGTCCCATGACAATGAACGGCTCGTTTTCAAGAAGCTGCGGCGTCAGCACGTCATGGCGCGCAAGCGGGCTGTCCTGCGGTATCGCCAACAGCGTCTCAACATGGATGATCCGGGCATCGAACGCATCATAGGTCAGCGGCATTTCGCATACGCCGATCTCAAACAGACCGGACATGACCCACTCCTGGATCTTGGTCGAATACTGCGACTGAAACGAAATCGACATATCCGGCCGCTCCTGTGCGAACCGGGCGATCAGCTTCGGCATCAATCCGAAGGAAAGCGCGTGCGGCGAGGCCACCTGCAGCTGGCCCGCCTGCTTGTTCTGCAGATCAAGAACCGCCTGCCCCACATGGTCCAGGCCGCGTACAACCGTATCCACTTCCTGATAAAGGACACCCGCTTCCGGTGTCGGAACCAGTCGCCCCTTCGAACGCTCAAAGAGCTTCAGCCGGGTCTGGCGCTCAAGCTGCGCCAAGAGGTTGGATATGCCCGGCTGGGAGATACCCAGCTGTTCGGCGGCGCCGGTTACGGTCCCGATCTCAACGATGGCGTGAAAAGCCTGCAACTGACGGAAGCGCAGAGACATGCGTGAAACATATCACTCAGACTTATGGCTTGTACATATGTTTGTATTTGAAATGATGAATATGCGCTGGCAAGCTCGTGGACTTGGAGGAAACGCGTGTGGCTGACAGGAACGCGACAAGCAACACAAGACGGCCACAGGCCATCGGGGAAGCTTCGTGACCGGGGCACGACATATCGTCGTCATCGGCGCAGGCATTGTCGGTGTCTCCGCCGCGATCTGGCTTCGCCGTGCCGGATGCGAGGTCACCCTGATCGACCGCGCAGAACCCGGTCAGGGGACCTCGTTCGGCAATGCAGGCGTGCTTGCTTCCTGCTCCGTCGTGCCGGTGACCGGTCCCGGCATGGCCTTGAAGGGCCCGAAACTCCTCTTCGATCCGAACTTCCCGCTCTTTCTTCGCTGGTCCTACCTGCCGCGGCTTGCTCCCTGGCTTATGCGTTATTTACGCCACGCCAATGACAGTGACACAAGGCGCATAGCCGCCGGACTGACACCCATCGTTTCCGACAGCGTCGATCAGCACAAAGCGCTCAACGGCGGTGGAGCAGCCGAAGGCTTCATGACTTCTTCCGACTACAGTTTCGCCTATGCCGACCGAGCCGCTTTCGAGGCGGATGCCTATGTCTGGGAGTTGCGTAAAATTGCTGGTTTCGAACCGCAGATCGTGGAGGGTGAAACCGTTCGCGAGGTCGAACCGGCCTTCGGGTCCTCAATTGGCCTGCTCGCGGTCATGCGCGATCATGGTTTCATCACCGATCCTGGTGCCTATGTTGCCGCTCTTGCCGATACCTTTAAGGGCATGGGCGGCCGCCTTGTCACTGCTCAGGTTCAGGATTTCGATCTGGGTGGCGGCACGATCACGGCGGTCGAGACCGATCAAGGCCGCTTCGAGTGCGATGCGGCCATCATGTGTACGGGCGTCTGGTCAAAACCGCTTGCCGCCAAACTCGGCCTCAACGTGCCACTGGAGACCGAACGCGGCTATCACATCGTCTTCAAACAACCTTCAATTATGCCCGCGTCGCCGGTCATGGTCGCATCAGGAAAGTTTGTCGCGACACCCATGGATGCCGGCCTTAGATGCGCCGGCATTGTGGAATTCGGTGGACTTGATGCCGGCCCCTCGAAAGCGCCACTGAAGCTGCTGCGCCGGCAGGTCAAGAAAACCTTTCCGGAGATGACCTTTTCGGAAACGGAAGAATGGCTGGGTCATCGCCCGGCCCCCGCCGACAGCCTGCCACTGATCGGAGAGATTGGCGGCACCGGCGTCTACACCGCCTTCGGGCATCATCATATTGGGCTAACGGGTGGGCCCAAGACGGGACGGCTGGTCGCCGGCCTCGTATCCGGCGAGAGGCCGAACATCGACCTTTCCGCCTACGACCCGAACAGGTTTTGAAAAACCGCTCATGCTTCAAACTGGGAGACAAAAATGAAAACATCAATCGCAAAACACACGGCAACACTGATGGTATCGGCAGCCCTTGCAGTGACCGCCAGTGCCGCCTTCGCGGAAAAGTGGGATATGCCGCTTGCCTATTCGGCAACCAATTTCCACTCGGCAACCGCGGCTGAGTTCGCCAAATGCATCACCACAGGAACCGGCGGTGCAATCGAAGTCGTCACCCATCCGTCCGGCTCGCTGTTCAAGGGCGCCGATATCAAGCGCGCCATCCAGACAGGCCAGGCGCCGATCGGAGAGCGGCTTTTGTCGGGACACCAGAATGAAAACGCCGTCTTTGGCGTCGATTCGGTTCCGTTCCTGGCGACATCCTTCGATGACGCATCCAAGCTCTGGAAAGCGGCGAAGCCGACAATGGAAAAAATCCTCGACGAGCAGAACCTCGTGCTCCTCTATTCCGTGCCATGGCCGCCTCAGGGACTTTACTTCAAACAGGAAGTGAACTCCGTCGATGATATGGAAGGCATTAAATTCCGTTCCTATAACAACGCAACCGCACGCCTCGCCGAACTGACCGGCATGCTGCCGGTACAGATCGAGGCAGCCGAGATCAGTCAGGCCTTTGCCACCGGGGTTGCCGATTCGATGATCTCGTCCGGAGCAACCGGCTATGACCGCAAGGTATGGGAGAGCCTGACCCATTTCTACGAAGTCGATGCCTGGCTGCCGCGCAACTACATCATGATCAACAAGGATGTTTGGGGCGGTCTGGATGAAGCCTCCCAGAACGTCATCAAGGGCTGCGCGGAACTGGCCGAATATGCCGGCACCTGGCGGGCTGTCGAGTATACGCAGTTCACCCTCAACGGGCTGCGCGCCGGCGGCATGACCGTTGGACCGGCGGGCGACCAGTTGAAAGGCCAGTTGCAGGAAGTCGGCGAGGTCATGGCCACCGAATGGCTGGAGAATGCCGGCGACGACGGCAAGGCGATCCTCGACGCTTATAAGGCCATGGAATAGCGACGCGCCGCCAACGCGGCGACCGTCAGCAAACGCCCCGCCGCGGCACTGTTGCGGCGGGGCAAGGCGACCGGAAGGAGGACCGGCGCTTCACATTGCGGCAAAGACAAGAATGGAGGGGTAGATGGCTGCACTCAGACAGCTTCGCACGGGCCTGGATTTTCTCTATCGCGCATCCGGTGTCCTGGGTGCAATTTTTCTGATCGCCATTCTGTTGCTTATCGTCGTTCAGATGCTGGCCAGATGGACGGGCGAGGTCTTTCCAGGTGCGCCGGACTATGCGGGATACTGCATGGCAGCCGCCTCATTCTTCGCCTTTGCCAACGCTCTTCACCGCGGTGCCCATATCCGGGTATCGATCGTCCTCAATGCTGTCTCGAAACCCGTGCGCCGTATTCTTGAAATCTGGTGTTTCGGCATCGGCGCGGCCACCGCCTGGTACCTTTCCTATTACGCCTACCGGTTTGTCTACTGGTCCTGGAAATTCAACGAGGTCAGCCAGGGCCAGGACGCCTCCCCCTTATGGATCCCTCAATCCTCCATGGTCATCGGCTCCGTCGTCCTCGCGATCGCACTGACCGACCATCTCATACACGTGATCGTTTCGGGCGATCACCGGATCGAATCCGATCTGGTCGAGCAGAGCCACGGAGAATAGGTCATGGAAAACATTTCGGTCATCTTCCTCTTCCTGTTCATCCTTTTTTTGCTGCTCGGCACCGGCGTGTGGGTCGGCCTTGCCCTGATGGGCGTTGCCTGGGTCGGCATGGAATTGTTCACCTCGCGGCCGGTCGGCGATGTCATGGTCACGACGATCTGGAGCGCCTCGTCCTCCTGGACGCTGACCGCCCTTCCGCTGTTCATATGGATGGGTGAAATTCTCTACCGCACACGATTATCCGAGGACATGTTCCGCGGCCTCGCGCCATGGATGGCACGGCTGCCGGGTGGCCTCGTTCATACCAATATCGTCGGCTGCACGGTTTTTGCCGCCGTCTCCGGCTCCTCGGCTGCAACGCTGACAACGGTCGGCAAAATGTCGATCCCGGAGCTCAGAAAACGCAAATATCCCGAAACGATGGTGATCGGAACCCTCACCGGCGCGGCAACGCTCGGCCTGATGATCCCGCCTTCCTTGACGCTGATCGTCTACGGCGTAACCATCAATGAATCCATCACCAAGCTGTTTTTTGCCGGCATCCTGCCCGGGTTGGTACTGGCGCTGATGTTCATGACCTATGTCGCGATCTATTCAAAGGTCTCCTCCAAGTGGCAACCAAACGAGGAACCGCGTCTCAGCTTTGCTCAGAAGGTGAAGAACTCGCGCTTCCTGCTGCCCGTCATCGCGCTGATTGTCGTGGTGATCGGGTCCATGTATCTGGGATACGCCACCGCGACGGAGGCCGCCGCCTTCGGTGTCATCGGCGGTCTCGTTCTTGCCGCATCGCAAGGATCGCTGAACTGGCAGACCTTCTCGGCCAGCCTGATGGGCGCGACGCGCACCTCCGCGATGATCGCGCTCATCCTCGCCGGCGCGGCGTTCCTGTCCCTTTCGATGGGCTTTACCGGGCTGCCGCGTGGCCTGGCAAACCTCATTGCCGAGCTGGAGCTCAGCCGCTTTGAGCTGCTGATGGTTCTTCTGGTGTTCTACATCATACTCGGCTGTTTCCTTGACGGCATCTCGTCGGTGGTTCTCACCATGGCCGTGGTGGAGCCGATGATCGTGCAGGCGGGTATCGATCTCATCTGGTTCGGCATCTTCATCGTGGTCGTTGTGGAAATGGCGCAGATCACACCGCCCATCGGCTTCAATCTCTTTGTCATGCAGGGCATGACGAATCACGAGATGAACTTCATTGCCAAATCCGCAATACCGATGTTCCTGATTATGGTCCTGATGGTGTTCGTGCTGATCGTCTTTCCGGATCTTGCCACCTATCTGCCGGAAAACCTCAGGCCCGGTCCCGGCGGCTGAAACCAATCTCAAAACACGAAAACCGGCGCTTCGACGCCGGTTTTTTCTGCGCCCATTGTCGCACTGTGTGCGTCTGCGCTTGAGTATCAGCCGAGCTCATTTAACAGTACCGTGCACGCCGCAGGGCTTTATGCATGGATACCGGCATCATGGACGTCTTGATTCTCAAAGCGCTGGGGGGAGTTGGCCTATTCCTCATCGGCATGTTCATCCTCACCGACGGATTGCGCCAGCTTGCCGGGAACGCCCTTCGCAACCTGCTGCGGCGGTCGACACGAAGCCCTCTCAGCGGCGCGGTGGCAGGTGCTTTCACCACGGCCATCCTTCAATCTTCCAGCGCGACGACGGTCGCCACGGTCGGGTTTGTCGGAGCCGGCCTCATCACATTTCCCCAGGCGCTCGGCGTGATCTTCGGCGCCAACATCGGAACGACAATGACCGGCTGGCTTGTCGCGATACTTGGTTTCAAGTTGAACCTGGGACTGATCGTGACGCCGCTCGTCTTCTTCGGCGCAATGCTAAAAATCTTCGGTTCCGGCCGCTGGCAGCATATCGGCTGGTCGCTGGCGGGCTTCAGCCTGCTGTTCATCGGCATCGATGCCATGCAGCAAGGCATGTCCTTCCTGCGCGAAGTGGTCAGCCCGTCGGACTTTCCCGATAATACGGTGTTCGGCCGCATCCAGCTCGTCTTCATCGGCATGGCGATTACACTGGTAACGCAATCATCCAGCGCCGGTGTCGCCGTTGCACTGGCGGCGTTGTCGACTGGTGCGATCTCGTTTCCACAGGCGGCAGCACTGGTGATCGGCATGGATGTGGGAACGACTTTTACGGCCGTGCTTGCAACGCTCGGCGGCTCCACATCGACGCGGAGAACCGGCTACGCCCACGTCATCTACAATGTTCTGGCCGGAACCCTGGCGCTCATCCTGCTGACGCCGCTGACCGGATTGATCGAACGGCTGACGAGCACAAACGGCTCGTTCGACCCGCAGATCGCACTGGTCGCGTTTCACACCACCTTCAATGTCATGGGTGTGATTGTGATGCTGAGCATCATCCGTTATTTCGCCAGGCTGGTCATTCGTCTCGTACCGGAAAGAGGGCCCGTGCTGACAGCACAACTTGACGATCACCTGCTTTCCGACAGCGGTGCAGCCGTCGATGCGATGGTTGGCACGATCAAGACGATATCGAACTCCCTGTTTGAGGTCGTCGCTGATCAGATGGCGGGCCGGGGCGCGGGTTCGACCGTCAGCCGACTGGGCGATATCGACAAGGCGCTGGAAACATTTCGTCGCTATGCCGAACAGGTCAGAATCGATCCTTCCCGCACAGCAGATCGTGACAGATACACCGCAACCCTGCACGCAATGGATCACTTGATCCGAATGCTGCGCCGCTGCCGCCAATTGCAACGGATAGAACAGATCGCCCGTGATCCCGGCCTGGCCGGGCTTGGCAGCCAAATGCGCGCACAGCTTCTTCAAATCGTGGAAGGCCCCATCGACAAAAGCGGCGAGAAAGAAACGGACCGGTTGCGCAAACATCTGCGTGCGCGGCGAAACGCCTTTCGCAGCGAGGTGCTCGACATGGCTCCCGGAACCGATGTCGACGAAATACTTGTACGCATAGACAGCGTACGTTGGCTGCATCGGGTCGCCTACCATATCTGGCGCATCGTGCACTACAGGCTGATCTCGCAGGAAATCGCACCAAAGCTGGTCGATGAAGACAAAAACGAAATGGGTCTGGAGATCAGGGAGATGCAGGACGACTGATCGCCGCTAACGGACAGTCCGTTTTGCTTGTTGCCGCCTTTTCCCGATGCTAGATGTATATGTGTATTCCGTCATCAAAGCGTCAAACGGTACATGAGTAACCCCGAGCTGGAAGTAAAGCTGGAAGTTGGCACGGACGTTCTGCGTAGATTGCCTGGCAAGGCCGCGCTGAAGGAATTGACACTCGGCAAACCGGCCTCACGTCGGCTTAGATCCATCTATTACGACACGGCGGACCATCGCCTGCAAAAAGCCAAGGCCTCGCTTCGTTTGAGATGGGACGGAAAAGCCTGGATCCAGACCCTTAAATGCGGCACCGGCTTGAAGAACGGCCTGTCCAATCCGGTGGAGATCGAACACCCGGTGGACAGGCAGCAACTGGATCTGACGAAAATCAGCGACCCGAAAATCATCCCGTGGCTGAAAGATCTTGTCTCCGGCCAGACACTGGAACCGGTGTTCGAGACACAGATCGATCGCGACACACTTTTGTTGAATTGTGACGGCATCGGCACCGCGGAACTTGCGCTCGACAACGGCAAAGTGGAAACCACCGGCCGGTCGCAGGATTTCAGCGAGGTTGAACTTGAACTGATGTCCGGGCTACCCCATACGCTCCTGTCGATCTCCGAGAAAATATTCGACGGCGAACGCATAGATCCCTCAACCTCCAGCAAGGCCGGCCGCGGCTACGCACTGTGTGAGCCTTGCACCTCCGGGTCCGATAAAGGTCCGTATCTGCCTGAAAAACCGGCGCTTGACCCCGACATGACCGCAAGGAACGCTATGTCCGCGATCGGTCGCTCTGCATCGCAGCAGATCCTTGGGAACTGGGGGCGCATTTCCATCTCCGACGATCCGGAAGTACCCCATCAGCTTCGCGTTGGTCTTCGAAGATTGCGCACCTGCCTGAATTTTTTCAAGCCCCTCGCCTACGGCCCCGATCTAAAGGCGCTGTCACACGCGGCACAGCATCTTGGCAAGGTCGTCGGTGAACTCAGAAACGCGGACGTCATCATCGACGACATCGTCCTGCCGGCAGTCGATCAACTCGGCAGGAACAACAAACATGATGCATTGATCCGCTATCTGGAGGAGAACCGGATTGAACAGCGCAACGCGGTCAGGACTGCACTTGCCAGCGAACAATGGACGCTGCTGAAGCTCAACTGCATGCTGTTCGACCAGGCTGTCGAGCGCGCCTGCCACGGCTCGGATCAATCCCTGCAAGACATGAAGCTGGGCACAATCGCCGGCGTGGCGCTTCGCAAGCGCTGGAAACATGTCAAACGGAAAGGCCGGGGTTTCAGCAAGCACCGGATCGATGACCGTCACAATATGCGCAAATCGCTAAAGACCCTGCGTTATGCCTGTGACTATCTGATGCCGATATATTCGGGGCCCGAACCCAAGGTCTTCTACAAGAAACTGAGAAGCCTCCAGGACGTGTTCGGCTATCTCAACGACGTGGCAATGGCCGATGAGCTGGCCGCCAAAATCGCGGCGGAGTTTCCTGCCGGCCACGATCTGAACAAAAGCGTCACCCACATCTGCAGATGGCACACAATACGCGCCCGCCTGGAGCTGCGAAAGGCCGGCAGGCGCTGGCGTCATCTAAAATCCAGCCCGAAATTCTGGCACTGAGCCGCCGCCAAGGAAACTGGCCTGATCCGTGGCTTACACGGGAATCTGCGCCCACGCCGGAAGTCTTATCCAAAGCCGGTTTGGCATGATGCTTTTCTTTTGGGCAGTCATGGATAATATGCAATCCAATAATTTGCAGCCAGGTTGGGATTCGTAGAAAATGAAGTATGTCTCCGGCTTAACCACCATTCTCGGACTGCTTCTTTTAACCATCGCTGCAACAGCACAAGAACAATCAGCATCAAAACCCAATGTGACGGTCGCCACTGTAGCCGGCGAACAGCTTGGCAATCGGGGCAGCTATATAGGCCGGGTGCAGGCCGTCAGCACCGTCAACATCGTGGCTCGGGTAGAGGGTTTTCTGGAACAGCGCAATTTCCAGGAAGGCGGCACCGTCAAGAAGGGAGATCTGCTCTACGTCATCGAAAAGGGTATCTATGAAGCCGATGTCGCCAGTTCAAAGGCGCAGTTGGAAGGGGCGCAGGCGACCCTGAAAAATGCGACTATCGATCTGGAACGACAAAGGATCCTTTTGTCGAAAGACGACGTTCCGCAATCCACTTATGATTCGGCCCTCGCAACGGTCGGGCAGGACCAGGCAAGCGTCGACGAGGCTCAGGCCAGCCTCGATACATCCAACATAAATCTCGGTTACACCGAAATCCGCAGCCCGATAGACGGGCGCATCAGCAAATCCAACATCGATGTCGGTAATCTGGTCAACAGCAATTCCGGCACGCTCACCACCATCACCAGCGTCGATCCGATCAAGGTCAGCTTCTACATGGGCGAAAAGGACCTCATAAAGGATCGAAGGGCGGGCCTCATCGATGACGACAATGGCAGCCTGAAGGTAAAACTGACCCTTTCTGACGGGGAACCTTTCGATACGGTGGGTTCGATCACCTATGTCGGCACCACCGTTGACGAAAACAGTGACACCGTTGAAATCCAGGCAACGTTCGCAAACCCGAAAAATATCCTCATTCCCGGACAGTTCGTCAATGTGGCCATCGAGGAAGCGCAGCCGCAAACCACGCTGGTTGTCCCGCAATCCGCCGTGCAGCTTGATAGCAAGGGGCACTTTGTCTTCCTGGTGGACGGGTCTGACAAGATCGTGCGTCAGGACGTCGATCTGGGTCGACAATACGGGGCGCTCTGGGCTGTTGCCTCCGGCCTCAAGGAGGGCGAAAAGGTCGTGGTTCAGGGTATTCAGAGAGTAAGCCCCGGCGTCACGGTCAACCCCGTTGAGATAAAGCAGTAGGCGGGCACAACGGTTATGTTGTCGAGATTTTTCATCGCACGGCCCAAATTCGCGATCGTCCTGTCGCTCATCGCATCGCTTGTCGGCGTCATTGCGATCATACTCATACCGATTGCCGAATACCCCGATGTAACCCCGCCACAGGTTGTCGTCAGTGCCAACTATCCGGGCGCCGATGCCGGATTGATTGAAAAAACCGTTGCCGTTCCGATTGAGGAACAGGTCAACGGGGTGGACAACATGCTGTACATGGCATCCACCAGCACCGATGCCGGCACCTATACGCTGACGATCACCTTCAAGGTGGGCACCGATCCCGACATCGCGGCGGTGAATGTCCAGAACCGGGTCTCCCTGGCCGAGCCGCTACTGCCGAGCGCCGTGACCCAGCAAGGCGTCTCGACGCGCAAGCAATCATCCAGCATGCTGCTAGTCGTCAATCTGATTTCACCGGATGAATCACGCGATGCGCTCTATTTGAGCAACTACGCGTCGATCCATATGCAGGATGCGCTGGCACGCCTTCCCGGTGTCGGCAGCGTCTCCCAGTTCGGACCGCTCGACTACAGCATGCGCATATGGATGCGCCCCGATCAGATGACGGCGATGGGGCTGACGGCTAGCGATCTTTCCAACGCCATTCAGGCACAAAACGTCCAGGCGACAGCCGGCAGCATAGGCAGCCCTCCGTTCAATGATGAGACCGACTTCCAGTTCACCTTGCGCGCCGAGGGGCTCCTGGAAACGGCGCAGGAATTCGGACGCATTATCGTTTCGGGAGACAGTTCGGGCCAGCTTGTACGGCTGCGCGACGTAGCCCGTGTTGAACTGGGTTCGCGCTCCTATTCCGCCACATCCTCGCTCAACAACAAACCTTCCACAGCCATCGGCATCTATCAGGCGCCAGGTGCAAACGCCCTGCAGGTCGCTGAAAGCGTCTACACGGCACTGGAAGACATGAAATCGTCTTTCCCGCAGGGCGTCGAATACCAGCTTCTTTATGACGTGACAAAAGCGGTCCGCGCCTCGATCCAGGAAATTATCGTCACCTTGTGCATCACCGCCGTTCTGGTGGTTCTGGTCGTATTCCTGTTCCTGATGAGCTGGCGCGCCGTTCTTATTCCGGCCATTGCGATACCGGTGTCCCTGCTCGGCACGCTCGCCGTTCTTTTCCTGATCGGATTCAGCGCCAATCTGATAACGCTTTTCGGCATCATCCTCGCTATTACGCTTGTCGTCGACGATTCCATTGTCATCATCGAAAATACCGAACGGATCATGGAGGAAGACGGCCTGGAGCCGCGCGAGGCGACGCTCAAGGCAATGGATCAGGTCACCGGGCCGATTATCGCGACGACTTTTGTCCTTGCGGCGGTTTTTGTGCCCGTGTGTTTCTTCCCGGGCATCACCGGGGAGATCTATCTGCAATTCGCGTTGACCATCATCGTCGCCTTCAGCCTGTCGGCCGTCAATGCTCTGACACTGGCGCCCGCCCTGTGTGCAACCATGTTGAAGCCGAAGACCGGCAAATCATCCGGCCTGTTGAGCATTGTTCCCAGGGCCGTCGACAAGGTGCGCGACGCCTATGTCGGCCTCGTGCGGATCATGCTGAAGAATGTCTGGGTTTCGCTTCTGATTTTTGTCGCAGCGGTCGCCGGCACGCTTTACATGATGCGTGAAACGCCAACCGGTTTCATTCCGCTGGAAGACAAGGGCGTGCTCTTCGTCAACGCCCAACTGCCCGACGGGGCATCCCTTCAGCGGTCGCAAGCCGTTGCAAGCGAAATGACGGACATCATTTTGAAGGTCGATGGTGTGACGGATGTCATTTCCGTTTCCGGCTTCAGTCTGATCTCGGACTATGCGTCGAATTACGTGACGTTGATCGCCGTCCTCGCGCCCTGGGATGAGCGCAAGACCTCCAAGACACAGTGGTTCAATATTCTGGCGACCATGAATGAAGACCTGACAAAGGTGCAGGGCGCCACATCTTTCGTCTTTCCCCTTCCGCCCATTGACGGGCTGGGTATCTCCGGCGGCATCACGGCGCAGGTGCAGGACAATAACAACGACAGTGTTGAAAAGCTGGGTTCCATAACCAACGCGCTTGTATCGGCCGCCAATGCCGATCCGGTCTTTCAGCAGGTCTTCAGCTCCTTGTCGACCGGCTCTCCGCAATACAGCGTATCCATCGACCGCGACAAAGCCGAGGCGCTGGGTGTGAATGTCAGCGACATCTTCACCGCACTGAAGGCCAATCTCGGTTCGATGTTCGTCAACAATTTCCTGCTCGAGGGCAAGATATACTGGGTCATCCTTTCAGCCGAACCCGGCTACCGCCAGACGATCGACGATATCGGCAATATCTACGTCAAGGGTGCGTCGGGCGACATGATCCCGCTCAGCACGCTGGTCGGCACGGATCCCGTTCTGGGGCCCGAGGCAATCACCCGATACAATCTGGTCCGCACCGCCGCTGTCCAGGGTCTGACCAGCACCGGGCACAGCACCGGTGAAGGCATTGAAGCATTCAAGGGCATTGCGCAAAAGACCCTGCCGGATGGCTACAGCATCGAATGGACCGGCGTATCGTTCCAGGAGATCGAGGCCGGCTCATTTGTCATCTATGTGTTCCTGCTGGCCTTCACTTTTGCCTATCTGTGCCTTGTGGCTCAGTACGAAAGCTGGTCACTGCCCATATCGGTGATGTGTTCGACGGTCTTTGCCGTCTTGGGGGCGCTGTTGCCGCTCTACTTCATCGGCCTGTTGAACAACAATATCTATGCCCAGATCGGCATCGTGCTTCTCATCGGCCTGGCGGCGAAAAAGGCCATCATGCTGGTCGAATTCTCCCGCAACCGGCGCGATGCCGGAGACAGCATTGTCGAGGCCGCGATCAGCGCCGCACATACACGCTTCCGGCCTGTTACAATGACCGGCCTGTGTTTTATTATCGGTGTGTTGCCACTTGTCTTCGCCAGCGGCGCCGGCTCCTCCAGCCGCATTTCGATAGGCCTTCCGGTCTTTGCCGGCATGGTGCTCGACAGCACGATCGGGCTGTTGATGATCCCGGTTCTTTATGTCGCCATTCAGCGCCTGCGCGAGAAGCGGCGCGGCAAACCGCAGGCGCAAGCCAAAACATGATCCTGACCGGCGATAGGGCATTGTGGCCGGTGAGATGCCTACATCGGCATAGGGTCTTCGCGATAAACGGCCTGGATATCTGCCAGAACCTCATCGCTTAACGTCACATCTTTGGCCGCAATGTCGGTCTTCAACTGCTCCATCGAGGTCGCACCGATAATGGTGGACATCATGAACGGGCGGATCCGGCAGAAGGCAAGCGACATCTGCGCCAGGTTCAGCCCGTGTCTTCCCGCAATATCTGCATAACGTTTGATCACCCGCTCGGAGTTTTCAACATAGCGCCCGTTAAGATTGGGCTGCATCGATCGGCGTGAGCCTTCCGGAATATCTCCGTCAAGATATTTACCCGACAACGCACCGGCTGCGAGCGGTGAAAACGCCATCAGACCGACATCCTCATGAACGCTCACTTCGGCCATGTCGAGATCGAAGAGCCGGCAGATCAGACTGTATTCATTCTGGACAGACGCAACACGCGGCAGATCATGCTTGCGGCTGACTTCAAGGAATTTCATCACGCCCCAGGCGCTTTCGTTCGACAAGCCGAACGCACGCATCTTGCCCTCGTCACGCAACCGCCCCACTTCGCCGAGTATATCGGCCACCTCCTGGTCCATATCCTCAGGCGATTGCCCCGTCGCATCGAAGGTCCAGTATTTGCGGAAATGGTAAGACCCGCGGTTGGGCCAGTGTAGCTGATAGAGATCGACATAGTCCGTTCTAAGACGCTTGAGACTGTCCTCCAGTGCCTCGCGCACCATCTGGCCGGTCACCCGTTTGCCATCACGCACGTCCTTGTTGCCTTCACCGGTAATCTTGGTGGCGATCACCAGGTCGTCCCGATCGGCACGGATTTCCAGCCAGGTCCCGATATGTTCCTCGGTTCTGCCGGTCGTTTCCTTCAGCCGCGGTGTCGTCGGGTACATCTCGGCCGTATCGATGAAATTGACGCCCTCGCCGACCGCATAGTCGAGCTGTTCATGCGCTTCCTGTTCGCTGTTCTGCGATCCCCAGGTCATCGAACCCAGGCAGATATCGCTCACCATGATGCCGGTACGGCCAAGCTCGTTGTAATGCATGTGGTATCTCCAGGAGCTGAGAAGTCGTCGCCGGGTCCGGGGTCGGTACACATGATGTGTTGCGACGAGAAGGGTCGGAATGTCGGATGCCTATTTGCAACAGGAATGCGCCCAAAATCAACAACGCTGCGGTTGAAGACCGATACCGGAACTATGCCACCGTCCTCAATTCCGCTATTCTAACAAGGCAGACGGCACCAGTTGAACGGATCATATGACCCCGAACGCCAGAGCCTTGAACGCACGAGCCGCTGACCCCGTACCGGGTCTTCAATGGTGCCTGAATGGGCTTTTGGCCGCTGTCCTTTGCGCCCTCACAGCTATCGGCCCTGTTTCAGCCGTCTCGGCGACCGAGGTCGATGTCGAACTCGTCATCGCCGTTGATGTGTCCCGGTCCATGACCGAGCGCGAACTGCGCATTCAGCGGCGAGGCTACGCCGAGGCGCTGCGCAGTCCGGCAGTTGCCCGCGCCGTTCAGAACACACTGACCGGCAAGATTGCGCTCACCTATGTCGAATGGGGCGGCATCGCCTGGCAGCGGGTGGTTGTTGACTGGCATATCCTGGAAAATGCAGCCGATCTTGCAGCCTTTGCCGAAAAGATCACCCTGACAGTCGATACCGGCATGCGGCGCACATCGATATCCGGCGCCATCGCCGATGCGGCAGCACGCATTGAGAACAACGACATTCAATCCCTGCGCCGCGTCATTGACATTTCGGGTGACGGGCCCAACAACTCCGGACCGCCCGTTACCGGCGCGCGCGATACGGCCGTCGCAAGAGGTATTACCATAAACGGATTGCCACTCATGACACGCGAGGGTCTGGGCACCCAATTTCATCTGGAAGACCTCGACGAATACTATCATCACTGCGTTATCGGCGGTCCGGGTTCATTCGTCATCCCGGTAACAAGTTGGGATGAATTCCCGGAAGCTGTGCGCAGGAAACTTGTCCTCGAACTCGCCGCCATGCCCCAGCCGCTCAAGGCAGCTTTCAGCGGCAAGACCGATACCGGCTACGATTGTCTCATCGGCGAAAAGATATGGCAGCATTTCATCGACCAATATCCTTATGAGCTTAATCCGTAGTGCCATAGAGGGATGCGAGAGCGACCAAACGATATATAAATGATTGTGGGCGACGATATCTTGGGGCTGCTGAACAGGCATCTGCCTTGCCGCAGGGGCAAACCAATGAGGATACGAACATGATCAATACGGTATTAATTGCGACAGACGGTTCAAGCCATGCCGACAAGGCGGTCGCCTTCGGCTGCGACATCGCCTCCAAATACGGCGCCAAGGTCGTGGTTGTCCACGTTCTGCTGCGCGATCACCTCTCCGAGAGCCTGAGACACATGGCTGCGCAGGAATATGGCGCAACCGGTCAGGAAATGCCGTTTACGGCGGTCATCGCCGCGTCCCCCTACGGACGCTTTCCTCTGGCCAATATCATACCCGAAGATGTGAGCGGCCCGCATGACGCTTTGCACGCTGTCGCAAATCACATCATCTCAAACGCAACCCGGATTGCACGCGAACACGGCGTCAAGGATGTGGATTCGCGCATCGAGGATGGCAATCCGGCCTCGCGGATTGTCGAAGCTGCGGAGGAAACCGGCGCCGATCTCATTGTTACCGGTGCGCGGGGCCTTTCGGACCTGAAAGCACTGATGGTCGGCAGCGTTTCACACCGCATCGCACACACGGCCCCGATGACCTGCATCGCCGTGCGCTAGCAGCCGCGGAAGCGGTTACACCGCGCGGGTGATGCCGCCATCGACCCTGATATTCTGGCCGGTGATATAGCCGCCGGCGTCTGAGGCGAGAAACGCAATCGTCCCGGCGATTTCTTCCGTTTTCCCGTATCGCATCATCGGGATGCGGTCACGGAACTCCTGTTTTTCGGGCAGGCTGTCGATAAAGCCCGGCAGGACATTGTTCATGCGCACATTATCTGCCGCATAGGCGTCAGAAAACAGCTTGCAGAACGCTGCAAGACCGGCGCGAAAAACACCCGAAGTCGGAAATACAGGGTCAGGTTCAAAAGCCGCAAAGGTCGATATATTGATGATCGATCCGGATTTTTGTTCCTGCATGATCGGCGCGACCAGCCGTGTCGGGCGCACCGCATTGAGGAAGTAGACCTCCATGCCGTTGTGCCAATCCTCGTCACTCAGCTCCAGCACCGGCGCGCGTGGCCCGTGCCCGGCGCTGTTGACCAGCACATCGATCCGGCCCCAGCGCGTCATGGTCAGATCGACCAGTTGTTGCAAATCGTCACTCGAACGGTTTGAGCCCGTTACACCAACGCCTCCGAGCTCTTCAGCCAGTGCCTTTCCCTTGCCGGATGATGACAGGATGGAAACCTGATAACCCTCTTGCGCAAGCCGCTGTGCCGCACCGGCACCCATGCCACTGCCCCCGGCCGTGATAACCGCCACTTTCTGTGTATCCATTGTGACCACTCCCATGATGTGTCTGACGACACAATGAACCGGTCCGGGGTGATTGACCAATCATGTCTCATCGCGCAAGAGTGTAGAAATTCTACTGGCTGGTGGAGGCGTCATGGCACGCATACCGAACCTGAATGCCTTGCGCATGTTCGATGCCGCGGCACGACACCTCAACTTTCGTGCCGCCGCCGAGGAGATGCATCTGACACAAGGTGCGGTGGCCCAGCAGGTCAGGCGGCTGGAGGCCGATCTTGGACAAAAGCTCTTTCACCGCAAGGCACGCGGTCTTGCATTGACCGATACGGGGCGGAGCCTTCATGCCCCCGTCGCCCGGGCGCTGGCTCTCATAGAAACAGCCGCACGGCAGCTCACACCCGAAAGGCCGCATGTAACCTTGAGCGTGACACCCTCCATTGCGTCCAAATGGCTTGTTCCCCGCCTGCCGAAGTTTTCCGCCACCCATCCCAACATCGATGTGCAGATCATCGCCAGCGAGGCGCTGAGCGACTTTCAGTCAGACGGTGCGGACGCGGCCATCCGCCAGGGCGAACCGCCGACCGACGCAAACCTCGCCGTGGAGTTGATTTCACCCCTGAGACTGCGTGCCGCCTGCAGCCCCGCTTTTGCTCAAGGTTTGCGGCAGATTGACAAGGCAGCCGGTTTCGCCGGGCTGGATCTGGTCCAGGACAGCCATCGCAACTGGGATCGCCTGTTCGCGGAAGAAGATATCCGCCCCGAGAAAAAACCGATGCAGTTTAACCAGACGGCCCTCGGCATCGATGCGGCGTCAAACGGTCAAGGTGTTGTCCTTGCCCCGAAACTGCTGTTGGACATGGACCTTGATCAGGGCAGGCTGGTTGAGCTGTGGTGTGACAGGCGCACGCACACCAGCGGCTTCTATGCAGTCTGGCCGAAGAGCCGTGACACCAAACCGGCGGTGCAAACGCTGGTCAGTTGGATACTTGAAGAAGTGCGCGGCAGCAGTGCTTAGAGCGTTTCTGCTTCAATCCACTGTGGCCGTATAGACCGCCATCGGACCGTCGATGCCCTTCAGCCGTTCCGTTGAAACCAGACGGTGCGATACCCGGGCGCGCTCGGCGAACGCTTCCGAGAAAAGCACGGGCGTCGCCAGCGGACCACACAGGCTTTCAATGCGCGCCGCAACATTGACGGCCGAGCCGAGAACCGTGAAGTCAATACGGGTTCTCGATCCGATATTACCGTAAAGCACCTCACCGAAATGCAGGCCGATCCCGAATTCCAGGTCAGGAATATTTGCCTGCTCGGCCTGCCGCAATGCCTCAAAAGCCGCATCCAGCGCAGAGCGGCATTCAGACCGGCCCGAGGGCATGTCGTCGGCGGAAAACACCGCCAGCACGCCATCGCCCATGAACTTCAATATCTCACCGCCATGGGCTTCCACGGCTTCACCGACCAATTCGAAATAGCTGTTTGCCAGCGCCAGCGCTTCATTGGCCGGGAGCCTGCTGCTGATCCCGGTCCAGCCGCGGATATCGCTGAAAAGGATCGCCGCATTGATTGTTTCGACATCCCCACGCGTGATCTTGCCGTCAAGCACACGTTTTCCCGTTCGCCGTCCAAGATAGGCTTCCGTAACCGCCAGCGACAGGAGCCGCCCGCGGAAAACCTCGACGATTGGCGCAAGTGCCGGCGCCAGCGCTATAAAACCCTCGATATCGCCGTCGCTAAATCCGCCCTCCGCATCGGTCACGAAGACAATGATGGCGCGCATCTCATCGGAAAACTCCAGGGGCATACCGAAATAGTCGGTTCCGCCACGCTCACGCAGCCCATGCAGGACGTGATGATCGTCTTGTGTCAGTGGCTCCCGCAACCTTCTTCTGTAGGTCGAGCGGTTGCTTGCAATGAATTCCATCGGGCTGCCGGCATAATCCGAACGCCCCTCCATTCCGTGCGGTGTGTCGATGCGTTCGGTTTCCGCACCCTCTCGCTCCCAGACCGATGACGTGGCCGTCACCAGCGGATGCAGGGTCCGAAACGCTAGTCGAAGCCTCCACAGTGGAACGCCCTCGGCGCAAAGCGCCTCACAAAGACCAACGACGAGTTCATCGAAACTTGCCGACATGCGGCCCGTCTCCAGAATCCACGAACTGACAGCCTCCGGCTGCCATTTTCTTGATAATTGGCCTTCATTTGTCTTTGCCAACAGTTGCAACCTCCAAGACAAGCCATCCCGCAGACCAGAATATAAGTCCGGCCTGCGGGGCGGCAATACTTTGGTTGCGGTCAGCCATGGACGACTTCGGCAGGCCGCCGGAGGGGAATGACAAAAAGCAGCAAGAAGCCGCAATTGTAGAGGACATTCATCGGCGCACCCGCAAGGACCGACCCGGTGCTGTCAATCACGAACCAGGTAATGACGGCAGTCAGGATGATCGGCCGGCCAAGCGCCGGATCCCTGGCATAGACCCGGGAGGTCACCATCCAGATCATGACGCCCCAACCGGCAATGATGCCGCTGCCGATTGCCCACAGGAGGCGGGCCTGCGGCGGGTCACCGGAAGGGCTCGCATCGAGCGGCCAGAAGGCAAGGTCCATCATGATGTGCGCAAGGCCCGAGGTCGAAGGGTGCGCGCCGGGAAGACTGATCAGGCCGAAACCGACAAGAAGTGCCGCCGCGCCCTTGAGCCAGGTGACTGATGTTTGATGCTGCATAACCGTGTCTCCGAGTAGCATTCGATGCCATTTGGATAGGATCGCGGCTGCACAGTCTCAATTACCTAGGAGGTAAGTGTTTTCAGTCAGACACTGGCTATAGTGAGTCCCTGACGATCAGAGCGAGGACAAACCCGTGCAAAACGCTTTTGGAGACTCTTTAAAACACTGGCGCGGCCAGCGCCGGATGAGCCAGCTTGATCTCGGCCTCGCCGCCAATGTCTCCGCCAGGCACATTTCGTTCCTGGAAACGGGGCGCTCCCGGCCGAGCCGCTCGATGGTGCGCCTGCTGTCCGATTCCCTCGAACTGCCGCACAGCGAACGCAACGCATTTTTGGGTGCGGCCGGATTCGCGCCGGCATACCGGCGCCGCGACCTGAACGACACGGACATGGCGCATGTGCGCGCTGCTGTTGACTGGACGCTTGAAAGACAGGACCCGTTTCCGGCGATGGCGCTTGACCGGCATTGGCGGGTCGTTCGTGTCAACACATCGGCGGGCCTCATCCTCTCCGGCGCAGGACTTGGTGAGGGCGATAGCCTGCTGGAGGCTCTGTTTGATACGGACAGAATGGCCGGCGCCCTGGATAACTGGCTGGAAGTGGCCCAGCACATGATCGTGCGCCTGCGCACCGAAAGTGTCCATCTCGGCGGTGATCCGGTACTGGACGACGCCGTTGAGCACCTAACCAAAGAGCTTGGCCATCGCCTGCCTGCAAATGACGGCGCACTGCCGGCAGTCATACCGGCCCGCTATCGCGCCGGTGATATGGTGCTGTCCTTCTTCTCCACCATCGCGCAATTTGGCTCGGCCGAAGATATCGCCCTTTCCGAGCTCAAGATCGAGCTTATGTTTCCCGCTGATGAACCAACCCGGACCGCGCTCTTTGCCATGGCCGGACTATCCGATGACCAAACCGGCTAACCGCCGTTGAGCAGCCGCTCCACATAGGCGGGCACGACCTGCGTCGCTTTGCCGTGGATGGCCTCATCGAACATCGTGATCCCTTCCGAGGGCTCAAGGTTGAGCTCCACCGTGCGTGCGCCGGCGCCCCTCGCTTCGGCAACAAAACCCGCCGCCGGATAGACATTGCCGCTCGTTCCGATGGATATGAAAAGATCGCACGCGCCAAGCGCCGCATAAATACGGTCCATCTGATAGGGCATCTCGCCGAACCAGACAACATCCGGCCGAAGGCCGCCTTGATTGCCGCATTGGGTGCAGACGAGATCGACCGTCAGATCGTCCTCATAGGGTGTGCGTGTGCCGCAATGGTTGCAAAGTACCTTGCGAATTTCGCCGTGCATATGGACGAGGTTCCGCGTGCCCGCCGCCTCGTGAAGGGGATCAATGTTCTGCGTGACCGTCAGAACGTCTCCCTTGTGCTCCGCTTCGAGACGCGCAAGGGCCGCATGGGCAGCGTTCGGCTCCACCTCGCCCGCGCCATTGCGCCGCCCGTTATAGAAATCAAGGACGCCTTGCGGATCGCGGGCGAACGCCTCGGGTGTAGCAACGTCTTCAATCCGGACTTTCGACCAGATGCCGTCCTTGTCACGGAATGTCGAAAGACCGGATTCAGCTGAAAGGCCTGCCCCAGTCAAGACAACGATGCGTTCATAGGGTAGATTTGTCATAGTGCCTCAACAGCCGGCAGATAATTGGTTTTGGCATTGCCGATGACCGGCTCGCCATGGGCCGGCAAGACGTTCTCGAACTCAAGCCCATTGAAAACCTTGCGGATTTCAGACCTGTCCGGCTTGGCCGCCTTCAGCCATCCCGGTCCGACATTATGCGGCTTGATAAATCCCATCATCCGCATCATGATTCTGGCCGGCAGATTGAAATATTCATTGGTATGCGCCCAGTGCTGCAGGCAGTCGCCGGAGATGACGACACCGCCTTCCCGGTCCAGAAAGAGCAGCCCCTCACCGGGATGTGCCGACTTGAAAAGGACAACCCTGCTGCCTTTGATCGGCAATTCGGTCTGCTCGTCAAGAACAGCGTCGGCCTCGAAATAGCGCTTGGGATTTTCACCGAAACCTTTGACGTATGGAGCGTCGACCGACCAGACCTTGGCTCCATAGCGGTCCTTGTAGAAGGGATCGTCCATACCATGAAACCCGGCAAGACGAACAACATGTTTGACCTCACCCAACGCATCGAGCGCTCTTAGCCCGCCCCCATCAAGCCGAACCGAGTTAATGAGGGTCAGAGCCCCGTCTTGCGCGATGACAGTCATATTGCGGCTGAACCGCACCGGCATGAGCCGCCCCAATGCAAGCGATCCCGTCACGAAATGGATGCCGGGCAGAACCTGACGCAATTCCCCATGCGCCTGTACATCCGAAAAAGGCTGCGCTGTGCTCATCTATCGCTTCCCTGCCGGCCAATTCTCCATAAGCCGGTTCACCGGCACACTATAGCGGCGTCTCGATAGACATCCGAGTCCGGCGACAAACCCGGTAATCTATCCGGCTTGCTGAACGACAAGCATCCTGCGCGCTGCGGACTTTACCAGCTTGATATATTGCTTCTGCGACCAGCCGCATTCGCGGGTGAGCTGCTCCCAGTTCCGCACCGATAAAAGCATCCACAAAAGCTCCGTTGCCTGTTTCTGCGTCAGCCCATCCATGAGGTCGCCATCGCGCTTCAGATCACGGACCGCAGCCTCGCAGCCCTGGCGTACGGCTTCCATCCGGTTGTTCCATGCCATTTCGGCCTCGAGATCAGTGTCCTTCATGGCAAGCAGAGCCTTGGCGACACCGTAAATCTCCGGAATGTAGTTGCCCCAGGCTTCCACGAAGGCATCAAGTCGATCCCTGCCGGACCTTGCCCCCCTGCTCTTCTCCAACCGGCCATCGACATTTTTCACCTCGTCCAGGTAACGGGTCATGGCCACCAGCAGCTCGGCGCGCTTGGGAAAGTGAAGATAAACCGCCTGCCGCGAGACACCCGCGGCCTTGGCAATATCCGACATACGCACCGCGCTGGCCGTTCCGTCCTCCAGCAATTTCCAGGCCGACTGCAGGATACGCTCACGCGTTTCCAGATTGTCACTTGACATTGTGTAAAGCATCTCCTATTTGACACCGTGTAAACTTTACATAGTGTAAAGTCGAGAAAGACTCATACTCAAAGGAGCAGAAAAATGAAAGTCATAATCTTCGGAGCCACCGGCACGGTCGGCCGTCTCTTTGTCGAGCAGGCGCTGGACGAAGGCTATCATGTCACGGCCTTCGCCCGTCATCCGCAGAAGCTGGAAATCCAGCACCCCAATCTGACCCTGACCGAGGGCAATGCAATGGACCCGGCATCGGTGGCCGGTGCGATCAAAGGTCACGATGCCGTGGTCATTACCCTCGGATCGGGCATGTCCCGCAAAAGCGTCATCCGTTCGGTGGGCACGGCCAATATTATCGCCGGCATGAAGAGACACGGCGTCCGCCGCCTTGTCTGCCAGTCCACCCTTGGCGCCCATGAAAGCTGGGGCAACCTGAACTTCTTCTGGAAACGCATCATGTTCGGCGCACTCTTGCGTCCGGTCTTCAAGGATCATGAACTCCAGGAGGATCTGGTGCGGCAGAGCGGCCTTGACTGGACACTGGTCCGGCCCAGCGCTTTCACCGACGGACCTGCCCGTGGCACCTACCGGGAAGACTTCGGCTCCAATGACCGCAGCCTGTCCCTGAAAATTCCCCGGGCCGATGTCGCGGCCTTCCTGAGGCGGCAATTGTCGGATGGGCGCTACCTGAACCGCGCCGTCGGCGTGTCCTATTGATCATGCCCGCATAGCGGCCGGCCCGCGCCAACAAGGAGGTCGGTCGCTATGCCCTTGCTGCAGGATAGTCCTAGTTCATTTTGGCCCGCTCAAGCAGTTCGCGGACCTTGGCAACCGGAACACCGAGGTTGGAGCCGCCATATTCAGGCAGAATGGCAGCGTTCACCGCGACCACCTCTCCATTGATATCGAGTACCGGGCCACCGCTGCCGCCGTGGGTGGTCTCCGCATCGTAGGCAATGGTCTCGCCTGACGTGCCGCCGACAATGCCGCGGCTCGCCAGCGGCAGAATACGTCCCGAAAGCGCCAACCGCTCGGCAACACTCCAGAAACCCGTCTCGCCGGTCTTGCGCAGATCTTCAAGGAACCTCTCGCCCGCCTGAGCCAACATTGAACGAAGGCCGGTCGGATATCCCATGACGATGATCTCCTCGCCCGGATCCGGCGGCGCGCCCGCAAGCCGCAGCCCCTTGATCTGCAGTACGGTCTCGGTCTGCCTCAGTATCGCAACATCCGCATCGTCGCTTCCGGCCACGAACTCAACCGGGATCGAATCGGGAACACCGGGAACATAGGCGATAAACCGCGTCATGATCGGTTCGAGATTGCCGGTCAGCATCATTTTGACATTGGCATCATATTCCCACGGCAGGCCGACATGGCGATTTGTCACAAGAGCCCCGTTATCGCCGACCATGAAGCCGGTCCCGGTAAACTGGCGTTCCGCCACCGGCCCGGTGCCGTCCAGCGACAGGCGCGGGACACCCGAAGCTGTCGGTAACGGATTGCCGTTTTCATCGACAACGATGCGCAGCATGCGCTCGCCGTCCTTTTCCCTAAAACCCCATGACCCTTGCAGGAACAGCACCGACGGCATCGCGTCGGCGATGACATTGGCGCTCGCCTCCGAGCGGCGCTCGATATCCGTCACCCGCTCCGCCGTAGTCGCGAGCTCATCGCGCAGCTCACTGCTGAGCGCCGTCAGGTCTTCCGGTGTCAAAGCCTCCTCGCGCGCCCGCGTCAGCCGGCTGGAAAATGCCTCAAGTTCGGCAGCGCCGCTTTCCACCTGTTGCGTGAGCAGCGTGTCGATACGGCCCTGCTGGTAGGTAAACCAACCGAGAAAAGCGAGCGCCACGATCACGGAGAAGCGAAAGAGAAGCGTTGTTTCACCCGCCAGCCGCCGTGCAAGCTGACCCGCCGAGCGCATCAGCCGATTGAAGAACGGTTGGCGGCTGTTTCGAAAATAGGCAAGCGTGTCACCGATAATATCCGTAACGGTTTCGCGCATCGGATGCTGATTGTCATAGAGATAGCAACGCGACATCGGCCCGTTATTGCCGAATTCAATCGTGTCATGATGCTCCAGAACCTTTGAATCAACTTGTTTCCGGTTAATCCACAGCGGCTGATCGTCAACTGCACTGATGTTGAAGCCATTGCCGTCGCGGCAAATTCGGGCAACCCATCCTTCCCGCGCCTCGTTCATGGGTCCTTCGGTGATATGCATATGCCCATAGGGCCCAAGCCGCAGATAGACCTCCGGTTGCCACAGCCACGTGACGGTTCCACGGCAAGGGCCGGTCATGTGCTCCAGGGCGACAACAGAGAGGGCTTCACCAAACTCGGCAGGCGCCGAAGGCTCCGTTACGTCCTTTTCTTCCATCGCGACGACCTGTTCCATACGTTCATACATAGCTTAGCCGGTTCCAAGGTCGACTGCCACACGGGCCTCACGCTTGGGCACAATGTGGTGATCACCGCCGCTTTTGACCGGAATCAAGGCGGTTGAAGGCAATCGGCTTATATCGGGAAAATGACCGCAACCGCCGATCATCACGCAGGCAAAAACGTCGTCACCCCGTTCGTAACCGCACTTTTTGCGCAGCTTGCGGGTCTGTCGCACGGAGGAACCGGGTACATTCATCGTACCCCTATGGGTCCCTATTGCGGTACCGTTGGCTACGAGGCACTGTTGATTGTCGGCACGATGGCTGGCGGAACGGAACAATCATGGACAAGCAAAACCAAATGAAGGCTATGGTGCTGGAGCAGCCCAAAACCGGGCTCGTCCTGCGCGATGTGCCGATACCGTCACCCGGCCCGACCCAGGTGCTGATCAAGGTCCATGCCTGCGGCGTTTGCCGCACCGATCTTCATGTTGTTGACGGTGATCTCACCGATCCGAAACTGCCGATCATTCCCGGCCATGAAATTATCGGCACGGTTGTGGAAACCGGCCAGGACGTCAGGGGCTTAAAGTCCGGACAGCGCATTGGCGTTCCCTGGCTCGGCCATACCTGCGGCACATGCCCCTATTGTCAGGCCGACGAGGAGAACCTTTGCGACGCGCCGGGTTTCACCGGCTATCAGATCGACGGCGGCTATGCGCAATACACCGTCGCAGACGCACAGTATTGCTTCGCCTTGCCCGATAAAGGCGATCCCGCCGCCCTGGCGCCGCTGATGTGCGCCGGCCTTATCGGGTATCGTTCCTACCGCATGACCGGCGATGCCAAGCGGCTCGGCCTCTACGGCTTCGGCGCCGCCGCCCATATCCTCATTCAGCTTGCCGTCCATCAGGGGCGAGAGGTCTATGCCTTCAGCCGCCCGGACGATCGGGCCGCACAGGACTTTGCCCGCGCGCTGGGCGCCACCTGGGCCGGATCATCAAAGGACAATCCGCCTGCAGAACTCGACGCGGCAATCATTTTTGCCCCGGTCGGAAGCCTGGTACCGGATGCGCTGCGAGCTGTACGAAAAGGCGGCATCGTCGTCTGCGCGGGCATCCATATGAGCGATATCCCCTCCTTTCCCTACTCGATCCTCTGGGAGGAACGGATGCTTCGTTCGGTCGCCAATCTGACCCGGCAGGACGGAACCGAGTTTCTTGACCTTGCAGCAAAGGCGCCGATCAAGATCGAAACGCACTCCTATCCCCTTGCGGAGGCCAATCGCGCACTCGCCGATCTGCGTGCAGGAAACTTCAACGGAGCAGCAGTTCTCGTTCCCTGACCCGGACAGAAACAGTCAAAGCAGCACTGACCGCAGCGGTCTCTTGAGAATATCGAGGTCTACTGGACCGGAAACCCCGGCCAGTTTGCCCTGCTGTGAGTATTGCCAGACGGTATAATCCGCCCATCCATCAGGAAGAGCCGGGGTGGCGACGCCGTAGTCGGCGATCCACAAAGGATAGGCCTCAAATCCCTTCGGTGCACCGATCTCATTCCAGAAACTGGCGGTTGTGTACAAAAAAGGTCTCCTGCCGATCGCCCCTTCAACGGTCTGCAGCCAGCCCATCGCGCCCGCGGCAATCTGCGCGGCAGATGCGTCTCCGCTCTGTTCAAGGTCCAGCATGGGCAACAGATCGCCTGCAGCCGGCTGCGCAATCCGGAGGAAATAATCGGCTTGTTCCTTGCCATCGGAAGATGGGCTGAAAAAGTGATATCCACCCACAGCGAGACCGTTGTTGCGGGCCTGCCCGGCATTTGTCTCAAAATGGCTGCAATAGGCATAGTCGCACGCGCCTTCGGTCGCCTTTATGGCGACAAACCGGGTTCCCGCAGCTGATACCTGCGCCCAGTCAATTCCTCCCTGGTAACGCGATACGTCAATGCCTTGCGTGCCTGTCGCGCGCACGCTGTCATATCCGGTTTTAATCCCGCCTGAAGGCTTCATGTCACTGACCTCTACCCAAACCGGATCGGCCGGTCTCCATTGCGATATTATAGCGCGTCCGCTCGCCTTTGCGCATCTGGACAAACGCATTGGAACAATTCAGAGTTGCCTGGAGCAAGGCTGAGCGGTCGTCAGATTCAACGCAGCAGTACAGCATACCGGCACCGGAAAATTCGCATGGATTTCAAGGATTATTACGAAACGCTCGGACTGGAGCGCAACGCCACCCAGGATGAGGTCAAACGGGCTTACCGCAAGATCGCCCGCAAATACCATCCGGACGTCAACAAGGAGCCGGGCGCGGAAGAAAAGTTCAAAGAGGCAGGCGAGGCGTATGAGGTCCTGAAGGATCCGGAAAAACGCGCTGCCTATGATCAGCTCGGCGCCAACTGGAAAGCCGGACAGGATTTCCAGGCGCCGCCGGACTGGAATGAGGGATTTGAGTTTTCAGGCGGCGGGTACACGGAAGCCGACGAGGCTGCGTTCAGCGACTTCTTTGAATCGCTTTTTGGCAGGGCCGCGGGCCCGGGCGCCCAGCCGCGCAGCCGGCATTCGTTTCATGCACAGGGCCAGGACCATCATGCCGGCATCACCATAGACCTGAAAGACGCCTATGAGGGCGCAACGCGGACAATTTCGCTGCGCGCTCCGGAGATGGATCAGGACGGCCATGTCACCGTCAAGGACCGGACAATCCGCGTGAAAATCCCGAAGGGCATCACCGAAGGACAACACATAAGGCTTGCCGGACAGGGGACGCCCGGCATCGGAAAAGGGCGCGCAGGAGACCTGTATCTGGAAATCCGGTTTAACGAGGATTCTGCCTATTCGGTCGAGGGTCGCGACGTCTATTTCGACCTGCCGATTGCGCCGTGGGAAGCCGCGCTCGGCGGCAAGGTCAAGGCTCCGACGCCAAACGGCGTTGTCGAACTGACCGTGCCCAAGAATGCAAGGGCCGGACAGAAGCTTCGGCTGAAGGGGCGCGGCATTCCGGGAAACCCCGCCGGCGATCTCTACGCCGTGCTGCAGATCGCGGTTCCGCCGGTGAACAATGATGAAGATCGTGCCCTTTACGAACAAATGGCAAGCCAGATGAATTTCGATCCGCGCGCAAAGCTGGGGGTTTAGGACCATGGTCAAGACGACAAAAGTGGTTTCCGCCGAGGTGATCGAGGCCGTCAGCCTCGCTGAACTGTGCCGGTCATGCGGCGTGCGCGCCGAATGGGTGGTTGAACTTGTCGATGAGGGTATTCTGGACCCGGCAGGTCAGGCGCCGGCCGGCTGGCGTTTCTCCGCGATCAGCATCACGCGGGTGCGCACCGCCTGGCGCCTCTACCACGATCTCGGTGTGAACAAGGCCGGCATTGCCGTCGCCCTCAATCTGATCGACGAGCGCGAACAGCTCCAGCAGGCAGTCAAACGGCTGGAACGCGTAACAATCACCAAGTTCGATTAACGCCATTTGCGCCGGGTCAGCGCACCAGAATGGCCCTGAAATCGTTCACATTGGTGCCCGTCGGTCCGGGCACGAACAAGGCATTGATGCCATGAAAGGCGGACCATGCATCATTGTCCGCCAGAAGCGCAACCGGATCGAGGCCGGCCCGGCGCATGTCCGATACGCTGTCACCATTGACGAAGGCACCGGCATTGTCTTCCGATCCGTCTATCCCGTCCGTATCGGCACAAAGAGCGTCAATTCCGGCAAGCCCGTCAATATCAAGAGCCAGAGACAGCAAGAATTCGGTGTTGCGCCCACCCTTTCCTTCGCCTCTGAGCGTTACCGTCGTTTCCCCGCCGGAAAGCAGAACAATCGGCTTTTTGAAAGGCCGGTTGCGCATGACGATCTCCCTTGCCATTGCGGCATGCACATGCGCCGATTCCCGTGCCTCACCTTCAATGGAGTCCGACAGGATTGCCGCTTCAAGACCCATTTCCCGTGCCTTTTTCGCTGCCGCCTCAAGCGACACACCGGCCGAGGCGATGACCGCATGTTCATGGTCTTGCAATGCCGGATCCTCAGGTGCCGGAGCCGGCGAACGCGCGTCTTTGATATGCGAAATGATCCTGGAAGGCAGAGCAATCCGGTAGCGCTCGACCGCGCCAAGCGCATCCAGTGCAGTTGTCGCATCGGCAACCGTCGGGCCTGATCCGACATCGGCGGGATTGTCTCCGGGAATATCGGATACAATCAGACTGACGACCCGCGCCGGATGTGCTGCCGCTGCCAGCCGCCCTCCCTTGATCTTCGAAATCTGCTTTCGGATTGCATTCATCGCCGAAATCGGCGCGCCGGATGCAAGAAGAGCCCGGTTGACTTCGATTTCCTCGTTCAGCGACAAGCCGTCGGCGGGACAGGGAAGAAGTGCCGAAGCGCCGCCACATATCAGAGCGATGACCAGATCGTCCGGTCCGAGCCCTCTCACCGCCTCAAGCAATCGCGTCGCTCCATCCAGCCCGGCTTCATCCGGAACAGGATGCGCTGCCTCCAGGACCTTGATCTGCCGGCAGTCAACGCCGAACCCGTAACGCGTCACGACCACGCCTTCGAGCGGCCCATCCCAGTGATTTTCCAATGCACGGGCAAGCTGGGCAACGCCCTTGCCTGCCCCAACGACCACCGTGCGTCCCCTTTGACGCCGGGGAAGATGGGCGCGAATGGTCAAATCGGGGTCCGCAGCCGCAATTGCGGCATCAAACATCGAGGTCAGTAGTGAGCGTGGTTCAGCAGTCATGGAAGCCTCATATCTAGATGAGCCGCGGCAAACCCGTCAACACCTGCAAAACCATGGAATAATTGCCCTGGCATCCGGATCTTGTGCGAATCGCATCAGACGACAGCCCGCGGCCTCAGAAGGGATTGTTTTCGGAACCACCACGCGTATCGAAAAACTGACGCGTCAGCCTGAAAACGACAGGACTCAACAGAACCAGGGCAATGAGGTTCGGGATCGCCATGAAAGCATTCAGCGTATCGGCAAGCAGCCACACAAAGCCCAGTTGCGATGTTGCGCCGACTAAGGCCGCAAGAGACCACGCAATCCTGAACGGCATGATGATCCGGACACCCATGAGATACTGGAAGGACCGCTCGCAGTAATAGCTCCAGCCGAGCATGGTGGTAAACGCAAAGACCGCAAGCGAGATCGCGATGATGTACCCTCCAAGGCCGGGCAAGGCGAGGCTGAAAGCATGTGATGTCAAAGCCGCACCGGTCTCGCCGCTCGTCCACGCACCGGTCACGATGATGGCAAGCGCGGTAAAGGAGCACACGATAATCGTATCGATGAAGGTACCAAGCATGGCGATCAGCCCCTGACTGACCGGCCCCTTGGTCTTTGCCGCAGCGTGGGCAATCGGAGCGGAGCCCAGCCCCGCTTCATTTGAGAAGATGCCCCGCGCAACACCAAACCGAATGGCCGCCCAAACCGCCGCTCCGGCAAATCCACCGGTGGCGGCCGTTGGTGAGAACGCATGTGTGAAAATCAGTCCAAACGCAGCAGGGATCTCCGCCGCGTGGATCACCAGCACAACAAGAGAAACCAGAATATAGGCCACCGCCATAAGCGGCACCAACCTGCCGGCCACGGTCGCAATCCGCTCGATGCCGCCGACCAGGACGGCACCCGCCAGACACACAAGAACCATACCGGTCAGCCAGGGCGGCACGCTGAAATTCACCTCAAGCGCGTGAGCGATCGAGTTTGACTGGACCAGATTGCCGATGCCGAACCCTGCAATGCCGGCGAGAAGGGCAAAACACGCGGCAAGCCATTTCCAGTTTTCGCCAAGCCCGTAGCGGATGTAGTACATCGGCCCGCCGACATGCTTGCCGCGTTCATCCTCCTTGCGGTAGTGCACCGCGCAGACGGCTTCGGCATATTTGGTTGCCATTCCGACAAGCGCCGTCATCCACATCCAGAAAATCGCACCCGGACCACCCAGGAAAATAGCCGTTGCAACCCCGGCAATGTTGCCGGTACCAATCGTTGCCGCCAAAGATGTCATCAGCGCATTAAACGGGCTGATCTCGCCCTCGCCGTCTCCTAGTGCCAGGCCCTTGCGAAGCAGTCGGAAGCCGAGCGGGAGCCTGAAAAGTGTCAGGAGCCTCAAACCAACCGTCAGGTATATGCCGACGCCGAGAAGGAGAACCAACATCGGCACGCCCCAGACAATACCGTTGATCTGGCTGACGGCATCATGAATGACAGGCATGTGTTTCTCCAATAGGCACAATCGGGCTCGCCGCCGGGCAAGCTCTGCCGGCAACGGCAGTGCACCGGTTCGTTTGACTGGATAACAACGTTCAACCGCGGTTGCGCTATCGACATCAGCGGCAATACGTCACGGCAACTGGCGGATCATGAGGATGCAGGAAGAGGCGTGAAAGCCAAAACGGAACGCGCGACAGAGCTGTCGCGCGCCTTGTGTTGATCAAAATTCCGCCCAGTTATCACTGTCGACTGCCGCATTGCCGTCAAACGCAGGCATTGCTGCTGCGGCAGGTTTGGCCGGCGACGATTGCGGGACTTCGGTCTTTGCTGCAATCGATTTGGCGGCCGTGAGCCTGAACTGTTTGAGCATATTCGACAGGGCCACCGCCTCCGATTCCAGCGTATGGCTGGCGGCGGTTGCCTCTTCGGCCATGGCGGCGTTCTGCTGTGTGCCCTCATCAATCGTGTTGACTGCGCGATTGATTTCATCCAGCCCGTTGGACTGCTCCTGCGATGCTTCGACAATCGCCGACACATGGTCGGTCACTTCAACGATTGAGCTGACGATGGACTTCAGGGCCTGCCCCGTTTCGGCAACCAGATCAACGCCCGACTGTACCTGTCCGCCGGATGTGGTGATCAGGGCCCTTATGTCCTTTGCGGCTGATGCCGAGCGCTGAGCGAGTTCGCGCACCTCCTGCGCAACAACGGCAAAACCCTTGCCTGCTTCACCTGCCCGTGCCGCTTCCACGCCCGCGTTCAGCGCAAGAAGATTGGTCTGGAAGGCGATATCGTCGATCATCCCGATGATGTTGGCGATCTTGTCGGACGAGTCCTTGATTTCATCCATCGCGAGAACCGCTTCATCTACGACAGAACCGGACTTCTCTGCTTCCGACTTGGTCGTTTGAGAGAGGTTTCCTGCCTCTTCGGCACGCTGCGCCGTTGTCTTTACCGTGGCGGCAATCTGCTCCACCGCGGCAGCGGTCTCTTCCACCGATGCTGCCTGCTGTTCCGTCCGCCTTGCCAACTCGTCCGACGCTGATTTTATCTCCGACGTTCCGCCCATGATCACCGAGGCATTCAGCCCGACCTGGTTCAGCGCCGCCTCAAGCCTCTCGACAGAGTTGTTGAAATCGCTTCTCAGACTGTCAAGCGAAGGGATGAAGGGCTCTTCGATGCGCTGCAGAAGATCTCCTTCCGCCAGCCTTGTCAGACTTTTGCCGATTTCGTTGACGGCATGCACGCGGCCCGTGATATCCGTCGCGAACTTGACGACTTTGATGACTTTGCCGTCCGCGTCGAAAATCGGGTTGTAGGAGGCCTGGATCCAGATTTCCTTGTTTCCCTTACCGAAGCGCTTGAACTCTTCAGCAACAAATTCGCCCTCCGCCAGCCTCTTCCAGAACGCGTCATATTCGGGCTGCTTTGCATATTCGGGATCAACAAACATCCGGTGATGTTGACCGACGATCTCTTCCAGCCCGTATCCAACGGTTGCACAGAAATTCTCATTGGCGGTCAGGATCACGCCGGTCGGATCGAATTCGATGATTGCCTGCGCACGAGATATGGCTTCAAGCTTGGCGCCATCCTCCATAGCCTTCAATGTGGCTTCGGTAATGTCCGTTGCACATTTTACAATTTTGGAGGGTTTTCCGCCTCGACCCAAAACAGCGTTGTAAGTGGCCTGGATCCAGACCTCATTGCCGTCCTTCCCAAACCGCCTGTATTCACCCGACTGGAACTCGCCGCTCCTCAGCCGCGACCAGAACTCCTGATATTCGGCGCTCTGAGCCTCACTCGGTTTGACGAACATGCTGTGATGCTTGCCGACGATCTCGGCACGGTCATAACCGAGCGCTGTACAAAAATTCTGGTTTGCGTCGAGGATATTGCCATTCAGGTCAAACTCGATAATCGCCAGTGATTTGTGCAAAGCACTGAGAACTAATGCTGAATTGGATGAAAGCACGGCCGGTCTCCCAGGGTCCAAGTTGCTACCTCATCGACAGGCGGACAAACGAGAGATCGCCAATTGTGGCCGCTCTGCACATGCCTGACCGACGATTTACAGTCAACCAATACGCCGATGGCGCCTTGGCGAGCCGTACTCCAGCCTTTCGCAAACAATGTGTCCGCGAAAATTCATCATGAACTTGAGGGAATTCCGGATGGTTGAAGTCATTACAACCAAAGACATCTGTTCAAGAAACCTATCTGTTTTACGGTAAAAAATAGGTTAACTTGTAAAATACTCCGCTCGGCAATTATAACCTGTACTGTGCATAAATAAGACTAAAAGAAGCACAATAAAGATATATATCATTACGTCGAGAAGTCGGACACAACGGCCGTAAGCACCGGGACCGCGAACCTTTTTCTTGTATGTTATACGCAGGCTTCATTGGAGCCGATAGAAAACCTGTTGACGAAACCGGCTATTGTCGCGTCAAGTCACGAACGGCCATTGGCGCGCAATTGCTTCGCAGCCGACGCATATCCGCCCCCCGACCCGTCGATAAAGTGCATGTGGTTTCTTTCGAAAACGGATGGAACCACACAGGTAATCAGCGCCTCGTCCTGTACATGAAGGCCGAACCGGATCACCCCGTCGCGCTCGGCCCGTTCCAGAATAGTCTTCAGACCGTCTATCGAACCGGGTGAACAATCAACGGTCATCATCAGTCCGTCATTGAATTTGCGGAAATCCGAATTTGCAGAAATGTCGGCGCGGTACCGGGTTGGCGCGAGGCCTCGCAACGGAGCAGCTGCCTTGAACAGTGACCAGTAAAACAGCGTTCGGACAATCGTCCAGGCCTTCTTCAAGGCGTCAAAACCGGACCCGGTAATTGTCTTGGATTGCAGATCGATGGAAGCACCGGGCCATCGCACGTCCGGACCGGCATCAGGAACGGGGTTCACCGCCTTTGCCTTGCCAAGAGCCTTGATGATTTTTCGCGTCGCCTTCTCAAAAGCGGCAGGTTTTGAACCGGAAGCAGGCTTGACGATCAATGAGATGATCTTGCCGCGCGTGGACATCACAGGGCCCCACTGGCACGATAGACCCGACAGGTCCGGGTCACCTTCATCGCCAGTCGGCCTGATCGCGAAATGGCCGCCCTTTAGCTGCTTCTCTGCCCATTCGAGGCCACCCCCGGTAAAAAGCGAATATTGCACGTGATCCGACGCCCGCCAGTAAGCGGCCCGCACATCGAAACCGGCGGCCCGGATTGCGGCAATGCTGGTCATGCCGACACGCAAATCCAGTTCGAGCTGGCCTTTGACCCAATGGGATACCTGGGCAAGCGCACTTGATGCGGCTTGCGCCTGTTCCGGTCGCACAACAAATTGCGCGCCATCGCCACCAAATGCAAAAAGCGGCAGTCTGCCGCCTGAGGAATTCGAAACGGCGCTGATCGTGGCCGCGCCTGCAAAATTGACGGATTTGTAATGCCCGTTGGCAATTGCACCGGTCGAATCGACAACATCGGCTATGCCGATCTGCCAATCATCAGGAAGACGTGCGTATAACGAACCGTCGGCCACCTGCTCAAAACGGGTCAAAACCGGAAGGTCAGGAACACCGTGTTGTGACAATGGTCACCCTCCTGATCTCCGTTCCGATCTACAACCCTTTTGAAAGGGCGATTGATCCTGTTTGCCGTTTCGCAGGGAAGCCCCCGTATGAGGACGTTTTGCGCGCCATCTCAGGCACCGACGCGCCGGAAACGAATCCACCAGGCGTCTTTTTCAAGGCGAGGCCGGTTTTTCCCCGGCCTCGCCATTGAAAGTGCCGTGACCTATTTCGGCAGGACGACCTGGTCGATAACGTGGATCACGCCATTCGACGTTTCGATGTCCGCGGTCACGACAGACGCATTGTCCACCTTGACGCCATCCATGGCGTCGACCATCAGCTCACTGCCCTGAACGGTTTTAACGCCCATTTTCTTGCCTGCGATGTCACCCGACATGACCTTTCCCGGGATGACATGGTACGTCAGCACGGCAACCAGTTGGTCTTTGTTTTCAGGCTTCAGCAGATCCTCGACGGTTCCCGCCGGCAGTTTTTCAAAGGCTTCGTCCGTCGGAGCGAAAACCGTAAACGGGCCCTCGCCTTTCAGCGTGTCGACAAGTCCGGCAGCCTGAACAGCGGCGACCAGCGTGTTGAAGTTCCCGGCAGAAACGGCCGTATCGACGATGTCGGCGGCCTTGGCTGCAACCGTGCCGAAAGCAAGCGGCACGACAGCAATGGCGGCAATAAGGGTACGTCTGAACATTTCGAGTTCTCCTGTGAGACTATTGATCCATGTGCGCCGGCATGAGGTATTACGCGGGGTGTCGCCAAGCGGATCAGCCGAAACGAACAAACAATATTAAAATCCGTAAAACCGCCGTCATTTCCGGCCGTCGAACAACGTCATACGCGACAAGGCGGAACTGCAACCACAGGTGCAGCGATTACGGTTTATTTACGCAAATATGCTCCAATATCTGTCGGGCGGACAAACACGGAGATTGACCGTGGCTTATGGGGATGAAGGCCTTGTCAGGCTAAAGCGGATGCTCCGGGCTGGCAGGATCACCCGTGCGGAATACAACGACGCCAGGGCCGGGAAACCGAACGAAGCGGAAGCCGAAGAGCAACCGTCTGATCCACCACGTGTGAGAAAGCCGGCGCTGGTTGGTCTGGGCGCACTGGCGTTTGCAGCCCTGTTTCTCGTCGGATATTTCATTGGCTACAACAGGGACAATAATGCAACAGATGTCGCATCGACCAACGTTTATGCGCAACACTGCCTTTCCAGATGGGATGCGTCCTTCGAACCGTTGGTGAGGGCGGTAAAACGAGATTTGAGTGATCCCGCCAGTTTCCGGCATATCGAGACCCGGCCGACACCGGTATCGTCGGACGGCACCAATGTTTTCACCATGGAATACCGCGCCGCCAACAGCTACGGCGGAATGACACAGGAGAGCGCCAGCGCCATTGTGTCGAACGAAACCTGCAGGATGCTGACATGGTACTGACTGCAGCGGCCCGCGGAAACGCATACGCTGCAACAGAGCTCATCATTTAGCAGTGCCGGGTGCCATGGTCAGATGGTGATTGTCCCAACGCTTGCTCCACCGCACACGTAAAGCGTCTGTCCGGTGACGAAACTGTTGGCCGGATCGCAAAAGAACAAAAAGGCGTTTGAAACATCCTCGACACGGCCCAGCCTGCCAACGGGAATTCGCTTGGCCAGATCGGTTTCCTGCTGACTTCCCTTTTCAACGATGCCCCAAAAATTGTCCGTCTGGATCGGCCCCGGCGCAACCACATTCACAGTTATGCCATGGGGTGCAAGTTCCAGCGCCCATGTCCTCGCCATGCCGATCATGGCGGCCTTGCTGGCGCTGTAGGCTGTTCGCGTTGGCACGCCAAGCGCCGCTCGCGATCCATTGAACATGATGCGCCCGAAACCGGCATTTTTCATCGACGGCAATACGGCCTGCAGCAAGGTCAGTGCGGAGCCAAGATGAAGCTGGGCAAGCCCTGTTATGTCGGACGGCTTTGCATCTTCGACAAGGTTCGGCCAGATCAGGCCGGCATTGTGAATCAGGTGGGTTACATTGTGGGTCGATGCGATCTCGGCTGCCGCCTTCGTAACAGCATCCTCGTCGAGAAGGTCGGCCTCCACGGAAAACAGGTTCGGGTGAGAAACCTGGGGCGCGTGCCGCGCGACCGAGATGACACGGTAATTCTTCTCCAGCAAACGCGCCGCAAGGTCCGCGCCGATCCCCTTATTGGCCCCGGTAATAATAGCGGTGTACTCACTCATGACCGGCCACCCGGAACCATCGCCAAAACCCGCAAGGGGCTGCCTGTTCCATTCTTGATCTTCAGCGGCGCAGCCAGAAGGACCGCACCCTTTGGCGGCAGCCGGTCGAGACTGGCGAGACACTGGAGGCCGTATTTGCCGGCACCGTGGAGATAATAGTGGGCCGGATAAGGCGGCTCATAATGGCTCGCCTGACCGGCATCCGTGCCGACGGTTTCCGTTCCGAAGCCGCGGATATCACGTTGCTCGATCAAAAACCGGATGCCTTCCGGGGTCGGTCCCGGTGAGTGCGGGCCGTCGTCCTTCATATTGAGATAGGCGGCACCCGACCTTTTCGACCAGTCGGTTCGCATGAGCACCCAGGAATTGGCCTCAATCGTTCCGTACTCATCCTCCCAGGCCTTGATGATATCCGGGGTCAATTCGAAGTCATCGTCTTTGCCCGCCCCTTCAGAACAATCGATAACATTGACCGGGCCGATGAAATCGCCCGGCGCGATTGCGTCGACCGAGTTGTTCGGAAGATCGCGGCCCGATATCCAGTGCGCCGGCGCATCGAAATGGGTCCCGGTATGTTCCGACATGCTGATATTGTGCCATTTCCAGGCCGGACCGCGATGATCGTAGGCGCTGATTTCCTCCATCCGGAACCGTGCGCACTGGCCGAACTCGGGCGGCAGGACAATGACCGGAAAGTCCGGGTCCAGTGTATGGGTGAGGTCGACAATCTCGATGCCGCCCTCGGACACCTTTTCGCAAAGCGCTTGAAGAATGGCCTGGCTCATGCGCCGTCTCCCGCCAGGGTCATTTCCCGTTCCAGAACATTGGGATTGTCGCGGTACCGCTCGTAAAGGTCCTTTGCCACATCACCGCAACAGGTTTCCTCAAGACCGTCACGCAAACCCTGCAGCACCACACGTGCCAGCGCCTGTGGCGTCACCTTGGGCGGCGGCAGCGGCTGATGCCAATCATCCTCTGTCGGTCCGCAATAGACGTTCATGACCCTGAGGCCCGACGCCCGGAATTCCGCCCGCAGGCTCTGGCTCAACGAACGCGCCGCGGCGTTCGATGCTGAAAAACAGCCATAATCCGGACTGTTGGAGAGCGCATGAACGGACAGGATATTCACCCAGGCAACCGCTGAATTGTCACCGTCGGCCGTTCGCCCGCACATGCCCGGCCCGAAGGCCTGGGCAAGGCGCATCAGACCCAGATAATTGACCTCCATTTCATCGCGCGCAAAGGCGGTATCACCGCGCGCCAGCACGCCGCCGGGACGAACAAAACGGGCATTGTTGATCAAGATATCCGTCTTGCCGCCGATCTCTCCCGCGAGTTCTTGAACCGAGGCCGTGTCGGTCACATCAAGCGGCAGGATCACAACATTTGAAATCGCCTCGAGCGCTTCCCTAGCCGGGTTAGGCCTCCAACTTTCCGCTTCACCGACAAAAACTGTTGCAGCGCCGGCATCCACCAGGGCCTTTGCAAGCGCCGGTGCATTGGCATTCCTTGCATCCGCGATCAGGACCCGGCGGTGTTTCGGATCGCTGGTCATCGCCCTGAGTTGGGGATCATCTTCCATATTTGGGCTCCGTTCTTGCGGGACGGCAAACAAAACGGCCTGTCCGGACCGGTCGAGGCGGTTAAGCAGATTGACCCGGTCATTGCGGGCGCAATCACCATGAAGGTGACAGATAACCACCGGACCGGCATCGAGTTTGACAGTGCCGGTGCGCCAGGGCGCCCTCTCCTTGAAATAGAGTTTCATCGAGGTCCGGATCGTGGTTTCAGCCAGGATTGACCCTGCGGGGTCGGTGTCTTTCCAGGCCAGCTCGGTCGATAGGCAGCTCGAACAGGCATCGCGCGGCGGATACTGAACCGCTCCGCATTCCGCGCAGTGTTGCAGCGCAAATCGCCCCTCGGCTGCCGCCGCGCTCAATCCGAGAAATGCACGGCTTCGCGCCTCCGGCGGCCGCGTCGGCGACACGGTGCGCTTTTGCGGGTTTTTCTTTTTTGGCGGCTGAAGCGGATCGGTCATGCGCTGCCCGCCTTCAATATTGCCGCGCTTGAACAAACACCCCGGTCGTAATTGATCATGCCGAAACCGGAGATGAACGCACATTTGGCGTCCGGCACCTGTGTGCTCTGCGCCAGACCCGTCACCTGCCTTATGGCCTCGACGAGACCGATGAAGCCGCCGGCGGCGCCCGCCTGCCCGGCCGAAAGCTGACCGCCGGACGTGTTGTGCGGGAAATCGCCTGCAATCGTCATATCGCGCTCACGCAGGAAATCTGCTGCGGCACCCTTCTCGCAAAATCCGAGATCTTCGATCTGCATGAATGAAATCACCGGATAGTCGTCATAGGTCTGAAGAAGATCAATCTCCTGCGGGCCGCAATCGGCCATCTCCCACAACTCTTCGATATCCACCGTCCATCCGCCACGCAGCTGGATCGGGTCATCCGCGTGGGCATTGTGACGCTCAATTGTGCCGCCGATCCGGGCAAAGGGAAGATTGCGTTTTATGGCTTCATCCTCGGACATCACCAGAAAGGCCTCCGATCCCGCACAGGGCATGACGCAATCAAACAGTGCAATCGGATCGGAGATGGGCCGTGCTTTCAGGTAATCGTCCAGCGTCAGCGGCTTCTTCATCAGCGCGCCGGGATTTTTCAGCGCATTGCTCCTTTGCGCAACACACAAACGGCCGAAGTCGTCGCGCGTCGCCCCGAACTCATTCATGTAGCGATCCGTCAGCAGCGCAAAGTTGGCATTGGGCCCGCCATAGCCATAAGGATAGGATGCATCGGAGGCAAAGCGGGAAAAGCTCGACAGCATCAGCCGGAAACTGTCGACATGATTGGTGTCTCCGGCAACGCAGGCAACAATGTCCGCGTCTCCCGCTTGCACCGCTCGCGCCGCCCTTCGCAAGGCCACGATCCCGCTGGCTCCTCCCATCGGGATATGGTCGAGCCATCGCGGGCTAAGGCCGAGATGCTGGGTCAGGCCCACGGCGGTGTCGGGAAAGAGGGTGAAACTGGACACGGTGAAGCCGTCAATATCGCCGGGTTTCAGACCCGCCACATCGAGCGAACCGCGCAAGGCGCGGGCAATCCACCAATGCGCGGATTCGATCGAATAGCGTTGATACGGCATCGTAAAAGGCGCCGTCAGCACCACTCCGTCATAGGATTTGCGGCGTGCCATCAGGCCGCCTGCCGTTTTTTCAGATGTGCGGTGACTGTCGTACCGGATTGACCGACGAGGTCCGCCGCAAGCCTTTTCAACTGCGCGCGCTGGACCTTTTGTGTCGCGGTCAGCGGCAATGTATCGACAAAGGCAATGTGGCCGGGCGCTTTGTAATAGGCCATCTGACCAAGGCACCATTCGGTGATTTCAACAGCCAGATCCGGTGAAGGATCATCAACAACAAGACAGGCAAAAACCTCATCGCCACGGATCGGGTCGGGAACGGATGTTACACCGGCGGCCTTGATCTGCGGATGCCGCATGAGAATCGATTCCACCTCCACGGCGGCGATGTTCTCGCCGGACCGGCGGATGACGTTCTTCTTCCGGTCGACAAAGAACATGTCGCCGTGTTCGTTCCGGCGGACAATATCGCCGGTATGGAACCAGCCGTCCCGCCACGCGTCCTCGGTGGCCTCCGGATCCTTGTAGTAGTGCGAGAAGAACCCATAGCGCGGATCGCCCTCGGCACGCCGGACCAGCAACTCGCCGGGCGCACCGGTGGTTACCTCATTGCCCTCCTCGTCGACAATCCGGCACGCGACCTCCCGGCCCGGCCGGCCGAGACAGGCCTGTCCGACAAGGCGGTCGGTCGTGTGTGCGGCAATCACCGCGCCGGCCCCTGTTTCCGTCATGGCCCAGGCTTCAACCAGCGGAAAACCGAACCGGTCTTCAAAAGCCGCCTGCAGCTTCGGATCGACGCCGGCGCCAAAGCCGAATTGCACGCAATGCTCCTTGTCGCCGGAGGACGGATCGGCTCCCATCAGCATCGATGGCATGACGCCAAGATAATGCAGGCAGGTGGCGCGCGATTGCGCCACATCCGACCACCAGCTTCTGGGGTGAAAACGGTCAAGCACGATCAGGCAGCCGCCGACGGCGATCATCGCCATGAATGAGTAGGCCATCGCGTTCATGTGAAAAACCGGCAGCGGCGTGATCATCCGCTCGCCATCGGTTGAAAGCGCGGCGAGGCCACCGACGGACGCATACCAATTGCCCGCCAGCAGAAAATAAGCGTTCGGCAGAACGCAACCTTTCGGATTTCCCGTCGTTCCGGACGTATAGAGGACCGCAGCCTCACCGCCATCCTCTTGCGCAACGACTGAATTGCCGCGCGGCGCGGGCAATGGGTCGTGCGGCCCAACGACCGACAGGTCCATGCCCGCGGCCGCAGATGCTTTGCGCAGCTCGTCCTGACGCGGTTTAACGGCGATGATCAGCGCCGGCTCGCTGTGGCCGATCAGATATTCGAGCTCCGCCGCACGCAGATCCGGATTGATCGGAACGATCGAAATGCCCAGCCGGTTGAGCGCCAGCCAGACAATGAAGAAGACCGGACGGTTTTCCAGAAGAACGGCGACCCGCATTCCGCTGCGATAGCCCTTGGCCTCAAACCGTGCCGAGAGCTCATCCACGGCGGCCTTGGCCTCGCCATAACGCATTGTGCCGGAGGGGATCCCATAGACCTTTGCCGTTCCCGGCAGCGTCTGCAGCAGGTCGCGACCGGGCCATCGCCCGGCGGCATCCTCAAATGCGTTATAAACGCTGTTACAGCGATCAGAAATCATGGCAGCAATTGTATGTTGCCGAAAGCCGCATCGCAGTTCAACAGGTCGACCCGTTTGTTGGCGATGCGCAATTTGCCATCCACCTGTTTGAGTTCATGGGTCGCTGTAAGCGCCAGCAGGAACTGATCATCGAGGCGCGTTTCAATGTAATGCATCGATGTGTTCGTGACATATTCGCCGTTCTCATGGTCTGTTCTGTCAATAAAAGGCCGCTGAATGACATGGTGGCACCGGCTCTTCGGCTTCTGGCTGAATGTCCGCGCGCCGTTCAAGCGCTCGACCCTGAGCTTGAGCATGAAGAGATCTTCATAAAGGAACGAGGTGACGAGATGCGGATCGGTCTGCTTGTAGTCGAGCGGCATCCAGTAGTGGCCATCCGCCAGCCACAGATCAATCCACTCATCGTAGCGGCCCTCATCGAGCATACGCGCTTCGGCATAAATGAAGTCGATCAACTCATCTTTGCTGATATCCGTCACTGACCGGCCTCCCCTTGCAGTTCGGTCCGGCGCGGCATGGTCGCTGTCATGAACTTCGCCCAGGCATGGAACTGGTTGCGCATCTGCCGCTCGGTGGTGCCGTTTTCGACGGCCTCTTCGGAAAAGTCCTCCTCCGCGCCCGGATAAAGGCGCTGGACATTGACCCATTCCAGCCCTTCGGAGTGCAAGCCCTCCTGCGCGCGTTCATACATTTCCAGATCGTCATGCCCGACAATCGATGTCGGTGCATTGATCATACGGTTGTACATGGCGGTGCGCGCCAGCAAATGGTCCGGTGCGCCGACAAGCCGGTAGATGTAGCTCTCCACAAGCGTCTTGTCGGGGCCGAGCGGAATGAAATTTCGCAATTGCTGGATGGGTCCCTTGATCATGATCGATGGGAAATAGACCGTGTTGTGCCGGTTCTCATCCATGATGGCCTTGGCGCGGTCTTCGCCATAGGCCTCGCACATGGCCTCAAAATAGCCGGGCACGGCGGAATAGTCGGAGTGGATCGAGTGATGAACGCCGGTGTGGCCATGCCCGTTCGGCCAGGTACGGATGCCCATGTCCTCGAAGAACTCGTAGGGCGACATGAATGGGGCGATGATCTCCATGGCCGGCGGGCGGGGCTCCGGATTGCCGAGGCTCTCCCAGATTTTAACCGCAGTGCCGGCCGAGCTTTCGTGCGCCACCATCGGATGGCAGGTGTCGGTCTGGTTCTCAACGAGCATTTTCCAGTTGCACTGATGCATATAGCGCAAGGGCGGACCGGCAATCTCGAGCCGGCCTTCCGGCGAACGGTCGACCATATTGTCGATCGATGACAGGCTGCCCTGAAAGAAATCCTCGAAGCTGATGCCCTCATCGGCCAGCCTCGCAAATATGAAGCCGCGATAATTGCGTACATCGCCGACCGGTTTGATGCCCTTTACGTTTTCGGTCTCGTCGAGACCTGTATTTTCGTATCCCTTTTTCAGCGGGATCGCCAAAAGGCAGCCATCGGTCTTGAATGACCAGGCATGATAGGGGCAGCGGAAAAACTTTCCGGTATTGCCCTCGCGATCAATGGCAATCTTCACACCCTTGTGCGGGCAGCGGTTGTGCAGAACCTTCACCTCACCATCCGAGTGCCGTACCTGTATGACCGGTTGATCGCCGATCTGGGTTGCGTAGTAGTCGCCCTTGTTCGGGGTCTGGCTCTCGTGACCCACAAACACCCAGCTATTGGTGAATAGGTGCCGCATTTCCAGCTCATACACATCACGGCTGATATAGACATCGCGGTGCACCTGATAACCCTGGACCAGGTCTTCGATATCTTCGGCGGCCATTTGCCTTGGCTGCTGTTTGTACATTGATCCTCTCCCTTAGAGATCCAGAACCAGACGCCCCGACTTGGCGCGGCTGACGCAGATCTGCATGACTTTACCTGCCGCCCTGTCGGCTTCCGACAACACAACATCGCGATGGTCGGGTGTTCCGCTGATCACATCGGTCTGACAGATACCGCAATCGCCGCGCTGGCAATCGTACATCAGATCCTTGCCCGCTTCCTCAAGCACCTCGATAATGGTCTTTCCGGCAGGAATTACGAACACTTCGCCAGTGTCATGGATTTCCACCTCGAACGATGCATCGCCGGATTGAGCTTCGGGCGCGGAAAACAGCTCGATATGAATGTTGGCTTCAGCCAGTCCGGCCGTGATCGCGGCCTCACGCGCTGCATCGATCATTCCCTTGGGCCCGCAAATATAGAGCTGCGTGTCCGGCGGCTGTGCCGACATCAATTTTGCAAGATCAAGCGGTGCCTGATCGTCAAAATGAAAGACCATATGGTCGGGAAAGGCTTGACCAAGCCGTTCCCGGAAACCCATGACCCCGGCACTTCTGGCACTATAGTGAAAGGCAAAGTCCCTTGCCTGCGCGTCCAGAGCACTCGCCATGGAAATGAGCGGCGTCACACCGATGCCGCCGGCAAGAAGCAGGACCGGCGCAGCGCCATCACGCAGTTCAAAATCGTTTTCGGGTGGCAGAACCTTTATGGCCCGCCCCGCCTCGAGCCGGTGCATGGCTTTGGAGCCGCCGGTTCCATCGTCCTCACGCTGAACGGCAATCGTGTAATTCCTGGTCGATAATGAAGATTTCCAATCGATCAGCGAATAGGACCGTGTTCCAAGTTCACCGAGATCGAAATCCAGATGCGCGCCCGGTAAATAGCCGGGCAACTCGGCCCCGGATGCCTCGCAAAGCGTAAAGACACGGATGCGATCCGTTTCGTCATGGATACTGTCGACGACCAGATTGAGCATGGGTGTTTGGTCCTCCTGGCAACAATATATGAAAAATCATATAAACCCGCAATCGTTTCTTCGGACTTTTTTTCAGCTTGTCATTGTGGCATCCAGTAAACACGCAGATTCAACGCGATGGCATCGGAAGAATTCATGACAAAGGGCGGCAAGCAAAAGGGCGCATTCGTTCCCTCCTATCTGCTTTATCTCCTGGCCGCTTCAAGCGAGGCGGCAAGCGCTCAATTCCATGCCCGTGTACGCGCAAACGGACTGCGCGTGCCGGAATGGCGGGTACTGGCCTGCCTGTCCGATCAGGACGGGCTGATGATCACGAGGCTTGCCGAGTACGCACTTGCAGAACAATCACGCCTGACCCGCATTGTCGACCAGATGGACAAAAAGGGTCTGGTGGAGCGGCGCGTCGATGACGGCGACCGGCGCAAGGTCAGGGTCCATCTGACAGATGCCGGTCGCGCCTTGGCCGAAACACTCGTCCAGGAGGCGCGAGACCATGAAAGCCGGTTACTCGGGCTCCTGGAGGATACTGATGCAGCCCGCATCAAACCCGCGCTTCAGGCCCTCCTGAGGAGCCTGGAACACGTGTCGCCCGGCGACTGAGCGCAAAACGATCGTCCCCTGAAATCCGCGAGCTTGATAAGCCTGGCTTTTTTTGTTACATAAACCGACCGGTTGGTCAATGATTGGCATATGTCGGCATGTGCCGATCAGGAAGAAAGAATGAGCTTCTTTAAAGCAGATAAGTCAACGTCAGAACAAACATTGAAGGCCTTTGGGGACTTGAATGATAATTCCATGCAAATTCATATATCTTGACAAAGACCCGATACCGGTGTGAACCTAGACATGGAGGACGCCGACTGCAGCAAGGCCGCAGTGGCACACAATAGGGAGTTGGAAATGAGACATTTTGCACGACTCGTCGCCGCAACGGCGATTTTTGCCAGCACGAGCATGGTCGCCTGGGCTGCAGACACCACGCTGAAGATATCAACATGGCTGCCGCCGACACACGGGATTAACACCGAGATTTTTGCCGGTCTCGTCGACATGATGGAAGAAGCCACCGACGGCAAGGTGAGCGGTGAACTGGTTTTCGGCCTCGCTCCGCCGCCGGCACAGATGGACCTGGTCCTCGACGGTGCAGCCGACATGGCGATCATTTTTCACGGCTATCAGCCCGGACGGTTCGTGGCCACCAAGCTGATCGAACTGCCCGGCTATGAAGGCAGCGCGGAGGCAGCATCGGTTGCCTATTGGCGCGTCCATGAAGAGCATCTCGATAAACTCAATGAACATCGCGGCGTAAAGGTTGTGTCGCTGAACACCCATGGACCCGGCCAGATTCACACCAGCAGCAATGTGGCCTCGCTTGAGGATCTGGACGGTCTGAAGACCCGTATCGGCGGCGGCGTCGCAGGCGATGTGGGATCGGCACTTGGTCTCGTCGGCATCAACGTGCCTGCCCCGAAGGTCTACGAGACACTCGAATCGGGCGCAGCGGACGCCGTTGCGATGAATGTCGGCGAACGTGTCGGCTTCAAGCTGAATGAGGTCGCGAAGAACCTTTACGACATGCCCGGCGGGCTCTACCGCGGTTCCTTCGCCATCATCATGAGCCAGGAAACGTTCGACAGCCTGCCCGCCGACGTTCAGGCCACCCTGGATGAAAACGTCTTCGGCGAACCGGCAAGCCGCATGGCCGGTGCAGCCTGGGACAAATCCGACCAGATTGCTTATGAAGCAACGCGGGAAGCTGAGGGAGCCAAGATCATCGAGGCCTCTGACGCCGATCAGGAAAAGTTTGATGCCATTGCCAAAGATGTCACCGCCAAGGTTCTGGCGGAACTTCAGGAAGCGGGCATTGACTCCCAGGCCGCATATGAGATGGTCAAGTCCGAAATGGCCGCAAACTGACCTTGTGAAAACCCGCCGCCCCTTAATACGGGGCGGCGACTTTAACGATTTTCCGACATGATGCGATTGTTCTCCCTGTCAGCACGGATTCCCGGCCTATTGGCCTCCCTGGCGCTGTTTGTGCTGATGGTGCTGACCTTCACCGATGTTGTGCTGCGCTCGGTGCTCAACGCGCCGATCGAAATCGCATCCGACCTGACGCGACTTTTGATGGCAATCATGGTGTTTTCAGTGCTTCCTGTCGTATCGGCCAGGAGCGCACATATCAGCGTCGATTTGCTCGATGTTCTGTTTTATCGCTTGAATCTGGCCCGCTGGCGGGACGCAGCGGTTGATCTATTCTGCGGCGTCATTCTGATCTGGCCCGCCCGGCGCGTCTTTGACCTTGCCGAACGCAGCCGCTCCTATGGAGACACCATGGAATATCTGGGCGCACCGCTCTTTTATGTCGGCTGGTTCATCGCGCTGATGACAGCCATAACGGCGCTCGTGCTCATCATTCGCGGACTGTTGCTGATCTTCATGCCGCGGCTGGTCGAGGAAGCCATATGACGGTATCCCTTATCGGCTTTGCAGCGGTTCTTGTCCTGGTGCTGCTGCGTATTCCCATAGCCTTTGCAATGGGCTTTGTCGGCATGATCGGCTTCATGCTTGAAACAAGTTTCCGCGCGTCGATTTCCATGGTGGCGCGCCTGATCATCGACACCTCCCAGGATTACGGCCTTTCGGTCATCCCGCTTTTTATTCTCATGGGTCTGTTCGTAAACAAGGGTGGTATCAGCCGCGAGCTTTATGCAGCATCCAATGCCTTTATGGGACACTTCCGCGGCGGCCTTGCCATGGCGACGATTGTCGCCTGTGGCGGCTTTGCCGCGATCTCCGGCTCGTCTCTCGCAACTGCCGCAACCATGGCCAAGGTCGCCATGCCGGAAATGCGCCGGTTCGGATATGCCGACAGCCTGTCCACCGCGTCCATTGCTGCCGGCGGAACCCTCGGAATCCTCATTCCGCCATCGGTGATCCTCGTGATCTACGGGCTCCTGACCGAGACATCGATCGGCAAGCTCTTTGTAGCCGGCATCGTCCCGGGTCTGCTTGGCGTTATTCTTTATCTCATCGCGGTCCGGTTTTTTGTCTGGCGTTCGCCCGAAGCCGGTCCGGCCGGTCCACGCGCGCCCTGGTCGGAGCGGCTGCGCGCATTGCGGGATGTCTGGGCAGTCCTGTTGCTTTTTTTCCTGGTGATCGGCGGCCTTTATGGGCTTTTCGACGTGGCGCCCCTGAACATCAACTTCTCGCCGACCGAAGCGGCAGGCATGGGTGCGATGGGCGCTTTTCTCATCGCCCTTGCAAGGCGGCGGTTGAACCTGCGTCAAACCATCGAAGTCCTGATGGAAACGGCGATCACGGCAGCAAGCCTCTTTGCTGTTTTGATTGGCGCCTGGATTTTCTCCAACTTCGTCAACATCGCCGGACTGCCAGGTGCGCTGAACGATCTGGTTACCGCCTACAACCTGCAGCCCTGGCAGGTGATGGCCTTCATCCTGCTGATCTACATCGCGCTTGGCTGCATCTTTGAAAGCCTGTCGATGCTGCTTTTGACGGTTCCGATCTTTTTCCCGCTGGTGATCAGCCTTGGCTACGATCCGATCTGGTTCGGCATCGTTGTCGTGGTCGTCACCGAAATCAGCCTGATTACGCCGCCGGTCGGCCTCAACGTCTTTGTCTTGAAAGGCGTTGTCGGTAATGTGCCCACCAGCACGATTTTCCGCGGCGTCACGCCGTTCTGGCTTGTGGACATCATCAGGCTGTTCCTGCTTTTGGCCATACCGGCGCTGGCGCTTTACCTGCCGAGCCAGATGTAGGCTGGCCTAAAATCCGAGTTCTTCTTCGGTGGTCAGCCATTCAAGCAGGGTCTCGCGAACCGCATCAGGCCACTGGATAGAGGTGTGTTTGTCCAGGTCGCTGGCGGCAAGAACCTGTTTGCTGGACCAGCGGATCTCTTCTCCGCAGCTGATACGGTGACGGATTGTCATGGACGACCGCCCAACCTTCACGACACCCAGTTCAAAAGAAAGGGTTTCGCCGAAATAGGACGGCTTTGAAAAATCGCAACTCAGATGGACGGTTGGTGTACCCCAACGCTCTTTCCAGATGATCTTGTGCCAGGGATAGCCGATAAAGGTCCAGAACTCCTCATTCACACCATTGAGGATATCGAGATATGACGGGAAATAGGCGGTTCCGGAGATATCGCAGTCCCCGAAGCGCAGTTCCCGGTCGGTTTTGAAAATCTTGGTCATTGATCCTGGTCTTTTCTGGTTTTGAAGGACGGTACGGCCCGCGCCATTGATCGGCATCCAGGCTCGGATTTCAAGGGCTCTTTGACGGTACGCGCCAGGGTGCGGGTCGAAAGCTTGAAATTTCATATAATTATGCAAGACTGTCAGAAAGCAGCCACGGGACCATGTGATGAGCAAGGCCGAAGAACTGACAGACACTCTGCCCGACCTTTCCGAAGTCGGGCTCAACGGATTTGCGCCCTATCTGATGAACCGCATCATGGGCCGTTACAATGCCAATCTTCGCACCGAGATATCCGCACTTGGTCTGAGCACTGCAAAGATGCGGGCGCTGGCGGTCCTGTCGGTCAAGGACGGCCTGTCGATCGGCGAACTCGCCGTCTATGCCGTTGTCGAGCAATCAACCCTGTCGCGGGCCCTGGAGGGATTACTGGAACAGGGCCTGATATCACGCGAGATCGATACCGAAGACCACCGCTCCAGCCGGATCTATCTGACAGGACCCGGCCGGTCCGCCTATGACCGCCTCTGGCCACAGATGAAGGCAAGCCACAACCGGATGTTCGCCGGCATCGACGAAGCAGAACGACAGGCCTTCCTGTGCACACTCCGCAAGATGCTGGCCAATATCCGTATCCACGAGATCTGAAAACGCGGTTTAGGCCCGCACGACGTCTATCTGGTGCTGTCCTCAAAGGCCTTTATGGCCGCGGAAAACCCGAGGAGGGAGAAGGTGACATGCGTCTTGGATGCTTGCTTGGTTGAAACCGAGATTTGCGCCTGACCGCCTTTCTCAAACGCCTCCCTCAAAGCCCCGGTCATGGCAAAGGGCACAGTACAGGCACCGCGATCGCATGAGTGATAAGCAAGCAGATGAGTCTTTTTCTGATCGATCCGCAGTTCGACGCCGTTGGGAATGAGAAACCCCTGCCGGGTCTTGAGCACAAACAGGGTGAGAGGCTCACGCGAAGTCGGCGTCGTCACAACCCGTCCGACCAGCGATATCACACCGCCCCGCTCTGTGAACGGATCAGGGTACGGACGAATTGTGCAGGCGCGGATGGCATGGGCATCATCCTGCGGTCTTCTGTCGGCACAAACCACCCTCCAGTCCTTGAAGACCCTGACATCAGCATCGGGCATCGACCCCTGCGGCTGCGCAGCCTCAATAAGCAGTGACCCGGCACGCAATACACCTCCAGCCGGCCACAGGATCAACAGGAGGGCCAAAAACAGGATTACGAAGCAGGGCTGTCGGCAAGGCATTGCTCTGTTATTCCCCTGATGTGAATGTCGCTGAAAAGGCGGCGTCCAATCCCCTCATCGTGAGGGGGATACGGATCGGTTTTTGCGCAATGTCGGTAAAGGTTACTGCTGCGTTGCTGGCACCGATGACCTGCGCGAGCATATGTTTGTCGATTTCGACATCGGCAATACAGGCCTGCGCATTACAGCGCATATAGCTGGCGTTCAGTGAAAACTCGGTTTCCACGCCCTCATTCAACAGCAGAACTACAGGCTTTCGCAGCCACACGGATTTGGGAACCTTGAAGACCACCTTGAAGGGGTCAGCCTGATTGAGCCTGCCGATCGCTGTTTCCAAAACAGTCTGTCCGCTGCCGCGCAGCCTTGCCGCCTGGACAAGCTCGCAAATCGACCGTGCGTCCTCGCCCTGGCTGACCGCCGCGCAGCGGACCGTCCAGGCGTCGTAGGTAGCTGTCGTAAGCGACGGCGCCGTTTGTTGTGCTTCGGAACTTCCCGCACCCAGCAATACAGCCGCCACCGACAATGATATAACCTTGGAATACAAAGCCCTGCACCTCCTAGTATGAACTCGTCAGGTTGAAATGTATCCACGCATCTCCAGCGGCTGTATCCGAGCCGCTTGTGAGTGCAAATGCCGCATTGAGGGAGGCGTGAAACCGATCCGTGAAATCGATGTCCATGCCCAATCCGGTACTTGCAATCGTACCCGTGGTGCCGCCGTTCCATGAGCCGACGCTGCCGGTGTCGAAAAATGCAAACGGGCTAAACCGCAGCGGCAAATAGGGATCGTCTACCGACGGCAACCGGATTTCGCCTTGTGCGTAAAAACCGTTGTCCCCGGAAAGCTCATTGGTTTCGAAGCCGCGCACGCTGCCTATTCCACCGATACCGAAACGCTCGGTTTGGGGCAGCAGAGTATTGGAGAGTTGGCCGCCAAAATTGAAGTTGAGCGCAAAATCGCGGGGCAGCACCTGGCGATGTTCCAGAACCACATTGGCATAGACGTATCGTGCACTCGCCTGAGGATCGCCCGTTACGGCGGCAAACACCGCATCGGTGTTATCGTTGCTGAGACCACCCGGACTGAGATAAACATCCAGATCATAGCGTGTCGTGTTTTGAGCAGTGTTCGTTCGACCGCGCGCGCCGATTACGAATTGCGCAATGTCGATGTTGGAACTGCTGACAGAATCGCCAAGGAAGAGAAGATCGCTCTTTTGCCGCTTGAACTCGAAGCCGGCGAACAGGTCCGGCTGGCCATTCAGCCTCAGCATTGGCACGGCATAATCAAAGCGTGCTTGCCAGGTCTTCGATTCCTCGTCGAAAAATAGGCCCAGATCAGATCGTGTGCGCACGTAACTGGCGTCGAAGGTCAGAATATGACGCCAATCCAGGGGAAGATAATAGCTTGCCGAGTGCGCCAGGTAGGCCTTGTCGCCATCGAAATTGAACAATTCACCCTGCGAATAAAGCGTCTTTGGTGCAGCGGTTATCTGATAGGCGATCCGGTGATCGAAGGCGATTGGATTGGCCGCGACGAAACCGGCGAACACCCGGCTGCGATAGGTCTCTTCGGTTCCGGAATTGGCGGTGCCGGCAAAGATCCGCCAGGGTTTGCTTTCAGTAAGCCGCAAGGTCATGTCCGTCGTATCAACCGCTTCACCCGGCTCGAACACCACGCCAATGGAACGGAACGGATTACGTAGCAGCCAATTGACGTCACTCAGAAGCCCGTCCGTATCGACCTCATCGCCAGGTCGAAGCCTGACCCTTTCAAGCAGCTTGTCTTGCGGTGTCATTTCGTGACCCGTGGCAATCCGCTCCACATGGCGCTCGCCGAGCCGGTAGGGAATCACCAAAAGCTGCAACGCCCCGGCAGTTATTTCCTGCGGCGGGGCAATGACAGCAACAAGCGGCCGACCCTTCTTGCGCACATAGGCCGTGACTGAATCGCGTATCTGGGCGACAAGCCGCAGCGAAAGCGGCCTGCCGATGAATGGTTGAAGCCGTTTGCGCAATGCCGGATCATTCAGTACGGCGCGGTCGCTTTCGACCTTGACGCCCTTTACGGCGGTAACCGGCACAAGCGCGTTGCGATCTGACACGATCAGGACACCGGACAGGTCCACGCCAAGAGGCGTATCGTCGACCTCCTGCTCCGCCTCGGTGTGGCCCGGAAGGCTTGAGATACGCTCTCCCTTCAGGACCGGCGCAGGATATTGCTCGACCGGCTGGGCAATGGCCGGCTGCACTGTCGCCGCAAACACAAAAGCAGCAGAAGTCAGGACTGTTCCAAAAATGCGGTCAAACGCCACCTTTGAGAGTTCCGAGCCAGTTCCGTTTTTTCGCAAACACATTGCATCCGGCAGGCGGGCCGCGGCCCGCGCCTTCATCTTCAGACGGGACCAGCTACAGATCATCCACGAACCCCCGCAGCTGGAAATCCGCAATACCAACAGCCTGCCCACCACAGCCGCCGGCGGCTGCGCCTGGCCCGGATCCCCCGCCCGCCACATCAGCACAGGAGACCGTCCGCAGGACGCGTCCAATGTCCGATGATTGAACCGGTCCCGGGTCGGTAACAAAGGAGTTGATCGTCAGCGTGCCATCAGTATAGGCGATCGAATAGTTGCCCGAAGTCTGACCCGACGCTGAAATGGTATAGCTGCCTTGATCAATGGCGCCGACAGCGCTCCCGCTGTAGATCAGAGCTCCGGAGAGCACGCTCTCGTCCTCCTCACCGATGAAACCGGAATAGCTGACGCTGAAACCCTCGTCATAGGCAAATCCGTCATAGTTCGCCGATCGGTCGTCAGCAGTGACAGACAACATGGCCTGATCCACCATCAGAGCTGCTGTATCGCTGTAGTCGAAGCTGTAATTGCCGCTGCTCTCGGCCACACCGCCGGCCGTGACCGTGTAAGTCCCGGCATTCACGCCGCTCCCGTCACCGCCCGCATAGCTGAAGCTCGGCGCATCTGTGACCAGAGCTTGCGTATCAGAGCCAATCCAACCCGAATAGGAAACGGCGCCCGAATAGCCGGAGGCGTCATAGGTCTTCGATTGATCCGCGAGTGTAACGGCGATGGCCGCCGGATTGACCGCCAGAAAAGCCGTATCGCTAAAGTCGAAGCTGTAGTTGCCGCTGCTTTCGGTCGCCCCGCTGACCGTGACCGTATAGACACCGGCGTTCACACCACTGCCGTCACCACCGGAAACGCTGTAGCTTGGCCCGTTTGTAATCAGCCCGGAGGTATCGGAACCAACCCACCCCGAAAAGGAAACGCCGAAATCCCCGTTATAGACAGTGCCGTCATAGGTTTTGGATTGATCGGCAAGTGTCACCGCGATCGTCGCCGGATTGATGGTCAGCGTGGCCGTATCGCTGTAGTCAAAGCTGTAATTGCCGCTGCTTTCGGTAATCCCGCCAGCTGTCACCGTATAGTTGCCGGCGTTCACGCCGCTGCTGTCGCCACCAGCATAGCTGTAGCCCGGGCCGCCCGTGATTAATCCCGCTGTATCGGCACCGATCCACCCCGAATAGCTGACCGCGCCGGAATAACCGGACCCGTCATAGCTTTTCGACTGATCGCCAAGGGCGACAGCAATCCTAGCAGGATTGATCACCAGCAAAGCCGTATCGCTATAGTCGAAGCTGTAGTTGCCGCTGCTCTCAGTCGCCCCGCTGGCCGTGACTGTATAGGTCCCGACGTTCGCGCCGCTTCCGTCACCGCCCGAATAGCCGTAGTTCGGTCCGCCCGTGATCAATCCTGCCGTATCCGCACCGATCCATCCCGAATAGCTGACCGCACCCGAATAGGTCGACCCGTCATAGGTTTTGGACTGATCGTCAAGCGCGACTGTGATCGGCGCCGGATTGATCGTCAGCGTGGCCGTATCGCTGTAGTCGAAGCTATAATTGCCGCTGTTTTCGGTGACCCCATTTGCCGTCACCGTATAGACGCCGGCATTCAGGCCGCTGCCGTCGCCGCCCGTATAGCTGTAACTCGGAGCCCCGCTGACCAGCGCCGCCGTGTCCGTTCCGACCCACCCGGAATAGGAAGGGCCGAAACCTGCGCCATATACCGCGCCATCATATGTTTTTGAGCGATCCGAAAGTGCAACCGCGATGGGCGCCTGATTGACGGCGAGTGTTCCGGTCTGCGTTGCAAGCGACCAGCCACTCACTCCGCTGAGCGACGCCACACCATTGACGGCAAGGGCGTTGGCGTATGTTCCGACGTTTACGAAACCGTCAGCGCTGTAGGCACCGGAAGAAAGGGTGTCGCCCACCGTAACGCCCCCTGCAAAGGTAACCAGCGTCTCGTAGTCCGATGCATCGGGCACCGGAATGCCCCCGATGGTCGCCGCCACGGACCAGCTGCTGGCATCGTAGCTGCCGCCATAGGCAAACGACTGGTCATTGGCCAGGATCGTAAGCGACGGTGACACGGAATAAATCAGTCCGCTGCCGGTATAGCTTGCCGGGCTCGGGTATGCCGCGTTGAAGTTGGCACCAAAGGCGGCGAAATCGTAGTTGGTTATCTGCGTGTCATTGTTGTTTGAATCCGGCCGGGTCGAATAGACAAGCCAGCGTCCGCCTGTCGTCGAGATTGGCGTCATTGAACCGCCGTCATTGTGAAAATTCTGACCCGCGGCCAGAACAATGTCGCCGCCACCGGTATTGGACAGGCTCGATCCGGAGGAAAATGTCAAATCGTTTGCCGCGCGCACAACCAGCAGATTACCCGAATTGATCGCATGCACACCGTCAAATGTCGCACCGCTATCCGTTAGCAGGATCGTCGCATCGCCGCCCGCCAGCATGGTGGGGAGCAATCCCGACGCAATGGTGCCGCTTCCACCGGAGCCGACCGTGGCGAAACTGTCGGCGTCCAGCGCCGCAGCTTCCAACCACAGGGCGGCGCCGGATATAGTGCCCAACGCACTCACATGACCGATGCGCGCTTTGGCATTCGAACCTAAACCGTCCTCTATGCTGGCTTCTCCGAGAGCGGTGACCGCTATTGCACCGGATCGGTCGCCGGCGGAACTCAACGCTACATCCCCATGACCGATCTGCGTATAGGTATCGGCATAAGCACCACCCCTCAAAGACAGATCGCCGTCGACATCAACCGTGATATCTCCGGACCGGTCTCCGCTAGCTTGATAGCCGCCATGTCCGATTTGAGCGGGAGCTTGCGGCCTGCCCCCGGCAAGCGACAGGTTTCCACCCACATCAACCATGATCGTGCCCGCATGGTTGCCGATCGAACGACGGCCACCATGGCCAATCTGGGTGAAGGATGTATGAGCCAGGCCACCGCTCAGGGAAAGGTCTCCGCCGACAGTCACCGCCACATTGCCCGAATGGTTGCCGCGGGCCGCATATCCGCCATTACCGATTTGCGCGTAGCTGAATACTCTGCCACCCGTTAACGACAGATCGTTACCGGCAACAACGGTCACGTCAGCCTGGTGAACAGTGGCTTCAACCCTCTTTTTGGCGGTGTTGTTCACCCACGTGTCCGACCCCACATGACCAATCTGCGCGAAGTTGTACTGAGAGCCGGGCCCGCCGGTCGCGGTGATGTCGTTCACGGCGGAAACAGAAACGTCGCCGGTCACATAATGGGTGGCAAATGCATTTCGGATCCGGTAGCCGATCTGCGCGCTTCTGTAGTTGCCGCCGGTGTTTGCCCTCAGCGAAACATCGTAACCATATACATTTGTTGCACCCGATCGTGACCCGGCCGTAACACCGACCGTTTGTACACCACCACCGATAACAACCGAGCCGAAACTCGGGCCACCATCATAGCTGTTACCGAATGCGGCGCCGGTAATCGACATGTCGAACGACCCCCAGTTGAACATACCGGTTTCCATGCCGCCCGTAGCGGCAAAGCCGCTCGCGCCGTCCCAGCCGGCGATGAGATTGACATCTCCGCCGTCAATGAAGGTCAATCCATCACCAGCGGGATTGGGGTCATAGAAGTTCTGGATCGAATTCAGCAGCGTGATATCGCCATGCGCAAGAAGCGTCAGGTCATAGGCGCTTGCATACACAACACCGGACGTCACGACGATATGGCCCTCGCCGCCACTGTTGTTCGCTGTGGACACGACGACATCATTGCTCGCCAGCGCCGCCGTCAATCCGGCTGGCGTGATGAGCGAATAGCCGGCATAGGTGCTGCTGTCACCAATCTCGATATTTTCCGGATCAAGCAGCAACATGCCGCCGCCCGTGTCGACAGTTCCAGTGAATGCCAGGTGACCGCGCGAGGACACTTCGGCAAAACCGCCCTTGCCGCCGCCGCCCACGATGGACCCCGCGAATATAGTCTCGGCTTCGGACCACAGGATGGCCAGGCCGCCCTCTCCGCCGGATGCACTGGTGTCGATCACCGTGCCCGCATCCACAAGCACTCTTTGGGCATTGTCGATCTCGTCTTCAACAATGTCGTGACCACCGCGAAGTTCACCACCTACACGAACGGCACCGCCTGAAAACACACCGCTGGCATCCAGCCTCGCGCCGGCAAGCGAGATCGTGTCGTCTGCACCGATATCGATGGAGCCGCCATAACCGGCGTCACCGCTGGCATCGAGCAAGCCGGCAATCGAAACGATGTCGGCATTGAGGAACACGGATCCGCCATTGTTCCCGCGTGTGGCTTTCACGGTCTTCGTCACCCTAACCGTGCCACCCTTGCCCGCTGTCAGGAAAATACGTCCGCCTGACGAGGAAACGCCGCTGGCGCTGATCGTGCCTCCGGTATTGCCTGCTAAAGCGTAGACATTGCCGCCATTTGCCCGCAGTTCGGCAGCAGCGGCTGCGATCATGCCCTGTTCGCTCACCGACGAATCGGCATCGCCAAGCTTGACTGAGAACAGACCGTTATCAAGTGCAGCGTCCCGCATCAGGACTTCGCGCCCTGCGACGAGGCCGACCGTGCCGCCCGGCGCGCTGATAGCTCCTGCGTTGACAACGGTATGCGCTATCAACGCCACGTCGCCGCCCAGCGAGCCGATACGTCCGAGATTGACCACCGAAGCATCGCCGTCGCCGGCAAATGTGTTGTCGCCTGCATCAAGAAAATCGGGATTGTCGATATCGAGTGTCGAGGCAACGAAACGGCCGCCCGTCTCGATCACGCCATTGGCGCCGACAACAAGGCCGTTCCTGTTGATCAGGAAGAGGTCTCCGGTCGCGGTCAGCCTGCCTCGGATCGCGGAGATGCTGGAACCGGTGACCCGGTTGAGCGTTGCACCACTGCCGTTGTCAAACGACACCTCGACGCCGGACCCGATCGAAAAGCTGCCCCACTCGATAATACCACGCCGCGAGGACTGGGTGATTGTCAGCTCGTTCGCCTGCCTGGAAATAGCGACATCACCGACGGTCACAACCGGATTTTCTGGAACATCGCCCGCACCGGCGGGTCGTCCCTGCATCAATGCCGTTGCAACGCTCACCCCAATTAGCGATTGCGCCAAATAGCCGGGACGAATCCCGGAACCATACCGCTTCTTTGTAGACACCCCAAAACACTCGTCTTTGCGAGTCTGGCGGTATCATACCGCCGGACTGCGGTGAAAAGACCAAGCGCCGGCCAATCAATCATTGAAGGATCGTCGCGAGCTGTACCTTACGAACTCTTACAGTTCTCACAGCGTTTCACGATGTTGGCAGAATAGAATGACGCGTTTGGGGATCGCCAAGGTACTGGCCGACACGTCGTCAATAAACAGGGTCACTTCCGCCACTTCGTACCCGCGTTCATTGGAGAACCTACTATAGGATGCACGCAAATCGTTAAAATTTCAAGCGATAATTGTATTCAATACTTTGCGCACTTATTATGCGGCTAATCAAACCCATGTCAATGATGCTGACTTCAATCAAAAAAACCTTGTTTCATGTCCGTGGAATGGTTGTGCTCTCCCTGAGGATCAGTTCCGGCTTGTGATCCAGCAACAGTCGGCTCTTCGGCTCGGGCGGCGGTGTGCAGACCATTTTGACGGCTTCCTGACCAAGCTCGGACAGCGGCATGGCCACAACGGTCAACGGCACCTTCAAATCCTCGGCGAACTTGACGTCATGTATGGCGACGATTGACAGGTCTTCGGGAATGCGAAAGCCGGCCGCACGCGCAACCCGCAGTGCGCCGATTGCGGACACCACATTGAAACAGACCAGTCCGGTGACATCTTGATCACGCTCAAGAAGTTCGCGCATAGCAACCTCACCTGCAGTTGTATCGGGCGCACAGTGGGCAATCAGGTGATCGTGTGAGAGCGCTCCCATTGCCGAACGCCAGCCCTTCAGCCGTGCTTCGGCAAATGTCAGCCCGGGTTCGCCGGCAAGACACGCGATTTTTTTATGACCGAGGTCCAGGAGATGCCGCGTTGCCAAATACGCGGCATCTTCATCCGGCAGCGATATCAGATGAGCGTCGATCTCCAGATCGGCCTGCAACAAGACAATCGGAACCTTATTGTGCACCGCGCGCGTGATGTAATCATCCGAGCGAACGCCCGCCGCCTGAAGAATGAGACCATCGACGCCGCCCCCGCCGATCAGCTGCGCGAGCCGGCTGTTGCTTTGCGGACTGACGGATGCATCGCCCAGAACAATGGCCTTGTTTTGAATTGCGGCCTCGGACTGAGCGCCCCGTAAAATCTCTCCATAGACCGGGTTGGCCATGTCGTGCACGACGATTGCTATCGTTCCGGTGCGCGACGAAACCAGGGACTGGGCGGCCACATTCGGGGAGTAGTTCATTTCGCGAATTGCCGCGTGCACTCTCTCCCGGGTCTCCTTGGAAATCCTCAATGTTGCGTCATTGCTGATCACACGCGAAACCACGGCGGGGGACACCCCTGCCTTGCGTGCGATCTGCGCCATCGTCGCCATGTACCGGCCTTACACTCGTTCCAGATTCCGTCTCTACATTAAACATTTACCGCTCAAGTCAAACATGGTAAAGCGCATTACCAGATGATTAAAATCGAGAAATCCGGGGAGGGGCTCGATGCCGGACGCTTTGTGCACACCCGGCGGCATGCGTTTCGCGGCCTCCATCGGATGACGCCTGGCACGCTTTTAAAACAAACGCAGACAGGCAGGGGGAAGAACAGATGAGAACCAGCAAGGATCGTATCCTGACAACCCATGTCGGCAGCCTGCCGCGTCCGCACGAGCTGTTGGACATTCTCAAGCTCAAGACGGGTGGCCTGGAATACGAAGCCGCAGCGCTGGACGCTGCAATTGCAGCCTCTGTCGACAAGATGATTGCCCTGCAGGTTGAAGCCGGGATCGATATCGTCGCCGACGGGGAGATGTCCAAGCCCGGCCATGCAATCTACATCGAGGAACGCCTGACCGGGTACGAGCAGCGCCCGGGGTTCGATACCGGATACTACCGGGCTGAAAAGGAAGCCTTTCCGGAGTATTACGAGGACTACTTTGCCCGCGCGCATCTGGGCGGCGCGATAGCGCCGGCCCATCCTGTGATCTGTGTTGGGCCGGTTGAATATGTCGGTCAGCAAGACTTGCAGAAAGATCTGAAGAACCTACGCGACGCATGCACAAAATACGGGGTGGAAGAGGCTTTCATGCCAAGCGCCGCAGTCACCGGTGTCGGCCATAATGAACACTACGACAGCCAGGAAGACTACATGTACGCCGTCGCCGACGCCCTGTCGGTCGAGTATAATGCAATCATTGATGCCGGCTTTCTGCTGCAGGTCGACGACCCGTTTCTGCCGCATGTCTACATGGACAAATCCCTGGACGACAAGCAGCGGATTGCCAAGGCGAATCTTTATGTCGAGACAGTCAACCACTCGATCAGGGGCATTCCGGAAGAGAAAATACGCTACCATACCTGCTACGGTATCAATCAGGGACCGCGGGTCCACGAACCCGACCTGCCGATGATGGTGAACGAGGTTCTGAAGGTGAACGCGGGAGCCTATTCGTTTGAAGCCGGCAACCCGAGACATGAGCACGAGTACCATCTTTGGGAACATGTCAAATTGCCGGACGGCAAGCTCGTTCTGCCGGGCGTCATTACCCACGCCTCAAGCGTCGTGGAGCACCCGGAATATATTGCCGAGCGCATTATCCGCTTTGCCGATCGATGCGGACGCGAGAACGTGATTGCCTCCACGGATTGCGGGTTTTCAAGCCAGGCGATTTACAAAACCGAAGTGGAAAACCGTGTGGTCTGGACAAAGATCAAATCGCTGGCCGAGGGTGCGCGTCTGGCGTCTCAAAGGCTGTGGCGAACATAATCCGCATTGCCTGCGATGCCGGAGCATCGGAAATCAACCGGAACGCCCACTAACCGTCGGGCGTAATGAGGACCTTGCCGACGGCCTCACCATTGGCCATGAAATCACAGGCTGCCTGCGTGTGGGAAACCGGGTAGCGCCCGGCGATAATCGCATCGAAATCAACCGTCCCGCCGGCGATAAGAGACACGGCTTCACCAAATTCTGAGGTAAACAGGATCGAGCCGACCGATGTCACCTCTTTGAGCGCGTTGAGGTGCAGATTGATGGGCGTCTCGGAAGCCTGGATCAACGACAGGACACTGATCACGCCCTGTTTGCGAACCGCGCCCAACGCCTGATTATAACCATGCGGCGAACCGCTGGCTTCAATGACGACATCGTAACCGCTATCGGGCGGCGTTTCCGTTCCAACTGGAAAACCGCCCTTCGCACCGACGGCCTGCGCTGCCGCGATGGCCTCGGGTTTCAAATCCGTCACCTCGACTTCCGCGCCTTTGGCCGCAGCGCCGATGGTCGCCAAGAGCCCCATGGGCCCGCACCCGGTGACCAGCACTTTCTGCCCGGCCGAGACACCTGCCCGGTTGACCGAGTGCATTGCGCAGGCGAGCGGTTCAGCGAAAGTAAGGTGATGGGGCGCTACGCTGTCCGGGACCTTGTGGCAACAACGCGCCGGAAAGTCGAAATATTCGCGGAAAAACCCGTCAATATGCGGTTTGGTCGTGGCCGAACCCGGGAAGCGCTTGGCTGGACACATATTGATATCGCCGGTCAGGCACTTTTCGCAGGTGCCGCATTCGATCACCGGATTGATCGCGACAAGATCGCCCTTCTCAAAACTGTGCCCGTTGGCGTCCTCGATATAGGCGCAGGCCTCGTGGCCGAGCGTCACCGGATTATCGAGGAAGAAACCGGCATTCGCAAAATGCCGGAAATAGTGCATATCGGTGCCGCAGATACTGGCCACGGCAAGTCGCAGCCTGACATGATCAGGCGCTATGTCGCCGGGCATTTCGGCCACTTCAATCCGGATATCGCGCGCCGCGTGCAAAACCGATCTTGAATAGGTCATGGCTCTAAAATCCGATCGAGTAGCCGCCGTCGACCGGCAACGCGACCCCGTTGACATATTTCGACTGGTCCGAGGCGAGATACCAGACCGCATCGGCCACGTCCTGCGGCGTTCCGAATTTTCCGCCGGGGATACGGCCTTCGATCTTGTCGCGTCGGGCCGGATCCTTTTCAAGCACTGCCCGCGTCATCTGCGTATCGATAAAACCAGGGCAAACCGCATTGCACCTTATGCCGAATTCGGCTGCATCAACCGCAACCGACCGCGTCAAGCCGATCACCGCGGTCTTGGACGTCACATAGGCCGCGGCCGAAGGCAAGGCCATCAGGCCTCCCATGGAAGAGATATTGACGATCGCTCCCCCGCTATCCCATTGCAATCTGACGAACTGGCCACAAGCCGCGAACAGCGCCTTGAGGTTGATATCAAGCCGGGCCTCCAGCTCTCGGGCCTCAATTTCCCAGACCGGCTTTTTGAGATGCATGCCCGCATTGTTCACCAGTATGTCGATGCGCCCTGCCCGCTCGTGAACTGCGTCGAGATAGCTGGTGTCGCTCCAATTGCTCAGGTCCTGCGCATGAAAATGTACATCGCCCGTCAGCGAACCGAGATCGCCTTCGCTGCGCGCCACGACATGAACCTGACAGCCTTCGGAAAGAAACGTCCGTGTCTGCGCCAGCCCCAGCCCCTTGTTGCCACCGGTTATCACCGCGATTTTCATTTTTCGTCTCCGGTCCTGGCTCGTCGCTACGAAGTTCAGTGCAAGATAATTGGTAAAGCGTTTTACCAAGACTTACAACCACATTGCTGGAAAACAGATCCGGATACCGTTTATCGCTTTTGCCGACTTGATGATCCGGCATGACGGCAGCTGGCGGACATGATGCCGAATGCCAGGCCCGAAATCGAAACAACGGGCATATCTGCATAGGGGTTGATCAGAATTGGTCACCCGAAAAACGGATGCCTCATCACAGGGCTAATTTCTGCTGAAAGTCCTGGTAGCGGGAGAGGGACTCGAACCCCCGACACGCGGATTATGATTCCTTCACCAATCAAACCAAATCAACGACCTAAGCGGCGGATGTCAAACACATGTCAAAGTCGAGGAGTTGGCGCAATTTGGCTGTAGTAGGCTCAAATAGGGTCATGAAGCATCAACGGTGCCTGAAAAGTTCAAATCACGGGCACGCAACCACCGAGACCGACATTCGATAGTCTCATCGATCTAATGGCTTCAGGGGCGGGATTTGATCCTTTTCCTGATCGGCTGCAGCATCGCCAATCGGAGAGTTTGTCATCGAGACGTCCTGATCATTCGGCGTTGGAATATCTTTGTTCAATGCATGGGCTGCCGGACTTCAAGAATCTAACCCTTCACAAGTCCACAAAAGCGTGTGGCAAGATATTGGCAGATAACGGCGGATCGACAAACCGCTAATGGACGCCCTCTGCCATAGCCATTGGAATTTTCTTCACCCTTCACTCCTCTCTTAGCGCTCTTGCGATCTGATCCTGGATAGGTTTGACGAGGTAGGAGAGGATGGTGCGGTCATCGGTGGTGATGAGGGCTTCGACCGGCATGCCGGGGAGCAGGATGTTGCCGCTGACTTTTTCCTCCTCACCGGGCTGGAGCTTGAGGCGGGCGGTGAAGAACGCGGCGCCGGTGACCTCGTCTCGGCTGGTCTCGGCGGAGACGGTCAATACCTCACCTTTGAGCTCCGGCGTGGTGCGCTGGTTGAGGCCCGGAAGGCGGATCGTCGCCTCCTGCCCGGTGAAGAGCTGATCGACATCGGTGGGGGCAACCTGCGTTTCGATGATGAGAGAATCCTCTTTCGGTACAATCAGCAGGATCGGCTCTGCCGGGCTGATGAAGCCGCCCTTGGTGTGGATGTTCAGCTGGTGGACATAACCTGAGCGAGGCGCGCGGATATCCATGCGGGAAAGCTGATCCTCTGCTGCCACCCTTTGTTCAGACAGGCGTGCCGTCTCGCTGCGGGTTTCCTGTAGCTGCCGCAACACATCGGCGCGGGCATCTTCCTTCAATTGCAGAATCTGCACCCGCCGCTCGCTGATGGCGAGTTCGGCCCGCGCCCGCTCCTCCATCAGAGCGCCGTGTTCACCGGAAAGCCGCGTCCTGTCACGCCGCACGGCCAGCACGCGGTTGGCGGAGACATAATGCTCCTTTAGAAGCCCCTCGAGACCTTCAAGTTCGGTCTTGATCAGGGCGATCTCTTCACCCTTGGCAGTGATCTGGATTTCAAGGCTATCGATCTGGGCACCGAGCTGGTTGATCTGCTCCTCGAGCTGCCGGATACGCCCTTCAAGGCCGGCAGTGCGCGCCCGGATCAGCCGGCGCTGACCGTCAAGGATGCGGGCGATTTCCGGATCGTGGGCTTTCCGTGCCAACGCATCCGGAAAGTCGATTTGTTCTTTATCATCCCGCTCGGCAAGAAGCCGCGCCTCCGTCGCCGTCAGCTCATCGATCTGCTTGCTGACGATCGCGAGGTTTGCCCGTGTGACAGCATCGTCAAGCCGCAGCAACAGATCGCCCGCTTCGACAAGGTCGCCATTGCGCACCAGAATTTCGTCAACAATGCCGCCCTCCTTGTGCTTGATGGTTTTGACATTGGTTTCAACGACGATGGCTCCGGGTGCAATCACGGCACCGGCGATCTGCATCCAGGCCGCCGAGCCGAAGAGGAAGACGAGCAGCACGCACAGAAAGAGCCCCGCGCCCCAAAGGTGATGTCTTATGCTGCCGGCAATGGTTTGATCCGTGTCGTTCATGATTGCCTCACACCGCCCGGACCGGTACCGCGGTCTTGGCCAGCACCTTTTCAAGAACCTCGTCCTTCGGCCCGAAGGCCTGCGCACGTCCTTCTTTCAGGAAGAGCACTTGATCAACGGCGGCAAGTGCACTTGGCCGGTGGGCTATCACGATGACGATGGACCCGGCAGCGCGAAGAGCGGCAATCGCCTTGGTCAATGCCGCATCGCCGTCAGCATCAAGGTTCGAATTAGGCTCGTCCAGAACGACAAGGAACGGGTTGCCATAGAGCGCTCTTGCCAATGCAATGCGCTGCATCTGACCGCCCGACAGCGTATTGCCCCCTGCACCAATCTCCGTATCGTAGCCATTTGGCAGGCCGGTGATGAGATCATGCGCATCGGCAAGTTGCGCCGCCTTGATGATATCCTCGGCCGCCGCCTCGCCATCGAAGCGAGCAATGTTCTGCGCCACCGTTCCGGCAAAGAGCTGGATGTCCTGTGGCAGGTAGCCGATGAAGGCACCTTGCCGCTCCGGCGCCCATTGATAGAGATCGGCGCCGTCGAACCGCAAAGAACCGCGCAGGACAGGGTAAACCCCAACCAGCGCACGCGCGAGGCTCGTCTTGCCGGCACCGGACGGGCCGATGACACCAAGCCCGTCTCCCGCCTTCAGTGCAAAGCCGACATTCTGCAGGACCGGATTGCCAACCGGGCCGGCAACGAGGTTCACAACAGAAAGGGCCTGTTCCGGCAGCGGCAGTTCCATGCGCTCCGGCTCCTGTGGCCGGTTCTCGATCACTTCCCTTAGCCGCCGGAAGCCCTGACGCGCGGCCACAAAACCACGCCACTGGCCAACGGCCTGCTCCACCGGGGCAAGCGCCCGGGAGGTCATGATCGAAGCGGCGATCATCACACCTGGTGTGATCTCCTGCAGGATCGCCAGCCAGGCACCAACACCGAGAATCCCGGATTGCAGCATGAAACGCAGGGTCTTGATCGCCGTGCCAAAGGCGTTGGAAACGTCTGAGGCTTTCCGCTGCTTGGAAAGGAACGTGCCGTTGAAGGCCTGCCAGCGTTCCGTCAGCGTGCCCATCATGCCCATGGCTGCAATCGCCTCGGCATTGCGCCGGCCCTGTTCGACCAGCTGCGCTCGCTCCACTGCATGCTGACCGGCTTCCGCCGCAGGCCTGCGCGAGAAGAACTCGTTTGCTGCTATGAGAACGCAGATGAGGATCGCACCGCCCGTCGCCACAAAGCCGAGGATCGGATGGAAGATGAAGATGATGGCGAGATAGACCGGCATCCATGGAATGTCGAAGATCGCCGCCGGGCCGGGGCCGACGAGGAACTGGCGCACCGATTCCAGATCGCGCACCGGATCGAGTTTTTCCGCCTTGCGGCCGATCAGGATCGGCAACGTGACGGAACAGGCGTAGCTTGTCGAAGAAAGCTGCGCGTCCAGCCGCTGGCCGATGCGCAACAGTACCCGCGAGCGGATGCCCTCAAGCAGCCCGTAGAAAACATAAAGCCCGCCGGCAAGACCTGCGAGCACCACCAGTGTCGGCACAGAGCCGCTCGCCAGCACCCGGTCATAGACCTGCAGCATGAAGAGCGGGCCGGTCAGCATAAGCAAGTTGATCGGCAGGCTGAGCATGCCGATGCCGGCAAAAGCGGAGCGCAGCGCCCGGAGGCACTGCGCAATAACGCTCCCGCTCGCACCCGCCCCGGAAACCATACCGGTTTACGCGAAGCGGAAGTCGTCGGAATGAAGCTCCGATACCAGCACGTTCTGCAGGACGATCGTGTTGTCGACATCCAGCGTGATCGTCGTATCCGTGCCGTTGTCGGCCGCTTTGACAAGCACGTTCGCATAGGACGCAAGACCGGCAATCCCGCGGAACTCGATCACATCGTCAGACGCCGCACCCGCCGTGAAATCGGTGATGACATCATTGCCGAAATCAGCGTCGAAGATGAAGTTGTCAGTGTCCGCGCCGCCGGTCAGCGTATCGTTGCCAAGGCCGCCATTCAAGGTATCGATACCGGCATAGGCAAGCAGTGTATCATTGCCTGCACCACCATGGATGTTATTGTTCGATGCGCCGCCCCAAATGGTGTCGTTGCCGGCCCCCATCTCGGCATGCTCGAATGCGCCTGTGTCGAGGTAATACTGGAAGTTCGCCGATCCATTGTAGACAACGGTGTCGATACCTGCATCTCCTGAAATCCACGCATCGAATTCATCCACAATAATGCGATCGTCACCGTCACCACCCATCAGCGAATCGGCACCCGCACCACCTTCGATGATGTCGTTGCCGCCAAAGCCCTGGATTGTATCGTCGCCGGCACCGCCATGGATATGGTTGTCCACCACTCCACCCCAGATCTGGTCGTTGCCCGACCCCATTTCGGCGTGTTCAAAACCACCCATATCAAGGTCGTACTGGAAGTTCGCCGAGCCATTGTAAACAACGGTGTCAACGCCGGCATCACCGGCAAACCAGACATCGAACTCATCAACGATGATGCGGTCATCACCATCACCACCCATTAGGGAATCCGCTCCGGCTCCGCCTTCAAGGATGTCATTGCCGCCATTGCCGTGCAAGGTGTCATCACCGGCCCCACCGTGGATGATATTGTCTGCGGCACCACCCCAGATCGTATCGTTTCCGGAGCCCATCTCGGCGTTCTCAAACTGGCCTTGCTCCAGTGCATACTGGATATTGGCCGATCCGTTGTATACCACGGTGTCGATGCCGGCATCACCGGAATACCAGACGTCATTCTCATCTATGATGATGCGATCGTCGCCATCCCCACCCACTAGCGAGTCAGCGCCCAATCCGCCATCTATGACGTCACCACCATTGGTACCCCTTAGGGAATCGTCGCCAGCAGTTCCGTTAATCTGCATTCCGGTTGCAGCCTGACTACTGACCAGGCTGGCCATATCCGACATGGAATAAACAGTGCCATCATCGAAGACGACTTGCTCGATGGCATCTTGGTTATCGCCGCTCAGGGTGTTGACGACCGTGATTCGATCACTGCTGCCGTTGAAGCCGATAATCAGTGTGTTGTTGGAGCTGGTCGAGAGGATAAGATCTGAGGGGTTGTGACCATGGATAACCAGCCGATCAGTATCTCTCCAGCCGTTGTCCTCGATCACATCCTGACCGTCGCCGGCATTGAACACATAGGTATCTGATCCGTCGTTGCCATGCAGTGTGTCATTACCCAGGCCGCCTTGCAGCGTATTGTTATTGGAAAAACCAATGATCGTATCATCGCCATCGCTCGACTGATCAGCGATCATGATTGCACGAACCTGATCCATATTAAGGATCGTGCCGTCATCAAACACGATCTGTTCGATCTCGTCTGCACCGTCATCGTCCAGTGTATTGACAATACTGATCTGGTCCGTGCTGCCGGCGAACGTAATCACCAGTGTGTCATTGCTCGTCCGGGCAAAACTGGTTTCGGCGGGTGTGTATCCATGAATGACCAGTCGGTCCGTATCGCGCCAGCCATTGTCTTCAATGAGGTCCTGGCCATCGCCTGCGTTGAAGACATAGGTGTCGGATCCATCCTTTCCGTGAAGCCGGTCATTGCCCAGCCCGCCTTCCAGGGTATTGTTATTTGTAAAACCGGTGATCGTGTCATCGCCATCGGTCGATTGATTGGCGGTCAAAATGACACGAACCTGGTCCATATTCATAATGGTGCCGTCGTCAAACACGATCTGCTCGATTTCGTCCGCGCCATTGTCGTCCAGAGTATTGACAATGGTTATCTGGTCGGTGGTTCCCACGAAGGTAATCATCAGGGTGTCGTTGCTTGCGGAGGCAAAAAGTGTTTCCGCAGGCGTATAGTCATGAATGATCAGCCGGTCGGTATCGCGCCAGCCATTGTCCTCAATCAGGTTCTGACCGTCACCGCGATAGAATATATAAGTATCAGAGCCGTCATTGCCGTGCAGCCTGTCATTGCCCAATCCGGCATCCAGGACATTGGCTCCATTATCACCGACAATGACATCGTCGCTTTCCGGGCGCGGCCCTGCGGCCACCGCGATCAACAAATCAGCAACTCCCCAAATCGTACCGTCTGAGAACTTGAAGACCGAAATGCCAGGCTTGCCCGTCGCGAACTGATCCCGGATCATGATCTGATTACCGGTTTCGTGAAACTTCAATGCCAGATCCGGACCTCGCTTCTCAAAAAGGATATCCAATGGAACAGCATCAGAAACATGAAGCTCGTTTATATCGGTCTGGTCATTGCTTTCTATGATTTCGTCTGAACCGTCGACCTTTGCGTAAATGTATATGTCATTGCCTGTCCCGCCTATAAGAAGATCATTGTCCAGGCCACCTGTCAGTACATCGTCGCCATCTCCTCCATCGAGGGTATCGTTGCCGATATATCCGATGAGCGTGTCATTGCCCTGGCCGCCTTCCAGAACATCATTGCCTGAACGGCCATCGATGAAATCGTCTCCAGCCAAGCCGGAGATCTTGTTATTGCCCAGGTCCCCCGACAAGGAGTCAGAATGTTCGGACCCATCAATATTCTCGATATTTTGCAAGGTGGCAATTTGCCGGAGCGTGACGCTGCCATGAACTGAAACACCATCTGACGTCAGCGCCTCCCCATCATTTTGAACGAGGTCAACAGACACCGCCGCGTTGAAGGAAGAAAAATCAACGGTATCGATGTCCGCTCCGCCATCCAGCGTGTCCAATGTACCAACGCTAGCAAGGCTGAGGAGCAAGCGGTCATCCCCTTCATTGCCAAAGATGATATCGCTTCCGTCCCGGCCATCGATCACATCGTCCCCGGCAAGACCGCTGAGGTTCTGATCGAAACGCGACCCGATAATAGTGTCGTTACCGGATGTTCCCTCAAAGAAAACAGACCCCTGACCCGACCAATAAAGGATGGCTTGCCGGTTCCAGACCGTGCCGTCGGCGAACTCGATCTGATCCAGCCCCTTGCCGGCCGAAAAACCGGTTTCAAAGGAGTCAAGAGCGGTAATTGTCTCACCGGTCGCAATGACTTTGACAATAAGGTCGTCGCCGTCAGTCGACTTTGACAGCATGACGCCGTCCGAGTTGATATCGACGAATTTCAGTGTGTCCACTTCACTTGCTGTGCTGGTACCGTCTTCGATGATATCATTGCCGTCGCCGCTGCGATAAAGATAGGTATCATTTCCTGTTTCGAGCCAGACATTCCTGACCGACTTTAGGTAGTCATCCCCCAACCCGCCAAAAAAAACATTGTCGTCAGTCGCGTTATCAGAAATGAAATCGTTGGTTTCTGTGCCGCGCTTCCACGCCTTCGGAATGATCGTCGACCGATCCCAGATCGTCCCATCTGCAAATTCGATCAGTTCAATCCCAAGTCCCGGCGAAGTTTCGTTCACTGTGAAGAAATCCAGCGCCGTGATTACCTCACCGGTGGCCAGCACCTTGATGAGCAGATCATGGTTGTCGGTCGATTTTGAAAACTCCACACCATCGGCATTTATATCGACGAATTTGATCCTGTCAGTCTCACCGTACTCTGTTGAACCGTCTTCGATGACATCATTGCCGTCGCCGCTTCGGTAGAGATAGGTATCGTTGCCCGTGGTAAGCCAATTGTTCCTCACGGACTTCAGATAGTCATCGCCCAGCCCGCCATAGAATATGTTGTCGCCAGTCGAAGGATCCGAAATATAGTCGTTTAGATCTGTGCCCCGGTTCCAGGCCTTGGACGATATTGTCGCGCGGTCCCAGCTTGATCCATCGGCAAATTCAATCAATTCAATCCCGGGACTGGTGTAATCGAGGTCCAGAAAGTGATCTATGTCGGTGATAATTTCGCCGGTTGCAATCACCTTGATAAGTAGGTCATCATTGTTGCTGGCCTTGGACAGCTCGATACCATCAGCATTGATATCAACCAGCTTCAAGACATCTGTTTCACCGCTGATTGATGCCGTCTCCTCGAGAATATCGTTGCCATCGCCGCTGCGGTACACGTAAATGTCGCTTCCGCTGCCCTGCGCTCCGAAACCATCCGATTTGATATGGTCGTCCCCGCGGCCGCCATGGAAAATATCGCTTTCAACACCAAAGGCTTCCAGGTAATCCGAGCCGTCGCCGCCATAAAGCACATCGGCACCATAGCCGCCCTTCAGGACATCGTTTCCGGCGCCACCGAACAACATGTCATTGCCATCCCCGCCGTGGAGAATATCGTGGCCGACATGCGATGTGTCCCCGGCAACAGCTCCGTCGCCGAACAGAACATCATTGTCGGCCCCGCCAAACAGGGTGTCATTACCCTCGCCGCCGACAAGGGTATCGTTTCCTTCTTTGCCATAAATGACGTTGTGACCGCTGTTGTCGAAATTGAATTCGATTTCCGTTGGGCCGTATTCAATCGTACCACTGCCGCCGCTACCTGTTTCCGCAGACCCCGGATCATAAGGATCAATGGGTCCCGGGTCTGCGCCCGTCCATCCCCAAACCATCAGATCGTGCTTTTCGCTGCCGATCGCTATTGTGTTCAGCGGACCATCCGGATTTGTCGGCATGGTGATGCTTAGGCCTGGATCGTCTACTACGGCGTCCTGGCCAACCTGAATACCGGCCGCCGCCATCGAAATTGTGCTGACACCGCTGCTGGGGGAACCGCCTCCACCGGTGCCGGCCGCGCCGACAGTCTCATCTGCAAGAACGATATCGCCATAACGGCCGAACTCGTCTTCGAAATACCGAATCCCGACGCTAGTACTACCGCTATCATAGGTCGTCTTGATATCGATCTTCTTTCCGACGGACCCATATTTCGTCTTGTCCGCGAGTGTGGCGCGGTCCCAGCTTATCCCGTTTTTGAACTCCAGATATTCAATACCCTTGCCGCTGGCGAACGGATCGGCCGTCATGGACGCCATGCCGGCGAACTGGTCCCTGACCGAAATCACCTCTCCGGTTGAAAGAACAGTAACACGCAAAGTATTGCCCGCACGCGAGATCGCGACTTCGCTGACAGCAACATCCCGAAGCACCAGCTTGTCGACCGGGACTGTCGAGGCTTCATCATCGCTGATGGAATCCGATCCGTCGCCCTTGGACCAGAGATAAGTATCGCTTCCGCCTTCGCCGGAAAAACCGTCATTGCCGCCACCGCCGTCAAAGGTGTCGTTGAGACCGGACCCGCCCAGCCCGTTGACCTTGTCGTTGCCCATGATCACCGTTTCCTGGGCAATCGCCTCCCGGTTCCAGGTCACCCCGTTTGCGAATTCGATACGATCTATACCCCAGCCGTGATTATTCCAGCCGCTCACGCTGTCCGGGTTGCCCGATTCCAGGAAGAATTTGGTGTCGGTTATGGTCTCGCCGCTGGCGACAACGGTTATGATGAGCGAATCTCCGGCTCGCGACAGTTGAATGTCTTCCGGCAAAAGCCCGGCCAGCTTGAGCGTGTCGTTTTCGGCCTGAAGCCCGCTTGAATCGACAATCGTGTCGTGGCCGTCCCCTTCTGCGTAAAGGATCGTATCATTTCCGGTCGAAATCTGCAGTTGCTGGTGACCGGTGCCGCCGCGCAGCACATCGTCATTCGCTGAATCGACAACCGTGTTGTTGCGCCCGTCGCTGACCGTGACGGTCTTTGCGCGTATGTCCTCCCGGTCCATCTCCGAACCGTCGGAAAAACGGATCAGGTCGATACCCCGGTTTTCAGACCCCCAGTTTCTGAAGAAATCCTCGACAACAATCCTGTCGCCGGCATTGCCGGTCAGTATATGCAGTGTGTCGCCAACCCGCTCGAAGGTCAGCGCATCGGGAAGCAGATCGACGAGTTCCAGCATATCGGTTTCGGCCTGGGAGGTTGAGAGCTCCCGGATGTAGTCGGTTCCGTCACCGCTACGGTAAATGAAGCTGTCATTGCCCTCATGGGAGACAAGCACATCGTCCCCGAGCCCACCTGAAAAAACATTGTCTCCTGCAAAAGCGACGATGGCGTCCGCATCATCCGAGCCGAAGACCGCTTTGCCGTCGACAATCGACTGCGCTACTGCGCGCGCTCCAGCATCGGTGATCGCGGCGATGCCTGTTGCCATCGCAGCTGAATAAGCAGCTCGATCACCGCCAAAGGAGATGTGCACCATACCTTCGAGCGCTGCAAAGGCCTTTTCTACAAAGGCGACAGCGTCTCCGTGTCCGGCAGGCACATTGCCTGCTATCAACTGGGCGGCGCCACCGACATTACCGAGCGTGGCTGATGGGTCTGCATCCACCGGCAGTTCTGCAGAAAAGTTGAGCACACCATGCGCAAAGTATGGCCCGGTAAGGAAATCAGCGATATCAACGCCACGCAGGATGGCACTCGGCATAGTCTGCGCTGTGAACAGTGTCAGCATGATATCCACGAGGGATTGGAAATTTGACTCGATATAGCCGCCGAACCGCTGAACACCGGGCGAGTTTGTCAAAGTGTTGTCACGAGGATCGACCTCACGATAGGTATTGCCAAAATACTTTTCGACAAAGGCGAGGTGCCGCGCATCGACATAGATACCGCGAGAGCCCTCGATCTCGCCGTCTACACCGGCCCAGCGCAGCAACAATTCCGTGAACTGCGAGCGAAGTTCCGTGTGTGTGAGACTTGGTGCGGCATTCGTGAGCGCCGCCCAGTCAGCAGCGAAGGCCGCATCGTTGGTCGCTACATAGGCTGTGGAGTGAATCTGACCGGAACCCGGTAGCGATGGCAGCTTGGCAACCTCGGGATCGACCGTAAAGATAGGCGTGTTGTCGAGGACCGTATCCTGACGGTCAGTCTGGAAAAAGATCGACTGGATTGTGCCGGTCGACCCGTTGACGAAGTTGAAGACCGCCTGCCGCGCCACCGTGTTGCCGTTGTTGGTTCCATTCACTTCACTGCTGATCAGCGAGATGCTCTCAATGCCCGCTTCGGCAAGTGTCATCAGTTCGCCGGCATCGGACACACCGTTCTGATTGAGGTCACGCCAGATGCGCAGCTTGGAAAAGGCTTCGTCCGAGGCATCGATCATGCCGTCGCCATTGCTGTCGAACATTTCCAGCACTGCAAAACCGTCCGTCTGCGCCGAGCCGAAGAGTTCGCCTATGCCGTCGACAATGCCATTGTCGTTGAGATCAATTGCCAGCAACCCGTCATCGGCCGCTACCCAGCCTGTTCGCTCCGCACGTCCGTCTGCGTCAAAATCAAAATAGACGTTAGAACCGTTAAGAGATGAAAGCTCGACGCCATCCCCATCCAGATCGAGAACGAGAGGATCGTAGAACAGGGCACTCAGGAAGCTAAAATCTATCTGATCTAGAAGCCACGCCCAGCTATCCTGAAAAGCCAGCTCGATTCCATGCACGAATCTCTGCATTTCGTCCGGCGAAAATTCCCAATAGTCGTATATTATTGTAGCAATCGCATAGCCGACAGCGGCCCAGGTAATCACGGATGCGGCCGGAGCGAAAACCACGGCCGTGGCTGCAGCCACAAGGGCACCTGCCAAACCTGTGGCAATTTTTGTCAGATGGGCATCAACTAGTCCTTTATCGCCAGCATGGTATGCTTGAACTGCAGCAATTGCGTCTAGACTGACTGCTCCCACTAACCCCGCCGTCGCCATCAAGTTCTGGAAGCGAGAGAGCGCCGCAAGCGATTGCGGTGTGTTAATGCTATGTGATCCGATATCCACAACTGCAGCTAAAATATCGGCCGTCCAAATTGCGAAATTTGTTAAGGAGTATGGCGGATTATCTATCGGAAATTCATTCTCAAAGTAATTGTCCATCCATTGAGAAACAGAATCTAGATCATTTTGATTGAATGACATTCCGGATATCCTTGATATTTATTTTTACTTGTTATTCTTCGCCCTTAAATCGGGCATAACTAATATTACTGGCATCAAAAGAGACATTGCGACCAATAATTGCACCGCAATACTCCTATACGACATAATCATATAAAAATATACAACAGAAGAAATCACTATTACAGAAACATTAGAAGCTATTCCGCTTCTATTTTTTGAATTGCACCTTAGATACATTTTATATGAATAAGAAAATGAAATTGATATAAATATAGTAATAATTGATATATATTTATTGCTGATAATTGTATTCAATGATACTATAGAAATAGCCAGGTAGAAAAACGGTTCTCGAATAAGTACTGCAACAACTATCTTAATGTCTGAAAAAGAGATCACATCTCAGCTCTTTCAAAGTTAATTGGCGGGACGAACGAGTTTCAAACGCAAGTAATCGGCAATCCCATCTGATTCGTTCGCCGCCAACCTTAGGGATAAAATTCAAGGTTGCAATAAGGGAATCGACTTCAGCGCGGTTACACCGTGTTTCAACACGTAAAATGTCACAGGCGGCGCTTGAAAACCAAGCTGATCTTCATGATTCCGTCATATAGGAAGAATGAAATTCTATTGACCCCGGATGAATTTGAGTAACCGGGCAGGTTTTAAATCTTTGTTTTTAAGAGATTTAACTCAAACTTGATTTATGGCGGCCCGCACCATGCGAACGCCCACGAAACAACAGAACACCACGTCTGCCCACCCAAATGCTCTAATTATTGAAAGAAAGTGACTTAATCGCTGGACTCGCTATCTACAATCGCATAGGTAGAAACGCAGTATGTATAGCCGTGAAGACGTATCCTGCATCAAGCAGACAATTTTACTCGTTTCTCGGGTGCTCAATGGTAGAAATTACACATCTCGCATAGTCATACCGTGCACCTCTCTCAAGTGCTTCCGGGTTGTCCGCACTTAATGCGTAGACATCCTAAACCACTCCGGCTTCAATGATCTCAAGAATTGTTGGTTGCAGAACAATCTGAATCCACTTGCCAAATCACGGATATCTGGTCAAACAACAAATGGCAGACCACCAACCGTTTTGGTTGATATTTGATCCAACTGGATATTCCTAGACCAAACTGGGTTGCGGGGGCTGGCAACCACCGAGACCGACACTCGATAGTCTTATCAATCTAATGGCTTCAGGGGCGGGTTTGATCCCTTTCCGGATCGGCCGTCGTATCGCCGCTCGGGAAGTTTGTCATCGAGACGTCCTGGTCATCCGGCGTTGGAACATCAACGTCAAATACCTGTCTGTCAGACTTCAAAAAGCCAACCCTTCGCAGTCCCACAAAAGCGTTTGGCAACCTGTTGGCAGAGCGGCGGATCGACAAACCGCTTACGGACGCCCTCTGCCAACAGCCATTGCATTTCTCTTCACCCCTCACTCTTCCCTTAGCGCTCGTGCGATTTGATCCTGAATAGGTTTGACGAGGTAGGAAAGGATGGTGCGGTCGTCGGTTGTGATGGGGGCCTCAACGGGCGTGCCCGGCAGCAGGATATTGCCGCTGGCCTTTTCCTCCTCACCCGGCTGGAGTTTGAGGCGGGCGGTGAAGAAAGCGGCAACTGTGAGTTCATAGCGGCTGGTTTCGGCGGAGACCATCAAAACCTTACCCTTCAACTCAGGCGTTGTGCGCTGATTGAGGCCCGGAAGACGGGTCGTCGTCTCCTACCCGGCGAAGAATTGATCGACGTCAGCGCAGAAAGACATGTGAACGTTGACTCGTCGTTTCCGGACCAATGGTCTCCGCCAAAAAAGCCGGTGAGCAGGAAGAGGTTTTACCCACCGGCCGAGTGGCCATGCTGCTTGGGAAGATGAGCACGCGGTTCAGGGATAGCTCGTTGCTTAAAGGCCTCCAAGACAGAGATATTTCAGTTCGAGATAGTCATCGGCACCATATTTCGAACCCTCACGTCCCTGGCCCGATTGCTTGACGCCTCCGAAGGGCGCGACCTCGGTAGAGATCAATCCTGTGTTCACACCAACCATGCCGTATTCAAGCGCTTCTGCCACACGCCAGACCTTCGAAAGATCATTGGCATAGAAGTAAGATGCGAGGCCAAAGATCGTATCATTGGCCTGTTCGACCACATCTTCGACGGTTTCAAAGCGAAAGAGCGGAGCAACTGGTCCAAAAGTCTCATCAGATGCAATTAACATCTCTCGGGTGACATCCCTCAACACGGTTGGCTCGAAGAAGGTTCCACCGAGCGCGTGTCGTTTGCCACCCGTCACAATCGATGCGCCTTTGGAGATCGCATCTTTGATGTGGTCCTCGACTTTGTCGACAGCCTTCTCACTGATCAGCGGGCCGGCAGTGACGCCATCCTCAAATCCGTCGCCGACCTTCATCTCCTCGACGGCAGCAACAAGCTTCTCGGCAAAGGCGTCATAGACTCCGGCCTGAACATATATGCGGTTTGCGCATACGCAGGTCTGCCCGTTGTTGCGGTATTTCGATATCATCGCGCCTTCTACGGCCGCATCAAGATCAGCATCGTCAAAGACAATGAAGGGGGCGTTGCCGCCCAGTTCCATGGAGGTCTTCATCACCTGATCGGCGGACTGCTTCATCAGGATGCGACCGACTTCGGTTGAACCGGTGAAAGTGAGTTTGCGGACCTTTTCATTGGAGCAAAACTCCTGTCCGATCTCCGCACTCCGTGTCGATGTGATGACCGAGAAGAGCCCTGCCGGCAGCCCGGCATCTTCAGCGAGTTTGGCCATGGCCAGTGCCGAAAGGGGTGTCTCAGTTGCGGGTCGAGCAACAAAGGCACAGCCGACCGCAAGGGCAGGAGCCACTTTACGCGCGATCATTGCATTGGGGAAGTTCCATGGCGTGATGGATGCGACAACACCTACGGGCTGCTTCAGGACCATGATGCGTTTGTCGGGCTGATGGCCGGGAATGATGTCGCCGTAGATGCGCTTTGCCTCCTCGGCAAACCATTCGATGAAGCTCGCACCGTAGAGGATCTCTCCCTTGGCTTCGACAAGGGGTTTGCCCATCTCAGCGCAGAGGATAGCGCCGAGATCATCGACATTGGCGACCATGAGATCGTGCCACCGCCGCAGCACCACTGAGCGTTCTTTACCCGTCTTCGCCGCCCAGGACTTTTGAGCAATATGGGCGGCATCAATTGCAGCCCGCGTCTCCGAAACACCTAGATCAGGCAACGTCGCAAGAACAGCACCAGTCGACGGGTTCGTGACCTTGAAGGATACCTGGACTTCATCTGCTTGGACCCAGCGGTTACCAATGAGCGCGCTGTTGCAGAGAAGTTCACTGTTCTTGAGAGTTCCGGGCAATTTATTTGAGTTTTCGGTCATGGAGAAAGGATGCGGTTAAGTTGAAAGCTAAGGGTGACGCGACGCAAGTTGCTGCCGCTTCACCATTGAGATGGATGCTAGACGGGTCGATCGCCCTTCTTGACTTTGATTGTTCTGCTATCAACACCTGGCAGCATCTTCGCTGGATCGCGAGTGACCACGACGTCGATGACTGATGGCTTCGACCGTTCGGCATTCGCCTCGCGAATGGCGGGTGCAAGCTTCTCCGGATCATCAACACGAATGCCATGCGCGCCGAAGGATTTAGCGATTTCGGCATAGTTCATTTCAACAAGATCTGAGGACTGATAGGACCCATACATCGCGTGCTGTAGCGACTTGATATAACCCGATGCCGCGTTGTTCACGATCATCAGCGTGAACGGTGTTTTAGCTCGAATGGCGGTTTCAAGCTCGCCAAGAACCATGTTGAAGCCACCATCTCCTGTAATGGCCACAACGGGCTGATCTGGAACAGCAAGCTGGGCCCCCATTGCGCCGGGCAGACCATAACCGATCGAGGCAAAGCCACGATCGGCTACAAACCGACGTCCGGCCTTTTTGGTGTCATACAAAAGGCCACCCCAATGCGCAGCGAAGCCACCGTCTGCGATCAGAACGGACTCCGCTGGCATTTCATTGTTCAGCTCAGTCAGCATGCGCCCCATTCCAATCGGGCTACCTGTACCATGCAGTTTGTCTTTGGCGGCGTTGCGCCATTTTTCCATGCGCGGCGCGATTTCAAGTATGTACTCGGCCCGATCACGCTGCGCGGCCGCGCCATAATGACTGAGTGCGGCGGTGAGATCTTCCAGCCCGCATTTCGCATCACCGATCAAAGGAAAATCAGACTTCGTGGTTCGCCCTATTTCTTCGGGCAACACTTCAAGGTGCACGACAGGAATAGAGGGGTCATTGAACAGTTGGAAACGTTTGGTCGCAATTTCTCCCATCTTGCAGCCGACGACAATAAAGCAATCAGCCTTCTCAACGAGAGCATTGGCGATGCGCGAGTAGCGACCAAATAGGCCGACAGACAATTGATGGGTACAAGCAATCGCACCCTTACCTGACAAAGTGTGCGCCACTGGGATAGCTTGTGCTTCAGCAAAAGCCTGCAGGGCGTCATATGCCTGTGCAATGTGCACACCGCCACCGGCCAAGATCAAAGGACGCTTTGATTTTGCGATTGCTACCGCAGCTTTCGCCACATCCGCCGCATCTGGGCGGGAACGGTATGCGGGAAAGCGGGTTGTGGTTAGGTCGATCCAAAAATCGGAAAGAGGATACTCGTAAGTATCATGTGCGATATCTTCGGGCACATCCACGACAACAGGACCCGGTCGACCAGAGGTGGCCACCGCAAATGCTCGGCGCACAAGCTCAGGAACACGTGAAGCCCTCTCGATGCGGATCACTTCTTTTGCAGCAGGACGCAGAATGTCCACCTGACGGGATTCCTGAGTCATATTTTTCCAGGAGTGATCCCGATGGGTATCCCCGATGAAAACGACTTGAGGGATGCCCGCATTCAAACTTTCTACCAATGACGTAACAAAATTGGTTGCTCCTGGGCCCAGAGTTGCGTCGCAAATTCCCGGCCGACCAGACACGCGCGCATAGGAATCTGCAGCAAAGGATCCGCAGCGCTCATCATTGATCAGATGGTGGTTCAATCCCTTAACGCGCACTGCTTCGTAGAAAGGAAGCAGTTGAAACCCACCCATCCCAAACATTGGGCCAACCTTGGCGCATTCCAGAATTTCTACTATCGCCTCAGCGCCTGTCATGGTGACAGTGTCAGCGCTGTCTATGGGGTTATTTTGCAAGGCCATATTCCTCCCTTTTGATACCGTGCAGAGAAACTCTGCCTCAAAATTCGACGCATACTGAACCACTTCGGATACCTTTTCAACGGGAAAAAGTTCTGTTAAACGGAATATTTCCTATTTTCACTCGATTTACTCAATGAAGTTCGAGCGGAATCTAGACCATCCGACGCCAGGAACGCCTGGCATAGGACCGACCTTAGAAGGAGGGGGAGAATCTTTGGCTAGTCAAAAACCGAACGCTGTGATTGTAACTGGCGGATCACGCGGGATTGGCGCTGCAGTCATTGCGGCGCTGGCAGACTCCAGCACAAGCGTCATCAATTTTGATATTGCAAAACCCAGCGATGACCAGGATTGCGTTTTTCGTCGTGTCGACCTCACGAACGCGCATCAGATTGAGAATACCGTTGGAGAATTAAAGGAAGAATTCAGCATTGTTGGGTTGGTCAATAATGCTGGATTTTCGATATCCCATTCGCTTTCAGAGACCACCGATGCTGATTTTGAGAAACTGGTCCCTCTGAACATGGTTGGTCCGGCTTATTGCGCAAAGGCAGTGGCAGAGACAATGAAGGAAGCTGGCTGGGGGCGCATTGTAAATGTTTCGAGCCGGGCGGCGCTCGGGAAGTCCAATCGGACAGCTTACGCCGCAACGAAGGGCGCGATGATTTCGATGACCCGGGTTTGGGCTTTGGAACTCGCACAGCACAACATAACCGTAAATGCCGTCGGCCCTGGCCCGATTTCAACTGAACTCTTTGAAAAAGTTAACCCCAAGGGAAGCCCACAAGAGCGGGCACTCGTGTCGTCAATTCCAGTGGGACGGTTAGGCACGACGGCTGATGTTGCTCGGGCGGTTCAGTTCTTCCTTGAAGAAACCTCAGGCTTCATCACCGGACAAACACTCTATGTCTGCGGCGGTTTGACTGCCGGAATTGCAGATATTTGAGCACTGCATAACGCGAGACGACAGACAGGGGAGAGAATGCAAGATACAAATTACAAGCCTGGCGCAATGCTAACGGGTAAACGCGCACTTATTGTTGGGGCTGGATCAGTCGGAAGCGGGTGGGGAAATGGACGTGCGATAGTCTCAGTACTGCGCGCTGAAGGTGCAGCTGTTTGCGGGATAGATCAGAACCTTTCCGCCTTGCAGGAAACGGAACGATATGTGGGGGCGTTCGAAAAGATCGTTTGCGATGTCATCGACCAACACGAGCTAGAAAACTCCGTTTTGGCCGCGCAGCGGCATCTCGGGCAGATAGACATTCTGGTGAACTGTGTAGGCGGCTCGGTTCCGGGCGATATTTTAACACTCGCTCCCGAAGCTTGGCTACGGCAGTTCGAGCTTAATGTTGGTTACGTCTTCAGAATCTTGAAGCTTGTATTGCCTGTTATGATAAAGCGGAAGAGCGGCTCGGTAATCAACGTTGGTTCAATCGCTGGCATCCGATGCCTAGAGAGCAATGCCGTGGCATATTCGGCTGCAAAGGCCGCACTCATCCAATTGGGCCGATCGTCCGCAATAAGTGTCGCGCGCCAAGGTGTTCGCATCAATACTGTCATTCCCGGTCTTATGAATACTCCATTGGTCACAGAGAGATTGATGAAAAACAAAGACCCCTCAGAGGCAGTAAAATTCATCGCCGAGCGCGATAGTAAAGTCCCTATCGGAAAAATGGGAGATGCATGGGATGTGGCGCACGCAGTCTCCTTCCTCTCCTCGGATCGAGCGAAATCAATAACGGGCACAGAACTCGTGATAGATGGCGGTCTGACATTGCGTTGTTAACCGCGCAGGCACCGGTGCAAGTTTGTTCCAACTACATAAATTTGTCTCACGATCACTCCGTTGAGCATTGTTCAAGGACGTTCTGCTTGTCCGAAACATCGAAAATCTTTGGACCCAATGTCGCGGAACTTGACACCTGATATAAATATAAAATAACTTTTATCGGAACTTTGTTTCGTTAGGGAGGAAAAATATGAAGCTAACAGTTAAGAGTTTAAGTGCAGCAATCATTGCCTCGACAATGATGTTCCCAGCGGTATCCGCCGCGGATGAATGGCCAACAGAAACAATAGAACTGATCGTCTCCTATGGAGCCGGTGGTTCAACGGACACGACCGCCCGCAAAATTGCAGACATTTTGTCAAGTCAGACGGGTGAGAGCATTGTCGTTCAGAATTTTCCAGGCGCAGGCGGCACGCTCGGAACAACAAAAGCAGCTGGCGCGCCTAATGACGGCAATACCCTCTTCTTGGGTCAGATCTCATCCCATGGCATCGCTCCAGCGATCTACACCTCATTGCAGTATGATCCAGTCGACAGCTTTGAGCCTATCGGGCGGGTATATTCCGTCCCGAACGTTTTGGTTGTACCTGCGAGTTCTCCCGCAGACACTTATGAAGAATTGCTCGAACTCGCTAAATCAGAGAAGCTCACTTTTGCTTCCTCAGGCGTAGGTAGTTCCGTTCATTTGTCCGGCGAACTATTCAAGGCCAATACGGGCCTTGATATCGTTCACGTTCCCTACAAAGGTAGTGGTGAAGCCATTCCAGCTTTGCTTGGTGCACAGGTCGATATGATGTTCGACAACGCGCCTTCTGCTATCAAACATATCCAGTCAGGTGCAGTAAAAGCGCTGGCGGTCACTACTGCGGAGCGCTCTCCTCAGCTTCCAGATGTCCCAACGATCCAAGAAGTCGGCGGAGCTTCGATGTCGGATTTCGAAGTTCAGGCTTGGTTCGGGATGTTTGCACCAAAGGGAATCTCAGACGAAAAGGTCGCAGAGATCAATAAGGCACTTAACGCGGTTTTTGAAACGGATGACTTCCGGGATTTCGCCGTAAGTCGAGCAGCAACAATTGACGGCGGTTCGCCTGAAGATCTGCGCGCGCATGTGGCAAATGAATTAGCAAAGTGGAATGATGTCGTGAACACTGCAGGCATTCCTAAAAAATAAACCGCTCAACAAGGCGAAGAGCGAGGCGGGGAAGGCCAAGCCATGAAGACCAAAATTAGCGGTGATGGCCTACTTTACGTCTCGCTTTTCGCCATTTCAGTGGGATTTTCCGCCATCGGAATTCCCTATGGCATCAATTTACCGGCGGACAATGATGGGTCAGTCTTTGACCCATCAAGCCCACGTTTCCTCGCATACTGCAGCACAATACTTGTTGGTCTGTTTGCGATCATAGGTTTTGTGGGAACATTTCGAGCTGGTGCACGAAACACCGAATTAACCACACGGTTCGGCGCTGTATCACTAAACGAGTTTCTTGGATTGTTGCTGTTACTTGCAAGCCTGCCACTCTCTTACTTGATCGGTTTACCTCTCGCAGGCGCCGTTGTGGGGATAGGGTTGCTGAAGTTGTCTGGACGCGCGCACCTAACCTCTTACGCAGTTGTTGGCTTGATATTTCCACTCATTGTTTCGGGGTTTTTCGGCCTCATTCTGAGCGTGCCAATCCCTTTAGGTCTATTCTAGGAACTTTTCGGCATGCTTGCTAACCTTCAAGGCGCAGTTGATGTTTTCTTCCAGCTGCAAAATTTCCTGGCCATAGCAGCGGGTGTCCTCATCGGGTTGTTCATCGGGGCTATTCCAGGATTATCTGCGGTCATGGGTGTGGCCCTTGTCCTTCCGTTCACGTTCCATATGGACCCGGTGACATCCATCCTGCTGCTTGTTGGGATTTACAAAGGTGGCGTTCTTGGAGGATCTATTTCCGCAATTCTCATTCGCACACCCGGAACACCCGCGGCCGCATGTACCACGCTTGATGGATACCCGATGACACAGAATGGGCAAGCAACGCGCGCATTAATGGGCGCACTTTACGCTTCCTGTACTGCCGATCTGGTCTCAAACATCTGCCTGATATTGTTCGCAGGGGTTTTGGCTTCGATAGCCTTAAAATTTGGTCCACCGGAATTTCTGTGGCTTATCGCGTTTTCACTCACGATTGTCATTGCGATTTCATCGGGGTCACAAGTGAAAGGAATGATATCTGCATTGATTGGCGTGATATTTTCTTTGGTAGGTCTGGATCTTGTTTATGGAACTGAACGTCTGACGTTCGGCAATCTGAACCTGATGAGCGGTATAAGTTTCATCCCGATGCTGGTCGGTTTGTTTGCCTTGCCAGAAATCCTAGAATTCTATCACAAAAGGGCACAGGAACATTCGGCTCGCGCATTGGATAGGTCCAAGTTCACTCTTGAGGACTACCGTAAGTGTGCACCTTCAATCTTTAGAGGCAGTTTTATTGGGGTCATTGTCGGAGCCATTCCGGGTGCGGGAGCGACAGCTGCGGCCTTTCTTTCTTACGGTTTGGCGAAGAGGTTTTCTCCGAATGGCGACAAATTCGGTAAGGGTGAGGTGGAGGGCGTTTGTGCTTCAGAAGCAGGAAACAACGGTGTCGCTGGCGCAACAATGATCCCTTTATTGGCCCTTGGAGTGCCAGGCGATGTTGTTACCGCAGTGATCCTTGGGGCTTTCACGATACATAATTTGGCTCCCGGCCCCCTCCTGTTTCAAACGAACGCCGACATTGTCTACGCTATCTTTTTGGGTGTGATGTTCAGTTCAATCGTGCTGCTGATTGCTGGCCGTTTCGTTATGAAGTCGTTTGCAGTTATCACGCGTGTACCGGGCGAGTTGCTTATGCCAATAGTCTTCTTGTTCTGTCTGTTTGGCAGCTATGCGGTTGCAAACAATCTATTTGATGTCGGTGTGATGCTGTTTTTCGGTGTCATTGGTTTTGCATTCAAGAAGACACAGATCCCAATTGCACCATTTATTCTAGCATTCATTTTGGCACCCAAGTTTGAAGACAACCTGCGTCGAAGCTTGTTGATAGCTGACGATTGGACTTACTTTTTCCGCAGTCCGATTTGCTGGGTGTTCATAGTGCTGTTTGTCGCGTCGCTTGTGTGGTCAGCACGGCATGAGATCAAAGATGCAAAAATTGATCGTCAAGGACCGCAAAGTTGAATTGGCTTTTAACTACTGAGCCTTTTCTGCGATCGAATTGCTTATGATAAACTCCGAGCCATCGACTGTTAGGATGTTACTCAGTTTTTCCTCAATCTTGCTCACCTTCGTCTTGATTGTGGACGCAATCCACTGACGACGCTCTGAGTTCATACGATCTTGAACAGCGACGATGTTGATCGCCGCAAATGCCACACCATCGTGACGCTTGATTGGGACTGAGACGCCGGACATGCCTGGAACGATACGGTTGTCGATTGTCGCATAGCCATGCGATCTCGTATCCGTCACCATTTTTTTTAATTCTGCTATCGAAAACCCGTACTCGCGAATACTGACCTCGTTTTCTTTGAGTATCTTGTCGATTTCGGGATCGGGTTGATGCGCCAGGATTGCGAGCGGTCCAGCGCCAGCACCCAACGGGCGATACGCTCCGACATCAATCGTCAATGTCTTGATCGGATATGAACCTTCAACACGGGCTACACACATGCACTTGGAATTACTTCGTACCATCAAATAAACGGTGTCTTCCGTCTCTTCGGAAAGCTCCCGCAGTTCATCTTCGGAAATCTTAGCCAAGCCATATCTATTATTGGCTTCTGAAGACCAGACAGCCATGTCCAGACCAAGATAGTAACGAGCCGTAGCTTCCTCAAAATCAACCAGACCGTATTGTACCATTCCAGCCAACAACCGATGTGCTGCGGTCTTACTAAGACCAGATATTGTCACAACATCCTTAAATCTCATACCTTCCCTTGAAGCATCCGCGAGGATGGACAAAACGAGCGTAACTCGTGCAACGTTTTGGTGTGCACCTTTTTCTTCATGGAGGTTCCGCATAGTCATATCGTTCTGATCGTCTCTCGCCGTTTCGTAGCCATTGAGCAACGTCTGATATTAAGTCAGGATTTGCATCGTTGGCTCGATGAAACCAAAAAATCTACGATCTTGATAAACATGTCAACTCAATACCGAAACTTAGTTCCGTTAAAATTCCGTTCTAAAATAGCTGCTTAACCCAGTTTTTATAAAGTGGAACATCCTAGTAAAGGCATGAAAATCGCGTTTTAGCCAGCAAGACCGAAACCATGACTGCTTAAATGTCTTAGCCCCGTAAAACTGTGCCACTATTTTGGTGCCACAGGAGGGATTGGAAATGGCTCGGAAGCGGTATTCGGATGAAGATGCGTTGAAGCTTTTGCGCGAAGTCGACGTGCATTTGCATGATGGGCTGGATGTTGTGAGTGCGTGTCGGAAAGCAGGGATTTCGGACAAGACGTATTACTACTGGCGTAAGAAGTTTGGCGGGATGGGGCGGCCTCAACTGTCGGAGATGCGGGCGCTTCAGAAAGAGAATGAACGGCTCAAGAAGATCGTGGCCGATCTGCAGTTCGACAAGTTGATCCTGAAGGAGAGCCTGGATCATTTAAAGCCTAAGGCCTGACGCGGGAGCAACTTCGTCAGGCGGTCATTCATACCCGCCAAAAGCTGGATACCTCCGAGCGCCGCACCTGTACCGTGTTGGGTGTGTCCCGGTCCAGTCATCGCTACCAGTCCAAACCAGCAAATGACGATGTTCTGCGCCTGGCAATGATCCGGCTGGCTAAACAATATGGGCGATATGGCTACCGGAAAGTCACCGCTCTACTTCGCATGGAAGGCTGGCAGGTCAATCACAAGAAGGTTGAGCCTTTGTGGGACGAAGAAGGTCTGCAGCTTCCACACCGACACAAGAAGCGACGGCGGCTCTATCACAAGGACAGCTCTGTCATTAGGCTGAGGCCTACGCATCTCAACCACGTCTGGGCGATAGACTTCGTGCATGACAAACTGAGCAACGGACGCTCCTACAAGATGCTGACTGTGCTCGATGAGTACACCCGTGAAGCGCTCTGCGTGGCGGTACGGCCCAAGATGAATGCAAGCGATGTTCTGGATATTCTACACCGGCTGCTGATGAAGCACGGCAAGCCGGAATACATACGTTCGGACAACGGCCCGGAGTTCATCGCCGCACCGCTTCAGGACTGGCTCAGACGCGTCGGCATCCAACCGATGCAGATCTATCCCGGCTTTCCCTGGGAGAATGGATACAACGAGCGATTTAACGGAACACTCCGTCGCGAAGTCCTCAATGCAGAATGGTTCCACAGCACAAAACAAGCCCAGGTCGCCATCAACATCTGGCTCAGACAATATAACCAAATCCGGCCACATCATGCGCTTGGGATGCGCCCACCAGTGCCTGAAACCTTATTAGAGAAACCCCCAATTCAGTGGTGCTGAAACTGGGGGCTAGACAGAAATTGCTACGGTTGTGTTCTGCTTGCCTCCACTCTCCACCAATGTACGCAGCCTCAATCAAAAGCTCACGACGGTGAAGCACTTCACGAAGCGAGAACCCATTCTTCATTTGCCTGTCCTTTCTACGCATCGTGACGAAACGACCAATGCTCTACGTTAGAAGTCTTAAGTCGGTCGCAGCTTGTGTGAAATCGTTTCAGTAGGGAACTTCACACTACCGCCCATATGATTTCGGTGTGTCAGTTCTCAAAAGACTCAGACAAAAACACCGCAAGTTTGCAATGAGCTGCCTGATCCAAATGGATGCCGTTGATGGTGCTGGGTGAGACGCATTGGGATGTCCTGGCAACTCGAACGCCTCGGGTCTTGGACGAGGACAGCAAACCGTGTTCTAAGGCGACTGATTTTTTAAGCGCTCCTGCAAACAGGACTTGCCGATGTCCGACCAACCGCGAAATCCGAGGTGGGGTCAAAATGATGGTACGCTCGGCGTATTATTTAGCTTTTGATGCATGAATCAACATGGCGCTCACGATCTCATCTGCTGATTGGTCGAGATGCGCCTTGAGGTCATTGGTCCCGAGCATAAGGAACACTGTGTCGAATGGACCCTGTGCTTCAAGCACGCGCGTAAGGGCTGGCTCGGCTGTGGGCCGCCCGCCAACCGTGTCTTCGACGGTCGCCGTCCGTCCGCAAACACCGTCCTGAACAACGGCTTTACCAATGAGCCGACCGAGCTGCGTGGGCCATCGGTCGGCTTTCTTGATTTGCCGAGCTGAGCCCGGCTCGTAGCCCCAGGTGTTGGAATCGCCGAAGCAAAGTATCGGTCGTCCGGTAATTTTCAACTGATTTGAGAAGAAAGCTGGCTGCATAAGCGTTGTTTTCTTATTTTCCGTTAAACGAAAAAATGATATCGATAATCAAAAGTTTACAGTGATTGGCTAATTGTTCAATATGCAATTCGTTTCATTGAAGCCGAATCTACAAAGAGCATTTTGAATGAAAGTCGATAGAAAAAATCGTGTGCTGCTCATGGCCGCCCCCCAGCCGGATGCTGTCGAGTTAGTCCGCAAGCCACTTCCTGTTCTTGGTGAAGGCGAAGCCTTGGTCCGGGTTGAGAAGGCTGGGATTTGCGGAACGGACTTACATATCGTCGGATGGAATGAATGGGCGTCCAAGGTGTACAAGCCACCATTCGCGCTTGGACATGAGCTATGCGGTGAGATATGCGATATTCAGGGAGACGCGGACTTTCGTATCGGTGACCGCGTAAGCTGCGAAACGCACCTGGCATGCGGCACTTGCAGTCAGTGCGTCGCCGGACGCGGGCATACCTGTATTCGCCTGAAGACCTTCAGCAGAATCGGGGCCGGCGCATTTTGCGATTACACCGCTGTGCCATTTCCACTCCTGCGCAAAGTTCCGCGTGAAGTTTCAGATAGTGTTGGAGCCTGTATGGAGCCGCTTGGAATTTCGGTTCGTGCTGCGACCCTGGCCCATAATGTTGCCGGTTCTGTATTGGTCTCAGGTTGCGGGCCGATAGGCCTCTTCGCAGTTGCTGCCCTAAAGGCCCTTGGTGCGGAACTGATTATTGCTTCAGATCTCTCGAAGTCGAGACGAAAATTGGCATTGAAGGCTGGCGCTCGGATAGCAATTGATCCCCGGGAGGAAAACCCGATCGAAACCGTTCAAAAAGAGACGAATGGCGAAGGTGTTGGGGCGACAATTGAAACGTCCGGTGCTTCAAATGCCATCACCGCGGCACTTCAAGCGACGGCTGTAGGCGGGACCGCTGTTATGGCCGGATTGCCGGCGGGCGCCGTTTCCGTTGATATCGCCGGGCAAATTGTGCTGCGGGAAATAACCCTCAAGGGAATATATGGCCGCCTGCTGGCGGAGACGTGGGACAGAACCACATCGCTCCTGGAGGCTGGTCTGGACATCTCACCTTTGATTACAGACACCTACGACTTGGAAGACTTCGAGTACGCGATCCAGATGGCCCGGTCGGGGCAATCCGGCAAAGTGGTGTTTGATGTCCGGAGATAGTGCCTGGTGTTGGAGACAGGCTGGGCTCGTTGGTGCCAGACGTCCCGACTTTGGAGAAAGACCCTTGAGGCCAAAAGGACCGAATGCGGAAATCACCTGTTTCACACACGCGCATCGGGCCTCGGAAAGATCTTAGTGGGTACGCCTATAGCTTTCCCATCGACCCACCTGCATGGGCGTGGTTTTCGGGCAGGAAAAACATCGCAAAAGCCAACTGCATATCTGGAGTGCCTCATTCCGGCAAGATTTGCTACCCGACTTCGTTTGATCACGCGTAACCGGCCGACGATGAGAGCGCCGGCCAGTCACGACCGCACTACTGCTTGGCCGTAGTCAAAATCAGATCGAGTAGTTCCTGACTTGGTTTGCCCGCATCTGCGCCTTCTTTCAGCCAATTGGTCCAAACGGGTTTGGCAGCGGAATCGATCCATTGCTGACGCTCTTCGTCGGTGTAGGTCACATCCTTTAGACCGGCTTCCTTGAACAATGGGATCCACTTGGCATCAGCGTCAGCCATGGCTTGGATATTGAACGCATAGGCTTCCGCTTTCACCTCCTCCAAGACCTTCCGATATTGCTCAGGAAGGGCTCCATACGCACCCAGACTCACAAGAAGTTGCGCGTGCGTCACACCCGGATTGAGGTTTGACGTGTACCAGTTCGAAATCTCATGCAAGCCGTAGGCACCATGAGCGTAGCTGAATGGAAAGGAGGCGGCATCCACTGTTCCGCGCTCCAGACCGGTATAGACTTCGGTCGGGGAAATCGAGATCGGTACAGCCCCTAATATCGCCATAGCCTCGCCGATACCGGCCAGAGCTCGAACGCGCTTGCCGTTCCAGTCGTCAAGGGTTTCCGGCGGCTCCCCGCCCCCCATGAATTCGAACTGTGGAGCGAGGACTGTGTAGAGGTGACGAACGCCAAGGTTCTTGAGTTCTTCCTTCATCGCCGGATGGGCGAAATATGCTTCAACCACTTTTTGCCGGGTCTCAAGGTCCGGCACCGGCAGGAAGGGAAGATCCAATCCGAGTGAAAGCGGCATCTTACCTGGATGGAAGGCAGCAGCCAGAACAGCGGATTCAAAAGCGCCGATCTGTAAGCCATCAAGGTTTTCGCGCGGAGATGCGAGCTGCCCGCCATAGACGACCTCGATCTTGAATCTTCCACCCGTGCGTTCGGAGACAAGCTCGCTGAACTTATCAATGCCGGCAGTAAATGCGCGAGGTTTGCCCCAAAGGGACAGCTTCCAATTGACTTCGGGACCATCGACGGTGTCTGCCGCAACCGCCGGCGCAACGGCGATACATAAAGTGGCAACCGCAGCAATGATTAGTGATTTCATACCCATAGTAATTCCTCCTGTTAGGTGCTCTCTCTATTGCTCAGTTCGCCATCTGGTTAGGCAACCAGAGGACGATTTCAGGAACTGCGATCAGAAGGCCGACGGTAGCGACGTCGGCGACGAAAAACGGAGCCGCTCCTTGAAAGATTTTGTTCATGGGAATGTCCGGCCGCACCCCGTGGACCACGAAGCAGTTCAGCCCGATCGGGGGAGTTATCAGGCAAATCTCGGCCATTTTAACGAGGATGATGCCGAACCAGATTTCGTTAAAACCCAGACCGATGATCGTCGGGATGACGATCGGCAAGGTGAGGAGCAACATGCCGATCGCATCCATGAACATGCCGAGGACGACATAAAACAGCAGGATCGCGATTAGGATGACGTAGCGATTGACATCAAAGCTCAGCACATAGGCTGCGATGTCGTTGGGCAAACCTGTGAAACCGAGAAACCGGACATATATGAGGACGGCCCAAATCACCGCGAAAATCATCGAGGATACCTTCACGGTTTCCATGAAGGCATGGGCCATGTTTTCGAGTTTGAAATCGGCTCGAAAGACGCAAAAAAGCAACATCACGAAGGCGCCGGCGGCGCCGGTTTCTGTCGGCGTCAGGAGGCCGGTATAGAGACCCCCGAGCACGATCATGATGACGACAGCGATGCCGCTCACCTTGCGAATGGACGCGATCTTTTCGCGCAGAGGAAAGGCTGTGCCCGCCGGTCCCAGGCCGGGGTTTCGTTTAAACAGGAAGACGAGCAAAAGCACGTAGATCGCGGCAGACAGAAAGCCCGGGACAAAACCTGCAATGAGGAGCTTTCCAATCGATGTTTCCGCAATGATCCCGTAGATAACCAAAATACCGCTCGGCGGGATGAGCGAGGCCAGTGTGCCGCCAGCGGCTACGACGCCGGCGGAAATCGCGACCTTGTAGCCGCGGCCAAGCATCTCGGGCAGAGCGATCCTGGAAAAGACGGCCGACGTCGCCGTGCTTGCTCCGGAGACCGCCGAAAAGCCCGCCGTTGCAAGAATTGTCGCGACAGCCAATCCTCCTGGAAGCCTACCGACCCAGATCCTGGCGGCCTCAAAGACATTTCTCGTAAGACCGGCGTGGAAGGCCAAGAAGCCAATAAGAATGAACATCGGCAGGACACTGAACTGATATGAGGCCGCCTTCGCATAGGGTGTAAGTCCGGCCAATCCGATTGCGGCATCCCATCCTCTGAGTGAAGCCAGTCCAAGGAAACCGACAAGCGCCGCGGCGACGAAAATACGAATCCCGCCCGCAACGAGGGCCATGAGAAAGACGACACTCAAGAGTCCGAGTGTTGAGGTATCCAGATCAGTCATCGCGGACAGTCTCCAGATCAAGCTCGTCGTGTGCTTCCGGGAGGAGGTTTCCGTCGGCCTCCGTCTTCATCGCGAAGGCCTCGCGGGTGTACCCAATCGCAAAAACTGCAAATCGGATCGCGAGCAACAAGAGACTGCCGGCCACGATCAGTTTGAACGGCCATGTTATCAAGCGCAGGTCTGCGGTGTTGTCATTGAAAGTGAGAGCCCGTTCGAAGTTTCGATAGGCACCAATCGAAATACAGAGGATCGTCACCGAACTGATCAGGCACCCGATCGATTTGACTGCAGCGGCTGCGCGGTACGGCAACATGTCGATGATCAGAGACATCTGGATGTGGCTGTCTTTGCGAAGACACTGGGAGATGCCAAGGAAGACGATAACCGGCATCGCAACAATCACGAGATCGGTGTGCCCCTGGATTGGTGCGTTGAAGACACTGCGCCCTGCAATTTCCGCGACACCCAAGGACATGACAAAGAACACGGCTGCGGCGGCGACGGCTGTTAGGCCGTCCTCAAAACGCCTGAAAGCTAAAAATAGGCCCTTCATTCAATCAAGGTCCTTTCCCAAGGTGTTTATCGTCGAAGGCGCGAAGCTTCGCCGCTACATCATGCTTGGCAGCCATGCCGCAATCTCCTCGAAGAAAATGACGATGAACATCAGAGCAACGATCATGAGAAGGAATGGTGCGATCTGAAGAGCGATCCGCCGAATGTCGACGTCTCCAATGCTGGCGATGGTGAAGATGTTGATGCCGATGGGCGGTGTGATGGAAGCCGTACCGGACAGAAATGCGGCTGTTACTGCACAGGTGAGTGTCTTGAGTAAATTTCGCATATGTTCCTCCCTTCGGTTCAGCGAAAAATCTTCAGGTGGCAAGCTCCACTATTTCAAGAATGACTCCTTCCACCGGGATCAGACCGGTCGATCGCCTTTCTTGATTTTCAAGGTTCTGCTGTCGACGCCGGGCAACATCTTGGCCGGGTCGCGCGTGACCACGACATCCACGACGGACGGTTTCGAGCGCTCCGCGTTGGCGACCCTTATGGCCGGCCCCAACTCCTCCGGATCCTCGACCCGAACGCCATGGCAGCCAAAGCTCTCGGCGATGTTGGCATAGTTCATTTCAACGAGATCTGAGGACTGGTAGTTGCCGTACATCGCGTGCTGTAGCGATTTGATGTAACCGGATGCAGCATTGTTCACGATCATCAGGGTGAACGGCGTCTTGGCGCGCAGTGCGGTCTCCAGTTCCCCGATCACCATGTTGAATCCGCCATCGCCGGTGATGGCGACGACGGGCTGCTCGGGCACTGCCAGCTGAACACCCATTGCGCCGGGAAGGCCGTAGCCGATGGATGCAAAACCGCGGTCGGCCACAAAGCGCCGGCCGGCTCTTTTCGTATCATAGAGAAGGCCACCCCAGTGAGCCGCAAAGCCGCCATCGGCGATCAACACCGATTCAGCCGGCATGGCTTTGTTGAGTTCTGTCAGCATGCGTCCCATGCCAATGGGACTGCTGGTATCCGTCAGCTTATCCTTCGCGCCCTCACGCCATTTGGTCATGCGAGCCGGAATTTCCTGTACATAGGACGCGCGGTCGCGGATCGCCTTGCCACTCTCGTCACAAAGTGCAGTGCTGAGATCGCCAAGCCCACACTTTGCGTCGCCAATCAGGGCTACGTCGGCGGGCGTTGTTCGCCCGATTTCCTCAGGCAGGACATCGAGATGAATCAGCGGGACGTTTTTGTTGAACAGAGCAAACCGTTTGGTGGCGATCTCACCGAGTTTGCACCCAACAACGATCAGGCAATCCGCGGTATCGATAAGATCGTTGGCGATCCGCGAATAACGACCGAACAGACCGGCCGAAAGCTCATGTGTGCAGGCAATTGCCCCTTTGCCTGAGAGTGTATGCGCAACCGGAATGGCTTGCGCTTCGGCAAGGTTCAGTAGTTCCTTGTAGGCGCCGGCATTGTGAATGCCGCCTCCGACCAGCAGCAGAGGACGTTTTGCTTTCGCGATCGCCTGGGCAGCTTTGGCGACGTCCTCCGCTGCCGGGTGGGAGCGGTATGCGGGAGATGCTGTTGTTACGGGATCGATCCAGAAGTCATCGACAGGATAGTCATAGACATCGTGGGCGATATCCTCCGGCACGTCGACAACGACCGGGCCAGGCCGGCCCGATGTCGCAACGGCAAAGGCACGGCGCACCAGTTCGGGAACCCTGGAAGAACGCTCTATGCGGATGACTTCCTTGACGGCGGGTCGCAGAATATCGATCTGGCGAGATTCCTGAGTCATATTTTTCCAGGAATGATCGCGGTGGGTGTTGCCTACAAAAACCACCTGCGGAATGCCCGCGTTCAGACTCTCGACCAAACCGGTGACGAGGTTCGTTGCGCCCGGACCGAGCGTCGCATCGCAAACCCCGGGTTTTCCGGCGACACGCGCATAGGCATCCGATGCGAACACACCGCATCTCTCATCGTTGATCAGAAAATGTGTGAGACCTTTAACACGAACAGCTTCATAGAAGGGGAGCAGCTGAAACCCGCCCATGCCGAACATCGGACCGACATTTGCTTGCTCCAGAATTTCAACAATCGCCTCCGCACCGGTCAGAGACATCGTATTGTTAGTCGCGGAAGGATCGACTGCTTGGATGGTGGTCATGTATTCGTTTTCCCAATTGCATGCAGATGACTAGGCGCCATGGGGCGAGTGGACTTCGCCAGCAGAAGAGCCTTTTTGGATGAGTTCGATTGCGGTTCGGACGGACATTCCCACTTCAAGGAACAAGGCCTTGGCTTCTTCGTTGAGATGCGAGATCACACCGGTTTCATAGGTCGACGATCCATCTCCAATCCTTGCGCTGTCCGCATCGACGCAAACTGCGGCAACACCTATTGCGTTGAGCGCACGGATACGACTGATCCCGGCCTTGTCGATGCCGACGCCGGCGTCATTGAAGACGGCCAAAATGGGACGAGCTTTCAAAGCCCGCTCTTTGTTGTTGTCAGGAAGGCTGCCGTGAGACCCGGTGACCACGATACACCCATCGTCACTCGATCCGATGAGTGAAGCAGAATCCATGATCACAACATCGATGCCGCCGTTTGGGTCTGTCAGTAAACGCCGCGTAAAATCCTTACCGTGATGATTTTTGAGTTGACCCTCTTTACGCCGTGGAGCGGTATCCGTGAGTGTCCTGACAGTGGTTGAAACCGCATGCCCGGGCTTGATACCGAGTTCAGCGGCAGCGCCATTCACATGGGAGATCCTGCCGCGTCTGAGCATATCGTGCGGGTCACCGATCCTCGCGGACATGTGAGATACGCTGACGGCCGGTATTTTGTGGCCGTTCAGTAGTTGAAGCCCTGAGATACCTGCCTGATCCAGACCGATTCCGGCATCGCTGCACACCAGCGCACGGACATTACACGACAACGCAAACTGACCCGTTGCCAGCCCGCAATGCGAGCCAGCCAAAACGATCTGGTCGAAACTCTTAGACGTCAGATCAGTGATCGATCCCAGCATTACTGAACCCATTCTCTCCCTTAATTTCCGATAAACGGAATTTATCTATTGTTAATCGGAATTTCCCATGATATGGCTTGGCTGTCAAGGCGAGCCCGGTTTGCGTTAGAAAGAGAGGCGCAGGTGAGGAGACAGAAATGAAGAAAACCGGGCAGTCAGGAAAAGGTGAGCATCAGAACGTGGCGCGTGTGGCCATGGTCCTGGAAGCTTTGGCGCAAGCAAAAGAACGTGGGTTAAGACAGATTGACCTGGTTGAAAAAACCGGCCTCGGCACGGCCGTTATTTTCCGGCTTTTGTCGGGCCTCACCGCGCATGGGTTTGTGGATCAGGATGCGGACAACAACCGCTACTTTCTGGGAATGAGGATGTTGTCTTGGAGCGCTACAGCGAGCGAACGCTACGGTCTCGCGCCATTTGTTGACGAAAGTCTGGATCGGCTTTGCGAGCAGACGGAAGACACCATTTTCTTCAGCCTGCTTTCGGGGCGTGACTCTATCTGTGTCGACCGCCGAGAAGGCACATACCCGATCAAAACGCTAACCCTGGAAATTGGCGATCATCGGCCGTTGGGCGTCGGCGCCGCAAGCCTCGCGCTGTTGGCCACACAAAGCGACGAGGTCGTGGAAACCATACTTAGGGAAGATCGGGATCGTCGTATGGAGTTTGGCATCAACCAGAACTGGTTGGAAATGAGCATCGATGCGGTGCGGAACAACGGCTACGCGCTCAACGATGCACGGGTCATTGAGGGCATGTCCGCTGTGGCCGTGCCGATATGTCGGTCGACAGGACAAGGTGTGGCCGCGGTAACCGTCGCGGCAATTAATTCGAGGATTTCGGGCGAGCGCCTTGATGAGGCAATCGATGCGCTGAAAGTCGAGGTCGAACTAATTCAAAAAACGGCGGGGCCATTGTTGGATACGCCCTTTGCCAAGAGACTATCGAGAAAGGCACCGAGGAATGCGAGAGCCTGAGGCAACCCTTGTCACCGGAGGATCAAACGGGATTGGTGCGGCGATCGTTCAATCGAGACTGAAGAAGGATGAAACTGTCATCAATCTCGATCGGGTGGCACCTGACGACCAATGCGGTGGGGTCTATTTCGAAACCGATCTCGGCGACCTACCGGCCTTGAAGGCAACTCTGGAAGATGTGGTTTCAAAGCACTCGGTCACACGGGTCGTCAACTGCGCGGGCATTGCCGCCTTGTCTCCCCTGACCGAACTCAACGAAGGTGATTTTTCGAGAACGATGGAGATCAACGTCCTTGCTCCCTCTCTGATCGTGAAAGCCGCGGTTCCGGCAATGATCCACGCCGGTTTCGGCCGAGTGGTCAATGTTTCCAGCCGCTCCGCTCTTGGCCGAGGTTTGCGCACGTCCTATGCCGCGTCAAAAGGTGCCCTGATTTCCGCCACCCGCGTCTGGGCGCTCGAGCTTGGCGAGCACGGCATTACGGTCAACGCGATTGGACCGGGTCCGATCGAAACCGAATTGTATCGCGCCGCGAACCCGCCAGACAGCGACGTAACGAAGCAAGTTGTCGCATCCGTTCCCGTCAAGAGGCTTGGAAAGCCTGAGGATGTAGCATCCGCAGCGGACTATTTTCTGTCACGGGAAAGCGGATTTGTGACCGGGCAGACATTGTTTGTCTGTGGCGGCCTGACGATCGGTGGCGTTGCGGTTTGAGGAGTGCACGATGAGTAAACGTTGGACGCATCGTCCGAAGGGATCCAACTGGGGTGACTTCGGCGAAGATGATCAACTGGGGAGCCTGAACTACATTACGCCAGAACGCGTAGTGGAAGCGACGCAATCGGTTACTGAGGGCCGGTCCTAAGGTCGCCCCTACTTCAACTATCGCTTTAGAGACGAAACTCCTGGCTGCTGCGTTGGGGGTTGTGATGACCGGGTCACGTTGAGTACTCAGTATTCAACGCAGTGGGACAGCCTCGCTCATATTGGCTATGAGTTCGATCTGACCGGCACGGGTGAACCACAGTTGTGCTTCTACAACGGCTATGTGGCCGATCGCGATATTATCCCTCCAGCCAAGCGCGATGATGCCTACGTCATGCCGTTGGGAATCGAGACATTTGCCGAAGCGGCGATCCAGACAAGGGGTGTTATTGTCTAGCCCCCAGTTTCAGCACCACTGAATTGGGGGCTAGACAATCACCGAAGTAGTCTGGGAGTATGTCCTCAGTTCTGAAACGAAGTATCCAAATAGAGGAAAGAATAGCCATGAAGAAACAGCGGGTTGGGAGTGCATTTAAGAGGGCAAGATAAAAGGTCATGGTGCAAAAGCACCCTAACCCCTTGTCTGCACAACCGGTTTACCTGCACATGTCGTTATGAGCCATGTGCAGGCGGGTAGTGTCAAAGCGCTGTTTATGTAGGGAAATTTATGGTGCAGGGAAAAACGGTCGCTTGATAAAGGCGGCACTTCCCGAATTTTCTCAGATGAGAAGACACGACGGCAATCGGTTAATTGAACGCATCTGCCTATGTGCGAAGCGCCAAGCGAAAAGCAGTGATCGGTTATCGGCGTTTGCCAAACGCTGGACGAGATGTGGAGTGTGAGGGCTGTTCAGCCATTTCTTTTCGTTTTTCGACCTCTGCGGCAATTATCTTGTCAAATCGCCCCCACTTGGCATCAACCTCATCCTGAGGATCGTCATCTAGGCGATCGGTTGCCGTCGGTGTGGCTTCGGGTAGAGCTGCAGCAGGCGCACTACCCGCCCCAAGTAACGCTTCCTTTTGGGTTTCAAATTCCGCCTGTGTGAGAAATCCATCACGTACCAGTGCTGCTAGCTTGGAAATTTCATCAGCCAAAGAGGCGGGCGCACAGGCGGGCCCGGACTGGTGTGTATCGCCGCTGGACATTTTTGACGTAATGAGATTGCACGCGGCCTGAAAACGCTCGGCCATTTGTCTTGTATTAAGAGATACGCTGTTAGGCGCTTGTGTAGCGTCACCCTCTCCGCCGATTGTCCAGTAGCTTTTTATCGTGTTCGCTACGCCGCTGGCCGAAAGCTCAAAATACCCCGTCAGCGCCCCATATTTAACTTCGACACTGCTTATGTTTTTATAGGGAAGTTGAAATACATTAACGCCAAAGGAATTGCCGGTCATAAAACCAGTTTTTACAATTATGACCCTTCTATCTGTACAAACGAGCGCCTCTTTGAATGAACCTTTCAGCGCTACGATTATGGTTTCGCCACTATCAATTGTTTCGCGCACCTTTACCGAGAGGGCGGCCGGCAGTGTTTCAATCAGGTCTTCGTTCATAGTATTGGCCCTGGGATATGAAATACCCCAAATTGGCATATGAACCCTTAGAAACCCCTAACGCGATTGCGTGTCCCGCTCACTTTGCTGAATGTCCAAATTGCAGATGCAACGATTAGCAGCAACGCAGGGCCGAACAACAAGGCTGCATCGCGCTTACGTTCTTAAAACATTTAAGCTCTCATTTTTTGCGCTGGTAAACTCCTTAAAATCTAACTCGTCATAACAACCTCTTATCGTGACCCAAACTGTGGGTGGACAAGGTGTCATTACCTGCAACGATGGGTGTAACCATCAAACAGTCGGTGCAACCCTTCATTCAAGGCCTTACCAAAACTGACTGAGTTATCCGTTCAGCACCACAATAGCATAGGGTGTAAAATACTTATGGTGGAATAGTTCCGTCCTGTAGACATCATTCACGCAATCGCACACCGGGCCCACCGCCATTCGGGTCAATGAACTCCACTCCGGCGGCCTCAAGGACGGTGCGTATAGTCATAAGATTTTTTTTATGCGGATTTCGGGCGCCGCGTTCGAAATCAATAACAGTTTGCTTTGAAAGTCCTGCCGCTGTCGCAAGGTCGACTTGACTCATCTGGACCAACGCACGTGCGGCCCTACACTGATCTCGAGTGATCAATTTGGAAAAACCTTACTTTTTCATTGACTTTCAAATGAGCTCAAGTCAATGTAATAGTCTAATATAGAAGTAGATGCAATCACGCTCAAAACGGCGAGAGAGGGTGCTGGTACACCCTCCCACGCCTGACCACAACCTGACTTAGAGGAGTCTGGTCATGGCTACCCCTACCCTTAACACAAGACTTTCCCGCCGTGCCATACTGGCCGGTAGCATCGCAGCGCCGGCATTGGCGGTTCCGGTATTCAACGCCATAGATGCACCAAGCCTTCCATCACCCGACTTCGATCTCGATGCCGAGTTGTTCCGCCGTATCGCGGTAGCTGTACAATTTCGAAATCAGAACGCCAGGGCACGGCGAATACTGAAGCGTCTTCGCGCCGCAGGTAGACGAAACGATCTCATGCCCCGCCCTATCAGGGACAATCATGCGGATGCATGGCTTGAATGCTGGAAATCCTTTGAAGGCTACGCGAAGGCCGTACGTGAAGCCGTTGCCGTTCCGGCACTGACGGTAGCTGGCGTCCATGCCAAGCTCAGTCTTGGAGCAATTGCAACGCGGCAAGATGCAGCGCGGGTCTACATGTACGAGGACCGCGCGTGGTTGGATGCCGTCCTTACGGACCTTAGGCGCATTGCAGATCGTGAATAGCGCCCTTGTCAGGCCGCATGTCGATATTGGCAGAATCTTTCGGTGGATCAGAAGACTGTTTTTGCTGCTTGCAAGCAAGCCTGCCGGGCCGCAGCGGTCAGTCAAGGGGCTGCGCCCGCCAAAGGCGGCGGTCCTGTGGCCCGCCCTTGACAGCCCGCCTTCTTCGGCCCGGCGAGAATCTCTTTAAGCATTGAAAAAAGAATATTAGATGGAAATTGCTGGAGTGTTCGGGGCTTTCCCTGAAAGGAGTTAAGCTGGTTGATGATGGACGTAAGTGTATATTTTTAAGCAGGTTTTGCCGTTGATCGGTCGAATTTCCGGACTTAAATCTGACACGCAACCAAGAGCCTCTTGGGAAAGGGTCAGTGATGGTCGAAGACGAGGACAGACCGATTGGCAGCAGCCGGAGTTCTGCAGCAAACGACAACGGTGATGCAGCAACGCGGTGTAACGCGACGGTCCTGACGCTCGCTCGTCTTATCGGGCGACAGATCGCACGTGAAGCATTCGAGCAGCCAAGCCCGGATAACGACAACCGTCCTGCGCCCAGGGCCGATGAGGAATAGGAAGCCTGATCTTATGACCCGTGTTGCCTTTTACGCCCGCTATTCTTCGGACAATCAGAATGCTGCCTCTATCGAAGATCAGTTCCGCCTTTGCCGCGAGCAAGCCGAGCGTGAGGGCTGGACAGTTGCTGCGACATACCAGGACGCAGCCATCTCCGGCGCAAGCGTCACCTTGAGGCCGGGCATGCAGGCGCTTCTTCAAGAGGCCCAGGCAGGTCGTTTCGATGTGGTGCTTGCTGAGGCGCTCGATAGGATAAGCCGCGATCAGGCGGATGTCGCAACCCTCTTCAAGCATTTGCGCTTTGCGGGTGTTGAGATCGTCACTGTGGCTGAGGGTGCAATCTCCGAGCTTCATGTCGGTTTGAAAGGCACCATGAATGCCCTCTTCTTGAAAGATCTTGCCGCCAAGACCCATCGAGGCTTGAGAGGTCGAGTAGAACAGGGCAAGTCCGGCGGAGGTCTCTGCTACGGCTATGATGTCGTAAAGGACTTGGATACCAATGGAGAGCCGCTCCGGGGCGGAAGAACAATCAATCAGGCCGAGGCCGAGATCGTCCGCCGTGTCTTCCGGGACTTTGCCGCCGGGATCAGTCCACGCGCCCTGGCCCGCCGTCTCAATGAGGACGGTGTACAAGGGCCAACCGGAACTCTTTGGACGGATTCGACCATACGCGGTCATGCCAAACGCGGTACCGGCCTTATCAACAACGAGCTCTATATCGGACGATTAGTCTGGAACCGACTGCGCTACATAAAGAACCCAGCGACCGGAAAGCGGGTCTCGCGCATCAATCCACCCGAAGAGTGGATTGTAAAAGAGGTGCCGGAATTGCGCATCATCGATGATGAGTTGTGGCAATCCGTCAAAGACCAACAGAAAAATCTGGCAAGCAAATATGCCAAGGTTATTAACGCCACCCGTGCTGCCCATGCCAATCGGCTGAACCAAACCCATCGGCCCCGCGCTTTGCTTTCTGGCCTGATCTTCTGCGGTTGCTGCGGCGGAACCTATTCCCTGCGGGGCCAGGATCGATATGCCTGCTCCAACCACATCATGAACGGCAGCTGCAAGAACAGCCGCACCATTGCTCGAAAGTCGTTGGAGGAGCGCATGCTGGTCGGACTTCGCGACAGACTCATGGCCCCGGAGGTCGCAGCCGAAGCAATGCGTGCCTATGTCGAGGAGACCAATCGGCTGAACCGGGAACGACGTGCTTCCGAGGAAGCAGATCGCAAGACCCTGGTGAACATCGAGAAGAAGCTTGAGGAGATCGTCGCTGTCATTGAAGACGGAGGCTATAGCCGCGCCCTAGCGGACCGGCTCCGCAAGCTGGAGGCCGAGCAGGACGAACTGACCGAGCGGCTCTCAAACATCCATACTGACATCCCGGACATTCATCCGAACGTTGCCGGCGTTTACCGGCGTAAGGTGGAGCGGCTTGCTGAGGCACTCCAGAATCCTCAAGAGCGAGACGAGGCGGCAGCAGCCATTCGTGGTCTGATTGAGCGCATCACGCTCAGTCCGGGTCCTAAGCGTGGCGAGATCGACGCCACCTTACACGGTGACTTCAGGACGATCCTTGAATGGGCGGTAAATAACGACAAAAACCAAAAAACCGACATGCCCTCTTCGGGAATGTCGGTCTCAGTGGTTGCGGGGGCCCGCAACTAACACTGTTAGCGGGTTCTTTTCCAAGCGGTAATGTGATGATCATGAAGAGACCATCGCACAGTAATTCATATAGAATTCTGTGGGTTCATCCATCACGCAACGACGGACCCGACAGCGCCCAGTTGTTCAATTGTGCAAGGGCAATAATGTGTATTTCCCGCCGATGAAAGCAGACGTGTTGTTTCGTGCCGCATCGACAAGTGATATAGAGGCGCTTCTGGATCTCTACACACATCTTCCTTCTGACAACGAGAGATGTCCAATCGATCGCGCCAAAAACAACATTTCCGTGCTCAAGAAATACGAGGGGCGGGCACGGTGCTCATTGTCGAACGCGGTGATCAGATTGTTACGACGTGCACCTTGGTGATTATTCCAAATTTGACGACCTATTGCCAAGCGCATCAGCGATCAGATCGAACATGCCATCTACAAGTCGCTTCGCCTCCGTATTCGAAATCGCGAACTCCCGCGCAATTCTCAGGGTCAAATCACGGCGCGTCAGCGACATCGCAAGATTTCCTTCTGTGCTACCAATCGATCGGTTGCGCCTGGTCCGCGGTCTTGATGCGCAAACAATACTAAGAAAGAAGGTCAGCAGGCGGTGAGTGAAAATCTCGTTCCGCCTACTGACCCGAGTCGCCGCGAGCGGCTTGGGAGGTAACCATTTAACGGCTGAGCGCTTCTAAAAACTGGTGGTAATGCGCCGAGGTTGTTCTCCTCGGCGCATCAACAGCGAATTGAACAGACTATTGGACGGATATTGCTGTTGTCAGTTCTTCTGGCGTTGTCTTGTATTCGATATCCCGGCGCGTACCCACAATCACGCTTTGGTCATGAATTGGAATCTGCGCGAAGTCTTCTACCGCAAGCTGCATGGCTTCCCTTGCAAGTGCCCAACGCTCGTCCTTGTCGATGGTCGTTTCATAACGAGCAATGAGTGCATCGAGCTCTGGGTTGCTATAGCTGGCGAGGTTCCAAACACCCTTCTTTTCGTCGGCATCATAGGTGCGCAGAGTCTGAGCCAGAACGTCGGCCTCTCCGCTGCCAGCTGAACTCCACGCCAACAGAAGCATGCTCGCACCAGAGGGATGCTGGTTGACAATTGGGAAAAAGGCGGAACTTGGCAAGGTCTCGACTTCGGTCAAAACACCGATGCGTGAAAACATCTGGCCAAGTGCCTGACAGATCTTCCCGTCATTCACATAGCGGTCATTTGTGCAGTGAATCTTTGTCTTGAACCCATTTGGATAACCTGCCTCAGCCAACAGCGCCTTGGCCTTTTCTGGGTCATATGGTGGAATTGCGATGTCGTCGGAATAACCGCCAACACCCTTTGCAACGAGCTGCCCGGTCGGAAACGACAATCCGTTCATTACGCGATCCCTGATCGCTTCACGATCAATCGCCAAGGACAGTGCTTCGCGCACTCGTTTGTCCGCGAACGGGTTCTGAGACAGTGGTGCGCCATCCATGTCCGTTGCAAACGGTGTTGTGTCCTCGCTCGCTTGATCAACGACGAGATAAACGGTACGCATCGACGGACCAGCATGAACCTCAAGGGCTTCGTTCTCACGGATTCGATCGACAAACTCCGGCGGCACCTCACCAATTACGTCCACATCTCCGGCCAACAAAGCAGCCATGCGAGCTGAGTTTTCCGGGAGTATCCGAAGCGTAACATTGTCAAACTTGGCAGGTTCGCCCCAATAGTCGGGGTTCCGCTCAAGCACGATATTCTGCCCCGCCAGGTAACTGGCCAGCTTGTACGGACCGGCCGAAACCGATGTCGCAATATCGTTGAAATCAGCCTGTTCTGCACTTTTCGCAATTTCTGATGGAATAATCGGGACTTGCGTCATCGCAAAGCCGAGAGAGGGGTAAGGGCTGCTGGTCTCAAGCCTTACCGTATTGGCGTCCACGGCTACAATGTCGTCAACATTGTTGAACAGTCCAGCGTATGATCCGGCGGCCTGCGGATAATTGCGGGCACGCTCGTAGGACGCCACGACATCTTCTGCATCGACAGATGAGCCATCGGAAAAGCGGACATCCGGGCGAAGTTTGAACGTCCACCCATCCTCGGCAGCTTCCCAACTTTCGGCCAATGCCGGCGAGACCTGTGCATCAAGGTCAAGAGTCACGAGAAATCCGAGGTAGTGCCGATAGTATTGCAGGTACTTGCTTGACCAAAAATAGTGGGGATCCATCACAGGTTCGATTGGCATCCCTATTGTGAGATCTTCGGCCATCGCAGTGCAAGGCGCTACTGCGATGACTGCAGCTGCAATCCATTTTCTAAGTGTTGTCATTTTGTCGTTCCTCCTAATTGTTGGTTTCCTCTTGAATTGGCATATTTCCTGTTTCTCATCGGGCATCGGCCGCGATGGGTGGCACCTGCCCCGCACCCCGCTGATTGCGCAGGAGGCACATTTGAACCTCATTGGTTCAAGAGAGCCTCCTTTGTGATTGCAGGGTACCGATCACGCAGATCGGAGAAGATCCTTTGCATCTGTGTTTCAATCGGCACTTGAGTGCCCTTTTGAGCCTCTACTGCCGAGAACACCTGGTGTTTGAGAAAATGGCGCCATACGATGGGGCTCTGAGCGAGGAAAGTGGTCAGAGTGCCGTAGCGCTCTGGTGTCCAAATGTTTTCAAACTCCGTTCGGGTGGGTCCAAATTCGAAATGGCCTGTTGGTTGGCTCTGCATTTGGGAGCGCAGACGCGCAGTCTGAGCGACATCGACCATGCCGGCGACAATGGCTACGCCATAGTCGTCTCGAGCGGTTTCGATGCTGACAAAGCCGCAATGCCAGTCATACAAGACCGCTTGCGGGTCGCGCTCGATTGGGGCGCCGTATCCACCGGCACCCGGCCCAATCACACGCACCACATCGCCTGGTTCGCATTTCACCAGATCCGTGTTGTCGAGCTGTACTTCCTGTGCCGTGTCGGGATTGATCGTGAAGGACGAATTGGCGCCAGAGTGCCCGCCCAGGACACCAGCCGAGGCAAAATGCGAGCGATCTCGATTCCGCGCTGTTACGATCGTGTTTGGCGCAGAAACGGAAAACTCCATTACTGTCGCCAGTCCGCCGCGGTAACGCCCGGCTCCTGCCGTATCGGGCTGTAAGCCATAGCGATTGAAGAGGATGGGGACTTCAGCCTCATTGATTTCGACGGGCGTGTTCTTGAGAAAGCCTGAAAGACCACCAGAACCATCCGGACCGTCGTGTTTCGGTGTGCCGCCACCCCCGCCACCAACCGGGCCGATTGATGCAACTACGACGCGGTTCTTCTCATCCACAGTCCGAACATTCATGATTGAATTGCCACCAGGCGAAGGCGAAGGCATCCGGTCAGGAACTGCAAGTGAGAAGCAGCCCAACGTTGCGATCTGCGCAACAACACTTGTTAATGAGCGCATGCCAACCGCAGCGGGTGCCTCGCAATTCATTACAGTGCCTTCGGGCAGAATGGCCCGTGTCGGACGCAGTGTGCCTGCATTCAGCAGAAGATCGGGATCGAGCGTCGACAGGGCATAAGTTACACCGATCAAGGCAAGCGGATGCCGCTCACGGCCGCCGGTAGGCATATTGAGGGATGACGTCAGTTGCGGATCTGAGCCTGTGTAGTCAAGCTCAAGCTGGCCCCCCTCGATCCGCATGGTGATGGCAATGCGACATGGATAGCCGTTATCACTGTCCTCATCGGCATAATCGGCGTAGAAATATTCGCCGTCTGGGATTGTTGCGATGATGCGGCGAGCTTGCGCCTCACCATAGTTTAGAATGTCTTCAATGCCTGAGCAGAAGTCATCAACTCCAAATCTCTCGACGATCTCCTTGATCTTACGTTCACCAATGTTCACCGAAGCGATCTGAGCGTTGAAGTCACCCCAGTTTTGCTCGGGCGCACGCACATTTAACCGCATGATGCACGCAACGTTCTCGTCCATTTTTCCACCGGAAACGATCTTCAACGGCGGAATACGGATACCTTCCTGGACGATTTCCGTCAGCGAGCGTGACAGAGAAGCCGGTACCGCACCGCCCACGTCCGTGTTGTGAATGTGCCCAACGACAAAGCAAACAATTCGCCCTTCGAAATAGACGGGCTTCCAGATGTGAATGTCCGGAGAGTGTGTTGCGACGTTTCCAGCATAGCTATCGTTGGTGATACAGATATCACCTTCTTGATACTCTTCGATCAGATCAATGACAGGCTTGTAGTTGATGCCGCTGTACCAAGGCGCACCAAAGCTGCGAGGCGAGGCGAAGGCCAAGCCATCAGGTGTTACAATCTGGCACGAAAAGTCCTCGGTCTCCTTGACAAAGGTCGAATGTGCGGTGCGCATCAAGGTGAAGGCCATGGCATCTGCGGCTGCAGCGCAGTAGTTGGCGAGGATCTGTAGGTTACGTCCGTCAATAGCCATGGTCGTTGCGCTCAGTTCGTTTTCGGAGTGATGATGAGATTGCCGAAGGGATCGACATCAACCTGCATTCCTGGTGGAACGCATGTGGTCGTATCGTCCTGTGCGATGATGGCTGGGCCCGGAATGACCTGCGCGGCCAGAACTTTCTCGCGCAAATAGAGTGGAACATTCAGGCTCTGCCCATCCATGCGGCAATTGACATTGCCGTGCGGCTCCGGACGGCCAATTCCCGTCGCAATTTGGAGCAGTCGTGGCTTGGGAGTGGGTGACGCAATCACCAAGCGAAGACTGATAATCTGCACAGGTGCGGTGCTGTCGGCATGACCAAAGAGCTTTTCATGTTGTGCATCGAATGCTGAGCGGATTGCTGCAAAATCATCTTGCTCGATCCAGTTTTGTTCAAGCGGCACCTCAATTTCGAAGCTCTGACCGCGATAACGCATGTCGCTCAAGAAGCTCAGCCTATAGTCTAAACCTTTGCCATGCTCACGCTCGAGCCAACTGATCGCATCGTCGGCCAGTTTTTTTGCAATGTCTCTCAATTCGCCAGAGAGCTCTGGGGTCAGGTCGGCAAAGAGGGTCTGAATAAAGTCATTTTTCAGATCTGCGACGAGCCCGCCAAGCGCCGAGAGAACACCTGGCGTGGGTGGGACAATGACACCCTTCATGTTCATTTCGCGGGCGAGAAAGCAGGTCATCATTGGTCCTGCACCGCCAAACGCTAAAAAATGATACTCGCGGGGATCGATACCAAATCGCGATAACAGCCCGGAAACTCCGGTGTACATGGACGATGTCGCGATTTGGATAATGTTTTCGGCGGTCTCTTCGATCGAAATTCCAAGCGGACCGGCAAGGTCAGCCATGGCACGACGGGAGGCGTCGACATCGACCTTCACCGCGTTGTATCCTAGGTCGCCGTGTCCAATCATGCCGCACACGACGAATGCGTCAGTCACCGTCGGACGGGTACCACCTCGCTGATAGCAAACAGGACCAGGTAACGAGCCTGCGCTATCGGGCCCGACACACAACACGCCTAGATCATCAATCCAGGCGATGGACCCCCCACCTTGTCCGACCGAAGTGACCGAAACGGACGGGATATGAATCTGAAAATCCCCGATGATCTCGCCTGTGCCATATTGCGCCTCGCCATTTTCGATCACCGCGACATCAGCTGACGTGCCGCCAATGTCCATACTCAACAGCTTGGGAAAGTCACAGGCTTCAGCGATAAAGCTCGCACCAATCACTCCGGAGGCTGTGCCAGACAAGATCATCTGCACACACTCGGCCTTGGCTTGTTGGACGGCCATGACACCACCGTTGGATTTGGTGATCAGCGGAGGGGCCGATACGCCCATTTCGGTCAGCGCCGTCTCGAAGGACTCCAGATAAGAGATGACCTTGGGTTGGACATATGCGTTGATCGTTGCTGTGATGGTTCGCTCATATTCGCGGATAATGGGCCATATCTCCGCGGAACAGGATGTCAGCAGCTGTGGCGCAAATTCTGCTACGATGTCCCGCACGCGGGCTTCATTCTCACCGTTGCGATAGCTGTGCAGCAAGGAGACAACGATGCCCTCAGCGCCTGCGTCTAGTGCGCCCTCTACAGCAGCAACAACGCTGTCACGATCAACTGACTTAAGAATCCTACCATTGCGATCCGTCCGTTCCGCTATGGGGAACACCATGTCACGTGGGATCAACGGCGCGGGACGGCGGCTGAACAAGTCATGGATATGCGGGATCTTTAGACGTGCCACCTCCAGCACATCCTGAAAATTCTCGGTGGTAAACAAAGCGAGTTTCACACCATGACGTTGGATGACCGAGTTAATGCCCACCGTGGTGCCATGGGTGAAGTAACTCACTTCGCCAGGAGCGATATGATAACGTTCCTGCAAGGAACTCAGGCCGGTTCTAATCTCATTGCCAGGTTGGTCAGGGCGAGACAGGACCTTCAGCGTGCGGATCGAGTTGTCACGCTCATCCAGCACTGCAAAATCCGTGAATGAACCGCCAATATCGACACCTATTCGATAGACCATAAGTCGACTACTTTCTGTTCTCGGCGTGAGCTGACCGGAGCTCGGCGCCGTCTTCGGGCATGGGCAAGACGACCTCCATCAACCATTCAGGATGTGCGATAGGCTTGAAGCCAGCATTTCCATAAACCGCGTGGGCATCGATCGTGGTTAGGAGCCAGCGGGTGACACTCTTAAGATCGGGATGAGTTTGGATGACCTGGGCCAGCCAGGTTCCCAGTCCAAGGCCGCGATGCGCCTGATCGACGTAGACATCCAGGAGATAAGCGGAGCGGACGATGAAATCCTTCGACACGTCGCGAGCCCAGTAGGAATCTTCTGCGAGAAACCTATAGACGTGGTTCAAATCAATCCGAGCTCGATCGGTGCTGAGTGTGTATGGCCCCATGTACCATTCTACGACGCCGGTTTCGTTCTCCTGCAGCATCATTTTTGGTGCCTTTCGCTGAAGGAGGAAGAACTGGCAGCGTCGCCGGACTGTGCCTCGTTTGGGTGGGGAAGCTTGACGACTTCTTCGGCACGATGACAGGCGGCTAGGTGTCCAGCTTCACTTGCAACGAGTGCCGGCCTTTCGACACGGCAACGGTCGATCGCCAGTGGACAGCGCGGGTGAAAGTGGCAACCGATCGGTGGGTTTATGGGAGAAGGGATTTCGCCCTTGATTGGTTCGAATTTGAGCTTCTTGGCTTCAAGGCGTGGCGCGCTTCCGATGAGCGCGCGTGTGTATGGATGCCTTGGATGTGCAAACAAGTCGGTCGTCTCGGCCACCTCGACGATGCGGCCCAGATACATTATCGCTACTCTGTGGCTCAGTCGCTCAACGACCGGCAGGTCATGGCTGATGAAGAGATAGCTGCAGCCGGTTTGTTCCTGGATCTCTGAAAACAGGTTCAGCACTTGTGCTTGAATGGAAACGTCCAGTGCTGAGATGGCTTCGTCACAGACGATCAACTCGGGCGACAACGCCAAGGCGCGTGCAATACCAACCCGCTGCGCCTGACCGCCTGACATTTCGCTCGGTCGACGTTCAGCAAATTGCGGCGAAAGCCCTACTTGGGCCATCAATTCGGATACGCGCTGGTGAACATCCCCTTCGATGTGGTGTACCTCAATCGGCTCGCCGATTATGTTTTTCACCTTTTGGCGCGGATTGAGCGACAAATAGGGGTTTTGGAAAACCATCTGAGCACCGAACCGCTTGGAGCGGAGCTCTGATGTGTCGTTTGAGCTTACGAATTTGATCTGGCCTTCAGTCGGAGCGGTCAACCCGACGACAGTCCGACCGAGCGTTGATTTTCCAGAACCGGACTCTCCAACCAGCCCCAAAATTTCGCCACGCCTGATCTCCAAATTGATGTTGTCAAGCGCCTGAAGCCTGCGTTTTGGGCCAAGTCCCATATGACTTCGCCCAAGCTCGAAAGTCTTGCTGACATTTGCAATCCTCAAGAGGACAGGCTGATTATCGTAGGGAGCGATCTCAGACATTGGCGCCCTCCGCGAATTCCGAAGCCAAACGGTGTGTTTCGACGCACGCGACTTTGTGGCCTGGAGCGATTTCTTCAAAAACGGGCCGGACTTCACATGCTTCGCTGGCAAACTTGCAACGTGGTGCGAAGCGACACCCAGGAAGCTTGTGTGCCTCGCCGATTGACCCGGTAATTTGTGGAAGTCTGCGGCGATCGCGGTTGCTATCGGGAACTGAGGCGAGCAACCCTGCTGTGTAGGGATGAGCCGGCCGATCGATCACGTCGGCAATTCTGCCCTCTTCCACAATTCGCCCCGCATACATTACTGCAACACGGTCAGCGAGCCCGGCAACGATTGACAGATCATGGGTGATCCAAATCACCGCTGTTCCGGTGTCTTCGACCAGTTTCTGAACTTCGTAGAGAATCTGCGCTTGTATTGTGACATCAAGGCCCGTCGTGGGCTCATCAGCGATCATCACATCTGGCTGGTTCAACAAAGCGATCGCTATCGCGACGCGTTGGCGCATGCCGCCTGACAATTCATGCGGATATGCCCGCATGCGCTCGCCCGGTGAGGGTATTCCAACGCGAGCAAGCGTGTCGCGAGATTGCACCCACGCGTCGCGACGACTGATGGATCGATGCGCCAGCACGGCGTCGACCATTTGAACACCGATCGTCAGCATTGGATGAAGGGAGGCAGTCGGATCCTGGAAAACCATGGCAATACCATCGCCCCGAATCTGGCGAAGAGTCTCCTCATCAGCCTTGCGCAGGTCGGTGTCGTGAAACATGACCTTGCCATCCACGACGTCACCGGGTGCATCGATCAGTCCAAGGATTGAATAGCCGGTTACTGATTTGCCGGACCCACTCTCGCCAACGATTCCGAGGACCTCTCCCTGCTTTACTTCCAGGCTGACATCATCAATGGCGCGCAGTACGCCATCTTCGATGCCGAACTCGGTGACAAGGTTTTGGACCGAGAGGACAGTTTCGCTTGGGTGTATGTTTTTTTGAGAGTGCGGCATCGACAATCACCCCTTGGAACTATTGATTTGGCGCATTCGTTCGCCCAAGAGGTTGATGCTGAGCAGCAGCAACAAGAGGACCAAACCGGGAAACAGGCTGAGCCAGTATTGCTGCGCAAGCATGTAAGAGTAGCCATTCGCTATCAGCAGCCCAAGCGATGGTTCTGTGATAGGAAGACCAACTCCAAGAAAGGACAAAGTTGCTTCGAGCGCGATAGCGGCTGCAATCTCCACGACGACCACCACGGCCAGTGGCGCCACCGAATTTGGCAGAAGATGCTTGAACATGATCCTGAGGTTGGAGAACCGCATGACGCGCGCGGCGTCGATGTATTCCTTAGTGCGCTCGACCATCGCAGCGCTGCGCAGCGTTCTGGCAAAGTAGGCCCATTGGGCCAAGATGATCGCGAAGATCACCTTATCGAGGCCGGACCCCAACAATGCGACCAGAACCAGCGCTGTAAGAATGCTCGGAAATGCCAGCTGCAGATCGACAAGGCGCATCAGAAATGCGTCGACGATACCGCCGAAGTGAGCCGCCACGAGGGCAACCAACACACCCACGACCAAGGCAATCGACGTGGCGATGGTCGCAACCATCAGGCTCACCCTCAGGCCATAAACGACGGCCGAAAAGAGATCGCGCCCCTGATCATCGGTGCCCATCCAATGGATGTAACCGTCGACACTGGGGGTCCCTGGGGGAAGGCGGGACGACATAATGTCTATCACCGCTAGGTCATACGGGTCTTGATAGGCAATCAAGGGCGCGGCAACGGCGCCCAAAATGAGAATGACCAAAATGGCAAAACTGATCACAGCGCTTGGTTTGGACAAGAGGCGTTTGAAGTATCTATGCATCACTTGCCCCCTTTGATGGAGATTCGAGGATCCAGAAGGGCGCACAGAAGATCGACCGTGAAGTTGATGATGACGAAAAGAGTCACCGTGAACATCAAATACGCAATAATGACGGGGCGATCCGATGAACGAATACTATCGATGATGAGGCGCCCGCTGCCCGGCCATGCGAAGATAGTTTCGGTAACCACTGCGAATGCCAATAGGATGCCGAAGACGATCCCGATGACCGTGATGATCGGTACCAATATGCTCCGCAGCACATAAACCGAAAGGATGCGTCTCGTGTTTAGGCCTTTGGCGCGAGCGAACTTGGTACTAACGGATTGCAGCGCGTCCTGGGTTCCTGAGGCGGTTAAGCGGATGAACAACGCTGTCGGAAAGAGAGCAAGATTAATTGCGGGCAGAAGTAGATGACGCAAGCCATCCAATGTGACCAGGCTGGTTTTAATTCCAAGGAACGATCCAACCTCGCCCCGTCCGCCGGTTGGAAGCAAACGCAATTCAATACTGAACACGATGATCAGGGCAAGAGCCACCCAAAACGCGGGAACGCTAAGAAAGAGCATTCCGAGAGCATTGGCTCCGCGACCAACTATGGAATCTGGCTTGTATCCCGCCAGAAGACCGAGCGGCAAGCCCACGGTTGCGGCGATGACCATTGCAACAAGGGTCAGTTCAAGAGTGGCTGGAAATCGTTCGAGGATATATCCGAGCGCGGGTTGTCCTGTCACGTAGGAGTTTCCGAAGTCACCCCGCAAGAGACCTGCCGCGAAGCGTAGATATTGTTCATAAAGCGGAAGGTCCAAACCGAGGTCTCGCCTTATTCGTTCAACCACCTCGGCGGGTGAGTTCGGGTCTATGAGCAAAGCGAGGGGATCACCGAGCGCGTAAATCGCCACGAAAGCAACGATTGACATGAGCCATACCAGGAGCACTCCCTGTATCGCTCTCTTGAGCACGTATCCCAGCACTATCGCAGTCCCATTATTGCCTGTCGGTTTCGATCTCGACGTTCCCGATCTCGATTAAATGAAGGATATTCACTATATTGAATTTTGTGTCAAGCCTTCTGTTTTGCAGCAGCGATGCGGCGAATCTCGGATGAAATGCTTATTTGCTACTTTTTTGGGAGGAAATAGTGCTCTTGGCCTACTTTCTTTGATCGTCTTCATCTTGACGCTTCGTTGAGCGTGTTGTACGGAATTCATTATATTGTATGGATGGAATCGATGTCGGCTAAAGAAAAGAGTATGGAGCCCGATACTGCGGATGCCCTGCCAGTGGACGGTGACACAAGAATCATCGGAGAGCGTCTTCGCGCTCTGCGTAACGAGCAGAATCTCACGATCAATGAACTGGCGTCCAAAGCTAAGGTTTCTGCGGGGATTGTGAGTCAGATTGAGCGGGGCGGTTCAAATCCATCAGTGAAAACCCTGCAGAGACTTCGCGCGGCGCTTGGCGTAAATTTGTGGGAGTTTTTGCAACCTCCACCGGATACCACAGCTACTCCGGAGTTGAATTTTGTGCGGCGGGCTGCCGAACGTCCACGAATTCTGGTTGGTGAGACGCGTCTGGTTAAGGAGCTACTTTCACCTCGACCGGATGAGAATCTTCGTTTCATGTTTGTCACGTTGCCACCCGGTGGCGTTAGTGAAGATGTGCTCGTCGGGACAGGACAGAAGGGCGGATATGTAATCTCCGGGGAAGTTAGCCTCAAAGTTGGCTCACAAACCGCACTGTTGGGAGAAGGGGACAGTTTCCAATTCCCCAGCGACATTCCCCATGAAATTGTCAACCGCTCCGATTCTGAAGCGAAGGTCCTTTGGATCATGAGCGTCCTGGACACACACCTATAGACGCATCCACGAAGCGGCAGTTCCGAAAGATATCGCGCTTCAAAGCGCTAAGGCGAATGGGGAAGTTGATGCACCATGGAACTAGAGTTGAACCCTCTCAGAATTCTTGAAAGACTTGTGTCGTTTCGATCGATCGTTGGGCGATCGAATTTAGACATTGTCGAATGGGTCCGAGAGTTCGCAAACTCCCATGGCGCTGATGTCTCTATCGTTCCTGGACCAGAGGGTGACCGGGCAAATCTTTTCATTTCTATCGGGCCAAGAAATGTGCCCGGTATCGTCCTTTCTGGGCATTTGGATGTAGTGCCAGCGGTCGAGGCCGGTTGGGAGGGTGACCCCTTCATCCTTCGCCGCAAGGGAGAGCGTCTTTATGGCCGCGGCACGGTCGACATGAAGGGATTCGTCGCATGTGCTCTCGCCGCACTAGCAAATCTGCGCTCCAAGAGGCTTACTCGACCCGTCCATATCGCTTTATCCTACGACGAGGAGGCGGGCTGTAAAGGAGTCCCCCATCTTATTGCGAAGCTGCCGAGGCTATGCGCGCCTCCAGAGAGCGTCATTGTTGGAGAGCCAACCGGCCTTGTTCCTGTGCTCGCTCACAAGGGAAAAGTCGCCGCACGCGCTGTTGTCCGAGGTAAGGCAGGACATTCCTCCCGGCCGGATCTTGGCTTGAACGCAATTCACGCCATTCTCCCAGTTCTCGACACCGCTGTAAAAGAAGCACAAAACCTCATCAAAGGCCCCCACGACCCAAATTTTGAACCACCATATTCAACTCTGCAGATCGGCACGATTAGAGGCGGAGAGGCAATAAACATTGTTCCCGAAAACTGCATACTGGAGATGGAAGCCCGCGCGATGTTCGGTGTCTTACCGAAGCGGTTACTGGACCCTGTCGAAGCGGCTCTAGATCGTCTGCGGTCAGAAGGTTTCGAGACCAGCTGGGAAATCGTGAGCTCATATCCTGCGCTTCGGCTCGATGCGTCCACCCCGCTTGCCACGCAATTGGCAGGACTGACGGGAAAACGACCGCTGCCCGCAGTCAGCTTTGGGACGGAAGCCGGTCTTTTCCAAGAGGCCGGCCTAGACGCCATTGTTTGCGGCCCTGGCGAGATTGGCCGTGCTCATCGACCCAACGAGTACATAACTCTTCCCGAACTCGAGAACTGTCTCGTGCTCATTGAAGCCATTGGCGAGAGGCTTTCCGAGTGAGCCGGCCCGTTGCGAACTTTGGGCTCTTATCTTCACATTTTAGAGGTAATTCATGTCCCTTCTTGTCTCCATCGACACTGCTCCATCGTTTCCTCCAAAGGAGTCCACTGCTCTCCCCGAACGCTTGATCAGTGGGAGGCCAGCGTTCAAGACCTGGTCTCAAGATGAGTCCAAGGACGCAGCCGTTCAAACCGGCGTTTGGGAGGCAACGCCGGGGGAGACTCGTTCGGTCAAGGGAGCAACTTTTGAATTCTGTCACATCCTGTCTGGCGTCGTTGAGATCTCCGAGATTGGAGGTGATACGCATGTCTTCAAGTCAGGCGACAGCTTTGTCATGAAGCCAGGCTTCGAAGGTGTGTGGCGCACACTTGAGACCGTTCGGAAGATCTACGTCGTTGTTCCTTGATGAGGCGTAAAGCCGCTCGATGCCTCCAGTTGTACAAGCAAGATAGATGTCCATAGAAATCAAAAAGATCGAAGACAGCCCGAACTTTCCTAACCAGGCAGACGTTGTTGTCGTAGGAGCGGGCATCATCGGAGTTTGCACGGCTTACGAATTGGCACGAAAGGGCGTTTCCGTAGCACTGGTGGAAAAAGGCACTGCTGGCGGCGAACAATCAGGTCGTAACTGGGGCTGGGTGAGGCAGCAAAACCGTGATTTGCACGAACTCCCTCTCGCGCAATACAGCATGCAAAGATGGGAAGAGCTCGGGCCCGAATTGCAGCAGGAACTGGGGTTCCGCCGCACGGGTATTTTGTACTGCACCAATGAACAGGCTGATCTCGATCAATGGTCAAAATGGAGCCAAGGCGCACAAGAATACGGTTTCCAGAACCAGATACTAACGTCGGCCCAAGCAAATGAACGGGCATTAACTAAATCATCGTCTTGGCTCGGTGGCGTATGGTCGCCCACAGATGGGCGTGCTGAGCCGGGTCTTGCAGCACCAAACATTGCCGCAGGTGCAAAGGAGATCGGTGTCTCCCTTCACCAAAATTGCGCAGCGCGAGGCGTTGAGGTCACTAACAGGCGGGTGGCTGGTGTTTGGACAGAACGCGGCTTGATCAAGACCAATGCCGCTGTGTTTGCGGGGGGTGCGTGGACATCCAGATTATGCCGCCATCACGGCATTGAACTCCCGGTTGCCAATATCGGCGGTACCGCTCTTCAAACAACGTCCGCACCTGACGTTCTCGGTGCCGGTTGTCTCACCATTCCGGGGTTAGCCCTCCGTCGGCGGATTGATGGAGGCTACACCCTTGCAGTCATGGGGCATGGAACCCTGTTTATCACACCGCAGGGGATGCGTTACGCAACGAAGTTCTACAAGATGTACCGAAAGAGGGTCGCCAAAAAAATCAAGTACCGGCTGAACCATAGCTTCTTGAACGGCCCTGAGGCCTGGGGGAGTTGGCTCAATGACGAAACTTCTCCGTTTGAGAAGGTCAGGGTTCTCGATCCGGCACCGGATCTGCAATTGGTCAAGCGGGCGCTAGCAGCCGCGCTAAGTGAATTTCCGGCTCTCAATGGGATCCGCGTGGAACGATCCTGGGGTGGCATGATTGATACGTCCCCAGACCTAATTCCTGTTATCTCCAAGACTGAAAAACTCGAGGGGCTCGTGATCGCGTCCAGCTTCAGCGGCCATGGGTTTGCTCTTGGTCCTGGAGCCGGTCGTCTCGCGGCTGAACTCATCCTTAACGAGAAACCCTTCGTCGATCCAAAACCTTACAGGCTCAGTCGCTTTAGCGACGGATCTGCCATAACGCCATCCGAAATGATGTAATCATGCTACGCAATCAAAACTCGACAATTTCCTTCGACCCAGCAGATGTAGACCTGCCCAAAGGACACTGGATCGATGGTGCATACGTGGATGATCGCGAACATATCGAGCTAAGGTACCCTTCGAACGGCGCAACCTATGCCGCCTGTCCAATCGCCGATCCAGGCATGGTCGACCGTGCCGTGCAGAGCGCAAAACACGCCTTGAAGACCAGTCAATGGGCGACTTGTCGCCCGAGAGAACGCGCGCAGCTATTGCAGCGTTGGGCAGACCTTATGGAAGAGGAATCGGAAAGGCTTGGTCAGCTTGAAGCTCTGGCTTCGACACGACCAATCAGTCAGGCGATTTCTGTCGATGTTGCGGTCACGGCGGAGCAGATCCGGTTCTTTGCCGAGTTCGCCGATAAGGAAGGCGGAGATGTCGTTCCTACCGATGGGAACCATCTGGGCATGATTCTCACCGAGCCATACGGGATTGTCGGTGCCATCACGCCTTGGAATGTTCCGCTTTCGATGGCGGGCTGGAAACTGGGTCCGGCGCTGGCCGCTGGAAATGCGGTGGTGCTCAAACCATCCGAGATGACGCCATTTTCCACACTCTATCTTGCAGAGCTTGCCACTCGCGCAGGTATACCTTCCGGCATTGTCAATATCGTTCTAGGCGACGGTCCGACGACAGGTGCGAGCTTGGTTGGTCACTCGGATATCGCAAAAATCAGTTTCACGGGTTCGACGGTGGCAGGTGGGGCTATACTCAAGCGAATAGCTGATACCGGCATCAAACCCATGACCCTCGAACTTGGCGGCAAGAGTCCACAGGTCGTATTTAGATCGGCTGATATCGAGCGTACTGCGACTGCGATCGCCAGAGGCATTCAAGTCAATGCCGGCCAAACCTGCGTCGCTGGCTCTCGCATCATTGTTCAAGAGAGTGTTGCCCCAGAAATCCTGGAGCGGGTCACGACCAAGCTGTCTGACTATAGGATCGGCGCAACATGGGTCGACGATACGAACTATTCGCCCATCATCTCCGAGACGCAACTCCAGCGTATAGACGGAATCGTGAAAGCGGCAATTGCCAAGGGTGCAAGTTGTGCAATCGGTGGCAAGCAATTGGATCATCCCGGCTATTTCTATGAACCAACAATTCTCACCAATCTCGACTCCTCTTCGCCGGCATTGAGTAATGAAATCTTTGGCCCAGTCGTTACGATCCAAACCTTCGTCGATGAGGAAGAAGCCTACGAACTCGCCAACCATCCAACGTTTGGACTGGCGGCAGGCGTTTACTCTAGCGACCTGAAAGAGTGTCTTCGGGCAACCAAGCGCATTGAGGCTGGTACGGTTTGGGTCAATCGATACGGACGGTCACGTGATCACATTCTTCCCACGGGTGGATTCAAGGCTTCAGGAATTGGGAAAGACCTCGGCCGTGAAGCGTACAAATCGTCGCGTCGTCAAAAGAGTGTCCTGATCGAGCATTAATGGAATCGCTAACGACACCTGAGCGCTCCCGACCATTAACATGAGCAAACATCCTCACATCCAGCCAGCGGGCCTGAGTGTGATGGTTTCGAGGGTCGTCTGGTAGAGCTTGTCGGTGTCCTATTTGTGGGCATTGGACTGGATGTTGCCTTCGAAAATCACCAGATTGCCCTTCTGGCCGACCTTGGCGTTTGTGAGGCGCTTGCGAAGGCTGGAATTGAAAACTGTGACAGTGTTCCAGTCGGTTTTAGTGACCCATTCGTCGTCCTTTTTGATCTGTCGGTCTGAAGCGATTGAGATGTGGGTGACCTGTTCTCGGGCGTTGATGTTGCCGATGCGACCGATGATTCTGAATGATGCGTTGTTGATCATGTCTGTTTCCATTGGTTCGTCGAATCCTAATGCTGGGCATTGGCGACAAACTGATTGAATCGCTCGTTTTCATCACCGGAGAACATTCTTTCCGGGCTTGCATCTGCTACAACTGTGCCCTTATCCAGGAAGAGCACGCGGTTTGACACATTGCGCGCAAATCCCATCTCATGTGTGACGACTAACATGGTGCGTCCCTCTTCAGCCAGCGACCGCATGACTTTGAGAACTTCGCCAACCAATTCCGGGTCGAGCGCTGAGGTCGGTTCATCGAACAGCATTGCGCGCGGGTTCATCGCAAGGGCTCGGGCAATGGCGACACGCTGCTGTTGTCCTCCGGAAAGTTGGCTTGGATAGTTGTCTAACTTTTCCGCTAACCCGACCCTGTTCAGAACGGATTCAGCGATGTCCACGGCTTCATTTTTCGCAATGCCTTGTACGTGAATAGGGGCTTCAATCACATTCTCCAGAACGGTCATGTGGCTCCAGAGATTGAAGCTTTGGAAGACCATTGCAACATCAGTTCGGATGCGTTCGATTTGCTTGTTGTCAGCTGGTTTGATTCCGCGGCTCGACGCTTTCATTTTGATCTTCTCTCCAAAGATCGAGATGTCACCCGACGTGGGTGTTTCGAGCATATTGATGCATCTCAGCATCGTGGATTTTCCAGATCCTGAGGATCCCAAAATTGAGATCACATCCCCCTCAAGGGCATCGAATGTGATGTCTTTTAGGACTTCGAGCGCGCCGAAACTTTTACAGAGCTTGTCGAGGCTTATGGCATTGGCTTTTTTCATATTCGTTTCCCCTCCCCTTCTTCATGTATGGGAAAGATGTTTGTTGAGCTTTTTCTCAAAAGCCGAGACTGCGCGCGTGACGAGGAAATTGAGCGACAGGTAGATGGCACCGGCACACATGAAGACCTCGACAGGCCGGTAAGATGCCGAGATGATTTTGTGCGCAACGCCCGTGACTTCCAGGATTGTGATAACGCTGGCAAGCGATGTTGCCTTGATCATCAAAATTACCTCGCTGCCATAGATTGGTAATGCCTGACGCAGTGCAATCGGCGCCAGGATTCGACGAACCAAGGTCAGATTGGACATTCCGCAAGCGCGAGCAGCTTCAATTTGTCCGCTTGGAACGGCCTGAATTCCGCCTCGAATGATCTCGGTGGTGTAGGCGGCCGTGTTGAGCATTAAGGCGAGAGACGCACACCAAAACGGTTCGCGCAGCACGACCCAAAACACACTGCCCCGGACCGCTTCAAATTGCCCAAGCCCATAGTAAATCAAAAAGATCTGCACCAGGAGCGGCGTTCCGCGAAAGACAAAGATGTAGGACTTTACAAACCAAACGATCGGCGCCGGACCGAGCATGCGCGCTGTGGTCAGGATGATTGCCAAGACCAGTCCGCAAGCCAGGGATATGGCGACCAGGCTCACCGTGAGTGGAACACTGGATAATAGAGAGATGGTTGTCGTTTTTAGAAAGGTGAGGTCCATGAATTACTTCCTCACCGATCGTGAAAAGTGTTTCTCCATCTTTTCGAAACCCCAGCCTGAGATGCTGGTGATGACGAGGAAAATAGCGCCAGCGGTCAGGTAGAAAGCGAAGGGTTCGCGCGTCGATCCAGCACCGACTGAGGCCTGGCGGAGCAATTCGACCAAACCCGTGACCGACAAGAGAGTGGTTTCCTTGAGCGCCGATTGCCAGACGTTACCGAGCCCCGGCAAAGCAATTCTCAGGACTTGTGGTGCGATGATCCTTCGCAGGATCAAGAACCCCTTCATCCCGCAAGCGCGCGCAGCTTCGATCTGTCCTCGATCAATGGCGAGGAATGCTGATCGATAGACTTCGGTTTGATAGGCTCCGGATACTGTTCCAATCGCAATGCTGCCGATCACAAAAGACGGTATGGAAAAGAACCCCTGATATCCGAAGAGGTGCAGAAAGTTTGAGAACGCCAGACTTCCGCCGAAATAAAACAGGTAGATGATGAGAAGTTCCGGAATACCGCGAAAGATCGTGGTGTAAGTCTCAGCGATGGTCATCGCTACGGGGTCGCGAGACAGCTTGAGCGCGGCGCCGATTATACCGAAGAATATTCCGACGGTGAAGCCGGCGACTGCAATGCTGACCGTCATCCCTGCCGCTTTCAGCATCAGTGGGCCCCATCCACCGGCTCCAAATCCCATAAGCTCAAAATAGTCCATCAGCTCACCTTCTTGATGATTTGGAAGCGGGAAGGCGTGAAGGGAGCAATCAAGTTGTCAACTTGGTTGTTGACGATTGATCGGGCAACGCGAAATCCTGTTTCAGGTGCAAGTTGGAAGCCATGCGCGCTGAACCCGCACACATGCCAAAAGTTCTCTGCGTCGGTGCTTGGGCCAATTATCGGCATTCGATCTGGCGTAAAACCCTCCAAGCCCGACCAGGTTCTCACGATCTGAACATCTGAAAAGCTTGGGAAGAATCGCGTTAGCGTTTTGGCACTCTCGATGAGACGCTCAGCGTATGGTTTTGACGTAGAAAGATCAGGTTCCGGTTTGGCGGGGATTCCACCGCCAATGACAAGTGTTCCGATATCCGTCTGTTTGAAGGAGAGCGGTTGGTCAATGCCGATCACGACTGGCGTTATGTTGAAGCCGACCCTCTTGGTAACCATCATAGAAAGCGCCTGGCACTCAATCGGGAGCCGATCACCCACACTTTCAGCAACCTTGTGTCCCCAGGCTCCCGAACAATTGACGACTACCGGAGCTTCAAATGCGCCGTCGTCAGTGTGGACAATCCATTGTTGGTCTTTCCTGGTGATCCTGTCGATCACAACCCGTTCGTGAATACGCACGCCAGCGGCTGAGGCGGCGGAGCGATACGCTTGTGTCGCGTTGGCTGGGCTCGCGTGACCGTCTTTGCGAGCAATGATGCCGCCTAGGCATTCGCTGCTCAAATTGTCGATGAGCTTATCGAGTTCCTTGCGATCGATGATTTCCTCGTAATCGTATCCCAGTCTCTTGGTCTCGTTTGCGCGAGATTTGCACCATTCCATTTCAGAGGCTTCAACTGCGATCCCGATTTGTCCGACGTTGGTTGTCACCTTTGCGGGTTTTGCCAATTTTGATCCCAAGATCTGGTCAAGATTCTCCCAACGCTTTTGCGATTCCAGCGACAGCGGAATCTCAGGAATATCGCGCAGCAATGTTCTTAAGCCACCGGCATTGACGCTTGATGCGTGCTGACCGACAACGTCTTTTTCCAAGATTGTCACAGCACGCTTTTCGCAAGCCAGGTGGAACGCACAACTGAGGCCATGGATCCCTGCGCCAATGACAATGATATCGCTCGATCTCGTCATTGGGCGGTCCCTGTCAGCTGCGGTTTGTCGATCTCCTGATCGATTTTTGCATTCTGCAGGAACTCAGGCGAAACATTCATCTGGGCCAGCTGCCCCAAGGATAGCGGTCTGCCAGGAAAACGGGCGCGGTAAGACTGGATCTCTTCGATGGGTATCTGATCAACGCTCGAAAGAACGCGGGTTGCGGTTGGTGCGCACATCTTACCCTGGCACGGTCCCATCCCGCATCTTGTCAACGCCTTCATCTGATTGATGGTGGTGGCTCCGGCACGATGAGCATCGAGGATCGTTTTGGACGTGATTTCTTCACAGCGGCAGACGATGGTCTCAGGAGGCAGCAGTGTCGCCGATAGACCTTCTGGAAATTGCGCCCGCATCAAGGGACGGAGCGAGAGGAACTTCTTGAGTTGGTGTCGCAGACGCTTGGCCTGGAAATCTCTCCGATCCTGCGAAAGTTGGTTCGCTAGCCTCGCGATTTCCAAGGCTGATAGGGCTCCGCGGATCCGCGCGGCCTTTGCACCTCCAACACCTTGAGCGTCTCCAGCCGCAAAAATCCTGGCGCAGGTTGTTTGACCCCACGCGTTCGTGTGAGGCATCCAATAGGTTTCGCCACTGAACCAGTCCAGTTGGCATCCGGCATCAGCCATAAGTTCAAACAAAGGGACAATGCCGTCGTGCACAAGCAGTGTTCCGACGCTTAGCGTGTGGTTTTTGCCTCTTGACTGAAAGGTGACGTTTTCAATGCGGTCCTCTCCACTGGCAACAAGATTATCGACCCCAGTGTAGATCGGGACGTGGCGAGACAGTGCTCCCAACCACTTAAGGCCTTTGAACACCTCGCGGATCTCGGGCCACGCCTGGAGTAGGGCTACGGATTTCCCGGGCCGCATGCTGAAGTTAGACGTCAGCAGGAGGCCGCGGAGGTCTAACCCCATTTTCATGAGTTGGTAAGCAACCAAGATGGCCAATGGCCCGGTGCCTGCGATCGCTGTTGGACCAGACGGTATAGCGTGGCTTGCTTTGATCAAGGTTTGTGCCGCGCCAGCTCCCATGACGCCCGGAAGTGTCCATCCGGGAAATGGGGCTGGTCGTTCCATCGCACCGCTCGCGACAAGGACATATTTCGCTCGGATCAAATGGCAGGCTTCGTTCACGGTTACACCAACAGCGCCGTCGGCCCGCAGGTGCCAAACGGTTGAGCGCGGAAAGTAGTCTATCTTTGCAGAACGGAATTCTGAGATGAGGGGCGCGCCGTCGAAATAGGATGAGCCCAATATCCCCGTTAGGTTTGATTGGTAGGCGCTATTTCCCTCAAGATTGCGATAAATCTGGCCGCCCGGTGCCGGTTGCATGTCGAAAACAGCGACATCCAGTCTATGATTTGCCGCTTCGACTGCCGCAGACATGCCGGCAGGGCCTGCACCGATCACAACGAGCTCATAGTTCAATCGAGGCGTTTTTTTGGTCATGCCGTCTTGGCCTTTATAGGTTGTGTCGGCGAGCGGTTGATCCGCATGCCTTCACGCAACGGCGTCAGACATGCTTGAACGCCGTCGATACCGTCGACTTCAACCGCACATTCAAAGCAGTTGCCGATCATGCAGAAGGGCGCGCGCGGCGAATGAGAAACGAACGAATTGCGAAGAACAGGTTCATCAGCCAGAAGCAGAGCTGCAGCAATTGTGTCGCCTTCTCGGCCCGACATGAGCTCGCCTTCGAAGTAGAAGGAAACTGCAGGAGCATCGGCAATTTTCGCGCGCGTGAACATTAAGCCTCCCCGGCCGCCAATTACATGGACCAGATTCATTTTGTGTTTTGGAAGCGGGAGGCGGCGGGCAATCTCGCCGCCTCCGAAGGCTGGCGTTTCGTTAGTTCGGATTACCGATATCAACGCCAAACCATTTCTTGGTAAGTTTGGAATTGGTTCCATCCGCAATGATGGACGCCACTGCTTCGTTCATCATCTCGAGAAGCGCCGGCTCAGACTTTCGAACCGCTACATGAGTCGTCCCGGCTCCAAGGACGCCACCAGTGAAACTTGGTCCTGCGATCTTGACGGTATCGCCGATGTCTTCCGCGGCAGCGGCGAGGGATGTGACGTTGCCAACGACCAAGTCAATCCTGCCTGCTGTGAGGTCGAGATTGTGTTGATCGACAGTGCCGTATTCCTTGATCTCAACGATGCCCTTCAGGACTTCATTTGCGAAATTCGCGGCGGTCGATCCACCCTGAACGCCCAGAGTTTTGCCTTGCACGAACGGTTTGAGTTCAGCCAGGGCGCCCTCAAGTTCCGACGTGTCACCACCTAGGTTGAACGTCTGTCCTGCAAAAGGCAGATCCGCCAGGCTTCCGCTTGATGAGACGAGGAAACCATTGGGTGCACGCGCATATGGATCAGAAAAATCGACTACTTTCCGCCGTTCATCAGTTGCACCCATCGATGCGATGATGGCGTCATATTTTCCAGCTGTAAGGCCAGGTATGATCCCATTCCAGTCTTGGGCAACAACCTCGCATTCGACTTTCAGCCGCCCGCAGATTTCATCAATCAGTTCGATCTCGTAGCCGACAAGTGTGCCGTCAGCCTCGGTGTAGTTCCATGGAGGGTAGGCGCCCTCTGTCGCGATGGTGATCGAAGTCGGCCGGTCTTCAGCAGACACAGCACCCGTAATTGAGACGCAAGCTATTGCTGCAATGGCAAGGATTGTTTTTCTTAATTTCACGTAAACCTCCCGGAGTTGGCAAGCCATGATTGGCAGAGCGATACTCCGAGATTATCCATGACGCTTTGCAATTAGAAAAGTTATTGTTCTTGCCACTCAGCGTAAGTTTTGATTAATCAGTGACATGAAGAGATATAAACTGCCATCCATGAATTGGCTTCGTGTTTTCGAAGCCGCCGCCAGGCATGAGAGTTTCGCAAAAGCTAGTGTTGAACTGGCTGTGTCGCCGGCCGCTGTCAGTCAGCAGATCCTCGCGTTGGAGACACATCTTGGAGAGGCTCTCTTTATTCGGAAAGGCAATCGCATCGAGTTGAACAACGCCGGACGCTCCTTATTGCCGACGGTTGAACGTTCTTTGTCAAACATTGAAGCTAAGCTCACCAGCCTCTTTCACACCAAGTCTCATCAACATGTGATTTTGGAGAGCAGCCAGCTTTTGACGATGAGTTGGTTGCCACAGAAGATAGCGAAATTTGAAGCTCAGAATGAAAATATCAGAATATCTGTACGCTCCGACGATTTCGTAAAACCAGACGGCGAGGACGTAGCGGACATAACCATCACGTTCGGAAGAAAGAGTGAGTTCAGTGCGAATGCAAAACCGCTGATACCCGTGAACTATGTCGTTGTGGGTGCGCCGGAAGTCGTTGGTAGTATCTTCGAGATCGAGGACATTTTGAAGTATCGTCTTCTGGATGTGGCGTCTCATTCCATCGGTTGGCAGCATATTCTGACAGAGCTGCCAATTCATGCGGAGGTCAGTGACGTCGACCTCATGCCGGTCGACAACACCCCAATCGCATTTTCCATGGCGCGTGAAGGTCTGGGGCTGGCAATTTCCCTTGGAGACGTGTGCGAACCGCTTGCCGAGTCTTTGGGATTGGCGACCATTCCAATTGTGCGCCCCATCCGCTCAAGGGAGCAATACTATATGGATGTCAACAAACCCTCCACCGCATCGAGAGGTGCGTTACTTTTGGAGAAGTGGCTTCTGAAGAATGCCTGACAGTCAATCCCTTCAACTCTGGCTTCTAGTTAAAGCGAGAGCCGGCGTCTTGGACTTTTGAACTTCGCCTGGTCGCCAGTTACAAGCTTATCTCGCTGTCACTGTGCCGCTATTTCTCGGACGTAGACACATTCAGGCAGGTTTTGCTGCGATTTGTGCCCGTATTTGCTGGACAGCAGCAAGGATCACGCGAGCCAAACAGTCACAAAATCAGCTCGTTGGAGAAACTCCGGATCAAGTCTCTGCAATGTATACAGTCCGGGAATAATGGGCACAGTCCTGCAAATAACGATACAGTCCAGAGATTAACGGCACAGCCATGAACTGATTTTGCTCAGCTTTTTAGAGCGAGCGTCCAGCAATTAAGGGCATCTTGACACCTGGCGATCGGCGCTATGTCGAATTCGTAGGTGCACTGACACTTGCCCATGCCGTCGCGATATTCGTCGCGCGTCAAGGTCCGTGTTCCAACCTGAATGCGATCGCCGTTTTCATCCTCATCGAAGACTGGTTGCTTGGATCCGGCCGGAAAAATCTCACGGCTGAAGAACGGTGCGGATGTTGCCGGCCGAGACAATATGGACGGGGAACGGAAGGACGTTTCCCGAGCTGAGCCATACGAGATGGTCATAGACGGCGCGCGGCTTCCAGCCGGTATCAGCGAAGATCGCACAGTCCGGCATTGCGCCGATCTCACCGTGGGCCGCCATCAGGGCAAGTGTCGTACTTTGAACGCCGGCACCGAGTGAAATGACGCGCAGGCGCGGTGGTTGGGCGCCACCGCTGCGCGAAACGTCGAGCGCCGTCCGCCGGAGGCAAACAGGAATGAGGTGTTTACACCTGTCTTATCCCATCAAACAACGCTATTCCCTCTATAAGAATCCGTCACCAGCATCTGGGATACAATTGCTTGCTGCCTTCGAGTTAGACGCCGCTCAAACACACATATTTCATCTCCAGATAATCGTCGCAGCCATATTTCGATCCTTCGCGGCCCGTCCCGGATTGCTTCACACCACCGAACGGCGCGACCTCCGTGGAGATCAGACCCGTATTGACACCCACCATGCCGTATTCCAGCGCCTCGGCAACTTGCCAGACCCTGGAAAGATCCTTGGCATAGAAATAGGACGCAAGGCCGAAGATCGTATCGTTGGCCTGTTCGATGACATCGTCGACCGTATCGAATTTGAACAGCGGGGCGACGGGACCGAAGGTCTCGTCTGACGCGATCAGCATGTCCTTGGTGACGCCCGTAAGAACGGTCGGCTCAAAGAACGTGCCCCCAAGCGCATGTTTCCTGCCACCGGTTATGATCGATGCGCCCTTGGAGGTGGCATCCGCAATATGCTCTTCCACCTTGGCCACAGCATCATCGCTGATGAGCGGGCCAGCCGTGACCCCTTCCTCAAACCCGTCGCCGATTTTCATGGCCTTGACGGCTTTGACCAGCTTCTCGGCAAAGGCATCGTAGATGCCTGCTTGCACATAGATGCGATTGGCACACACACAGGTCTGGCCATTGTTGCGGTATTTGGAGATCATCGCCCCTTCAACGGCCGCATCGAGATCGGCATCATCAAACACGATAAAGGGTGCGTTGCCGCCGAGCTCCATCGATGTCTTCATGATCTGGTCGGCGGATTGCTTCATCAGGATCCGGCCCACCTCCGTCGAACCGGTGAAGGTCAGCTTGCGGACCTTTTCATTCTCGCAGAACTCTTTACCGATCACCGAGGACCGCTTGGATGTAACAACCGACAGCAAACCTTTCGGAAGGCCGGCCTGTTCTGCAAGATAGGCCATTGCCAGCGCGGAAAGCGGTGTTTCGGCGGCAGGCTTGGCAATGAACGCACAGCCGACCGCCAGCGCCGGTCCGACCTTTCGCGCGATCATGGCGTTCGGGAAGTTCCATGGCGTAATCGAGGCAACCACACCGACAGGCTGTTTCAGCACGATGATGCGTTTGTCGGGCTGATGGCCGGGGATGACATCGCCGTAGACGCGTTTGGCTTCCTCGGCAAACCACTCGATGAAGCTCGCACCATAGAGGATCTCACCCTTGGCCTCGGCCAGCGGTTTTCCCATCTCGGCACATAAGATGGCGCCGAGATCATCCGCATTGGCCACCATCAGATCGTGCCATTTGCGCAGGACTGCGGCGCGTTCCTTGCCTGTCCTGGCGGCCCAGTCCCTTTGAGCGTCATGGGCGGCATCAATCGCGGCCCGGGTTTCTTCAACACCCATATCCGGCAACGACGTAATCACATCGCCTGTTGACGGATTGCGCACGTCAAAACGATCCCCCGAAGAAGAGGCATCCATCCATTCCCCGCCAATAAAGGCACTGGTCAACAGCAACGAACCGTTCGATAGTTTTGGCGGTAAATCCATGACTAGCCTCCGAGTTCCGCTCTGGCATCACCAACCGATGCTTCAAGAATGTCGAGCGCCTCATTGAAAATATCGTCCTGAATGGTCAAAGGCGCAAGGAAACGAATGACATTTCCATGGACCCCGCAGGTCAGGAGGATAAGCCCTCGCTCAAGGGCGTGTGCCTTGACCGCATTGGCAAAACCGGGATGCGGCGCCGAACCGTCCGGAAGATTGAACTCGACCGCATTCATGAAGCCGGGACCGCGAATGTCGGTAATCTCCGGTGTTGTCTCACGCATTGCTGCAAGGCGCTGCTTGAGACGGGCGCCCAGTTGATTTGCCCGCTCGCACAGGCCTTCATCCTCAATGACATCGAGAACGGCGTGTGCGGCGGCAATGCCGATGGGGCTTCCGCCATAAGTACCGCCGAGCCCGCCCGGATCCGCCGCATCCATGACGTCCGCTCGCCCCGTCACGGCGGCGATCGGAAAACCGCCGCCAAGCCCCTTGGCCATGCAGGTCAGGTCCGCGGCGACATCATGGTGCTCCATACAAAACACCTTGCCGGTCCGTGCAAATCCAGTCTGTACCTCGTCCGCGATCAGAAGGATCCCGTGTTCGTCGCAGATCTTGCGCAAATGGACCAGGAGTTCCTTCGGCGCTTCATAAAAACCACCCTCACCCTGCACGGGTTCAATGGCAATGGCAGCAACCCGCGCCGGATCGACATCCGCCCTGAACAGCTTGTCGAGCGCCGCGATCGAGTCGCCAACTGAAATGCCGTGAAGCTCGACCGGGAACGGTACATGGAACACGTCCCCCGGCATGGCGCCAAAGCCTTTCTTATAAGGGACCACCTTACCGGTCAGCGCCATGCCCATGAATGTGCGCCCGTGAAAACCGCCGGTAAAGGCGATCACCGCCGATCTGCCGGTCGCTGCCCGGGCGATCTTGACCGCATTTTCAGTTGCTTCCGCGCCTGTCGTCACAAAGACGGTCTTCTTCTCGAAGTCACCCGGCACGCTGTCATTGAGTCTTTCGGCAAGCCCGACATAGTTCTCATAGGGAACGACCTGATGGCAGGTATGCGTAAATCGATCCAGTTGCGCCTTGACGGCATCAATGACCCTGGGATGGCGATGGCCCGTATTCACAACCGCAATACCGGCGGCAAAATCGATATAGCGATTGCCTTCGACATCCCAGACCTCAGCATTCTCGGCCCGGTCCGCATAAACCTGCGTCATCATCCCGACGCCGCGGGCGATGCTATTGGTCTTCCTCTCCTGAACGGCTGCATTGGTGCCCATCTGGCAGTCTCCTTCATATCTATTGTCCTGGCGCGATCACACGGTGATGCGCGCATGCGGTCTTGTGTTTTTTGGTCGGTTCAACTCGTTCCGAAGTGCTCCACCATTTTGGTGATTTGCTCGGAGTGATAGTTCTGCAGGCCTGCATCCGGTTGCTGCTTTTCGAGCCGCTCCTGTAGCGGATCGATGGCCCGGATGGCACTGCCGGACATCTGCTCGAGCATTGCGTGGCCGCAAAACGGGACATGGACTTCGGAATAGCCGCCTTCATGGGCTGCCACCAATCGGGCTTGATCAAACTCCATCAGGAGCGCGGTCATCTCCCGATACGTGTGGGAGGTGCACAACATTCGAGCCAGGGGATCGACACCCGAGGCATCAAAACCGCAAGCGATAACGATCACGTCCGGAGCGAAGTCGCGAAGCTTTGGCAGAACGAGCCGCTCCATGGCTTCCAAATATGTGGCATGACCGGCCCCTGGCTGGAGCGGGATGTTCATATTGGCATCTTTACCTTCACCAGAACCAATCTGATCAATGAACCCGGTGTCCCAAGGGTAGCATCGGTCCTGGTGAATAGAGATCGTCAGCACATCGGATCGCTCGAGAAAGATATGCTCGGTTCCGTTGCCGTGATGAACATCCCAATCCAGAATGGCGACCCGCTGTGTCAATTTGTCTGCCTTTGCCGCCTCGACAGCGATGGCGATATTGTTCAGCAGGCAAAACCCGTTGGGCCAGTCGGGCAGGCTATGGTGTCCTGGCGGGCGCGAGAGAGCATATGCATTGTGATAATCACCAGAAAGGACACCTTTCATCGCATCCTTGACCAAACCCGCCGACAGAAGCGCGATTTCAAATGCGCCGGGTCCGAACGGGGTTCTTAAGCCGAGTTCTCCACCATTTGCATCGGAGAGGTTTTTGAACTGTTCAAGATAGTCTGCCGTGTGGACACGCAATGCGTCTTCGTAGGTCGCAGGGGCTCCGCTGCGCATGATCAGCTCATCGCTGAGTCCGGTCACGTCGAGAAGGTTTTTCAGACGCCGTTTTGTTTCCGGGGCTTCGGGTAGGCCGCCGGCGACCATCGGCTGAACATGCTCACGAACCGGTGCAAGCTGTGCGTAATTACCTCCAAAGTGCCAGAAGCACCTTTCGTCCCAAAGGAAGGCGGTTCGCGATTGCTTTTTGGTTGTGCTCATAGCCCCAATTCCTTCGCCAGTCGGAGTAAACGGAGATCCTCGTCCCTGCGCCCGACCAGCTGGATGCTGCCGGGCATGCCGCAGGATAACTGCCCCCAAGGGCAGGCAAGAGCGGGGTTCCCAGTTTGATCGAAGGTGGCTGTGTAGTGGATCAAAGCTGAAAGAAGGTCGAAGACTTCCGCACCAATAACAGCCGCTGTTGACCCACGTTCCGGAGGTTCGATCGGCAGTGTTGGCATGGCCAATGCGTCGACCGTTTCAAGGGCAGCGTCGATCCGACTTACAAGAGCAGCTCTTTTGTCTCTAGCGTTTTCGAGTTCAAATGGCGTAACTGCCCGTCCGACCTCAACACCCTCACACAATGGATCGGGCAGAGCACATAGCGCGTCATAGGATAGGTGGCTATAGTGTTGGGCGGCTTCATGAAGCGACAGCACAATGTGAATGGGTAGGGCTTCGGCCGGTGTCGGGATCTCCAAATCCAGCACGCCAAAGCCAAAGGCTTTAGCGGCTCTCAGGAAAGCCTGGAAGTTCTCCAGAACCTCTTTGCTAGCGTCATGTATCCAGTTTCTAGGGACACCGAGAACCAAGGGTTTTTGGAGAGATTTGTCGTCGGTTTGAGTCAGGTCCGGATCAATGACGTCCATAACCGCAATCACATCATCGAGACAGTTTGCGATCGGTCCGACATGGTCAAAAGAATCCGAAAGCGGACGTACGCCATCGAGCGAGATACGACCTAAGGTCGGCTTGAATCCGAAGACACCACAACAAGCAGCCGGAATACGAATACTCCCGCCTGTATCCGTGCCAATGGCAGCAAAGCACTGACCCGCTGCGACGGCCGCAGCTGAGCCCCCGCTCGATCCGCCGACAATGCGCGAGGGACTTTTGGGGTTAATGACATCCGGCGTGGTCACGCCGAACGCACCTGCGTCTGTGCGGGTAACACCAAGAACAGTGGCGCCCGCCTTGCGCAAAGAATTGACGATTGCAGCATCCCGTGCCGGCACATGGTCATTGAAGAGTTCAAGTCCGGCACGGCAGGGCCCGGGCAAGGTATCGATATTGTCTTTGATTGCGATCGGAACACCCGCGAGCGCTCCGAGCGGGTGTTCTGCCCTAACCATCTGATCAACGGCATGCGCATCGCTTCTAGCGGTCGCAGCAAACACCATCGAAAACGCATTTAGCCGATCGTTGCAGTCATTGATGCGGCACAATGCCTTGTCGCAAACTTCAGCGGCGCTGACCTCGCGTTTATCCAGACGAACGCGTAGGGATGCAATGCAATCATTATGTTGGATGTCAGATGTCAAAACACGCGCCTATGGGATTGCCGGCGAGGTCATCCGGCAAGAATTGAAGGTTCAAAAATGAAGTGGCCGTCCCGGTGGGAGTTGTCCGGGACGACCAGGGGTCGAAGGCTTGCTCGATTAGGTTAGGTTGCAGCCTGGGACCGATGGTGTAATGGCACCGAAGTCTTCAATGATGTCGTAGAGACCATCATTGCGGCACCGGCCAATGATGCTGTGAACAGCCAGGTGGTTGTTCGTGCCATCAAATGTGACTTCGCCCTGCGGCGCACCGAATTTCAGTCCGGCCATGGCGTCGATGACTTTTTCCGTATCGGTGGTTCCGGCCTTATCGACGGCTTTCGCATAAAGCCATGTGCCGACATAGGTTGATTCCGCGATCGAATTGACGTGCCTGTCCGCGCCATATTTCGAGCGGTAGTTAGCAAGGAAGGTTTTGTTGGCCTCTGTATCAAGCGACGAGAAGTAGGACTGGTTGACAATGATGCCTTCCACATCGGCCCCGTCCATCGCGGTCGTGAAGAGTTCATCCAGGCCGTTCGTGAGCAACTGACCACCTGGTTTGAAACTGGCGAACTGCTTGAGGAAGGTCAGCGCGTCAGCGCCTGCGCAGAGTTCCCAGACAACGTCCGGTTTAGCCGCTCGAACCCGATCCAGTGCCGGACCAAAGTCTTGCGTGCCAAACGGGAAGAACTCCGTTCCAAGCGTTGTGCTACCCGATTTTTCAAAAGCAGCGGAAATCGCCTTAGCGGTTTCTCGCGGCCACCCATAGTCCGAACCTATGATGTAGACGGATGTGCCGACATTCTTCTCGATCCACGGCACGAACGGATCGACCGACTGGTTTGGAATCTGACCGGTGCATGCGAGATAGCGTTCGCATTCACCACCTTCATAATAGGTTGGATAGATCACAAGTTTTTTTGCGGGTACCGACACGCTGAGCGCTGCGGAACGCTCTAGGCTCGTGATCATGCCGATTATGACGTCGACATTGTCTTGCTGGATGAACTTGCGGGTCTTATCGATCGCACCGCGCGTCGATGTCTGGTTGTCTTCGATCAGATACTCTATTTCGCGTCCAGCAGCACCACCTGCGGCATTGATCTCGTCAACCGCCATCTTAAAGCAGTTCACCTGTGTCTCTCCGAGAAGTGTCTCCAGACCCGTCAGACCCGAGTGAAAGCCGATTTTGATCTTGTCTTCCGCGGCGCGCAAGATAGATGGCATGGCGAGTGTGCCGATGCCAGCCGCTGCAAGCGCGCTGCCTGCTTTCAGAACGGAGCGTCTGCCAATGCTCCCCTTGTATTTGGTGTTGTCAGTCATAGGTAATCCTTTCCCTGCTGTTTTGGACGATCAAAGCGCCAAGGCCTTGAAAACCTTGTCTTCATCCTGGAGATCTTCTTTGCTGAGCTGGCCGGAGATTCTCCCTTTCTCCATCACGAGGCAGCGGGTGGCTGAGCGCTTGGCCAATTCAAGGTTCTGCTCGACGAGCAAGACGGTGAGGTTCAAGTCCTGATTGAAGGTTTTGAGCAGGTCGCCGATCTGCTGGACGATGGATGGCTGAATGCCTTCCGAAGGCTCATCGAGCAGCATCAGTTCGGGTGCACCGCAAAGCGCCCGTGCAAGCGCGAGGATCTGCTGCTGACCGCCTGAGAACGTGCCCGCCAGTTGGTCGATGCGTTCGCGCAGGATCGGGAACATGTCCCAGATTTCGTCGGGAATGGTCTTGCGACCGTCATTACGACTGCGCAAGCCGACCAGCAGATTTTCTTCAACGGTAAGTTTTCCGAATATCCCGCGGCCCTGGGGTACGTAGGCAACGCCGGCATAGGCGAGCTTGTGGGGTGCCCAACCGGTGACGTTTTCATCATTCAACAGTATTTCACCCGAAGTTGGCGTTGTGATCCCGATGAGTGATTTCAGCAGGGTGGTCTTGCCGACTCCGTTTCGGCCCAAGAGCACCAACGTTTCGCCCTTTGTGAGCGAAAACGACACATCGTGGAGTACGGGGACATGGCCATAGCCAGCCTTGAGATCGCGCGCGGCAAGCATGTCAGGCCCTCCCCAGATAGACATCGCGAACAAGCTCGTTGTTCTCGATATCGGAGAAGTCACCTTCAGCAATGATCTTGCCCTGGTGCATCACATAGGTGTGGCAGGCGAGCGCGCGGACGAAGGCCATATCATGCTCAATGGCGATCACCGCCATACGCTCGGACAGTCGATGGATCAGCTCGGCTGTCTTTTGGGTTTCATCTAGAGTCATCCCCGCTGTCGGCTCATCCAGCAAAAGCAGCTTCGGGTTCGACATGATCGCCATGCCGATCTCGAGCCATTATTTCTGACCATGGGCTAGGTTGCCGGCGAGTTGGTCTTGAATATCGGTCAGATCGACCTGCCGAAGGATGTCAGCAGTCTTTGATGCGACCTCGGCGGACGACATCCGACCAAGAATGGCCGTTTCCAGGTTCTGAGCGACCGTAAGAGAGTCAAAGACACTGGGGATTTGGAACTTGCGTGCGATGCCGACGCGGGAGAACTTGTAGAGCGGCAGCCCCAGAATGGATTGACCGTCGAACAGCAGTTCGCCGCTATCAGGCTTCAGCGCACCGCATAGCACGTTGAACAGGGAGCTCTTGCCCGCCCCGTTCGCGCCGATGATGCATTTGACTTCGAGCGGTGCAATCGAGATCGACACGTTGTCGACAGCTACAACACCGCCAAATCGCTTGTTGAGGTCGGTTCCTGTGAGCAATGCGTCAGTCATTTCCTTTTGCCTCCTTTGGCTCCGCAGACGAGCGGAGGCGGTTGAAGAGGCGTTCCAGTGTTTTGAGGATGCCATCGGGGAAGGCGAAGACGGCCAGGATGAACAAGCCCCCCATCGCCAGCGGCCAGAACTTGGTGTCGATGCTCGTGATTTCCTGTTCGAGCCAGATGACGAGGATGGTCGCAAGCACGGGTCCGATCAGGGTGCCACGGCCACCAATCGCGACCCAGATGATCGCCTGTGTCGAGAGCAAAAGTCCGATGGTATCCTTCGCGACGAAGCCCACCGTCGAGGCATAGAGACCGCCACCGAGCGCCGCGATCGATGCGGAGAGAACGAAGACGATCAACAGGTGCAGAGAGGTGTTGTGACCGAGCGCCTGGGACCTCTGCTCGTTGTCCTCGATGGATTTGAGAACCGCGCCGTAGCGTCCGCGACATGCCCACCAGACGGAAAACCCGACCACGCTCACGATGCCTGCGATGAACCAGTAGAGTGCCAGGGGAGACAGCGCGGCCCAACCATCTGACGATGGGAAGTGAAGGGGCGGTATTCCGAGGATGCCCGCATCTCCGCCTGTGACGCTGGACCAGCCGGTCACAACGTGATCGGCAATCACGGCAAGGGCGAGCGTCACGATTGTGAAATAGGAATCGCGCACGCCCCCGAAGATCAGGAAGTATCCAACGATTAGAGCAATGGTCGCAGAGATCAGAATGCCAGCAAGCAGGCCGGCCCAGGAGCCCAGTGCGGGGTCGAGGCCAAACCGTGTCGAGATGATCGCCGCGCCATAAGCTCCAGCTCCGAAGAAAGCGGCATGACCGAAGCTGAGAACGCCTGTCTTGCCCCAAAGGAAGTCCAGCGCCAGAGCCAGCAATGCGAACAAAAGGGCATCGCGGATGAGAGACGCTGAATAGACGCCAACGAACAATGGTGTGGCCAGGACGGCGGCGAGAGCAAGAACCGTGAGAAGCGCGAGATACCGGCCCCGCGTTGTGCGGGACTTGTTTGTAGAATGATCCATGGCCATCACCTTTCCACCAAGCCGGTTGGCTTCATGCGGACCAGGACGATGGCGAAGACGAGCACGAGAGCTTGAGAAAGTGTGGCAGGTATCGCGTAGTTGAGAAGTGTCTCAATACCGCCGACGAAGGTACTGCCAGCGACAACGCCGGGCACACTTCCTGCACCACCAACGATGACGACAAAAAAGGAACGCGCCAGGTAGTTAACTCCCATATGAGCAACCACTGCGGTCAGCGGCGCGATCAGCACACCTGCGATGGCAGCGAACGCAGCACCAAGTGAAAAGGCGATGGCATAGACCCGCTTGGTGTTGATACCCAAGGCGTCAGCCATGTCCGGGTTCTGAATAACCGTACGCAGATCGAGACCAAAACGCGTCTTCTTCATCAGAAGGTAGCACGACACCATCAGTGAGATGGCGAGAGAAATCAGGACCAGCCGGTAAACGGGATAGTTGGCTCCGAAGATCGAGACGGTGGCGGAGATTGGCGAGAAGACCTTCTGCGGAGAAGCGCCGAAGATGAGCTGAAGCATCTGCTGAATGATCAGCGACAGGCCCCAGGTCGCCATGATGGTTGCAAGGGGCCGGGTGTAGAGATGTCTGATGATGGATTGCTCGATCAGCAAACCCACCAGACCGCCGATAATGGGTGCGATGAGCAGGGCCAGCCAGAAGCTGCCACCCATGGCCTGAACGAATGCCAGACTGAACGCGCCGATAGTGACGAACTCGCCATGGGACAGGTTGATCACTCCCATCAACCCGTAAATGATGCCAAGGCCTAGGCCCACCAACATCAGGATACTTATAAGTGTCATCGCATTGAGCGTGACAGTAAAGAAAATGTCCATTCGTTCCATTCTTCGCATATGAATTGCCAATCCGCTCTCTTACGGATGCAACAATATAGATATTGGAGGAGGATTGATTGCCGAACCATGTAAATTAACTTAACCTCACTTAAGTACTGACTGAAGTAAGGATTCGAATGCGCGGTTCAGTGTCAGATATCGATATCCGGCTGTTGCGGGTGTTCATGACGGTCGTTCGCTGTGGGGGATTTGCAGCGTCGCAGTCCGCACTCAATGTCTCTCAAGCCAATATTAGTATGCAGATGAAACAGCTGGAGGAGCGTTTGGGTGTAACGCTTTGCCACCGAGGTCGTTCAGGCTTCTGGTTGACCAGCGAAGGCAAGGACGTCTTTGAAGCCTGTCAGACCCTATTTAGATCGATCGATGAGTTCCGGTCATCGGTCGCCGCCTCCTCTGGACGGCTGAGTGGTCGACTTCACGTGAGTGTCGTTGATGGCTCGGTGTTTAGTGAGAACCTTCGGTTGCATGAGGCTATTCGTGATTTCAAGGAGCAAGGAAACAACTCAGAAGTTGTTCTTTATGTTGTAGCAACAAACGAAGTAGAGCAGATGGTGCTCGATGGTGCTTGTGATATGGGTATCGGTTTCTTTCCCGCCAGACGACAGGGACTGGAATATCAGCCCTTGTTCACCTCTGGAATGAACCTCTATTGCGGCCGTCAACATCCATTGTTTGAAAGGGCTCCTGACAATATTGACTTGGAAGAGGTGTTCACCGAAGAACACGCTGCCCGCGGCTATGTCTCTACCACACAGCTTCCATCGTTCGAACGCAAGTTCCTTGTTGGCGCATCTGCCTCCACCGTCGAAGGGCTCGTGACTCTCATTCTGTCTGGAAAGTATACTGCCTATCTTCCCTACCACTACGCCCGCCACTGGGTGGAAACGGACGAGATACGCCCAATCCTGCCTGAAAAGATTGGCTACAATTGTCTCTACGAGTTCACTACTAAAACAGCGAATAAGAGAAGCCAGCTGCTGAATCTGTTCATAGAAAAGCTCGTGAGCGTGCATCCCCAAGTGGCTGGCGACAAGTTTCAGATCGGTACTGACATCTGAAAGAGACCAGTTGACCACGATAGGTCACCGTCGATCTCAGGCGTAAGAATATGAGCGGAAATGGACATTCCTGATAAGATCGCGGGCTAAGACGCTCGAGAAGTGCGGGAGTTGCTCAAGACCTTCACCGAACAGAAAAGCGAATGGGATTGGAAAGAGGGAGCACCCGCACCTAGAGTTCGGCAAATGACTGCCGACGTAATCTCCCAGGGTCTAGGTCTGCCGAAGTTCGAGGCAAGATGCGTTCAAACGGCGCTGAGCGCCATGCGCAACAAGACCGACCGGAACGACGCCAAGGGCATCGCGCAAATGATGCGCACGGGCTGGTTTCGCGAGGTCCACGTCAAGAGCGATGAGAGCCATCGCTTGCGCATTCTGCTGGCCAACAGGCGCATGCTGAAGCGTAAGTTTCTCGATATCGAGAACACCATTCGCGGCACGTTGAAGGTCTTTGGCATCAAGACGGGTCATATCTCGCGAGCCAAGTTCGATCATCGAATGCGTGAGTTATTGTGCAATGAAGATCCATTTCTGCACGAGATGATTGACCCCATGCTGCAGGCGCGCAGCGTTCTGCTCGTTCAATTTACCCGGTGCGAGCGCCTGATAATGCTGGCGGCGAAAGCTAATCCTGTGACGCGCGGCTTCATGACCATTCCTGGTGTTGGCCCGATGACGGCCGTCGCTGTCATGTCCGGGATCGATGATCCGAAGCGCTTTCGACACTCCAAAACCGTTGGCGCCTATTTCGGGATGACGCCGCAACGCTTTCAATCCGGCACGGTTGATCAAGAAGGACGCATCTCAAAATGTGGTGACGGCGAGGTTCGAACGCTGCTGTTCGAAGCTGGTAATTCCATCCTGTGCCGTGTGCAGAAGTGGTCCGCACTGAAGTCCTGGGGGCTCAGAATCCAACGCCGAAATGGCTTCAAATGCGCCTGTGTCGCCGTTGGCCGTAAGCTCGCCGTGATCATGCATCGCATGTGGGTCGACGGCACGGAGTTCCAATTTTCAGCTGAAAAAGCCGCCGCATGAGCGTGGAGACGAACATGATTTTGATGAAACAAAAGAGGAAATAGACAACAATTTAACACCCGAATCCGCCCTCGTGCGGAGCGTCCCCTGGCGGGGCCGCGGGAGGAAAGAGCCCGTTATCTTGCATGTGAAAACATCGTTTTGATGATCGACCACGACGCTGAGGGCTTGGGCCTTTCACCCCTCAAACAACAGCATGTGACGGGATAATCCGATCACGAAGTAGGGCATGGACCGCCAGAACGCGCCGCCGATGTGCAGACAAATGAAGGCGAAACAGCAATGAAAGGAGGCAAAAGCGATGACAGCATTGCAGGAGTTAAAGCGCACCGAACTGGAAATGGGCTTGACAGGAACAGCCCGGTTAGTGAGGGCAAGATAAAAGGTGATGGTGCAAAAGCACCCTAACCCCTTGTCTGCACAACCGGTTTACCTGCACATCGCGCAAAACCCCATGTGCAGGCGAAAGAGGGCAAGCCTCTGTTATCAATGGCGAAAACATGGCACAAGGATCAGTCAGTCGTTTAACGAAAGCGCGGGACTTCGGGACATATTAGGAAAAGGAAGCGATAGAGGCACTTCTATCCGCTCACGGACGGGCGCGCTTATGGGGGATTTTGAAGTCGCACTGAAAAGAGTAAGAAGACGGGGAATTTCGGCCCTTAGCCGCCATTCGTGCCAACGCACTATTACAGGACCGCGGTTGGACTGCTTTTGGGAGCCCGAGAGCAATGGTGAGCAGGCATTTGCAGGGGATGCGCCGAGTTTCCGCAAAAGAAACTCTATGGGAACTTCGTCACCCAAGCGCACAAGGCGAATTGCCAATGGGCCATCTTCAGGTGGCGTAGGTGACATCGCGAAAACTAAAATGCCATTTTGATGCCGTCACGATTTACCTTTGAGTCATTTGCGCCTATCTGGCTCAAATCTCAGGTGTGGTCTAATGCCAACTTTCGCGGGGCGACCGCCTGCGGCAGCCACTATCTGCTTCACACTTGCATCGATCATATCAGCCACGGCGTTTTCATCCATGAGCGCATAAGGTATTAGGTTCTCAAAGTAGGAGAAATTTTCCAGGTCCAGACCTGCTTTTCCCACCTTCTTGGTGATCTTCAGAACGCGTGACCTTCGGCCCAAAATGACTTCAAAGCCTCGCTTGCGCAGGATCGCCCAAAGTATAGCGGGGTTGAATAGCGTGATGACTAGCACGTGTCCAAAGAGTAGGTCATGTATCTGTTGCTCTCCGAGCGGCCACCAGATCATGGGAACTCCGCCGCTTGGCGTGACCGGGAAGCCCGTTTCATGATTGCCAAGGTTGCCAATGAAAAGACAGTTGTCTTCAAGTTGAGGATCAAGGATTTTCGCGACGGCCGCCTCTACCGGACTGATGGCCGCGTCTATGTTCGTCGCTGATCGCATAATTCTCTTTCCAAGGCTACTCTGTAGGCGTGGACGCCAAGCACCGAGAATAAGACCCGGTCCGGCCTTTCTCATCTCAAAGGCCCTGGCGCCGCAGCTTTGAATATTTCGCTCTAGCACTTCAAAATGGAATTTGCTGGAGGTCTCGATTCTCGGATTGGCATCCGCCTTGACACGCATTTCCAAAGCGTTACCCAGCTGATCCATCTGCTTGTTGAGCTTTTTCCTAGTTGATTGGTCCAAGGGCTCGAATCTAACATCGGGCTCTTCAGACTCGTCCTGCTTCAGCATTGGGTTTTCGAAACCACCTGAGACAAACCCCAATGTGATGTCGTAACGGTCGCCCTCCACGTGGCGTGTCTTTAGTTCGCCGATGCCCACGATTTCACCGGACACAGGATCGAAAAAGCTGACGTCGCCCAGGCGCAGAAACGAGGTGATGGCATGATACAGCACAAACATGCCTTTGAGGCCCTGCAACTTCTCGATGAATGCCCGTTCACCCAGACCTCCAACACTTGGCGGAAGCAGAAGCTGTCGCTGTTCTGTATTATGTTGCTCAAGCAGCGCGGATTCATCCTTGTAAAAAATCCAGGCGAATCCATCCCCTAGGCTGCGGCCAATCCCGAGGGCCTCTTTTACCGCCTTCAAGTACAGGTCTAGCTTACCCATTCTGCTGGCAAACCAAGGCCGACTGTATTGCTCTTTTCGTTCAATGAGCCGCTTCTGGTCAGCTTTGATCAATCGATAGGTCCGATCAAGTATCGTAAATGCTGCAGTTAGCCTGACTTGAAAGTCAGTCAGATCCTGTGGCTCAATTTCAAACCTTTTCAGCTTCTGAAACCGTTCCCAGCACCAGAGGAAATGTACATTTGCGTCATCAACTGCCCTAACTATCCGCTTTTCTGAAATCATTCGCTGCCTATACTCTCAGGACATCTCACCATATCGGTCTAGTTACCGTAGGAATGAACGATTTGTCCCTTTGGTGCACCTATTCAAACGGTGTGTTGTGAATTGAACCTCTACGATGTTTTCATCATTCGACTTCTAGTCCTCATGCAGAAGGCTGATCTCCGCGACTCTTTGGTCAGCTATAGTTTGGCCCATGCAAGTGAACGCTATCGGCCCAAACCTGCTGTTCATCGTCCGTTGAAGCGCTGCGTTGCAGCGCGGCCTACGGCCGCTGAAGATAGTTACCCGGGCGATTCTAAGTAGTATAACTATGAGTGCTCTCTCAATTCAGCGACAAAAGAGGACAGTCTTGACGGATAAGATCACATTCTCCGATTTCCCCACAGATCCAACGGGCACTGAACTTGAAAGCCTAATCGTAGAGTTTTGCGAGCTGTTCAAGCCGTTGGAGCGCCAGAACATGATTGTATTGATCGATGAACTAACCGGAGCCCCTTTTGTAGAATGCCACGCTCTTGCTTCAATTATCTGCGCGCACGGAACTACGGACGTGGCACTGGATCCTGATGCCTCCGGCGATTATCGAGCGAATCGAGAATTAGTAACAAACCACTCGGCTTTCGAGCAGATGAAGTCAGATGCCTTGGGAAGGCGTAAGTTCAGCAATATCGTCTGCGAGTTCTTGAGTGATAATGATGGCACTCTTGAGGTAATCGGTGGTCAGCACCGGTTCGAAGCGATTTCGGAGGCACTGAACGACAAGATTGATGTGCATCACGGAATCAAAGTCTACTTCGACTTGGACAAGGACCAGAGGCTGGATGTTCAAGTAATCTCGAATACCAACATAGCTGTGTCAGCAGACCTGCTTGATAGAATGTATGCCACGATGGAAGGGCCCGAACTTCGTGACTGGTGCCAGCAGTGTGGACTTCTGGAAAAGGATGGCGATTTTGCCGACAAGGCGAGCAGGGCAAGTCCAACCACTGTGAAAGAAGCCCGAACATTTATTGTGAATTTCTATGCTGGCCAGAACATTGACGACAAAAAGTTCGATTCAGTCGACACCACGCCCAAAATTGTAAAATCGGGCGAACGTGAGCCCCAAGACTGGGTTCAGGCCAAAAAGGATCACCCAAAGATGTGGCAGGATAAAAACCTGCTAGAAGCGGGAAAGCAATTCGTGAAACTTCAAGAAGCTCAAAAGGCCGCTTTCATGGACAAGAAAACAAAAAAGCTAAAGGGGCGAGCCGACCAAATCTACAAAACGCGGAACATAGCTTTGCTAGCAGGTTGGGCTTTCGTTGCTGGCGTGCTGCAAAGGAACAAAGCGCGCCTGAAGCGGCACTACGACCTTGTAAAGAGTACGAGCAAGGATCCATTGCGTGCCGACTTGCTAGCTCAGGGAAAGCATGCGACCGACCCTGAGGCTTATCGAGGATTAGGCTTCCGCTCAGATCCAAAAGAACGCGGACGTTTCACTGAACTTTTCTGGCTGCAAGCGGAAAAGGGGACTGGCTTTTCGAAGGGTGTGATAGATACCGCAATCAAAGGCTACGAGGCGAAGAAGGCCGTGTTGGAGTTCGAAAAAGGTAAGGCAAAGCTTTAATGTCCGATTTTGTGGACTATGCGAGGACTTTGATGGATGCCGCCAAGGGCTTTGCGGAAAAGGCAGAGATCGAAAAGCGCACAGATCAAAAACAAGCTTTTCTCCGAGCTGCACTTTTGCACGGGGTTTCCTTCTTAGAAGCGCATATTAACGAGATCTCTGATCACTTTAAAAACCGTTCAATCTTGTCCGTACATGAAAAGGGTGTGCTACTCGAAAGGGAGGTGCGCCTCGAAAAGGGCTCTTTTCGACTTTCAGCCACTCCAAAGTTTTCCAGAATGACTGATCGCATTGAGTTACTTCTCAAAAAATTCTCCGATGACGTGGCTGCTTCCAAAGGTACTTGGTTTAGCAAACTGCAAGCCGCCATTGACGCAAGAAACCGGCTTGTGCACCCCAAGGAGGTTCATTCTCTCTCGCATATAGAGGTAATAGGAGCGCTGCAGGCAATTATTGATTGCGTCGACGCTTTGTTCCGTGCGGTATTCAAAAAGCCCCTCCCCTACAAGGGAAAGTATATGGGCGGTGGTTTGGACTTGTAGTGATTGAATGCGCTCGCTGCAAACGCCCGCTTTCACATTCTGCTTAAAAATCACAGCGTTTAATCGGGCGAGTTGACATCTGCGATTCTATCCTCGCAACCGCACACCGGGTCCACCACCATTCGCATCAACAAATTCAACACCAGCATCTTCGAGTGCCGTCTGAATCGCTAACACGTTCTCGTACGTCCCACGTACCGGGCCGGATCCTGCCTCCATCCGCTTGATGGTTGGAATCGAGACACCCGAAGCCTTCGAAAGCTGCTTCTGCTCCCATCGGAGCATCGCGCGCGCACCACGAATCTGTTCAGATGTCACCATTCAAAAGAACTTTCTTGATCCATATAGATCAACATTAATGCCTACAGTTGACTATATAGGAAATAGGTGATACAGGGGTATCACTACTTATCTACTGAGACAATGCATGGTAACCGAACAGCGTGAGGGGGTGCGCGAACACCCACCCCACGCCTGACCACAACCTGACTTAGAGGAGTCCGGTCATGGCTACCCGTACCTTTAACACAAGACTTTCCCGCCGTGCCATACTGGCCGGAGGCCTTGCCACACCGGCATTGGCCTTTCCTACTTTCAACGCCATAGATACCCTTCCGGTGCCTACGCTACCCGACCTCGATCCCAACGCAGATGCCGAGTTGTTTCGCCGCATTGCGACGGCAGAACAATTTCGTAACCGGAACGCCAGGGCGCGGCGACTACTCAAACGACTTCGAGCAGCAGGTAGACGAAGCGATCTCATGCCCAGCCCCCTCAGAGACACTCATGCGAATGCATGGCTTGAATGCTGGAAATCCTTTGAAGGCTACGCAAAGGCCGTGCGTGAAGCTGTCGCTGTTCCAGCACGGACGGTAGCTGGCGTCCATGCCAAGCTTAGCCTTGGGGCTATCGCGACACGGCAAGATGCAGCCCGGGTCTACATGTATGAGGATCGCGCATGGTTGGATGCCGTCCTCTCCGACCTTGAGCGTATGGCGGATCGAGAACAGCGCCTTTAAGGGGCCGCATGTCGAAGATGCCAGGATCTTCTGGGGGATTGGAAGGGTTTTTGCTGCTTGCAAGCAAGCCTGCCGGGCCGCACCGGACAGTCAAGGGGCTATGCCCGCCTCTGGCGGCGGCCCTGTGGGCCGCCCTTGACAGTCCGCCTTCTTCGGCCCGGCCATAATCTGATTAAGCATTGAAAAAAGAATATTGGATGGAAATAGCCGGACTGTTCGAGGCTTTCCCCGAGAGAACAACAGCTGGTTGATGGTGGATGTAAGTGTATATTTTTACGTGAGTTTTTCCGTTGATCTGTCGAATTTCCGGACTTAGATATGACACACAACCAAGAGCATCTTGGGAAAACGTTAGTGATGGTCGAAGACGAGAACAAGCCGTTCAGGAATAGCCGATGTACCACTGCAAACGACAGCACGAGAGTAACGCGCTAGCGAAAACAGGCAAAGGGCTTGACTCGGATCTCCTTTGCGGCGCCAAGGCTATTGCCGCTGCCTTGGGGTGTAAACCGAGGAGGATTTATCACATTGCAGAGCGCGGTTGCATGCCAATCTGGAACGAACCAGGTATCGGCCTAGTCGCGCGGAAATCTTCGCTCGAAACCTATTTCAAGAAACGCGAGCAGCAGGCACTCGGACGCGAACGGAGATAGATACAGGCTTCGTGTATGGCAAGGGTCAGGAAAAGGTCTTGGGCAACAAAATCGGGCGAGAAACGCACCGCCTGGCAGCTGAACTATGTTGATCGTGACGGAAACCTTCAACAGAAGCAGTTTGGAACCAAACGCGAGGCAGAAGACGAACGCATCCGTGTTGAAGGTCAGATTGCCCGCGGCGTTCATGTGCCTGATAAACGTTCGATAACGGTGGGAGACGCCGCACGAGCATTTCTCAGCGACTTCGAAAACCTGGTCGACGCCAGTAAGCGAGCGCGAATTACGTTGAGGGGATACGAACAACACGTCCGCTTGCACTTAATACCTTTCAATATCGCAAAATCAAAAATCTCTCGGCTAAGTGGACCGGACTGTGTCGCTTTCGCACGTGAACTGGAAGTCAGCCGTAGCGACGATCTGGCCCAACGCGTGTTTTCGACGCTCCGTATGATCGTTGACTATTCGGTGGGTCAGGGTTGGATCGGCAGCAATCCGGCGCGGGCGATTTCGGTACGCACCGCGCCCGATTGGGAAGCTGACCGTGAGTCTCTGAATTTGCCCCCGATGGAAGTCTTGAAAACGTTTCTCCAAGCGTCGGCGAACTTCGACAAAAGTGGACGCGCCGAAGCCTTCGTGAGCGTCTTGTTATTCCAAGCCCTCAGAATAAGCGAACTACGCGCCGTGAGCCGACGGTTCATATGTTTGAAGAAGCCGACAACCGAGATTCAGGTTCGACGCAAGGCCGATCGCTGGAACAACATTGAGCGAGTTAAAACAAAGAACAGCATTCGTAATGTGCCAATAGGGCCTCGAACAGCAAAAGCACTCCGCAAGTGGATGCTTTCATGCCCTTCAAATCAGGATGCTTTGGTCTTCGGCAACGGGGTGGGCAAAGTCGAAAGCTATGCCAATCTCTATAATCGGCTTTGGGTTCCACTGATGGTCTCCGCCAATATTATCAAGGAAGGCGATAAGCCTCTCTTCGGCATGCACAGCCTTCGTCATGCAGGAATATCGTTGTGGATCAAAAACGGCGCCACGCCAAAGCAAGTCAAAACCTGGGCGGGGCATGCCAGCATCCAGACGACATGGGATATTTACGGGCATCTTTGGCGCGAATATCAGGACGAAAGAAACGCTGCCAAGGCAGCTGAGCAAGCGTTGTTCTCCTGACAAACATCATCACGAAAGTGAACTGCGCAACCTAACAGGAATTCGCAAGACAAAACGGGTACAAACAGGCACGCGCATGTCAAATCTATGTCAAACGGAAAATGCGGAAAATCTGACAAGTGTTGAAAAATAAGGGTTTTTCGCGCTAACGCAAAAACGGCTATTTTTCAGCGAAATCTCTCTAAGTCTTTGAAAAAATTGGTAGCGGGAGAGGGACTCGAACCCCCGACACGCGGATTATGATTCCGCTGCTCTAACCACCTGAGCTACCCCGCCGGAGAGCCAAGAACGGCGCGATATAAGGGCGCACGCTTGCCGGTGTCAAGCAAAAGCTTGCAGAAAATCCGGCCCGCCACTTGCGCGCTGCCAGGCAGGCCGATATGGCAACGCGGGAACGACAAAGGACGCAGACAAACAGTATGAAATCCAAACCGGCAGTTGCCGTCATCGGATGCGGCTATTGGGGCAGGAATCACGTCAGGACACTGAGCGAGCTTGGAGCCCTTTATGCCGTATGCGATGAGGATAAAATCCGCGCGGCAGACCTTGCCGGGCAATTCGGCGTTGCTTCAATGGACATGGAAGACGTTCTTTCGAGCAGCGACATTGATGCCGTTGTCCTCGCGCTGCCGCCGCAGTTCCATGCGCCGATGGCTCTCAAGATCATCGCAGCCGGCAAACATCTTCTGATCGAGAAACCGATTGCGCTGACTGTCGAGGATGCCTCGGCCGTCGTCGAAGCCGCGGCAAAAACAGACCTGACAGTCATGACCGGCCATGTGCTGCGCTTTCACCCGGCCTTCGAAGCCCTCGAACGCATGGTTCTAGAGGGCAAGCTGGGACATATTCAATATATCCACTCCCACCGCGTCGGCCTCGGCAGGTTTCACACCGAAAACGATGCGCTTTGGGATATCGCCCCCCATGACTTGTCGCTGATTCTGGCGCTTACCGGCGAGGAACCCGCCGATATCCGTGGCGAAGGGGCGGCTGTCCTCGATCACTTGAGCGATTTTGCCCATTTGCATCTGAGCTTCCCGGGCGGCATCCGCTCACATGTCTTTGCCTCGCGCCTGAACCCCTACCGCGAGCGCCGCCTGACGGTGATCGGCGACAAGGCGATGGCTGTGTTTGATGATGTCGCGCCATGGCAGGAAAAGCTCGCTGTTTATGACCACCAGGTCTGGAAGGGTGACAACGGCCTGGAGTTTGAGACGGCCGAGCCGCGCTTTATCGACATCGCGGACGGGCTTCCGCTGACACGTGAATGCGCCCATTTCATCGCGTGTATTGCCGAAGGCAAACCCTCCCGCACGCCGGTTGACGACGGCCTCGCCGTCATCAAAATCCTCTCGACGGGCACTGTAAGCCACGACTGATTGGCGATTTGCGGCGCAAATCACCCAAAAAATACCGATCACCTGCGGTTACAAACTGCGCCTTTGTGTGATGGTCAAGGGGTAGAAATATGTGCAATGACAGCGTATTAGCTAGATTCAAAGGGATTTGACGTTATTGTCGGTGAGAGTGTGGACATTCGGCATGTTGGGGTCCGAATGTCCACAATACTCTTTTTTAGGCACTGTCGGGCGACCGGCCTATTCCGGACCACCATCAGTGCGACCGCAGGGGGACTGAAGCAAACATGCAGTTTATCGATCTTGCTGCGCAAAGGGCGCGCATTGGCGATCGTCTTGAAAAGGCAGTCTCCAAGGTTCTCAGCGAAGGCCGTTATATTCTCGGACCGGAAGTGTCGGAATTCGAGGAAAAGATTGCCGACTATGTGGGCGTCAAGCACGCAATCGCATGCGCCAATGGCACCGATGCGCTTCTGATCCCGCTCATGGCCTGGAAGATCGGCCCGGGAGACGCGGTCTTCGTGCCGTCATTCACATTTGCCGCAACGGCTGAAGTCGTGGCACTGACCGGTGCAACCCCTGTCTTCGTGGAAGTCTCGCACGAGACATACAATATCGATCCGGTCCATCTTGAAGAAACCATCGTCGCCATTCGCGCGGAGGGCCGCCTTAATCCGAAGGCTGTGCTTCCGGTTGATCTGTTCGGCACGCCTGCCGATTACCCGGCGATCAATGCCGTCTGTAACAAATTCGGCCTGCTGATGCTGGAGGATGCTGCACAAAGCATTGGCGGCAAGACCCCTGCCGGCCGTTGCGGGTCCTTTGGCCATGCCGCGGCAACCAGTTTCTATCCGGCAAAACCGCTCGGCTGTTACGGTGACGGCGGCGCCATGTTCACCAATGACGATGCCATGATGGAAAAGCTGCGCTCCTATGCTTTCCACGGCAAGGGTGAAAGCCAGTACGACAACATTCATGTCGGCATAAACTCTCGGCTCGACACGATCCAGGCAGCCATCCTGCTTGAGAAACTGGCGATCTTCGACGAGGAGCTGGAAGCACGCCAGAATGTTGCGGCCTATTACAGCGAAAATCTGAAAGACCATGTCCGCGTGCCGCACACGCCGGAAGGCATGGTGTCAGCCTGGGCGCAGTTCGCCATCGAAACCGTCGACCGGGACGCCCTTAAGGCAACGCTGGCCGAGCGCGATATCCCGTCGGTGATCTACTACGTCAAACCGCTGCATCAGCAGCCCGCCTATGCTCACCATCCGAAGGGCCCCGGCGAGCTGACGGTCACGGAACAACTGCCGAATTCAATATTGTGCCTGCCCATGCATCCCTACCTGCAGCGCAGCGATCAGGATCGCATCATCGAGACGATCATTGAATTTGCGTCCTCCCGCCAGGCGGTGGCGGCGGAATAACCAAACCGCTATCTGGGGTATCGGCCGGCCATTGTGCCGGCCTTTTTTTGCACGGACGGAACGCCTCGGGTTAAATCACACAAGGCTTAGCCCTGGTGCAGGGCCGCGGGTTCGGAAGCGTCTGACAACACCGCCTGAAGCAGTTTTTCCGCCTCGTCCGTGCGTTCGGTCCGGTCGATGAAACCGCCGCCGAAGACACGCGCATCGTCTTCATCGCTTGAATAAAGGACACAGGCCTGCCCCGGAGCAATGCCCGGCTCGCCCTTTTCGAGTTCTACCACCAGCGTGCCGTCCCTCGACCAGACGATTGCCGGCTTTGGCGGCCGCGTCGAGCGAACCTTGGCAAAGCAGTTGAAACCGTCCTGCGGCAGTTCACTGTGCGGCGTGTCGCCAAGCCAATTGACGTCACGCAGGAAAAGCCTGTGGGTGTCGAGCGCCGATCTCGGACCGACAACTACACGCGAAGACGGCGCATCAAGATGAACAACGTAAAGGGGTTCGCCGACCGCAACGCCTATGCCACGGCGTTGACCGATCGTGTAATGCATGATGCCGTCATGGCGGCCAAGAACCCGGCCGTCAATATGAACGATCTCGCCCTTCGCCGCCGCTTCCGGCCGCAGTTTTGTGATGATGTCGCTGTATTTTCCCTGCGGCACGAAGCAGATGTCCTGGCTTTCCGCCTTGTCGGCCACGTTCAGCCCCATGCCGGCCGCCAAAGCCCGGGTTTCGGCCTTCGGCAAACTGCCAAGCGGAAACCGCAGGAAGTCGAGCTGTTCCTGGGTCGTGGCAAAGAGAAAATAACTCTGGTCCTTGCTGCTATCGAGCGGACGATAAAGCGCCCTGTGCTCGCCACGGGGACGTGAGCGGATGTAATGCCCGGTGGCCAGCGCATCAGCGCCGAGATCTTGGGCTGTCTTCAAAAGATCCGCAAACTTGACCGTCTGATTACAGGCAACGCAGGGAATAGGCGTCTCGCCGGCCACGTAGCTCTCGGCAAACGGATCGATCACGGCCTCGCGGAAACGCTGTTCGTAGTCCAGCACATAGTGAGGGATGTCCAGCGTTTCGCAGACGCGCCGTGCGTCATCAATGTCCTGGCCCGCGCAGCAGGAGCCGGCCCGGTGCACGGCGGCCCCGTGATCGTAGAGCTGCAGCGTCACGCCGACGACATCATAGCCTTCGCGCTTCAAAATGCCGGCAACAACCGACGAGTCGACACCGCCGGACATGGCGACGACAACCCGTGTGTCTTCGGGCTTCTTATCGATATCTAAAGTGTTCAAAACCGTTTTCCGCGTTCAAAGGCGTTAAAGGCGCCAATCAAGCTTCTGGCAATGATATATGCAATCGGCTGTCTGTCGGCAAGCCATTCGCGCCCTTGGGCCGTTTTTCAAGAACGCCCTTGCCCTCGAAACCGCTGCTGAAAACCGGCAGCCAAACCCATCTTCCGACGCAATACGCACTTCGTTTCATCCGGCGCAATCGGCGGTGCAATCCGGATTGCCCACAATTTCAGGTTGGTGCAAACGGCTAAGGCACCTTCGACCGGCCAACCCAGAACCAGCCTATTAATTCTTTAAAAGCAATGCACTAGCGATAGGTCGCAAGAAAAGTCGACAACCGTGTCACGCCGGCCTCAAAAGCGATCACTCAAATACATGTAAACTCAAGGTCATTTGTTTAGACAATCTTTAAACCTCAATCTGTATGGTGTTGGAAGTTAGGTCTTTGAGTTTGTGTAGAGTGTCCAATGACCGAGATGGTACGACCGAGAATTAAATATGTAATCGGCCCCGACGGTAGTCCGTTGACAATTGCCGATCTTCCTCCGAGCTCCACGAGGCGCTGGGTCATCCGCCGCAAGGCCGAAGTCGTTGCCGCCGTAAGGGGCGGACTTCTGAGCCTTGAGGAAGCGTGTGAACGCTATACGCTGACCGTCGAGGAATTCCTTTCCTGGCAGGCATCCATCGATGCCCACGGCCTTGCAGGACTGCGGACCACGCGTATCCAGCAATACCGTCACTGATCGCGACGATTACGCGCCGGCCGTCATCCGATCGGCGCGCACCTGCTTCCCCAAAATCATAAACATGCCCGGCTCCGGTCACAGCCCGTTTGGCGATGGTCTTGCCTGAATGAGCCAGTGCGCCACCGTGACCGTCAGCGCCGAGCCGGCATAACACCACAATCCCGGTTGGGTGAATGCGCTGGCGACACCGCTTGATTTGGCGGCGACGATAACCAGTGCCACCAGCAGGACATCCATCATCGACCATTTAGAAAGCAGCGGTATAAACCGGCCGATCAGCCCGGATCGGCCCGGTTCATTGCCGCGCCTTGCGGCCTCGTAAAGAACCGTCAGAATTTTCAATACGGGAAAGATGGCCGAAAAAAGCGCCACCAGCAATGACAGGGCAATATTTCCGTCGCGCCAAAGCGTGGCGATGATATCTGCAAGTGACGGGGTTTCCTCAAAGAAATAGAGTTTTTCGAACCGCACAAGCGGCAGCACGAGCCCAAGCGCCAGGAGGAAAGGACCGGCGAACAAAAGAGGCGGCAACAAAAGCGGATAGCGCAATGACGAACCCCGGCCTGTGAGTGGTTGAGACACGCCCTTCCCGGAATGCCCCTCGGCTTTAGCACCGCGCGCAGCAAAGCACATCCGCGCTGGCGGAACCAGCGGGATGTTCTTGCGTCCAGGTAAAAGGAGTTCGGCTAGCCGACCTTGGTGCTGCGCGCGTTTGCATCACGCACTTCAAGCGCCTCGGCTTTCTCCAGATCGGCCTCGGCTTCCTCCACCGCCAGTTCCGCGGCATCCTGCTGCACCCGCAACTCGCGGATGGAGCCTTGCAGGTTTTCAGCCCGCTGACGCGCCGCCTTGGCGAAGGTCGGATAGGCGAAATGGGTGGGATCCGAAATTCCCGACTTCTTTTCCTCTGCCGCAATCTGATACTCCAGTTCGGCGGCCATGCGCTCGAACTCGGACATCATCAGCTGAATCTGATTCAGCTGCCGGCGTTTGTCGTTGACCTGAAACTCTTTCAGGCGAACGAGGCTCTCACTAGACTTCATACGCATTACTCCCGTGACGCGAGATCCCGGCACTCCAATTCCGTTATCCGTCCCCGATTACACAATTCGCATAACTTAATGCTAACGAAACGGCCGTTTGGCCGTTTTGGTAACCTTTCGTTTACGGACATCGTTAATCATAGGGCCAATCGCTTAAAACCGGGTAAATGAAATTCACCTGAATCGAGTTTTCTTTCGTGAATCTACCGAGTCGGTTATAAGCTTTTCTTAATGTATCAAATTAACTTCCGTTTTTTTGATTCACATTAAGAATCAGTAGGTTGAACATCACAACTGACGACAGAATTAAGGGTTGCGTTACCGAATTAGAATTTGTTAACCATTTCATGACAGGTTCGGTGGGCGACGACTCGGTCCATAGGGTGCACATGGCCGTTGCGGCCTTTTGCGGCGGAAAAGGGGAAATTCATGCGGGTTTTATTGATCGAGGACGACAGTGCGACTGCACAGAGTATCGAATTGATGCTCAAGTCGGAAAGTTTCAATGTATACACCACCGACCTCGGCGAAGAAGGTGTGGACCTGGGCAAGCTGTATGATTACGACATCATCCTGCTAGACCTGAACCTGCCGGATATGTCCGGTTACGAGGTCCTGCGTACCCTGCGTCTTTCGAAAGTAAAGACACCTATTCTCATCCTGTCAGGCATGGCCGGTATTGAAGACAAGGTTCGCGGTCTCGGCTTCGGTGCCGATGACTATATGACCAAGCCATTCCACAAGGACGAACTGATCGCGCGCATCCACGCCATCGTCCGCCGCTCGAAGGGACATGCGCAATCGGTCATCACGACCGGTGATTTGCTGGTCAATCTCGACGCCAAGACCGTCGAAGTCGCCGGACAGCGCGTCCACCTCACCGGCAAGGAATACCAGATGCTGGAACTGCTTTCCCTACGCAAGGGCACGACCCTGACGAAGGAAATGTTCCTCAACCATCTTTATGGCGGCATGGATGAACCGGAACTCAAGATCATCGACGTTTTCATCTGCAAGCTACGCAAGAAACTGGCAACTGCAGCCGGTGGCCGCAACTACATCGAGACTGTCTGGGGCCGCGGATACGTGCTTCGCGAACCGGAAGACAGCGAGATACTCGAAAGCGCCTGACGCAGGCCAGCATTCAGACGAACATAATCATACCCGCCGAAGCAAAGCTTCCGGCGGGTATTTTTCTGCCGGCCTGTCCAGGCAAGCAGTCGTTTCGGCAAGACTTGTGAACCTTTTCAACGAGCGCACCATCCCTGAACGCCCTGGACATCTAAGTCAGCCGACACACCAAACACCCGGAAAACCCGTCTTCGGATATGGCCTGCATCCGATCCGATCCGTGCCCTCTGGCCTGATCTCCACAATTTTCGGTTTCAACCTATGGTCGGAAAACAAAAAAAGCGGCGCACAGGGATGCGCCGCCATCAATCGCGACAAAATTGCCACAACGGCTAAATGTCTGCTCAGGCTGCCGTTTTTGCCTGTTCGGAGAACACCTTTGTAAGGATATCCCGATCAAAGGGCTTGAGCAGGAAGTCGTCCGCACCCGCGCGCTTTCCCTGCATCATGTTCTTCAGCTTGCCCTCGATCAGGCAATAGTAAATTTTCACCTTGTCGCCGCCAGGCAATTTCCTGACATCGCTGATCAGCTCGGTCGCCCCCGGCAGGTCAGCATCAACGATCAGTACCGCCGGCACGCGCCCTTTGCAGATCGACATCGCGGCCTCAACATTATCTGCCTCGGAAACGAGAAATCCCAGATCCGCCAGGATCCGTTTGGCGACCTTCCGAATGATCACCGATTTATCGACCAAAACAAGCCGTTGCATCATCGTTTCTCCCCAATAAAAGGCCCGGTCCCGAATACCCGCCCGTGGGCCAACGGAGCTCGGGGGCGTTTGTCGCGCCCCACCTGATCGTAATTTAGGTTGGAGACCGTAAGATTTGGTTACCGCAGACGCTTAACAAGCGGTAAATAGAGATGCCGTTTTGATGGGGCAGCGGCCACTCAGGACGCGGTAAAGACCACTTCCTCGGCGCCAGCGGTGCTTGTCAGCACCATATCGGCGGCCTCGGCCAACAGCACCGTGTAATAGGGCTGAATGGAATGCGCATCGATCGGCTCGCTGGATTCGCCACTGTGAATTTCGAGAAATTTCGGCGGAACGCGCAGCATGCTGCCGCTCGCCCTCAATGTGAATTTCGGATTGGTCTCAAGGTCTTCGAGAATAATGGTTATCGAGCCCCCGCGCGGGATCGATCCGTAGGCGACGAGAAAAAGGTTCAACAGCAACTTGACCTTGTTCTTTGCGACAATTGCACGTCCACCTTGCCAGGAAATCTCGGTTTTATTGTCGGCGCCGGCAAAGTCCATCACGACCTTTTCCGCCTCTCCAGTATCGATTGACGCACCGACCGAGCCCGATGCGCCGAAAGCCAGCCGGGCAAATTTCAAGCGCACCGACGCGTTATGCGCACTGGTTCGGATAAGGTCCATGGCATCTTCGTCAGCGCCACCTTCATCGAGAAGCTCCAGGCCATTGTTGATGGCCCCGACCGGCGAGATGATGTCATGACACACCCTGCTGCAAAGGAGCGCAGCCAGGTCCGGACCCGAAAGCGTCAGATTTGGATTTGAAGACATGTCTTGCTCCTTGTTAAGGCCCGCCCAGGCAAAAGTTCGAGGTTCGGCTACAGCTCCTGACAAACCAGCGGATGTCACAATGACAACACATTTGGTAAACTGACTGTTAACGTCCTCCGGCGATGATACTGAGGCATTATGAGTGCCAGGTTAATTCCGATTCGGAGATATAAGATGAACCGCGTGCATCGCGCAATCGCTGCCTTGTTGCTGCATATGACAATTGCGTCAGCGCTGGCGGCGGCAGGCCTTTCCACAGCATTGGCTCAGCAGGCCCAACCGGACGGCTCACAGCATTACACGATGCAGGAGATGGTTGACGCCGGGCACAACTATTTTGGCTCCGCAACAGACGGTTTTGCCCGCGTGGTTGAAAACGCCTTTCAGCAATACGGTCTGCCAAATGGATATGTTCTGGGTGAAGAGGCATCTGGAGCCCTTGTCGGAGGTTTGACCTATGGCGAAGGCCAGCTCTACACCAAGAATGCCGGTGAACATCCGGTCTTCTGGCAAGGCCCGTCCCTGGGCTTTGACTATGGCGGCCAGGGCAGCCGGGTGATGATGCTGGTTTACGAGCTCGGAAGCGTCGATGACATCTACGGCCGTTTCGCAGGCGTTAGCGGCCAGGCCTATGCCGTCGCCGGCGCGGGCATGACCGTGCTGCAGGGCGCGCATGTGGTCATTGTGCCCATTCGTACCGGCGTCGGTGCCCGGATCGGCATCAATATCGGCTACCTGAAGTTGACGCGCCGCCCGACCTGGAACCCGTTCTGACCGATCGCGGAGGCCGTAGCGGCTGTGCCCGAAAAGACACGCTGGTTAACCAGAAGTAACCGGGAACCCTTTACCCGTATCTGCTAGCATGCTTTATGCAGGTGGGCGCGGCAATCGATGGACTATACGACACATCCTTTGTGTTGCAGTTGCCGCGAAAACGGGTGCCGACTATGGCCCCGGTCTTCCCGCGGGAACGGACAAGTACAAGTGATGAGCCGAACACCAGCCCTATCGACAAGGCCAACGATGCGCGAGGCAAGCAAATCAGCGGGTGTGCCGCGTGATTGAGTTTCTCCTCATATTTGCCTTGGGTTTTCTTGCAGCAGCGATCCTCGCAATGCTGATTACCCCGGCCATCTACGGCCGCATCGTCAAGCTGACAGAAAAGCGTATCGAGGCGACGGTACCGCTGAGCCTGTCGGAAATCAGGGGAAAGACGGATCAGTTGCGCGCTGCTTTTGCCTCCGAATCCGCAAAGCTGACAACCGAACTGAAATCAGAGCGCGAAGAGGTCGCACTCGCCAAAATGCGTGCTGAAAAGCTTCAATCGGATCTCGCCGCACTTGCAGGCGACAAAAAGCTGGCGGATCAGCACATCGAGGAGTTGGTCACCGAAGGCGGCGAACTGCGCTCGGACGGGCGCAAGAAGCAGCAATTGATCGACAAGCTGTCGGAAACCATGCGCGAATTCGAGCGCATGAAGAAGTTGGACACTGCGGAAATCGCACGGCTGCACAACGATCTGATCACCGTGTCCACGGAAGTCGAGAGCACGAAGATCGATCTTGCGGCAAGCCATACCGAAATGGTCAATCTGCGAACCCAACTCGATACGGTTTCAATGGAGCGCGATCAACTGCTCAATGATATCGCGACTGTCGCCGACGCCGCGCAAACGCTTGAGCAGACCATGCAGCACGAACAGGAAGCCCACAACCAGACGCGGATTGAGCTGGCAGCCGCGCAGTCGTCCCATGCCGACACTGAAGCTCAGTTGAAGGACACGTTTGAGCTGCTTGAACTTCAAAAAAGCCAGTTGGGCACCGAAATCAAAACACTGGAAGACAGCCTGAAGGCGGCGGCGGAAGCAGCGGTTGATCAGGACAATATGTTGCAGAAGGAAAAACAGGAACACGAGGCAACCAGGATTGAACTGGCCGCCGCGCAGTCCGGCGTTGCGGACCGCGACAGCCAGCTTGCCCAGCTCGATGGCGCCATGAAACAACAGGCAAACGAGCTGAACAGCCAGATCGACAGACTGGTCAAGCAAGGCGAGAAGCTGACATCCCAATTGACGCGCGAGGCTGAAAGATACAGTGCGCTTGAAGACAAGTTGAACGCCGAGAAGGATGGTCACAAACAAACAGGCATCGAGCTGAAAACGGCACACGCGGCCTTCAAGGACAGCGTTGCACAACACGACAAGACGCGACGCGAAAATGCCAAGACCGCCGCGGCGCTGGAAAAACAGATAAAAGCCCTGCAGCTTGAAGGCGAAAAGCGCACCTCCGAACTCGAAACGACCCATAAACGCCGCGAGGCGCTTGAGGCTGATTTGAGCAATGAGAAGGCGGGCCACAAGGAAACGCGCATTGATCTGGCAGCGCGGCAGTCCGTGCTCGATGAGCGTATACGTCAGCTCGGCGAGGCAAATGCTCAGATCGATGAGCTGCACAAAAGGGTCGAAGAAACAAGCGAGGCCCACAGGCTGGGTCTTGTTGATCTGCAAAAGGCGCAACGCGACATCGAGGCGCTGAACGGACGCGTCGAAAACACAAAGGCAGCACTGGAAAAGAGCAGGATGACGGAACGCGGGGGACGCGAGCAGATCATCGTGCTGAAAGCCGGCAACCGGCAGCTTAAAAAGGACCTGAAAGCCTCACAGTCTGCAGCCGATGATCTGCAAAAACGTCTTGAAAATGAACGGGAAAGGACCCTCGGTCGGTCCGCGCCTGACAATTCGGGCGAGCAGGACCTTGCCACCGCAGCCAGCAAACGCGAGGATGCACAAACTGCGCCGAGCGAGCACATCACACAATCCGGACCTGACGACACGGAACAATCACGACCGGAGCAGCAGCAGCAGATCGCCAACGGCGCGAATGGACTTGTGCAAGCCGAAAGCTTGACTGCCGAAGACACGCAAGAGGAGAAAAGGGACATCAACGGTACCGTAAAAGGACGGATGGAAGACCTTCGTGAGCGCCACACGGCCCTGGTGGACAAGCTGAAGAACACGCCGAACACGGATGACGATACGGGAATGCGCGAAGAGATCGCAGCAATTGCCGCAGCCGTTGTCGGCCTGTCGGGGCAGCGTGAGGGTGAAGCGTCACCGATCCACGAAATTATTTCAGATGCGGGAACCTCGGATCATCCGGGTGCAAAACGGGTCAGCCTGGCCAGCCGGGCAAAGTCGGAATTGGAAGGCTGAACCGCCGCACCGTACAATTTCCTAGGTGAAACGTTTCTGACCCGTTGCCACGCAATAAAGGGCGATACCCGCCGCCGTCGCGACATTGAGGCTGTCCAAATCCTTTGCCTGCGGGATCCGCACCCTGCCAAGCTTTTCAAGCAGGTTGTACGGCAACCCCTGCCCTTCAGTTCCCACCAGCAGTGCGGTGCGCGGCCCCGTATCCACTTCCCCGATGGGGCGTTCGCCATCAGGTGAAAGCGCGATCAACCCGAAACCTGCATCCGACAACTGCGCGGCAATGTCATCAACGCCGCCTCCCCGGGCAAAGGGCACCGTCAAGGCTGAACCGACGGAAACCCGGATGGATTTGCGGTAAAGCGGATCGCAGCATTCCGCATCAAGGCAAACGAGATCAACGCCGAAAGCGGCGGCATTGCGGAACAGCCCGCCCAGATTGTCGTGATTGGAAATCGCATGACATACCAGGACAAGTGCATGGGGTGGCAGTCCGGCAATCGCCTCGCCAAACGGCTCGTTTCGCCGTGCCTTACCGACCGCAAGGACACCGCGATGCATCGGAAAGCCTGCAATGGCATCGATTGTTTCGCGATTGCACACCAGCACCGGTATTTCCGGATCGAACGCCTCGATTACATCGGCAACGCCCTCCACTCGACCCTCCAGGAGAAGGATCTTTTCCGCCAAGAACCGGTCGGACTGCGCAAGCATGCGAAGAACGACCGTGCCCTCCGCGATAAAGCGGCCGTCGCGCCGGACAAGATCGCGCTCGCGAATATGTCTGAATTCCGCCACACGCTCGTCGTCGGGATCGGTTATGCGGACGATCCGGCGTGACTGCCCTGTCATTTCAATGTGATTTCCGCAGCCATGCGGCCCGTTTCGATGTCGAGGATCACGACCTTTTGCGAGCCGTCGACCATTCTTCCATAAAACAGGATGCGCGATCCATCGAGGGCAACATCGTCGACAACAAAGCCCTGCGGCAGCGACATGCTATGCTGTATGGGTTCTCCTGACGGCACGGCAAGGCCCTGCCCCGCAGCAATAGCGGTTTCTTCACCGGGCTGCATGACCTTGTAGACAACGCCCGCAAGGACCGCCATAACTCCCAAAATCATGATGCCGATGGAAACGACCAGCAGCCGAACCATTTTTTTCCGCACTTTTTCCATTTCCGGATCAAGCGGCTTTTCCTCTTCCGGTTCGAGTTCCACCTTGTTCATCAGGACCCCTGTTTCGCAGATTGCAGTTCCATGACTGATCCCTTTACCCAAGCAGAGGCCGAGAAGAAAGTGCTGACGGCGGACTCCTCCGCCACCGGCCGGCTCGATGCCTGGCTGACAGCCGCACTTTCGGGCAAACTGTCGCGCAACCGCCTGCAGGCTTTGATACGCGACGGTTCCGTCCGTGTGAACGGCGCCGTGGTGAACGAGCCGCGGCGCGCTGTCGCGCCCGGCGATCTGATTGAGCTCGACATGCCGGAAGCGAAGGAGGCAAAGCCAACAGGTGAAGCGCTCCCGCTGGACATCCTCTACGAAGATGACGACCTCATTGTCATATCAAAGGCCGCCGGCATGGTCGTTCATCCAGGCGCCGGCAATCATACCGGAACGCTGGTCAATGCATTGCTTCACCATTGCGGAGACAGCCTGTCGGGAATCGGCGGCGTCAAGCGGCCCGGCATCGTTCACCGCCTCGACAAGAACACCAGCGGCGTCATGGTTGTCGCCAAGAACGATTTTGCCCACAACCGCCTCGCCGAGCAGTTTGCGGACCATGGCAGATCCGGTCCTCTGCGGCGCGCCTATCTCGCCCTTGTCTGGGGTTGTCCCTCGCCGCTCAAGGGTACAATTGATGCCCCCATCGGCCGCTCGCCCTCCCACCGGACCAAGCGTTCCGTCCATCGGTCCGTAGGACCCGATACCCGCCACGCCGTAACCCATTACGAGGTCAGGCAACGTTTTGGCGCGAGGGAAGCCGAACAGCCAGTAGCCGCGCTGGTGGACTGCCGGCTGGAAACCGGACGGACCCACCAGATCCGGGTCCATCTGGAACATCTCGGCAACCCGCTCATCGGCGATCCCGAATACGGAACGGCCTTTCGCACCAAGATCAACACGTTGCCGGCCGATATTGCTGCAGCGGTCGCCAAGCTGAACCGCCAGGCCTTGCATGCATATCTGCTGCAGTTTTCCCATCCACGCGATGCGCACACAATGCGCTTCGAAGCACCGGTACCGACCGACATAAGCGAAGTAATCTCAGCGTTTTCATAGACTTGGGCGATCAGCGACGTCCGTGCGGATTTGTCGCGAAAAATCGTGCCTTAAAGTCTAAAACCTGCTTGGAATCAATGGCATAAATCGATTTGCGTGGCGTTGGCTTGATCTCGCCGCTTTTCGTAACTATCTCAAAGCTGAATGTGCCTGGCTAATAAAGGGCACGGCGGGCTTGCCTCGAAGAGGGAGCCTCAAACAAAGAAAGAGGGGTGCTGTAATGGCCCGAAACACCTTACCATCGGTGGCTGCCGGCGAAGGTGGCCTGAACCGTTATCTGGAAGAAATCCGCCGCTTTCCGATGCTGGAACCCCAGCAGGAATATATGCTGGCCAAACGTTACCACGAGCATTCCGACACAGAAGCCGCGCACGAACTGGTGACCAGCCATCTGCGTCTGGTCGCCAAGATTGCCATGGGCTATCGCGGCTATGGCCTTCCCATCGGCGAAGTCATTTCCGAAGGCAATGTCGGCCTGATGCAGGCGGTGAAAAAGTTTGACCCCGAGCGCGGTTTCCGGCTCGCCACCTATGCAATGTGGTGGATCAAGGCCTCGATACAGGAATATATCCTGCGTTCCTGGTCGCTCGTTAAAATGGGCACCACGGCGAATCAGAAGCGCCTGTTCTTCAACCTGCGCAAGCTGAAGGGCAAGATCCAGGCGCTCGAGGAAGGTGACCTTAAACCCGATCAGGTCACAGAGATCGCCACCAAGCTCAACGTCAGCGAAGACGAGGTCGTGTCGATGAATCGCCGCCTGTCGGGCGATGCCTCGCTGAATGCGCCGATCAAAGCCTCCGAAGGTGAATCGGGTCAGTGGCAGGATTGGTTGGTCGACGAGAGCGAGGACCAGGAAACCCTGCTGATACAGCAGGATGAGCTGGAAAACCGCCGTGCCATGCTGGCCTCGGCAATGGATGTCCTGAACGACCGCGAGAAGCGTATTTTCCAGGCCCGCCGGCTTTCGGAAAACCCGATGACGCTCGAAGAGCTGTCAGGCGAGTTCGATATCAGCCGGGAGCGCGTCCGGCAGATCGAGGTCCGGGCCTTCGAAAAGGTACAGGGCGCAGTTCGCAAGGCTGCCCTTGAACGGGCAAACAGCCTCCAGGCCGTATCTCAATAAAGTTCAATGCGTCCTGCCGTCGCCGGCGTTACTGAGTACCGCCGGCGGTGCGCGCCTCCCATGCGCGGATCACCTGATCAAAGACTTCGGCTCCCGTTGATCCTTTTTCAAGGGTCAAGAGAGCTCTACGACCGTTGCCGTAGCTGACGGGAAGGTCGATCCAGTTTCTTTCGCGAAGCAGCCGCAGATTGAGCTGAACCGCCTCGACATAATCGTTCAGAGCAATCATGAAAAAGCTGTCGGTGATCTTCGCAGGTACGGCGATCAGCGAATCACCTGTGTCCTGTTCGGTCTGTTTCAGCGCAAAATTCTGGATGGAGCCAATGCCGTTGCCGTCAAACTCTTCGGTCACGGCAAAGACGATTTCAATGAGATGACTGGCCGGCAATGACTGGTCGGCATTGCGCTTGATGGTCAATATCGCACTCAGGCCTTTGCCAGGCACATTGATCTGCGCCTCGATGGCCGGCTCGGGAGGAAGATTGTCTCCCGGGGATTCGCGAACGATGGACCAGACGACACTGCCCTCTTCTGCGGTCGGCGCTTGCTGCCCGAGACGCTCTTCGTAAAGAAACATCTTCTGCCCGACCTGAGGCGGTGCCGCAGTGGCCGCCCCATCGGGTTGTTCAGCAGTATCCGTACCCGCTGCCGGCTGGCCATCCGTGCTGGCCGCGTCGGGCTGCGACAGATCGAGCGCGGCGACAGATCGACCTTCCGCATCCACCTCCAGGTCCGGACTGGTGCCCGGCCCCTCGTCGACTTCTGATCCGTCAGGCATCAAACGCTGCGTGAATTTGTCTGGGCCAGAGGTTCCGGCAGGTTGCCCCTCACCCGAGTTCGCCTCATTGCCTGATGCAGCCTGCTGACCGTCCGAGGACGCAGGCTGGCTGTCCGCTGTTTCGACATCACTTCCCGACCCGAACACCATTGCCGAAAGCGTGCCACGGAATGTCCAGAGTCCGATAGCAACCACCAGAATGACAACAATCGCCGCGGCAACGGCAATGATTGTGCCGAAGCCGCCGCTTCGACGCGGCTGGAGATAGTCGGCGCTGTTGCTGTCTCCCAGACGCCGCGCTTCGGGTCGAACCGAATCATCAAGTGAAACATCATCGTAGTCGTCTTCGTCGTCCTCATCGTCGAATTCATCTTCGATTGTCGGACGGGCGGAGCGCGCAGGACGGCTGCGGGTGGGCTCTCGCGGGATAATGTCTTCTTCATCGCCGATATCATCGGCATCAATCTGCGCGTCGGTCAGGATATCGGCAAAGGCATCCTCGTCGAAATCGGAGAACGCCTCCGTATTGCGGTCCTCGATTTCCTGAATGGCTTCTTCAAGCTTGGCGAGCTGCTTCTCCCGCACGGCGTCGGTAACCGGCGGGTTCAGGTTCTCCAACTGACGGCGGATTGCTCCACGGGCTTTTTCATAGACCTTTTCACGCATCTCCGGCGTGTTGTCGTTCAGCCCGCTAACAGCCTTTTCAATAACTGCTACAAAATCCACCATACAACTGCTCTGTAAATATAAGTCCCTGCGGTCACAACCCTAATCTTCAAACGGGTCGGTCACAAGGATTGTGTCATCGCGTTCTGGACTTGTCGACAGGAGCGCGACCGGAGCGCCGATAAGTTCCTCGATATGACGGACATATTTGACCGCCTGCGCTGGCAGGTCGTTCCAGCTTCGTGCGCCAACGGTCGAGCCCTTCCACCCCTCCAGCGTCTCGTAGATCGGCTCGACACGCGCCTGCTGCCCCTGGCTGGCCGGCAGGAAATCTACCTCCTGGCCATCAAGCTTGTAGCCTACGCAGATTTTCAACTCGTCAAGGCCGTCGAGAACATCCAGCTTGGTCAGCGCGATACCGGTAATGCCGTTGGTCGCCACCGCCTGGCGCACCAGAACGGCATCAAACCAGCCGCATCGGCGCTTGCGCCCCGTTACCGTTCCGAATTCTTTACCCCGTTCGCCGAGGAACTGGCCGACATCATTATCCTGCTCGGTCGGGAACGGCCCCTCGCCGACACGCGTCGTGTAGGCCTTGGTGATGCCGAGGACATATCCGACCGATCCCGGCCCCATGCCGGAACCGGCTGCCGCCTGCCCGGCTACCGTGTTGGACGAGGTCACGAACGGATAGGTTCCATGATCTATATCGAGCAATGTTCCCTGCGCGCCCTCGAACAGGATGCGCTTGCCGGCACGGCGCTTCGTATCAAGCAGCCGCCAGACGGTCTCGCGGAACGGAAGAATGCGGCCGGCCACCTCCTTCAATTCGTCCATGATCGCATCATGTGCGACCTCTTCCTGGTCCAATCCACGGCGCAGTGCATTGTGGTGCGTCAGCAACCGGTCGACCTTCGCCGGCAGCGTCTCCATATTGGCAAGGTCCATCACCCGCACCGCGCGCCGCCCGACCTTGTCCTCATAGGCAGGTCCGATGCCGCGACGCGTCGTTCCGATCTTGGTTCCCGAATTGGACGCTGCATCCTCGCGGATGCCGTCCAGTTCGCGATGCAGGGACAAAATCAGCGTCGCATTGTCCGCGATGCGCAGATTGTCAGGCGAAATCGGCACGCCCTGCTCGCCAAGCCTGTCGATTTCGGCGACCAGTGCATGCGGGTCAATGACAACGCCATTGCCGATAACGGCAAGTTTGCCCTCACGGACCACGCCTGAGGGCAGAAGCGAAAGCTTGTAGCTGACGCCGTCGATTACTAGCGTATGGCCGGCATTGTGCCCGCCCTGGAAGCGCACGACGACATCGGCGCGCTCCGACAGCCAGTCTACAATCTTGCCCTTGCCCTCATCGCCCCATTGCGAGCCGACAACCACGACATTCGTCATGTGTTTCCCTAACCTTGTTGACCGCATCCGGTCGAATTCGCACCAAACCGGCGCATCTATAACCCATGTTCAACGCAAGTAAAATCGCCGCCTGGCAATTTCGCCAACCCTCCGAAGACCGCCAGCGCGCTCCGAGCGGTCAGACAAGTGGAAAAGGCGAAATCGCGTTGACTTTTTAAAGCTTTTGCGAGCAAGTTGCGGCCTGTTTTCTCCTAAATGGACACTCAATGGCGCTCAAAGCCTATATTCTGCTGGTCATCACCACGCTTGGCTGGGGCGGGAACGCTGTTGCCGGCAAGTTTGCGGCCGGCCATGTCAGCCCGGCCCTGCTGACCAGCGGTCGATGGCTCCTTGCTTTGCTGCTTTTGCTGCCATTCGCGTTGCCGCATTTACGACGTGAGTGGTCGGTTCTGCGCGCCCATTTCCTGTTTCTGCTGGGAATGGGAATTGTCGGTTTTGCTCTGTTTAACAATTTTTACTATCTGGCGCTCAACTACACCAGTGCGATCAACGGAGCCATCGAACAGGCCGCAATGCCGCTGCTGGTGTTTGCAGCAAATTTCCTGCTTTTTGGCCAGAGGGTCAGTTACAGCCAGATTATCGGCTTTTTCATCTCCATTACCGGAGTCGCGCTCGTTGCCACCAATGGCAATCTGCCGGGCCTTTTAAGCCTTGATGTCGGCTATGGCGATGCGCTCCTGATCCTGTCGATCTCGTTTTACGGAGCCTATACGGTTGCCCTGCGCTGGATGCCAAAACTGCACTGGAGCAGCGCGATGGTCGCGCTTGCACTGGGTGCCCTTATCGGAGGCGCGCCCTTTACGGTGTTTGAGGCATGGTCCGGCAGCCTGATTTTGCCGGATATGACAGGCTGGTTTGTCATAGTGTTTGCAGCGGTTTTTCCGTCGATCGTCTCACAGGCCTGCTTCATCAAGGGTGTGGCGATTATCGGCGCCAACCGTGGCGGCCTGTTTATCAATCTGGTGCCGATTTTCGGAACGCTGTTCGCCGTTCTTCTGCTCGGCGAACAGCTTGAAATGTTCCACCTGATCGCATTGGGTCTTGTGCTCGGCGGTATAGCGCTCGCCGAGCACAAACCCGATCGCGCTCAGGTCTGAGGCGAAACGGTCCCGTCAAGCGACGTCAAAGACGAGCGGTTTTGCCGATTCAATTTCCGCATGGCCACGCACCAGATCCAGCACCTTCTCATCGACAGGCGCATCGACATAGAGCAGCGCGATCGCATCGCCGCCCGGCTTGTTGCGACCGAGGGAGAAGTTGGCAATATTTACGCCGGCAGTTCCAAAAACGGTTCCGAGAAGGCCGATGATCCCCGGTGCATCCGCGTTGGTGGTATAAACCATATTGGCGCCTACCTCGGCATCGAGATTAATGCCTTTGATCTGGATAAATCGCGGCTTGCCGTCGGAAAAACATGTGCCGGCGATGGACCGTGTCTGGTTTGCGGTATTGACGGTCAGCTTGATATAACCGTCGAAAACCCCGGATTTGTCGCGGCGCGCCTCTGACAGAATGATACCACGCTCCTTCACCATGACCGGAGCTGAAACCATGTTCACATCCGCCACCTGAGGACGGATGAGCCCCGCAAGCACCGCGCTTGTCAACGCCTTGGTGTTCATCTGCGCGGTCGATCCGTCGTAAAGAATCTCGACTTCCTTGATAGCGCTTTCGGTCACCTGCCCGACAAAGGCGCCCAGGACTTCAGCCAGCTTGACGAACGGCTTGAGACGAGGCGCTTCTTCCGCGCTGATCGATGGCATATTGATCGCATTGGTGACCGCACCCTTGATCAGATAGTCCGACATCTGCTCGGCAACCTGGACGGCGACATTTTCCTGCGCTTCACTCGTGGACGCACCAAGGTGAGGCGTGCACACAACGTTTGGAAGGCCGAAGAGCGGGCTGTTGGTCGCCGGTTCCTGTTCAAACACATCGAACCCCGCGCCGGCAATCTTGCCGGACTTGATGGCTTCGGCAAGATCGGCCTCGACCACAAGCCCGCCGCGCGCGCAGTTGATGACACGCGCTCCATCTTTCATTTTGGCAATCGCCTCGGCGTCGATGATGTTCCGCGTCTTGTCGGTGAGCGGAACATGCAGCGTGATAAAGTCCGACCGGGCGAGAAGTTCGTCCAGCTCAACCTTTTCAACGCCGAGTTCCTCGGCCCGCTCGGCCGAAAGGAACGGGTCAAACGCGATGACCCGCATCTTGAGGCCAATCCCACGCGTCGCGGCAACCGAGCCGATATTCCCGCAACCGATAACACCCAGTGTCTTGCCGGTGATTTCGACACCCATGAAACGGGACTTTTCCCATTTGCCTTCCTGGGTGGAAACATCGGCCGCCGGAACCTGCCGCGCCACGGCCATCAGCATGGCGATTGCATGTTCTGCTGTGGTGATCGAGTTCCCGAACGGCGTGTTCATGACGATAATGCCTCGGCGCGAAGCCGCCGGAATCTCGACATTATCAACGCCGATACCGGCGCGGCCGACCACTTTGAGCCGGCTCGCCGCATCGATGAGTTTGGATGTTACCTTTGTTGCGGAACGGATCGCGAGACCATCATATTGATCGATGATCTCGAGCAGCTTCTCCTTGTCCTTGCCAACATCCGGCAGGAAATCGACATCAATGCCGCGATCCTTGAAGATTTGAACTGCGGTTTCGGAAAGCTTGTCGGAAACAAGTACGCGCGGTGCCATGATGGCCTCCCTCTCTATCGCGATATGTGGTGTAAAAGCGGGCCGCCGTCATCAGCGGCCCAAAACTCAGTCAGGCAGCTGACTCAATAGTGACGATCTGCATCGCAAAAGCCCATTCGAGCCACGGCATCAGCGCTTCGAGATCGGTTTTTTCAACCGTTCCGCCTGCCCATATTCTCAAGCCCGCCGGCGCATCCCGGTAGGCTCCGATATCATAGGCAACGCCTTCCTTTTCGAGCGAGGCCGCCAGACCCTTTGCGAAGGCGGCCTGCGCAGCCGCAGGCAGGGCTGCGACACGCGGATCGACGATCTTGAGACACACCGACGTATTCGAACGGGTCGCCGGATCGGCGGCGAGGTAATCGATCCAGTCCGATTGCTTCACAAAACCATCGATAACCGCCGCATTTTCATCGGCGCGGCGCATAAGCTGCGGCAGGCCGCCGATATGCTTCGCCCAGGCCAGGGCGTCCAGATAGTCCTCGACACAAAGCATGGAGGGCGTGTTGATGGTTGCGCCTTCGAAGATACCCTCGATCAGCTTCCCGCCCTTGGTCATGCAGAAGATTTTCGGCAAAGGCCATGGCGGCGTGTAAGTTTCAAGGCGTTCGACAGCCCGTGGACTCAAAATCAGCACACCATGCCCGCCTTCGCCGCCAAGCACCTTTTGCCAGGAGAAGGTCACAACATCGAGCTTTTCGAACGGAAGGTCCTGGGCAAACGCCGCGGACGTTGCATCGCAGATCGTCAGCCCCTGCCGGTCATCGGGAATAAAGTCGCCATTTGGAACACACACCCCCGAGGTGGTGCCATTCCATGTGAAAACCACATCACGGGCAAAGTCGACCTTTTCGAGGTCGGGTAAATGACCGTAATCGGCCTCGAGAACATCGGCATCCGGCAGCTTGAGCTGTTTGACGACATCGCTGACCCAGCCGGAGCCGAAAGATTCCCAGGCGAGCATCTGAACGCCGCGCGCGCCGAGCATCGACCACAGCGCCATTTCCACCGCACCGGTATCGGATGCAGGCACAATACCAATGCGATAGTCGGCAGGCACACCGAGTATCTCACGGGTCTCATCGATCGCCTGTTTGAGTTTGGCCTTGCCGATCTTGGCGCGATGGGAGCGTCCCAACGCGGCATCCTTGAGCGCTTCGGGCATCCAGCCGGGGCGCTTCGTGCAAGGTCCGGATGAAAAACGGGGATTGTCCGGACGCACGTCCGGCTTTGTATTCTCAGTCATTTGGCTATCCTTCCAGATAGTTGCCCCTCGTTGGGGAGGGGTGTCCCACTGGCGGGGATAGCCAAAAGAACCGGACAGCGCAACCCTGAAAACGCAACCGGCCGTCGCAGGGCAAAACAGCTTGCGGAAATATATAACAGGCCAATGCGCGGCTTGACCCGCAACGCACCCGGCTATCTAATCAAGACAGGTTGAACAAAGTGGATTGGACTTCTCCATGAGAATGTACTTCGCGCGAGCGCTTTTAACCCTGATATTGCCGCTGATCGCGACGGCTGCACTTGCCCAGACGACCGGCTACACCACAACGACTGTGCATATGCGCGCCGGCCCCGGAACGAATTATCCAGCGATAGCAACCTTGCCCCAGGATGCAACCATTGAAGTCTATGGCTGTCAGTCCGGATATGACTGGTGCGACATCTCGTGGAATTCGGCTCGCGGCTGGATTGCCTCTTCCTATATCCTGACCGTCAACAACGGACAGCGCGTCGTGCTGACACCACAGGTCGGGGTCGCGATCGGAATCAGCATCGTGGTCTTCAACCAGGCCTACTGGCATGCCCACTATCAGAACTATCCCTGGTATCCCTACTGGAACCGCTACTACCACCCCTATGCGCCCTACGGACCTTATCATCCGTATCACCCGTATCATCCCTACCACCCCTACCACCCATACGGGCCGTACCATCCATATCACCCCTATCATCCTTATGGGCCGTATGGACCGCTCTACGCCCCACACCACCACGGCGGATGGCACCGTCACTGAGGGCCTAGACAAAAAAGGCGGCCTCCGGCCGCCTTGTTTCAATATTGTGACCGTGTGCCGCGGGTGTCTCATCCGCTCAAACGCAAGACAAATGGTTTGTATTCGATGACCCACATCACAGTGCCTGTCACCCGCGCTGAATTTCCCGGTTGGCCCACCTGATGGGTAACCTGTTGCGCAAGGCTTACATCCGGACTTTCATACAGCCTCTGGTCAAAAGGAAACCGGACCTTATCCTCTCTCATATTTTGCAGCAAAAAGGTTATGACCGATGGCAAAACCAACATGTCAGCGGTGAACAACATCTGGTGGAGACCGTTCTCAACAAAATAAACCCCAGGGTTTGTGTGGACGTCGGGGCAAATGTTGGCGCCTACTCAAAACTGCTTTTGCAAGCCACACAGGCAAAGGTTTTCGCGTTCGAACCCCTTCCTTCATCCTATGAAACACTCTCGGGCTTGACGGACACATTTGATGGTCGCTTTGTTCCGATCGAAAAAGGTGTCGGAGAAAGGAACGAAAGGCGGTTGATTCACTACAGCGATTCCGCCCTGTCTCATGCATCATTTTCAGAAGAGGTGAAAAACGTTCCCTTTGTCGTCAACGACCTTTCCCAGGAAGTTGAAGTGACGACACTGGACACTTTCTTTCACGGCCAACCCGACGTAACCGGGATCGATCTGATCAAAATCGACACGGAAGGATATGAGTACGAGGTTCTGTCCGGTTCAAAGAGAATCATCCGCGAATTGCGGCCGAAACTGATTCAGATTGAGTTCAACATCCATCATCTTTTCAGGGAAAAGAGCCTGTACTCGTTTGCAAGATTGCTGGAAGGGTATGAAGTCTTTCAATTGCTGCCGGACCGTTTGGAGAAAAGGGACCCGAAAAGTCCCTATTCAAACATATACATCTTCTCGAATTTCGTTTTTATCAGAGATGATATTGTGAACGTGATCGGGTACTGATGGGGCAAAGACACCTGGCTCTGTTCTTGCCCGTCTGTTGGTTTTCGTCCACAGCTGCTGCGTGCGAGCGACGTCGTCAATCAGTCGCCAATTGCCGAAAAAGAAAAGGCGGGCCGAATGACCCGCCAATTTCTCGAGCAATCGGATACGAACCCTACCAAAGGGAGTAACGCAGTGAAGTCGTGACAGCGTGCGTGCTGTAACCGTTGTCGGTCCCTTGAACGCCGGTCGCGCCCCCCGCAGCAGATGTGCCGTCAAAGCCGAACGCGTCTCCGCCACTGACATTGGTGTATCTGTAGCCCACATCGACTTTCAGATTGCGCATGAACTCGTAGGCAACGCCGGCCATCAGCGCATAGGTGAAGCGCCAATCGGATTCACCCGGCCGTGTGACCGAAGCAGGCGGCGCCACAGGACAAGCACCGCCGATACAGGTCTCCTGCGCATTGAATGAGTCATAGCTTACGTAGGTCATACCGGCGCCCGCACCGACATAGGGTGTGAAACCCGCGTAAGTCCCGAGGTCGATGTAACCATTGGTCATGGCGCTGTAGGAATCGAACTCACCGGACCCGACAACACTACATCCTGTCCCTAAAACGGGCGTCGAACACGGCACGACGGCCGAGGAGTACGAGCCGTCCAGCGTTCCTTGCTGGTAGTTCAGCATAGCCTCGGCCCGCAGCCAGTTGGAAAATTGGTAGCCGAAGCCGATACCGGCACCCCAATCGGTATCGAACGAAGACGTCGTGAAGTTGCGTGCGGTGTAGCTCACACCATCATAGGTGCGGAATGTGTCGCCGGATCCGCTGGTCGAGAAATCGTAGCTGACATCGCCGCGAAGATACCAGCCATTGCCGACTTCAACCGGCTTCGTTCTGGGCAATTCCGGCGCGTAGATTATGTTGTCCAGGTCGGCCGAAAGAGCGGCGCTTGAACTTCCAAGCAGAAGCGCTGCGATCAGTGAGCGGGACATGAAACTCTTCATCATTAAACCAGTTCCTCTGCCTGTCTCGGGGCAGGTATTCCCCCGACGCAAATTCCATAAGCCAACTATGGGCGAAACTGGTTAAGTTGCGGTTAAGCATGTTCGTTCACCACGTTTCTTTACCGATCGTTACCCATGCATGAGACGAAAACGGCCCGACAAACGAAAACCGCCCGGCAAGCCGGGCGGTTCGAAACGATAATATCAGCTGGTCTTATTTATAGACCGGCGGGACATGCGGCGGGACATAAGGCGGCTCGCAGTCGCGGCCGGGGTAGTACCGCAGGCCGAGATTGACCGACTGCACATTGATACCCTGATCATGGCCAGGACCTGTGGAGCTGGCGTAACCGAACATCCCACCCTCGCCGATCCGGCGGTAGCGATAGGATGCCTCACCGGCGAAATCGCAACGGAAGTAGTAAGAAGCACCGGCTTCAACCTGCCAGGCGAAGCGCCAGGAGCTTTCGCCCTCGTGGTAAATGGTCTCGCAGTTTGTCGGATCAGCAATCTCACAAGCAGTGTTGTTGAGCCGATCCCAGTTCACATAGCTACCACCGATGCCACCACCGACAAACGGGACAATGTGGCCCCATGCGGAATGGTGCTCCCAAAAATCAAGGTCGACATAAAGGCTGGCCATCAGCGTGTACGCATTCCAGCTTGTGGTGTCGGTGGATGTACAATCGACCAGAGCGCCACCTGGGCCAACACCGCATTGACCGACCGTGGAACCATAGAAATCCGAATCAAAAATATAGTCGAACATCAGCTCTGTTCTAAGATACCGGTTCACCTGGAAACCCGCTCCAATACCGGCGGCCCAAGTGTTGTCGAGCTCACCAGTTTCAAACCCGGACGTGCCGCCGGTCACGGCATAGGTTGCACCGCGAAATTCCGGCCACAGGTAACCCACCTGGCCTTTGACATAAAATCCTTCCCACGGATCATGCGATCCGCGCATTTCGCCGTAGTGAACGGGCTGTGGTTCAACTGCGGGTACTGCGACAGGCGTGTCGGCCGCGAAAACCGGTGTGACGGCAAGTGCCGCTGTGGTTGCTAACAGGAATACTCTCATTTTACTTCTCCAGGCCCCACCAAACCGGTCGAACCCCCATGTCCGTACCGTGGCGAAATTTCTGTTACACACCGGAAGTGTCGCTGAAAAAGGTTAAGAGCCTGTTATCTATGTCCATTTACCGAAGAATCGAAAATTTCTTTTTGTTTTCAGACATTAATCCGGCTTCAGACTTTCAGGCTTTCTGAAAATTCGAACAGTTTCGCGACCCCGACAGAAACGTCGCCCGCGGCCATGGCGGTCGTCGTTTCCATATCAGCAGCGAAGAAAAGCAGGCGGATGCGCGATTGAATGGCGCGCATTGTCCTTTATCGAGGCGGGGTGATCAGGCGGCGCTGCGCACGTCTGAAATGACGCTCACGAGCTGGTCGACAATTCGCTCGACCTTGCCCTGGTCGTCCCCTTCAGCCATGACGCGGATCAATGGCTCCGTGCCCGAAGGACGGATGACGAGCCGTCCACTCGACCCAAGTTCGTCCTCGGCAGCCTCGACAGCCTGTTTAACGTGCTTGTCCTCAAGCGGTTTGCCGCCTGAAATACGGACATTTTTCAGCACCTGGGGCACCGGTTCAAAGCGGCGGCACACATCGCTCACAGGCCGGTCCATGCGTTTCACGCAGGCCAGGATCTGCAAAGCCGCGACAAGCCCGTCGCCGGTCGTCGCGAAGTCTGACATGACGATATGTCCGGATTGCTCGCCACCGACATTGAAGCCGTTGGCTCTCATATGTTCGACCACATAACGGTCACCGACCTTGGTGCGCGCCAGGGCCAAATCCCTTTCCGACAGAAATCGCTCAAGTCCCAGATTGGACATGACGGTCGCAACAATGCCGTTGCCGGAAAGACGTCCGTCACCGGCCCAGGATTCGGCGATCACGGCCATCAGCTGATCACCGTCGATGACCGTTCCCTTCTCATCGACGATCAGCACACGGTCCGCATCGCCGTCGAGCGCGATCCCGATATCGGCGCGCACCTCGTGAACCTTCTTTGCCAGCGTCACCGGATGGGTGGAGCCGCAATTCAGATTGATATTGTGACCATTGGGCTCATTGCCGAAAGTCACCACTTCCGCACCCAGTTCCCAAAGCGCCGCCGGAGCGACCTTGTAGGCGGCACCGTTGGCGCAATCGATCGCGACCCGCAGTCCGTCAAGAGACACATTGCGTGGCAACGTCCGTTTGGCGAACTCGATATAGCGGTCATGGACGCCGTCAATGCGCTTGGCGCGACCGATATTTGGAGAACTTGCCAGCAGATCGGCCATGTTCGCATCGACAAGACGCTCAATGCGCAACTCAAGTTCATCGGACAGTTTGTATCCGTCCGGCCCGAACAGCTTGATGCCGTTATCCTCGAAGGGGTTATGGGAAGCCGAAATCATCACGCCGATATCTGAGCGCAGCGACCGGGTCAGCATTGCAACCGCAGGCGTCGGAATAGGACCGAGGAGGAAGACGTCCATCCCGGCCGCGGTGAAGCCCGCAACAAGCGCGTTTTCCAGCATATAGCCCGACAGACGGGTATCCTTGCCGATCACCACCCGGTGCCTGTGATCACCGCGCCGGAAGACGCGTCCGGCTGCAAGACCGACCCGCATAGCCACATCGGGGGTCATCGGGAATGTGTTGGATTTTCCACGAATACCGTCCGTTCCGAAATATTGACGTGACATCACTTTCCCCTGCGCCGCCGTCGGCAATTTTCATCCCTACCATAGGGCGCGGCCTTTGCCGGTAAGATTTCGTTACACGCCGATATAGCAAAAAAGGCCGCTCGAAGCGGCCATTTTCACAAGTTTTTCTTGACGTAGGGTTACTGAGGCTGCGGCTCCATACCCGCATCCGGCTTGTCGTCCGGCTCCTCCTTGCCGTCAGGGCTCTTCGCACCGGCGGTGGGCACGGCAGAACCACGGGAGGGCGGCGTGTCATCACCCATATCGCGTGAAGGCTTCTCACCGCGAAGCAGGGCCTTGATCTCGTCGCCCGAAAGCGTCTCATATTCGAGCAGACCCTCAGCCAGCGTTTTGAAGTCCTTTTCCTTCTCCGTCAGGATACGTCTGGCGGCTGCGTAGGCATCATCAATCAGGCGATGGATTTCACTGTCGATCTTCTGCGCCGTCGATTCCGAGACATTCTTTTGCTGAGCAACAGAATGACCGAGGAACACTTCCTGCTGGTTTTCGCCATAGGCGACCTGTCCGAGTTCATCGGAAAAGCCCCATTGCGTCACCATGGCCCGCGCAAGCTTGGTCGCCTGCTCGATATCGGAGGCTGCACCGGATGTGATGTTTTCCTTGCCGAATGTCAGCTCTTCTGCGACCCGCCCGCCCATCATGATGGCAAGGCGCGACACCATATATTTGTAGCTCATGGAATAGCGGTCGCCTTCCGGCAACTGCATGACCATGCCAAGCGCGCGACCACGCGGAATAATGGTTGCCTTGTGAACCGGATCGGACGATTCCACGTTGAGTGCAACGATGGCGTGACCGGATTCGTGATAGGCGGTGAGCTTCTTTTCCTCCTGCGTCATCGCGGTGGAACGGCGCTCCGCACCCATCATCACCTTGTCCTTGGCATCTTCGAATTCCAGCATGGTGACGAGACGCTTGTTGCGCCGCGCCGCCATCAGCGCCGCTTCGTTGACGAGGTTCATCAGGTCGGCGCCGGAAAAGCCCGGCGTGCCGCGTGCGATGACCTTGAGATCAACGTTCGGTGCCAGCGGCACATTGCGTACGTGAACTTTCAGGATACGTTCGCGGCCGATGATATCAGGATTGGGAACGACCACCTGCCGGTCGAAACGGCCTGGACGCAACAGGGCCGGATCAAGCACGTCCGGACGGTTGGTGGCGGCAATCAGGATAATACCCTCATTCGCCTCGAAGCCGTCCATCTCAACCAGCAACTGGTTGAGCGTTTGCTCGCGCTCGTCATTGCCGCCGCCGAGGCCGGCACCACGGTGTCGTCCAACAGCGTCGATTTCATCGATGAAGATGATGCAAGGGGCGTTTTTCTTCGCCTGCTCAAACATGTCGCGCACACGGCTGGCGCCGACGCCAACAAACATCTCGACAAAATCCGAGCCGGAAATCGTAAAGAACGGCACAGCCGCCTCACCGGCGACGGAACGGGCAAGAAGCGTCTTACCGGTACCGGGCGGTCCGACAAGCAGAACACCACGCGGAATGCGGCCGCCAAGGCGCTGGAACTTCTGCGGGTCACGCAGGAATTCGACGATCTCTTCCAGATCCTCTTTCGCTTCATCGACACCGGCAACGTCGTCAAACGTCACGCGCCCATGCGATTCAGTCAGCAATTTGGCTTTCGATTTGCCGAAACCCATGGCGCCCCGCGAGCCGCCCTGCATCTGCCGCATGAAGAAAATCCATACGCCGAGGATCAGAAGAATGGGCAGCCAGGAGATCAGGTAGCCGAAAAACGTGTTCGAGCCGTCAACCTCGGGCTTTGCCGTAATGCCGACGCCGCGGTCCTCAAGCCTTTGAACAAGTCCTGAATCGCCCGGGGAGTAGGTCTGGAACGATTTTCCACCCTCTGCATACACCCCGGTAATGGTGTCGCCGACGATGGTGACGTTGCGGATACGGCCATTATCGACGTCCTGAAGGAACTCCGAATAGCTGATTTCACGCGATGCGCTGCGTTCGCTCGGCCCCTGAAACATATTGAACAGAGCAATCAACAACAGCGCAATGATTGCCCAGAGGGCGAAATTTCTGAAATTTGGGTTCATACGGTTCCCCGAAACTACCGGAACTCTGCCCTTTTGGCAGGTAAACTCATCTGATGGACAACATAGGTCCCGGAAGGCCCCTTGCCAAGACCGCAAGGGCCCTGCATGTGGCATCAACCTTAATTATCGGCCCCATATCCCTAAAGCGCTGATCGAATGCCCCGGCTGCACACGGCATAAAGGCGAAAACGACAGCGTCCTCATATACGAGACTAAGCGTCAAATCAGGCAAAAACGGGTCCATCCGCCTGCCGGATGGGTTGGTTTCACCTCAGGCAGGCGGCACAGGATAGGGCGAACAGCCGAAGAGACGGGCACACTCATCCGCCACAACGCGGTCAAAATCCGGCAAAAACTGATCGAAATGGACAAAATGGCGTATGCAAGAGACCCGGCTTTCGGCTCTGTCGGCTCCCGTCAGAGCCCCCGGCGTACCCTTGGGATCGATCAGTCCTGGCATGGAGCGGGCAGACCGCGAAATCACGCCACGCGGCACATCACCGGGCAGACTTTCGGCCAGCCGCGGCGGATTGTCGCCCATCGGCCCGATCGAAACGGTTCGCCGCTTGTAGTCGTTCTTAATCCGGTAACGGCCGTCCCAGACGGCGCTGGCGCCGGGTGCGAGTTCGAGTTTGGGAAGAGACCGCCGCTCCCGGTAGATAAAAATGCGGTTTGCCCGCCGGTCGATCACCGAACGGCTGAGATTGACCCGCGGCGGCCCGCCGCCGGCGATCAGCCGGGCGATCTGATCCTGCGATCGTGCACCCGGCAGATAGGCCCTTCCCCCCATCAGGGCAGCCATCATCGCCACCGCCTGCTGAAGCACATCCGAAAGGCCTTCAGGAACCAGCGGAAGCTCGACGACCATATCACCATGGACACGCGTGCCCTCACTGAGGAACCTCGCCAATCGCATATTGTCCTTTTGCCGGGCATCGGCCATTGCCTCGACCATCGACAAAAGCTCCATGTCCGCGCCCGGCTCGTTCTGCGCCTGGCGAATACGGACGCGTTCGAACCGGCGGTCGCGATTGCTCGGGTCCTCGCTCCAGCCGATCTGCGCCGCCGTCAGCACGTCGCGCAGCGCCTGTTTCCGGACACGTAGAAACGGCCGCATGATCCAGCAATCGCGCCTGAACAAAACCCTGCCCGCCATGCCGGACAGTCCGCGACCGGCCGCCCGCTGTTGCCGCATTCTGATCGTTTCGATCTGGTCGTCGCGCGTATGTGCGGTTACGACGGCATTGGTCTCAAGCTCCAGGGCCGCTTCCCGAAGCAGTTCGTAGCGAACATTGCGCGCCGCATCCTGCAGCCCGGATGCGGGTTTTTCCCCTGTCCATATCTTGATGCGATGTTCTATGCCGCGCAGCTTGCAAAACTCGGCAACCTTGGCCGCCTCTTGCGCGGAATCCGGCCGTAATGCGTGGTCAATCGTGACCGCGACAAGGCGTGTCTCGCTGATGGAGGGCATGCGTTGATGGAGAAGATGCAGGAGTGCGGTGGAATCGCTGCCGCCGGAAACCGCGACACAAAGAACCTTCAGCGTCCCGAGCCGGGAGATGAAATCGTCAATTTCTGCTTCTGGACGAACGTCTGGCACCGTTCCTCATTTCTTTCGCCCGGTGAAAGCGGTTCGTCTAGCAGCTCATCCGGCTCTGTTCGACCGCCACTTTGTTTTTGACCGCCTCCGAAGAATTCGGATAGCGCGTCAGCACTTCCCTGTAAGTGGCGCAGGCCGTGTCACGATTGTCAAGCGCGGCAAGCGACATGCCGAGCTTCAGGAGCATCTCCGGAGCCTTCGGGGCTTCCGGATACTGTTTATGTGCCGTCAAAAGCGTCTTGGCGGCCTCATGGAAAGACCCTTGCGAATACTGCGCCTCGCCAAGCCAGAAATAGGCATCGGCAATTTTAGGCTCTTGCGGATAGCGGGCAATATAATCGTTGAAAGCCGCTTCAGCCTGCTGGTAATCGCCCGACAGCACATAGCCGTAGGCCGCGCGATAGAGCTGCTCGGCATCGCCCGCAGGAAGAGAAGCCGTCTGCGTATCGTCCTGCGCGGCCGGCTCGGAAGCGGAACCGCCGACCAGCTCCCCACTCTCATCGAAAGTGATTGTGCCGAGATCGCGCGGCGGATCGGCCGGCCCTTCGGACGGATCAACCACGGCGACATCGCGCTCGCCCTGCGGCGCCGCCTCGGTGCGATTGCCAGTGCCGCCTTCGATTTCCTGAAAGCGAAACTCATTGTCCTCCTGCATCTGCCGCATCTGCTCCTGCATCTGAAGCAGCAGAAAGTTCATTTCCTCAACACGGCCGTTCAGGGCGCGAATCTGCTCTTCCATCTGCCCCATGCGAAAGGCTGTATCACCAGCCTGGGCCAGGAGAACGGGCCGTTGTTCGGCCGGTTTTCCGGACTTTGCCGACGCGGCAATGGGCGTTGACGCGACCTGCGGCTGGAGCGACAGTGCAGCCTGCGCTACACAGGGCATGAACGCCAGCGCGAAACAGGCGGCCAGAATACGTTTATACGCGGTCATGTGTTTTACCTGCCTTTCCTTGGCGCGATTTCAAGGACCCCACCCTCGGCTGCGATCAACTGCCGACACCGCCGACAACCGTTACAGCACGCCGGTTTTGTGACCAGCACGAAATATCGTCGCAAACCGCCACCGGACGTTCCTTGCCGAAAGAAATGGTTTTGATACGGTTTGCCGCGACGCCTTTGGAAACGAGATAAGAGCGCGTGGCCGCAGCCCTGCGCGCACCGAGCGCCAGGTTGTACTCGCGTGTTCCGCGCTCGTCGGCATGACCTTCGATGGTAACCGATTTATCGCGGTACTTTGCCAGCCATTGTGCCTGGCGGTCGAGCGTCGCCGCTGAATCCGGACGGATCGCCGACGAATCGGTATCAAAGAAAATCCTGTCGCCGACATTCAGGGTCAGATCCTGTTGCGAACCGGGAACTGCGCCGCCGCCGGCAAGTCCAAGTTCACCCGGGCTGTTGGGTAGCGATCTTTTGGACGAGCAGCCGGCAACGGCCAGCGCTACGGCCAGCGCAAGCACGGCCGGACTGCGCGCTAAGCTCATCATCATTGTCATGGTCGATCTCCTCGTTATGACGACACTTTCGTTAATCTGCCGGGGTGCACGGTCATACGCCGCTTTCTCCTTATACAGCAGAATACGGTTTCCTTGCGATACTATTTCAGCAATGGCGACCACGCCGGATCTGATCCGAAATTCGGTGTTTCCACCCTTATTTCGTTATAGCCGGTCAGGTCGATTGAATAGAGTTGCGGGCCTGAAGCCCCTGCCGGCTGGCGGAAGAACATGATGACCCGCCCGTTCGGCGACCAGGTCGGTCCCTCATTGTGAAATCCGGTTGTCAAAATACGCTCGCCGGACCCGTCCGGCCGCATCACGCCGATGGAAAACTTGCCCCCGGACTGCTTGGTAAAGGCGATCAGATCGCCTCGCGGGGACCAGACCGGCGTTGAATAGGAGCCATCGCCAAACGAAATGCGGCGCTGGTTGGACCCGTCCGCATTCATTACGTAGAGCTGCTGACGCCCGCCCCGGTCGGACTCAAATACGATCTGGTTGCCATCCGGTGCATAGGATGGCGAGGTATCGATCGCTGCCGTGTCCGTGAGACGGGTGGTCGCGCGGGTGCGCAGGTCCATTGTGTAGATATTTGCATTCCCGTCCTGCTGCAGGCTCATGATCACTTTTTGCCCGTCCGGCGAAAAGCGTGGTGAGAATGTCATGCCCGGGAAATTGCCGACGATTTCACGCTGGCCCGTTTCGAGCTGAAGCAGGTAGACGCGCGGCTGTCCGTCAGCGAAGGACATGTAAGTGACCTCCTGACGGCTTGGCGAAAAGCGCGGCGTCAGCACAAGATCGTTGCCCTGGGTCAGGAAGCGCAGGTTCTCGCCGTCCTGATCCATGATCGCAAGCTGCTTCTGCCGCTCATTGCGAGGACCGGTTTCCGAAACGAAAACCACGCGGGTATCGAAATAGCCGCTTTCGCCGGTCAGCCGCTCATAGATCGCATCGGCGATTATATGCGCGACGCGGCGCCAGTTTTCAGGCTGCGTAAAAAACTGCTGACCGATGAGCTGATCGCCTGCAAACGTGTCCCAAAGGCGGAACTCGGCACGCAGCCGCCCGTCCGCCTCCTTGCTGACCCGGCCGACGACCAGGGCCTGCGCATTGATCACCCGCCAATCCTCAAATCGAGGCGAAACGTCAGGATTGGAAATCTTCTGAATGAAGGCCTGCTTGTTGATTGGCGCAAACAGTCCGGACCGCCGCAGGTCACTTGCAATGACATCGGAAATCTTCGGTCCGAGATCGTCCTCGGAGATGAAATCGGTCACCGCCATCGGCAGGGGCTCGACATTGGCCTGGTTTATGTCGATCTCGACCAAGGCGTAGGCCGGACGCGCGAATGTCAGCACACAGCCGGCAACTGCAAAACACAGGATGAAGAGGCCGTGGAGGCGACCAAGTTTGGGATGAATGCTGTTTGTATATGTTTCGCTCAAGACACTTTCCTCAGAACATCTTGCTTGGATCGAAGTTCACAACGACTTCGGACCAGGTCTCGTATTTTTCCGCGGGCAGATTATAGGGCGCGCAGCGCAGCACGGCGCGTCGCGCCCCACCGGCCAGCACACGGCGCACCTGTTCGGTTCCACCCCTCGCCTGAACATCGGGCTGCCCCTCAATGGCACCGGAGCGGTCGAGGCGCATACTGACCTGAACCCGGACTTCTCCCCCGTCGCTCAGTCCCGGAACGATTTGCCAGCAACGCTGGATCTGACCCCGCAGGGCATCCATTTCGCTTTGCGAAAGTTCCTGACCGGCGCTCGTGCTTTGTCCCCCGAGTGCCGCTTCTTGCTCACTGCGCCTTGCCCCGCCACCGCGTGCGTCATCGCGGTTCAACAAGGCCGCGATCTCGTCAGCGTTAAAGTCGCTTTCGCGGGTCGAGGCGGCGCTTGCGGACTGGCTTCTCGCCTCATTGTTCCTGCGTTCCGGTGTTTTTGCGGTCTGCGCTTTCGGCGGGGAGGGTTTGACCGTCGGCGTCGGCACCTTTTCGGGCAGAGGCTCGAATTCCGGCTTCACGGTTTCCGCTTGCGTTATGGCCTCGGCAACCGGATCGGGTGCGACCTGCTGCTGCGGTTCAGGCAGCGCGGCGACTTCGGTAGCAGGAACCGGTTCCGGTTTTTCCGCCGGCCGCGGCGGCGCCTCAGGTTCGGTCGTCGGTGTCGGTTCGGCTATCTTGGATTTTTCTGGCTCTGCGGCCGCTTCGACCGTGCGCTCGGACGGCTGTTCTGCCGGTGTCGGTTTCAGGTCCACGGTGTTATCACCGACATTCTGCGCATCTTCCACCGGTTTTGGTCTGCTGGTCGGCTTCGGTGCAGCACGCTCCGCGACGGCAGCGGTCCGGTCGCCCTGCTGGATCTGGGTGATGGAAGACACCGGGATGATGTCGACCGGCACAGCATCAATTGCCAGGGTCTCATGCGATTCGGGCGCAGAGAGCCAGAAAAGCCCCCAGCTCAGAAAAACCGCGTGGAACAAACCCGATATGAAGACGCCGAGCTTCATGGCTGCCGATCACCCATCCTGCTCCTGGAGGGTGACAAGGCCGAGATTCCTGTATCCGGCCGATGATATGCGCGCCATGACCTTCATCACGGTACCGTAGTCCGCATTGCGATCGCCGCGCACATAGATGCGCTCCTCGTAACCCGTTGTTGCAATGGCCTCCAGCTTCGGAACGATCTCATCCAACGGAATGGATGTCTCCTGAAGATAAATCTCGCCGGCTTCATTGACCGACACCGTAATGGGCTGCGTCTCCGAGTTAAGCGCGCTCGCCTCCGTCTCCGGCAAATCGATCGGCACGCCGACAGTCAGCAACGGCGCTGCAACCATGAAGATGATCAGCAGCACCAGCATGACATCGACAAAGGGCGTCACGTTGATTTCACTCATCGGCTTGCTGCGCCGGCCTTTTCTGTGATTGCCGCCCCTGCGCCGAACCGCACCGCCTGAAGTATCTGTTCCCATTGCCATGGCGGTTCTCCTACTCGGCCGCCTGCCGCTGTTGCAGCTTTTCGTCGATCTGACGCGACAGGATGCCGGAGAATTCGTCGGCAAACCCCTCCATCCGCCCGGTCAGCTTGCCGGCATCGGAAGAGAACTTGTTATAGGCAATCACCGCGGGGATTGCGGCCAGCAGACCCATGGCCGTCGCCAGCAATGCCTCGGCAATGCCGGGTGCAACAACAGCCAGATTGGTCGACTTGGACCCGGCAATGGCCTGGAAGGACGTCATGATGCCCACCACGGTGCCGAAAAGGCCGATAAACGGCGCTGCCGAGCCGATCGAGGCCAGCGAACCAAGCCGTGCCTCCAGCTTTTCCGATTCACGGGCAAGCGTCACGTCCATCGACTTGTCGATACGCATTTGCAGCCCCATCGGCGAGCGTGCCCCCCGTTCGAAGGACTTTTTCCATTCGCCCATGGCGGCAACAAAGATAGAGCTCATCCCGCTCGTGTTGCGGTCCGTGAGCATCTGATAGAGATCCTCAAGCGACTGCCCCGACCAGAAGACCTGTTCGAAACGGTCGAACTGACGGCGTGCCCGAGCATAGTTGACACTCTTGTCGATGATAATTGCCCACGTCCAGATCGACGCGGCCACAAGCCCGATCATAACGAGCTTGACCACGAAACCGGCCTCAACGAATAACGCCCAAAGCGTCACCTCGCTCGTGGCGGCCAGACCTACCTGTTCCATTCTATTCCGATCCTAGATGTTCAAGTGTCCCGCTTCATTCAAGCCGGGAAACCGCAATGACTGCCGCAACATGCGGTCCGGTTTCGCTGTGGTTGCCTGTACCGTCTCACTCACCCGGCCTGCCTTGTTACGGCTAATTTTGGTCAAAGGAAGGCGTACGAAACGCCCGGTTCCTCACATCTCATTAAGGCACGGTTATGGTTAATGACAGGTTAGGAAATAAGGCAAGCGCAAAGAGGGTGCAATGACAGGAACGTGAAAACGGCTGCAAATCGCGCGATTATGGCGGCCGGAAGCCGCCTAGAGACCGAACCTGGCCGCAACGTCCTCAGGCAAGCGCGTCAGACGCCCCTGTCTGTCGACGATGGCGACGGTAACCGTCGCCTTGATCAACATGCGATCGCCGGACCTGATCGTCTGGTCCAGAACGAAGCGCACACCGGTAGCCCTTTTGGGCTCAGTCAGGATCTCGATCACGTCATCCATGCGCGCCGCGCCGCGAAAGCCGATATCCATGTGATAGACCACAAAGGCGAGCCCCTTGCCCTCGGACGCATTGGCAAGTTCACTTTGATTGATGCCGAGGCAGCGGAGATAGTCCGTGCGTCCTCGTTCCAGGAAATGCAGGTAGCGGGCGTGATAAACCACACCTGAAAAGTCGGTATCTTCATAGTAGACCCGCTGAAAAAGCCTGTGTCCGTTTCCAACCAGTTCCCCGGCAAGTGATTCAGCCAACACGTTCTCCATCAACAACTATAGGGACCGCCGCGGTTGACGCGGCTCAAATCTGTTGCCACAGCAATGGTGTTTCATCACACGCACAGGGCAATTGTCCACCGGCCATTGCAATCCTGTCACATTTGCGGGCTAACGCTCGCACCAAGTCGCCAATGGAGGGTTTAGCCATGAAGATTGCGGTTCTCGGCGGAGACGGATTTGTCGGTTGGCCAACATCGCTGCATCTGTCGGAGCAAGGGCATGATGTTCATATCCTCGATAATCTCTCCAGACGCTGGATTGATACGGAACTGGGCGTTCAATCTTTGACACCGATGGACTCAATCCAGGAGCGCACACGCATCTGGCACCAGGAGACGGGCCGCCGCATCCATTTCCACCTGATCGACATTGCCCGCGACTATGATGTCTTCAAGGGCTGGCTGGCCGAACACAAGCCGGACGCGATTGTCCATTTCGCCGAACAGCGCGCCGCGCCCTATTCGATGAAATCCGACCGCCACAAGAATTACACGGTCAACAACAACGTCAACGCCACGCATAATCTGCTCAACGCCATGGTCGAGACCGGCGTCGATGCGCATCTGGTTCACCTCGGCACAATGGGTGTCTACGGCTATTCGACCGTCGGCGCCGCGATCCCTGAAGGCTATCTTCCCGTCGGTATCGAGACGATGGATGGCCAGACGGTCAAGCAGGATATCCTTTACCCGGCCAATCCGGGGTCGATCTACCACATGACCAAGTGCCTGGATCAGTTGCTCTTCCAGTTCTATGCGAAGAATGACGGCCTGCGCGTGACCGATCTGCACCAGGGGATTGTCTGGGGCACGCATACCGAACAAACACGGCGCCACGAGCAACTGATCAACCGGTTCGACTATGACGGCGACTACGGTACAGTCCTCAACCGTTTCCTCATCCAGGCGGCGATCGGCTTTCCGCTGACCGTCCACGGCACCGGCGGCCAGACACGCGCCTTCATTCACATTCAGGATTCGGTGCGCTGCATTGATCTGGCGCTGCAGAACCCGCCGGAGGCCGGCGACAAGGTCAAGATCTTCAACCAGATGACAGAAACGCATCGGGTCAAGGATCTTGCCGAACTGGTCTCGCGGCTGACTGGAACGGACGTCGCCTACCTGCCCAATCCACGCAAGGAGGCGGCGGAAAACGACCTTGTCGTTCACAATGAGCAGTTCCTGAGCCTCGGGCTCAACCCGATCACGCTAGAAGAAGGTCTCCTGGAAGAGGTGGTCGAGGTTGCCCGTAAATACGCCTACCGCGTCGACCGCAGCCGTATCCCGGCCGTATCGGCCTGGACCAAGGATATCGAGCCGACCATCAACCGCGATCCGGAAGGCAAATCACTGAAATCGGCATCCTGATTGGGTCAGCCTGCCTGTGAGTGACCACCCGAGACAGACCGGCGGACAATCCGCCGCGAACCCCTTTGCCTATGTCACGCTGGTTACCAACAGCGACTATGTTATGGGCGCTGAGGCGCTGATCCGATCGATCACAATGACCGAAACGTCGGCAGATATGGTGGTGCTTCATACCGGTGCCGTCACACGCGCTCAGCTTGCCGGGCTGGAAGCACTCGGCGCGCGGCTGATGCGGGCCGACCTTCTGCCGACATCGGACGTCTTCAATGAGCGGCATGCGCGCAAGTCCCTGCACGCCGGTGCACCCTTTACAAAGGGCCGCAAGCCCGCCTTCCATACGCCGTTGGACAATTTTGCCAAGCTGCGGCTGTGGCAGTTGGAGGAATATGAGCGCTGCGTCTTTATCGACGCCGATGCGCTGGTGCTGCGCAATATCGACCGCCTGTTTTCCTATCCGCAATTCTCGGCCGCCTCCAATGTCTATGAATCGCTTGCCGATTTTCACCGGCTGAATTCCGGTGTCTTCGTGGCACAGCCGTCGGCCGGAACCTTCCGCGATATGCTCGACAGGCTCGACGAGCCGGAAAAATTCTGGCGCCGCACGGACCAAACCTTTCTGGAGAGCTATTTTCCGCAATGGCACGGCTTGCCGGTCTTCGACAATATGCTGCAATATGTGTGGTTCAACCTTCCGGAACTGTGGGACTGGTCCTCCATCAACGTGCTGCATTATCAATATGAAAAACCCTGGGAGCAGGACCACCCCAAATCTAAGGCGCTCGCCCCGCTGATCGAACTCTGGCAAGCCTACTACAACGGCAAGGCCATCCCGGATCTGAGCACACTGAAAAACCCGGCAGACAGCACGTGACAAAACTTCTTGTCACCGGCGGCAGCGGGATCGTCGGTCGCTTCGTTGTCGAGGAGCTTTCGAAGAAGGGCTACGACGTTACGATCGCCAGCCGGACGCCGCCTGATAAAAGCCTCTTTCTCAAGCCGCCTGACCATATTGCAATGACGCTTGATCCCAAAACCCGCTTTCAGGCCATCGTCAACGGGTTCGATCAACTGGTCCATGCCGGGTTTTCGCATGAGCCCGGGCTCTATCGTGGCGGCGAAGGCGACAATCCGTCCGGCTTCTGGCGGCATAATTTCCTTGCAACGCTGCTTCTCTTTCAGGCCGCGGCGCATTGCGGTGTTAAACGTGCGGTCTTTCTGTCCAGCCGGGCTGCCTATGGCAAACAACGACGCGGGGCACGGCTCTTTGAGCAGACCGAATGCCGGCCCGACACACATTACGGAGCGATCAAGCACGCCTGCGAGCGTCACCTGTCGCAACTGGCAAGCGGAACCGGCCTCTGTGTTGCAAGCCTGCGGGTAACGGGAGTGTATGGAGCCACCGCGGCCGGAGGCACGCACAAATGGTCCACTCTCTTTTCTGACTATCTTGAAGGCAAGCCTGTCGAGCCGCGGTGCGGGACGGAGGTCCACGGTCGCGATGTCGCAAGCGCCATCCGGCTGATGCTGGAGGCAAAGGACAAGCAGGTGCGCGCCGGGGTGTTCAACGTGTCGGATCTCTTGATCGACCGGCATGACCTCCTCAAGCTGGTCCAGGCGCAGACCGGCAGTGCCAACACCCTGCCGAAGCCCGCTGACCGGCGCGGCTACAACATCATGGATACAACAAAGATCGCCGCGCTCGGCTGGAAGCCGGGAGGTGAACCACTGCTGCGGGCGGAGGTCTCCAGGCTGATTGAACAAGCGGACTAAACCCTAGTCATCGCCTTCCTCAAACAGGCTTGTCTGCTGCTGCGCCAGGTCCTTCGGCACGTCCAGTCCCAGGTGCCGCCAAGCATTGGCTGTCAGCAACCGTCCGCGCGGCGTGCGCTGGATGAGGCCCTGCTGGATGAGATAGGGCTCTATAATGTCTTCGATCGCATCGCGCGGCTCCGAAAGGCCTGCTGCAATCGTTTCAACGCCCACCGGACCGCCACCGAAACTGTGTGCGATCATCGTCAGATAGCGCGCGTCGAGCTGATCCAATCCCTTATTGTCGACCGAAAGGCGGGTCAGTGCCTCATCGGCGATTTGCCGGGTGACCGCTTCCGCCTTGGCGACTTCGGCAAAATCCCTGACGCGCCGCAACAGGCGGCCCGCAATGCGCGGTGTCCCGCGCGCGCGCCGCGCGATCTCCTGCGCGCCCTCATCCGTCATGGAAAGCCCTACCAACCGGGCGCCGCGGCGCACGATCTGCTCGAGTTCCTCCACCGTGTAAAAATTGAGCCGCACCGGAATGCCGAAACGGTCGCGCAACGGTGTCGTCAACAGGCCGAGCCGTGTCGTGGCCGCCACCAGGGTAAACTTCGCCAGATCGATCTTGACCGACCGGGCCGCCGGTCCTTCGCCGATGATGAGATCAAGCTGGTAATCTTCCATCGCCGGGTAGAGGATTTCCTCCACCGCCGGGTTGAGACGGTGGATTTCGTCGATGAAGAGCACGTCACGCTCTTCAAGATTGGTAAGCAGGGCTGCCAGATCGCCAGCCTTGGCGATCACCGGTCCCGATGTCGAGCGGAAATTGACGCCCAGTTCTTTCGCCATGATCTGGGCAAGCGTTGTCTTACCCAAACCGGGCGGGCCAACGAAAAGGACATGGTCAAGCGCCTCGCCCCGCGCCTTTGCGGCCTCGATAAAAATCTTCAGGTTTGAGCGGGCTTCGGCCTGACCGGTAAACTCGTCCAGGCTTTGTGGACGCAGGCTGGCCTCGGCATCCTCTCCGCGCATGTCGGCGGATACGATCCTGTCATGGTCGCTCATCATTCATTCCCGCATGGCTGATGAGGTTTCATTGCGACAGTTCCTTCAGGCCAAGCCGGATCAACGTTGCTGAATCGGCAGTCTCTCCGGCTGTTTTCATCGCCGCAGCCACTGCGCCGGCTGCCTGATCGCGGGAATATCCGAGATTGGACAAGGCCGAAACCGCATCCGTCACAGGACCGCTGGCCGCACCCTCTCCAAGCTCCTGCTTGAGACCAAGCCCCGCCGGCGCCTCGCCGGAAATGGCGGGCGCCTTGTTCTTCAGCTCGGTCACAATGCGCTGAGCGACCTTCGGCCCGATCCCCGGCGCGCGGGCAACCATTGCCTTGTCCTGAAGGGCGATGGCATTGGCAAGATCGGCGGACGACAGCGTCGAAAGAACAGCAAGGGCCACCTTGGCACCCACGCCCTGAACACTTTGAAGAAGGCGGAACCACTCGCGTTCCATTGCAGAGGAAAATCCATAGAGCTTGAGCTGGTCCTCCCGCACGAATGTCTCGATATGAAGCACTGCCGCCTCGCCGGCCTGCCCCAGACCTGCCAGCGTGCGGGCCGAACAGAACGCGACGTAACAAACGCCATGCACGTCGATCAGCACGTGATCCTCACCGATCTCGTCAATGGTTCCCTTGAGCTTGCCAATCATGCCGCACCCGCCTTGGCGGCGAGCCGCAAGCGTCCCGCCGCACTTTGCCTGTGATGGGCGTGGCAAATGGCAATGGCGAGCGCGTCTGCCGCATCATCCGTATCGAACTGCGCCTTGGGCATCAGCACCTTGACCATCATGTGGATCTGCTTCTTGTCGCCATGCCCGACACCGATCACCGCTTTCTTCACGGCATTGGGCGCATATTCGGCAACAGCAAGACCCGCCAGTGCCGGTACGAGCATGGCAATGCCTCGCGCCTGGCCGAGCTTGAGCGTTGCGGTCGCGTCCTTGTTGACGAATGTCGCCTCGACCGCCGCCTCGTGCGGACTGTGGCTGTGCAGCACATCCGAAAGGCCGTCGTGAAGCTGGCATAGCCGGCTCGCCAGATCGCTGTCACCATCGGAGCGCACCGTCCCCGAAGCTATGAAGCGTAACGAGTTGCCGACACTCTCAACCAGGCCCCAACCGGTTCTGCGCAAGCCCGGGTCGATACCGATAATGCGTGTTGTCTCGCTATGAGCCATGTCCCCGTCCGTGAATTGCCGCTTTCGAGCTATGCCACAGATAAGCGAACAAAACAAAAACATTTCGTAAATAACAACAAAAAACCCGGATCGATGATCCGGGTCTCAATCAATCATCGGGGTCGCGCACCTCAAGCTTCGGCAAGCTTGGCCATAACATCGTCGGATATGTCGAAATTCGCATAGACGTTCTGCACATCGTCATCGTCTTCGAGTGCGTCGATCAGCTTCAAAAGCGTTCCGGCCTTCTGCTCGTCAACCTCGGTGCTGGTTTGCGGCTTCCAGATCGGCTTGACGGATTCGGGCTCTCCAAGGCTCGTTTCAAGCGCGGTCGAGACGTCTCCGATTGATTCGAACGCGCACATGATCGTATGGCCTTCTTCCCCGGACTGAACATCGTCGGCGCCGGCATCGATGGCCGCTTCCATGACGGTATCCTCATCTCCGGCCTCGGGCTTGTAGATGATTTCACCGACCCGGTCGAACATGAAACCAACCGATCCGGTCTCACCCAGCGTTCCGCCGTTTTTGGTGAAACAGGCACGCACATTTGAAGCGGAACGATTGCGGTTGTCCGTCAGCACCTCGACAATCACGGCAACACCACCCGGGCCGTAACCTTCGTAGCGGATTTCCTCGTAGTCTTCGCTGTCGCCGCCGGCACCTTTGTTGATTGCGCGTTGGATATTGTCCTTGGGCATGGACTGGCCCTTGGCGTTCTGCACGGCAAGGCGCAGCCTCGGATTGCCTTCGATATCCGCTCCACCCATTTTTGCCGCGACCGTCAGCTCCTTGGAAAGCTTGGAGAACAGCTTGGAGCGTACCGCGTCCTGCCGGCCCTTGCGGTGCATGATGTTCTTGAATTTTGAATGGCCTGCCATGGCACCTGTCCACAATACCGTTTCGCGATTGCGCGCCTTATAGGCAAAGCAACCGGGATCGTCCAGACATTGGGTCACCGGCGCCTCTGCGCAGCTGTGAACATGCACGCTTCATATGGGGGCGCGGGCAAGTTATATTGAAGCCGGTGGGAATCAAAAAAACTTGGCCACTGGCCTAAAAGACTGAAGCGGTATGACGACCGGAACCCACCATTACGAAGGTGGCAACGTCCATACGGAAACAGCCTCCGGCGTAAAACGGAAAAATCAGGCGCGCGATGACCGGCAGGTTTTGTCGGATCAAGATTTTGAATTTTTACGGGGCAAAACAATGAAATTACATTGGGGCTTTATCAGTTTTATATGTGTCATGCCGGCTGTCATTGCCGTTGCCGGCGGGCTGAAACTTGCACATGTGAAGCCAACGGAGGCCAGCAGCGACAGAGAGCCGCTTCCGGTTTCCACCTGTCAGGCGGTCGCGGAAGGGTGGCAGTCAGATAAGGTACAGCTTGCGTCGGCAAAGCCAGTGAACCGCGAGCAGGTCCGCATATCCTTTATCGGCCATTCCACCTACCTGATCGAAACACCAGAGGGCGTGACGATCGCAACGGATTACAACGGCTATATCGGAAACAACGATGCGCCGACCGTCGTGACGATGAACAAGGCCCATTCCAGCCACTACACCCTCAAACCGGACCCGGCCATCGAGAATGTTTTGCCTGGATGGAATCCGAATGGCGGGCCCATCGATCATGATGTCGTCGTCAGCGACACCTATATCCGCAATGTGACAACCGACATTCGGTCCGGGTTCGGCAGCCGTGAGGCCGACGCCAACTCGATCTTCATCTTCGAAGTCGCCGGTCTTTGCATCGGCCATCTGGGTCACCTGCACCATGATCTGGAAGATCGCCATATTGCGCAGATCGGGCGTCTGGACGTCGTCATGGTTCCCATCGACGGCGGACTGACGGTCGGACACGAACGGATGAGCGACATCGTCAAGCGGCTTCGCGCCTCAGTCATCCTTCCGATGCATCGACGCGGCACGCCGATCAACGCTTTTCTCGATCTGTTTGGCGAGGATTTCGACCGTCAGTTCAGGGAGCAGGACAATCTGACCGTAACGCTCAGGGATCTGCCCAAACAGCCGACGATCATTATTCTGCAGGGCGTTTGAACACGCTTTAGTAGACCGGCAGGCACTCTTCCAGCCGCGGGCCGATGCGCAGCGGCTGGATGGATTCTGCCAGCCCGGTTCGCTCGGAAATCTCCACGGCAACGCCACAAAGGGTTGCCGGACCGGTCGCCGCTTCAAACCGGCCCTTCGGTATCTTGGAGACAAACCTGTTGATCGGCTCTTCCTTGTCCATGCCAAGCGATGAATCAAAATCACCACACATGCCGGCGTCCGAGATATAGGCTGTCCCGCCGTTCAGCACCTGGTGGTCAGCCGTCGGAATATGGGTGTGCGTTCCAACGACAAGACTGGCCCGTCCATCGACGAAATGGCCGAAACACTGTTTTTCGCTGGTTGCCTCGGCATGAAAGTCGATGATGACGGCATCGGCCTGTTCCCCCAACGGGCAGGCCGCAAGCTCACGCTCGGCCGTCATGAAAGGATCGTCAAGATCCGGATGCATGAAAATCCGGCCCATAATGTTGCTGACGAGGACCCGCGCGCCGTTGCGCGCGACATAAACACCCGAGCCGCGCCCCGGCGTTCCCCCGGGAAAATTCGCCGGCCTGACGAAACGATCGTGGCGCTCGCAAAAGCTTAGCGCCTCGCGCTGGTCCCACACATGGTTGCCCGTCGTCACCACGTCCGCCCCGCTCTCGATCGTGCGCAGGAATATCTCTTCGGTGATGCCGAAGCCACCGGCCGCGTTTTCGCCGTTAACGACGACAAAATCGAAGCTGAACTCCTCGATCAGTCCGGGCAGCTTGTCCCAAACGGCCGTGCGTCCGCTCCGGCCGACCATATCGCCGAGAAATAATAGCCTCATGAACCGCTGACCTCAGGCATAAGGCGAAGCCCCCTTTCCGTCAGGACCGCCGACAGCGCCACATCATGCGCCTCGCTCGGTATCTGCTCCACTTCCTGCGCCTCGAACGCGACGCCGATCAGCAGCGGTTCTATTCCCTTTTTGCGCAGATTGGCAATCGCCCGGTCATAGTAGCCCGCCCCGTATCCGATACGGTGGCCCCGGCGGTCGAAAGCCGCCAGCGGCACAAGCATGACCGTCGGGTCCACAATGGCTGCCTCCGGCCCGGGCCCGGCGGTTCCAAAACCCGTATCGACCATCGGCGCGCCGCGCAGCAATTCCCTGAACACGATCGTCGTTTTGTCAACGATGGTGGGAAGACACAGTCTTGCGCCTTTTTCCCGCAGCGAGAACATGAGCGGACGCACATCGACCTCCGAACGGATCGGCCAGAAGCCGGAGATCACCGCGCCTTTGTTCAACACGATTGCCTCAGCACCAGCCGTATCTATTGCAAGGCTTGCCTCAATGCGCCACTGCGCATCGAGCGCATCACGCGCGGCAAGCACAGTGCGGCGGATTTCTGATTTGAGTTTCTTTTCGGACATGAGACTGGCCTGTTGCGGAGCGGTCCGCGGCAACCGGCGGAGGTTTACGATCCCGGGAACCTACAGCGTAGGTGGGCGCCGTGTGTAAAAACCCACGAGTCTAAACAGGGACAGCTCCCTTAGGATCGATTAAGGCCCCGGGGATTGTTTTTCCAACCGAGAGGCGCAGACCGCCGCGGGAATATAGTGTCGGCGTGGATGATGCGCCAGCCCCGCGGTTCACAATGTCGCGGTATTCAACTTTTTTCGATCTTTTCGGTAATGCGCTCGATTTGCTCGGTGATCTTGGAGACCGTGTCGGCCAGCGTCGAATCCGCATCGTCGACGCGCGCAAGCGCCGTATCGCGGGTCTTTTTCAGACTGCCGACTTCGCTTTCCAATCCGTGCAGCTTGCGCTGTGCCTCGCTGAGCTCATCCATGACCAGAATCCCGGCCATCACCGTGATGCGCAAGTCACCGATTTCTCCGAACTCACCCTTCAGATGTCCGACATACTGGTCGAATTTGCTCGCAAGCTCCGTCAGGTGAGGCTCCTGGCCTTCCTCGCAGGCCATTCGATAGGCCTTGCCGTCAATGTTCACCGTGACCTGTGCCATCGCCTATCGATCCAAGACCGCGCGGATCGTCTCCATTGCCGTTACGAGCCTGCGGGACACCTCGCGATTCGCCTCCTCAAGCCGGCCTGCCCGTTCCTCGGACTGGTCGAGCTCCTGTGCAAGACGCGACCTGTCGGAATTCAGTCGTTGGACTTCTTCTTCCGCATCAGCAAAGTCGCGCTCTTTCTCAAGGCGTCCATCCACAGAGTTCTCAAGCCGCGACAAAGCCTTGCTGAGATCCTCGAGCGCTGATTTTGCTGTTTTCTCGCCTGACATGCTCTGCCTTATGCCTTCGAGTTCACAATTCGTTTGATTCTCGGGCACTTACCGTACGAAGATTATGCGGTGCAGGAAGCAGGCGTCAAATATTGTTGCACTTCTTGCGCTATTCGATTGGGGATAACCCGTCGCGCTCGACACACATCGGCCTGCGCCCTCATGGCGGCAACAGATCCGCAGGCGGGCTCAATTGCGCCGCCATAAGGCCGATAGGCAGCCTCGTTTGTTGACTCCGCGACGCCACCTGCTATGTGTCACGTGCTTTCAACGGGCGACCGCGCAGGGTCGCTTCTCGATACCCTGATAAAGCCGAAAAAAATCATGATCCCACGCGAAAAACACGATCGGATGGCAAACGCAATCCGTTTTCTTTCCATGGATGCAGTCGAAAAGGCCAAGTCCGGACACCCGGGACTTCCCATGGGCGCCGCCGACATTGCGACCGTCCTGTTCACGCGTTTCATGACCTTCGACCCAAAGAGCCCGGACTGGCCGAATCGCGACCGCTTCGTGCTGTCAGCCGGCCATGGTTCGATGCTGATTTATTCCCTTCTTTATCTCCTCGGATATGAAGACATCACGCTCGAGGAGATCAAGAATTTCAGGCAGCTTGGATACAAGACCGCCGGGCACCCTGAATACGGCCACGCAGCCGGCATCGAAACAACAACCGGACCGCTCGGGCAGGGTCTGGCAAATGCCGTCGGCATGGCGATCGCCGAACGCAAGCTGGCCGACGAATTCGGCAGCGATCTCATGGATCACCACACTTATGTGCTTGCCGGCGACGGATGCCTCATGGAAGGCATCAGCCAGGAGGCCATTGCGCTTGCCGGTCATCTCAAGCTCAACAAGCTGATTGTGTTTTGGGACGACAACGATATTTCGATCGACGGTGCTATCAGCCTTTCCGATTCCACCGACCAGGTGACACGTTTCGAGGCCAGCGGCTGGAATACGATCAGCATTGACGGTCATGATCCAGATGCCATTGCCGAGGCAATCGAGAGAGCCAAAACGTCCGACAGACCAACCATGATCGCCTGCAAGACGACCATCGGCTACGGCGCACCGACAAAGGCCGGCACGGCCAAAGCCCATGGCTCACCGCTCGGCGCGGAGGAAATCGAGGGTGTTCGCGCAAAGCTCGATTGGCCGCACGAAGCCTTCGACGTGCCGTCCGACGTTCTAGACTGCTGGCGTCTTGCCGGGCTGCGCTCCACCAAGGAACGCAAGGCCTGGGAAGAAAAAGTAGAACAGGCCGATGCCGGACAGCGCGCCGCCTTTGTCCGACGCATGAGCGGCGAACTGCCCGGCGGCTTCGACAGCGCCATAGACGAGTACAAGAAAAAGCTCGCCGAAGACAAACCCACAGTCGCAACCCGCAAGGCATCGGAAGCGGCGCTGAATGTCATAAACGGTGTGGTGCCTGAAACGCTTGGCGGCTCGGCAGACCTGACCGGCTCCAACAACACAAAGACCGAACACACGCCGGCCATTACGCCTGACGATTTTTCCGGCCGTTACATCCATTACGGCATTCGCGAACATGGAATGGCGGCTGCAATGAACGGGATCGCCTTGCACGGCGGCCTCATCCCCTATTCCGGCGGATTTCTCATCTTTTCCGATTACTGCCGACCGTCGATCAGGCTTGCCGCACTGATGGGCATTCGGGTGATCCACGTGTTGACGCACGATTCCATCGGGCTTGGCGAAGATGGCCCCACCCATCAGCCGGTCGAGCACCTGGCGTCGTTGCGCGCCATGCCGAACCTGCTTGTCTTCCGGCCGGCGGATGCCACCGAAACCGCCGAGTGCTGGCAGCTTGCCCTTGAGTCGGAGGCAAGGCCCTCCGGCATCGCCTTGACGCGCCAGAACCTGCCGGCAGTCCGCACCTCCTATATCGAAGAGAATATGTGTGCATTCGGCGCCTACGACATCGCCCCCGCGAGCGACGCGGACGTGACCATTTTCGCATCCGGCTCCGAGGTTGAGATCGCCCTGGAGGCCCGCGAGAAGATCGAAGCTGCCGGACACACGACGCGCGTCGTTTCAGTGCCGTCTTTCGAACTGTTTGAAGAGCAGACCGAGGAATACAAGGAAGCGATCCTGGGCAACTCGCCGGTAAAGGTCGCCATTGAGGCGGGTGTGCGTCAGGGTTGGGACCGCTTTATCGGAAATGATGGAATTTTCGTCGGCATGAGTTCCTTTGGGGCCTCCGCGCCTTATAAGGAATTGTATGGCCATTTCGGCATCACGGCCGATGCAGCATTCGAAGCCGTCGAAGCAAAGTTGGAAAGCCTGGCCGGCGACGCCGCCTGATTTTCTGCACACGGATCAGCCCCGCGAGGCTGCTGTCCGGGACCATAGGTATTATTTACGGGAGACTATCCATGACCGTCAAAGTCGCCATCAACGGATTTGGCCGCATCGGCCGCAATGTGCTGCGTGCCCTCATCGAATCGGGCCGCACTGATATCGAGGTTGTTGCAATCAACGATCTGGGACCGGTGGAAACGAACGCGCATCTGATCCGTTACGACAGCGTTCATGGCCGCTTCCCCGGAACAGTGACGGTTGAGGGCGACACCATTGATGTCGGCCGCGGCCCCATCAAGGTCACGGCTATCCGCGACCCGAAAGAGCTTCCCTGGGCAGATGTGGACGTCGCTCTTGAGTGTACCGGCATATTTACGGCACGCGACAAGGCGGCCATGCACCTTGAGAACGGCTCCAGCCGCGTTCTGGTTTCCGCGCCGGCAAGCGGCGCCGACAAGACCATTGTTTTCGGCGTCAATGACGACGCCCTGACGGCCGAGGACCTTGTCGTCTCCAACGCCTCGTGCACCACCAACTGCCTTTCGCCCGTTGCCTATGTGCTCAACAATGCCATCGGCATGGAAAAGGGCTTCATGACGACGATCCACTCCTATACGGGCGACCAGCCGACGCTGGACACGATGCACAAGGATCTTTATCGGGCCCGCGCTGCCGCCATGTCGATGATTCCGACTTCGACGGGCGCTGCCAAGGCGGTCGGTCTTGTCCTTCCCGAACTCAACGGCAAGCTTGACGGTGTTGCCATCCGCGTGCCGACGCCGAATGTATCGGTCGTCGATCTGAACTTCATCGCATCGCGCGAGACAAGTGTTGAAGAGGTCAATGCCGCAATCCGCACTGCCGCCGACGGCGATCTGAAGGGTATTCTCGGTTATACGGACGAGCCGCTTGTGTCCGTGGACCTCAATCATGACCCGCACTCGTCCATTTTCCACATGGACCAGACGAAGGTCCTGGACGGCACATTCGTGCGGATTCTGACCTGGTACGACAATGAATGGGGTTTCTCCAACCGTATGTTGGATACCGCCATCGCCATGGGTAAGCTGATATAGAAGAGGCAAAGGGCGCATGCTGACAATCAGGCCGAATTGCGAATACTGCGATATCGACCTGCTCGCGGATGCGCCCGATGCCATGATATGCAGCTATGAATGCACCTTCTGCGCAAACTGCGTGGAAACCCGGTTGCACAATGTCTGCCCCAACTGCGGGGGCGGATTTGAGAAACGGCCGATCCGTCCGAAAAACGCATACCGGAACGGAACAGGCCTCGGCAATGCGCCGGCCTCAGCCAAGCGGATGCATCTGAAGCATGACCGTGAGAAGCTGGCCGAATTTATCCACCGCCTGAAAGATACCCCGCCACGAGAGCGCTGACCATGAGCCAATTCAAAACCCTGGATTCACTGACCGACGTCGCCGGGAAACGGATTTTGACCCGCGTCGACCTCAACGTTCCGGTTAAAGACGGTGCCGTCACCGATACAACACGCATCGAACGTGTGTGCCCCACCTTGATCGAACTGTCGAAAAAGGGCGCCAAGGTTATCCTGCTCGCCCATTTCGGCCGGCCCAAGGGGGAGGTGGTAGGCAGCATGTCGCTGCAGCCGATCGCCCACACGGTCGAGGAGATCATCGACCATCGGGTGCACTTTGCCGCCGATTGCGTCGGGCAGCCCGCATTGGACGCGGTCAACGCCATGTCAAACGGCGATATCCTGCTGCTGGAAAATGTCCGCTTTCACGCTGGCGAGGAAGCGAACGATCCGCAATTCGCCAAACTGCTTGCCGAAAACGGCGATATCTATGTCGATGATGCCTTTTCGGCAGCCCACCGCGCCCACGCTTCGACCGAGGGTCTGGCGCATATTCTGCCGTCCTATGCGGGACGCACCATGCAGGCGGAACTGGAGGCTCTGGAGAAAGGCCTCGGAAGCCCGGCACGCCCGGTTGTCGCCATTGTCGGCGGGGCCAAGGTGTCGACCAAACTGGACCTGTTGATGAACCTTGTCGGCAAGGTGGATGCCCTGGTGATCGGCGGCGGCATGGCCAATACGTTTCTCGCCGCCAAGGGGACCGATGTCGGCAAATCGCTTTGCGAACACGATCTTGCGGCAACCGCCAAGCAGATCATGATTGAAGCGGCCTCCAACAATTGCGCAATCGTGCTGCCGGTTGACGGTGTCGTCGCGAAGGAATTTGCAGCAGGTGCCGAGAACGAGACTGTCAGCATCAACGCCATACCGGCGGACGGCATGATCCTCGACTTGGGCCCCAAATCCATCGAGGCCGTCAATGACTGGATCCACAAGGCAAATACGCTTGTGTGGAACGGCCCGCTTGGCGCATTCGAGATTGCCCCCTTTGATGCAGCAACCGTCGCTGCCGCCAAATATGCCGCCGAGCGCACCAGGGAAGGTCTCCTGGTTTCCGTAGCGGGCGGCGGCGACACTGTCGCAGCGCTCAATCACGCCGGCGTTGCCAAGGATTTCAGCTATGTATCCACCGCTGGTGGAGCATTCCTTGAGTGGATGGAAGGCAAACCGCTGCCGGGCGTTGATGCGCTCAAGGCTTGAGTGCCTGAAGCCGACAGGCACGGACCGCTGACACGGGATCAGATGAAACGGCCCTGCCGGGTCGTTCGGCTGCCGGCATGAAGACCTTGATCGGCTTTTGGCAGCAGCGCAACATGTGCGAGCCCGCCGGTTGTAGACATTGCGGGTTTTCTGCTGCTTTCAGCACCTCGCGGATACCACTACGCAGACGTCTTCCTGGCTTCAAAGCCAAAGGGCTCATAAACCATGACGAAAAACATCTGAGGATTTCAATCGATTGAAGCACATTCAATCGATTCAATCACCACGCGCGGCATTTTCCTGTCCTCTGTCTTCTGGTATCGGCATGGGAAATTTCGCAAACACGATGAAAAGAACCGCCCCATGCAGCCGTTTGAACCGGCGCTGCGGCCCGCAAGCAAGGAGAGCAATCGATGAGTGAACGCCTGGAAGACATCGCCGGGGCAATGGTAGCGAGCGGCAAGGGAATATTGGCGGCCGATGAATCCAGCGGCACCATCAAGAAACGGTTCGATTCAATCGGCGTTGAATCGACCGAGGAAAACCGCCGCGATTACCGCGAAATGCTCTTTCGCGCCGACGAGGCAATGCGCAAATACATCTCCGGCGTGATCCTATTCGATGAAACGCTGCGCCAGAAGGCAGCCGATGGCACGCCGCTCGTCGAGATCATTCGCAATACCGGCGCTGTACCCGGCATCAAGGTCGACGGCGGTGCAAAGGATCTGGCCGCATTTCCGGGCGAAAAGGTTACCGAAGGTCTTGATGGTTTGCGGGACCGGCTTTCCGAGTATTACGGCCTTGGCGCGCGCTTTGCCAAATGGCGCGGTGTTATTGCCATTTCGGATGTCCTGCCGAACCGGGGCGCGGTTCGCGCCAATGCCCAGGCGCTCGCACGCTATGCAGCGCTTTGCCAGGAAGCCGGCATCGTGCCGATTGTTGAACCTGAAATCCTCATGGACGGCGAGCCGGGCGACCATTCCGTCGACCGTTGCTATGAGGTGACGCAAGAGGTGCTTCGCGCCGTATTTGCCGAACTCTTCAACGCCCGTGTCAGCCTGGAAGGCATGGTCCTGAAGCCGAATATGGTGATCGACGGCAAGAATGCCCGCAAGGCAAGCGTCGAAGAAATCGCGGAAAAAACCGTCCGTTGCCTGCGTGCCACCGTTCCGGCATCCGTGCCCGGGATTGCATTCCTGTCCGGCGGTCAGTCGGACGAAGAAGCAACCGCGCATCTGTCTGCCATGAACGCGGCTTACGATATGCCCTGGCAGCTGACCTTCTCCTATGGGCGTGCCCTTCAGGCCGCATGTCTCCAAGCCTGGGGCGGCAAGCCTGAAAATGTAGCAGCCGGCCAGCGTGCCTTCTCGCATCGCGCCCGCATGAACGGCCTTGCCGCCACCGGCAACTGGAATCGCGACCTCGAACAGGCTGCCTGAGACCACAGCCACACCCGGCACGCTTGACAGCACCTGCAAGCTGGGGCGTCATGGCTTACGGCCTGCCTTGAAATGGCGGGCCGCGAGCAGAGGGCTTTTGGCGAGCGATGAAACATCTCTTTTATGGCATTGCGAGTTGGCTGCTCGCGCCGGTCGCCATTGTGTCAGGCCTTCGGGTGCGGGCAGGCACGCCGCGCCTCAGCCCGCCTCAAGGCAGGCCGTTCGGTGTCGCCGGGCAGGCAGATATTGCACCGTTGCGCCTGCTTGTCGTGGGAGATTCGTCTGCCGCCGGCGTCGGTGTCGACGATGTATCGGAAACCGTCGGAGCACAACTTGCAGCAATTCTCTATGAGCGGACCGGCAAGAGCGTAAGCTGGCGCAACGCCGGTGCCAATTCGGCCGTCTGCGCCGAGATCCGTGATCATGTCGTGCCAAATCTTGAACGGATCGATTACACACACATCATTATCGCTGCCGGTACAAATGACGCAAAGAACTTCGTGACGGCAAAGAAGTTCAAGCGCGGCTTCGGCGGACTGCTCTACGCCCTTCGGGCCAAATGGCCGGAAGCTGTTATCCTGTGGTCCCCGGTTATCGATATGCGGATGGTGCCAAGCCTGCCGCCGCTGCTTGCGCACATCCTTCACATGCGCGCCTCGATCATCAATCGCATGGGAAGGCAGCTCTGCAAGGAGCGTTTCGCCATGGCGGCGGCGCAACTCTATCCCCATGATCCCGCCGGCTTTTCCGAAGACGGCTTTCATGCCGGCGCCGCCGGCTATCGGTATTGGGCCGAGCTTCTTGCCGACACGATTCTGGAAGATGCAGGCGAGCCAGCCACGACGAAAACGGAACACGCCGAGGCGGCACAATAGCAGCCTAAAGCTGGAAAACGACCACAACCATCATCGCCAGAAATGCAAAGACCGCGATCTTCCAGAAGTCACCACGCCGCTTGAGACCCGGAAGACCCAGCGGCCTGATCAGATGGGCGATCATCGCCAGCAGAAGAACGATTGCAATTACTTTGGTCATGGCCGCCCGCTATCCAACGTCGAGAACGATCTTGCCGATATGATCGCCCTCTTCCATGCGGGCATGGGCCGCGGATGCACGCTCAAGCGGAAACATCGTGTCCATGACGGGCGCAACGGCGCGCCTGGAAAGCAGAGGCCAGACTTTACGTCTGAGCTCCGAGGCAATATCGGATTTGAAGACGACGGAGCGCGCACGAAGGGTGGAGCCGGTATGCACGAGCCGTTTCATCATCAGCTTTGAAAAATCCGCCTCGACCCGGGCGCCCTGCAAAAAGGCGATCTGAACGATCCGCCCCTCTACCGCTGCAACGTCATAGTTGCGGGAGATATAGTCCCCGCCCACCATATCGAGAATGAGATCTGCCCCCTCACCTCCCGTCTCTTCCTTGACAACGGCAACAAAATCGTCCTCGCGGTAATTGATGGCGAGATCGGCGCCGAGATCAAGACAGGCCTTGCATTTGTCCTTTGAGCCTGCGGTCACCATCACCTTGGCCCCGAAATGCCTGGCAAGCTGTATCGCCGTCGTTCCGATTCCAGACGAGCCGCCATGGACCAGCAGGGTCTCGCCGGATTGCAGCCCGCCACGCTGGAAGACATTGTTCCACACGGTGAAGTAGGTTTCCGGGATCGCCGCTGCTTCACCGAAGCTGAAGCCGGCGGGAACGGGGAGCGCGTTGGTTTCATGCACCGTGCAGTATTCGGCATAGCCACCCCCCGGCACCAGCGCACAGACCGGATCACCGACCTTGAAAGCGCCGACACCATCGCCCACCGCCTCAACCAGTCCCGCGACCTCCAGGCCCGGTATGTCCGGCGCGCCCGGTGGCGGTGGATATGCACCCATGCGCTGCAGACAGTCGGGACGGTTGACACCGGCAGCCTTGACGGCAATCAGCAGTTCACCGGCGGCCGGCTCCGGCATCGGTCGCTCGACGGCGACGAGAACTTCCGGTCCTCCCGGTTCACGGATTTCAATGGCTTTCATGATTGTCCGGCGGCTCCTGCCCGCCCAGTCTGGTTGGATTCCCTTTTGCATTTCCCATATCATTCAAAATCAGCAATGCCCATGGAGGAAACGATGTCTATTTTTGAGGACGAGCCGCAGAAAAAGCCCCTGACCCATGAAATCGGCTGCGATCTGTCCATGATTTCCGTGGATGAGCTGCAGGAGCGCATTTCGATGCTGCAACAGGAGATCGAGCGGCTGGAGACTGAAAGGTCCTCAAAGGAGAAAAGCAAGAACGCCGCGGAATCGCTGTTTCGCTAGCGGCACCGGGCGCGCAGGATGGTAAACAGCTTTTAAAAATTCGCATTTTCTTAAGGCCGTTAACCCTGCGTTAAGCTTTACGGATCATTATCATATACATCCAGTTCTTCTGGATTCGGACTGAGTGACAAGATGTCATTCTGTTTGATGCCTCCCTGTTAAACTTCTGAGAGCCGCGTCGCGGCTCTTTTTTTTTGCCCAAAGCCTCAATTTTCAGCAAAAAACGGGCTGTTGCACTTTGGTTATCAGAGGCTGAAAGCCGTTAACCCTTCCTTAAGAATTGCCTTGCGTTGCAAGCCGGCAAGCCCCACTGTGAGGCGGCAAGCGGCGGTACGGGTACGGCGGAGCTGCGGCTTGTTGTGTTTATATTATTGTATTATTCGCACCGAACGAGGCATTGGGCATGGCTGATACCAACAAGAATACAATCCAGTTTGCGGAGCGCATCACATCGTCCGCTTCCTTCCGCACGCTTTATTCGGAAGGAATGGGACTGGTTGAGGAAACGGCCGCCTATCTGGACGGAACGGGCCGCGTGGCTGCCAAAGCGCTCCCGCGCATGGCGTCCGTGCTTTATGCCGCTGAATCCATGCGCCTGACCACGCGCCTGATGCAGATGGCGTCCTGGCTGCTCTTGCAGCGCGCCGTCAACAATGGCGAGATGACCCGCGAACAGGTGATTGCCGAAAAGACCAAGGTCCGCCTCGACGGTTTTGCCTGCGACCGCAGCGCACCGGGCTGGGACGATCTGCCCGAAGCATTTCGCGACCTTGTCGAACGTTCGCTGCGCCTCCAGGCGCGCGTCGCACTTCTGGACAAGGAAATCTATCATCGCAAGAGCAATACGCCGTCCACACCGGACAATGAGAATTCGGTCCAGGCGCAACTCTCGCTTCTGAAGACGGCCTTCGGCAACAACTAGAAAATTCAAATTGCCGGCAGCGTTCCGGCAAACAAAAAAACCCCGCTCGTTTCGAGCGGGGTTTTCTGTTCAGACCGGCGTATGCCGGAAACGCGTTTTACAGTCCGAGACCTTCAAACCGCTTCTTGAACTTCGAAACGCGACCGCCGCGATCAAGCAGATGCTGATGACCGCCGGTCCAGGCCGGATGGGCCTTCGGATCGATTTCCAGTGTCATCGTGTCACCTTCAGCACCCCAGGTCGAGCGCGTCTCATATTCTGTGCCATCGGTCATGACCACTTTGATCATGTGATAGTCGGGATGGATATCAGCTTTCATTGCTATGTCCTGCAAAAGTCCGGCCCGGGCGCAGACAACTGCGGCAAACCGGCCCATGTCATAAACAAAGCCGCATACCCGAAAGGTCACGGCTTCCCAATTCGATGGCGAGCCTATACATGAAGGGCTGAAAACTGACAAGAGGGACAGCGGTTTTTTGCCGCCGGTTTACAACGGAACAAAGCATTGGCGGAAAATACTCGTGACAACGCCAGCCGCATGCGGTCGATGAGACCGCTCGCGCGATTATTTCCCTATATTCTCCGGTATCGCGGACTGGTCAGCGGGGCGATAGTGGCATTGCTTCTTGCCGCCGGAACGACCCTTGCCCTGCCGCTCGCAGTGCGGCGCATGATTGACCATGGCTTCACCGATGCCGATGTCGGTTTCATCAACAACTATTTCACCATGCTCCTGGTTATCGCGTCGCTTCTCGCGCTCGCCAGCGCCATGCGCTACTACTTCGTGATCACGATTGGAGAGCGGGTCGTCTCCGATCTCAGGCGCGATGTGTTCAGCCATGTCACCGAGTTGTCGCCATCCTTCTTCGACGCCAACAAATCCGGCGAAATTGTCTCGCGACTGAGCGCCGACACCACACAAATCAAGTCCGCGGTAGGCGCCACCGCCTCCATGGCTCTGCGCAACACAATCCTGTGTCTCGGCGCGGTGGTCATGATGATCGTCACCAGCCCGGGCCTGTCCGGCCTGGTGCTGATTGCCATTCCGATCATCGTCTTCCCGCTCGTGGGCTTTGGCCGGTCAGTTCGTGGCCGCTCTCGCGAAGCACAGGATACCCTTGCCGACGCGACGGCCTACGCAAGCGAGGCAATCGGCGCATCGCGAACCGTGCAGGCCTTCAACGGCGAACCGACGGCCAACAGACGATATGCCGATGCGGTCGAAAGCGCCTTCATAGCTGCACGTGCAGCGGTACGCGCCCGGGCATTCCTGACCGGTTTCGCGATTTTGATGATTTTCGGCAGCATTGTCGGCATCCTCTGGTTCGGGGCGCACAGCGTTCTTGGCGGCGAAATGTCGGCCGGAACGCTGGGCCAGTTCCTGCTCTATTCGATCCTTGCCGCTTCGAGCCTGGGCTCCCTGTCTGAGGTCTGGGGCGAGGTCTCACAGGCAGCAGGGGCCGCCGAACGGTTGACGGAGCTGCTTGACGAAGCACCGGCCATCGCAGCGCCGCCGCACCCCAAGCCGCTGCCTGAGCCGCCGCTTGGTTCCGTCGCCTTTCGCGACGTTGTGTTCTCCTATCCGGCGCGCCCTGACGAACCAATTCTGGACGGCCTGTCTTTTTCCATTCAGCCAGGGGAGACTGTCGCGATCGTCGGGCCGTCGGGAGCGGGAAAGAGCACGCTGTTTTCCCTGATCAGCCGTTTCTACGATCCCGAGAGCGGTGCAATCCTGTTGGATGACGTTGATGTAAAGCAGGCCGATCCTGTTGCCGTCCGCCAGCGCCTCGCCAGCGTGCCGCAGGATGTTGCGATTTTTGCAAGTTCGATCAGGGACAATATTGCTTTCGGCAGGCCCGATGCCACCGAAGCAGACATACTGGACGCCGCTAAAGCCGCATTGGCCGACCCGTTCATCGCCCGCATGGAAAACGGATATGACACGCTTGTCGGAGAGCGCGGCATCACGCTTTCGGGCGGACAGCGCCAGCGCATCGCCATTGCCCGGGCGCTTTTGAAAGACGCACCGATCCTTCTCCTTGACGAGGCGACATCGGCACTGGACGCGGAGAGCGAAACGCTTGTGCAAACGGCTCTCAATGCCCTGATGAAGGGACGCACCACCCTCGTGGTTGCGCACCGGCTGGCGACCGTCAAAAAGGCAGATCGTATCCTGGTCATGGATCACGGTCGGATCGTTGAGGAAGGCAACCATGCAAGCCTCGTGAAGAAAGGCGGCATGTATGCACGCCTTGCCCGGCTGCAGTTTCACCACGACGAGCCATCCGAAACCGAAGCGGCGCAATAGATGCCGGGGCAAAGGCTCGCCGAAACGCTGCACGCCATCGCAAATGCGGCTCCGGCCGCCAGCGGCAACTGGTGGATCATCGGCAGCGGCGCGCTTGTCTTGAGCGGGATCGATATCGGTGAACCGCACGATATTGACCTTTTCACCGATCGTGCTTCGGCGCTCGTGTTCCTGGATTACTGGAAACAGCCGGTCCCGCCTCCCCAGCCCGATCCGCATTTCCGATCAGACCCGTTTGCTCGCATCTGTATCGAGGGCCTGCTGCCCATCGATCTGCTCGCCGATCTGCATCTTCATGAAAACGGCCATTGGAATCCGGTAAGGCTGGAAAGCCGGATTGCGGTCGATTGGGCCGGTGCAACGGTGTTTGTACCTTCGCTTGAAGAACAGCACACGCTGTTTTTGCGTTTCGGCCGCAAAAAAGATCGCGAGCGCGCGGCATTGATCGGCGACAGGCTTTCCCATCGTCAGGCATAGTTGGCCTGGCGCACTCAGGAGCCGTCCTCGCCGTCCCAATAGTCAAGACTGCTATCTGCCCGGCCGATATGACGGAAACTGGCTGGCCCTGTCGGATCGCGCCTGTCGCTGACAAGAAACTTGCCGCTGTCGGGGTATTCGCACAATTCCACATCGGCCTTGCTGGAAACAGCGATATAGCGCAACACAGCTTCGCCCGTGTTGGTCAGCTTGTGGGCCGTTTCGGGACCACCTCTCGGCGCGCCAAGCACATCACCGGCTTTGACCTCGAAACTCCGGTCGCCAAAACGGTACTCAGCCTGTCCCCCAAGAATGACGAACATCTCGTCTTCCATGTGATGGTTGTGAAACGGGCAGCTGGATTTGCCGGGCGGAACTTCAATATAGGTCGCGCCGATCGCGGTCAGACCAAGCCGCTCGCCAAGCGGCGTATCCTGGCTCTCATATGACGTGCCCTGACTGAAAGGCTCACGTTCAAGATCGGCAATCCGGGCAACGGGACCAGGGTTCTTACGCATCACCTGCAGTCTCCAAGTCTTTTCGTCGGTTGGAATCAGACAGCGCCGGATGCCGCCCGTCCGGCCGTGCGGCCTGAAAAGATGCAGCCGCCGAGGAAGGTTCCTTCGAGCGCATTGTAACCGTGCATGCCGCCGCCGCCAAAACCTGCCGCTTCGCCGGCTGCATAAAGGCCCTCGATCACATTACCGGTCCGGTCCAGTACCCGGGCGGAAAGATCGGTGTGGATGCCGCCAAGCGTCTTGCGGGTCAAAATGTTCAGCCGCACCGCAATGAGCGGCCCATGTTTCGGATCGAGGAGGCGATGCGGCTTTGCCGTGCGGATAAGCTTGTCGCCGATAAAGTTGCGGGCGCCACGCATGGCGACAATCTGAAGATCCTTGGAATACGGGTTTTCTATCTCGCGGTCGCGTCCTTCGATTTGCGCAAGCAGATGGTCGAGATTGATCAGATCTTCTCCCGTGAGCGCATTCATTCCATCCACCAGCGCATCAAGCGTATCACGAACGACGAAGTCTTCTCCCTTTTCCTTGAAGGCTTCCACCGGTGCCGGGGCGCCCTTGCGCACCCGTTGCAAAACCTTCGCAATGCTCTTTTCCGTGAGATCGGGGTTCTGCTCCGAACCGGAAAGCGCGAATTCCTTTTCGATGATCGATTGGGTCAGAACGAACCAGCTGTAGTCATAGCCGGTCTTCATGATGTGACCCAGGGTGGACAGCGTATCGAAACCCGGCAGGCACGGGATCGGCATCCGGTTGCCCTTTGCATCACACCAGAACGAGGATGGACCGGGCAGAACACGGATGCCGTGTTTCGGCCAGATAGGATCCCAGTTCTTCACGCCTTCGGTGTAGTGCCACATGCGGTCTGAATTGATGATCGCTGCACCCGCATCCTCGCTGATCTGCAGCATTCTGCCGTCGACATGATGCGGCACGCCTGACACCATCGTTGATGGCGGTTCGCCAAGGCGTTCGCGCGGCCAGTTTTTGCGCACCAGGTCATGATTTCCGCCAATGCCACCGGACGTGACGATCACCGCGCCGGCAGCGAAAGAGAATGTCCCGGTCACTTCACGAGAAGATTGCACGGCCCGCGGCGCATCCGTTTCTTCCAGCAAACTGCCGCTGACGCCCGTCACCCGGCCATCCGTTACGACAATGTCGTCCACCTGATGGCGGAAACACAGTCGCACCTTGCCGCGTGCAACACCCTCGCGGACCCGCCGTTCGAACGGGGCGAGAAGGCCGGGGCCAGTACCCCAGGTGATATGGAAGCGGGGAACCGAATTGCCGTGACCGTCGGACAACGCACCGCCGCGTTCGGCCCATCCTACAACCGGGAACCAGCGAACGCCCTGCTGGTGAAGCCAAGGGCGTTTCTCACCGGCGGCAAAATCGACATAAGCTTCGGCCCAGCGGCGCGGCCAGTGATCTTCCTCCCGGTCGAAACCAGCAGATCCCTGCCAGTCCTGCCAGGCGAGTGCATGGCTGTCGCGAATACGCAGCCGCCGCTGTTCAGGTGAATCGACAAAAAACAGGCCTCCGAAGGACCAGAAGGCCTGACCGCCGATATTGTTCTCGTTTTCCTGGTCGACAATGATGACCGATTTGCCCGCATCGGCAAGCTCAGCTGCAGCAACGAGTCCCGCAAGGCCGGCGCCCACGACGATGACGTCACAATCCATCTTTCCTCCAATGCCCTCGACTGGCGACAATCGGAACCGATAGCAGGTTCGACCAAATCGTCAGCGCTCGGTCAATTTGAGCTCGATACGGCGGTTGGTCGCACGGGCCTCGGTCGAATTGCCTGGTTCGATCGGTTGGAACTCCCCGAAGCCTGCGGCAACCAGACGATTGGCCGGCACACCCCTGCTGATAAGATATTTCACCACGGATGTTGCGCGCGCCGAGGACAGTTCCCAGTTGTCGGCAAAGCGTCCGGTGCCCGATAGCGGAACATTGTCCGTATGACCGTCAACGCGCAAAACCCAGTTGATATCCTCCGGGATTTCCCGGGCAAGATCCTGCAGGGCGCTGGCAAGCTTTGCCATCTCCTGCTGCCCTTCGGCGTTGAGCTGATCGCTGCCTGACGGGAAAAGCACTTCGGACTGGAACACGAAGCGGTCGCCGACAATGCGGATATTTTCGCGGTCCGACAGGATTTCACGCAACCGCCCAAAGAAATCGGAGCGATAACGGTTCAGCTCCTGAACCCGTTGGGCAAGGGCAACATTCAACCGCCGGCCAAGGTCGGCTATCTTTGTCTGCGATTCTCTGTCCTTGGCTTCGGAGGCATCAAGCGCGTCTTCGAGTGCGGCGATTTGGCGGCGCAGCGCGGCAATCTGCTGATTAAGCAATTCCACCTGCGAAAGCGCGCGCTGGCTGATCTGGCGTTCCTCATCGAGCGACTGGCTCAGTACGCCGACCTGCGCTTCCGCTGCGCTGGAGGCCCCTGCACCGCGCGCCAGAAGCTCCTGTAGCCGCGACCGTTCGCTCTCTGCATCGTTCAGCGTGGCCTGCATATTGGCAAGCGCATCTTCCAGGTCCTGCCGCCCCGATTGCTCAAGCGCAAGAAGCTGGGTGAGCTCATTGATCTGCGAGTTGAGCCTGTTCAAGACCTCGTCACGGCCGCTGATTTCACGGCTCAAGAGGAACTGCGCGATCACGAAGACCGACAGCAGAAACATGATGGCAAGAAGCAGCGTCGACAGGGCATCGACAAATCCGGGCCAGTAATCGACTCCCCGGTCGCCGCGTCGGTTTCGCGCCAGCGCCATTGTCTAACCGCCCTTGGATTTCTTGCCGTTGCCGTCCATCTTGCCGATTTCCTCGCTGAGCGAGTCCAGGGTCTGTCGCATGGCCTTGGATTCGGATTGCTGCGCTTCAATCCAGTCGCGCAGCATCTGCTGCTCGCTGCGCATATTTTTCACAAGACCCTGAATGCCTTCGGCAAGATTGGCCATGGCAGCGGTGGATCGTTGATTGATGCCGCCGCCGGCCTGCGCCATGGTCTGGACGGTTTCGGAGAGGCGGCGGATATCCTCCGAGGATTCGGCGCCTCCCGCCATCTCCGGTGCTGCAATATCGAAGTCGGGATCCGTCACCGTTGAGAGCCAGTTCTCAAGCTCGGTATAAAAGCGGTTCTGCGCCCGGCCCGCCTGCAGGTCGAGAAACCCCAGAACAAGCGATCCGGCAAGTCCGAACAGGGATGACGAAAATGCCGTTCCCATGCCGGCAAGCGGCGCTTCCAGTCCGTCCTTCAGTTCCTGCAGGACATCGTTTGTATTGCCTGAGCTCGGATCAAGCGCCTGAATCACATCATTGATCGATGCAATCGTCTGAAGCAGTCCCCAGAATGTTCCAAGCAGACCGAGGAACACCAACAGCCCGATCATGTAACGGGAGGTATCACGCGACTCGTCCAGCCGTGTCGCAATGGAATCGAGGATCGACCGCAGGGACGTGGTCGAAAGCGACATGGATTGCTTGCGCCCAAGCAGCACGCGCATCGGCGCCAGAAGCGTCGGACTGCGTGAGCCGCGCATCCGGTCGCTGCCCTGGCGAAAGGAATTGACCCAGCTGACCTCGGGCCGAAGCCGCAAAACCTGATTGACCGCCAGCAGCACACCGATGGCCAACACAAACAAAATGAGGCCGTTAAGGCCCGGATTTGCAAAGAATGCGCTTGATATCTGACGATAGAGAATGGCAGCCAGGAAGCCCGTCATGATAAGGAAGATGACCTGGCTCCAGAAAAACACCAGCGGGCTCGACAAGCGGTGCGGCTCGACCCCCAAATCCTGTTCCGACAAGCCCCAGCCCGACAGTCTTAGCTTTGCCATAAGCCGTGTACCCTACCTTTTCGGCACCGCGGTGCTGCCTTGCATAGGCTCACGCGGTCCGCTTCCCTCTTACACGGGCAAATCACCATCGGTCATAGACCGCTTGCCCGGCATTGCTCTTGTCGCGCCCTCAAATCAATCTTCATGAAACTAAACAAAAACAACGAAGAAAGGAAAGACCGGAAGGCAAGATTAGAGCATGTCGTGTTCAAATTAATGCATATGACCGGGGCGATTTTGGTCACTGACAAGGCGGATTGCGCGCCGTGGTGCTGTCCCACCACAAGCGCGAGCCAACGCAGTCAGAGGGCAAAATCGCCTGGCCGATCTATATCTGTGTTTCAAAAAAACAGTCCTTTCAGGGGTGGCGGGAAATCGGCCCATCGGCAGCGTTGCGCCGCTTGCCCGATGCACCACATAGCGTTGCGCGACGCGCCTTGCCGAGTGGACCGGTTTTCCGCCATCAAATGCTTCAATTTAAACAAGACACGCTCTAGCACCTAGAACGAAAATACGACCCTATTTTGCCGGTCGCTTGAGCAAGGACAACAACTCTTTTTGCACGCGTTCATTACCGGCGACGATACTCTTCTTTTCAAAGATTTTACCGCCCCCATCGCGATCCGATACAAAACCGCCCGCCTCCCGCACAAGGATGACACCAGCGGCCAGGTCCCAGGGAGAGAGATGATCTTCCCAGTAGCCATCCATACGTCCGGCGGCCACATAGGCAAGGTCCAGCGCGGCCGATCCGAGACGCCGGATCCCGGCAACCTCGCCCATCATATGGCTCAGCTCGATAAGATATTGGCCATGCTGGCCGCGGCCGAGATGCGGAACGCCTGTGCCCACGACACAGTCTGAAAGCTGCCTTCGCCCTGCGACACGCATCCGTCTGTCGTTCAGGAAGGCGCCGCCACCCCGTTCGGCCGAATAAAGCTCGTCCATTGCCGGGTTATAGACAACGCCGGCGACAATCTCGCCCGCCCTTTCAAGCGCGATCGATACCGAGAAAAGCGGAATGCCGTGGAGAAAATTGGTGGTCCCGTCAAGCGGATCGACAATCCATCTGTGCTGACCGTCCGTTCCCTTGTCCTCGCCGCTTTCTTCCGCCAGCACCCCGTAGGTCGGTCGCGCCCGGCGCAGCTCGCCAAGGATCACTTCTTCGGCCTTGTGGTCGGCCTGGCTGACATAGTCGCTGGGGCCCTTCAGGGATACCTGAAGGTTCTGAACCTCTCCGAAATCACGGGAAAGGGACCGGCCTGCCTTCAGAGCGGCCTGTACCATGACGTTGAGTAGCGCTGAACGGGCCATTGCGATGCCTTATGAGGTTTGAAAAGCCCGGACGGTTCAGTCCGCCCGGCGGATATAGGTAATTTCGTTTGTATCGACCAGAATGCGCTCACCGGCCTCGATGAAGGGCGGCACCATGACACGCACGCCGTTTTCCATAACCGCTGGCTTATAGGAAGACGCAGCCGTCTGGCCTTTGACAACCGGGTCTGCTTCCGTGATCGTCAGGCTGACCTGGTCCGGGAGCGAAATGCCGATCGGCTTTTCCTCGTAGAGCTCCACCGTCACCATCATGCCGTCCTGCAGGAACTTTGCCCGGTCACCGACAAAATCCTGCGGCAATTCGAGCTGCTCATAGGTTTCATTGTCCATGAAAACGAGCATCTCGCCCTGCTCGTACAGGTACTGGAAATCTTTTTGCTCCAGCCGTACTTTCTCGACCGTCTCCGACGCCCGAAACCGTTCATTGAGCTTCGTTCCATCGATAAGGTTCTTCAATTCGACCTGATTGAACGCGCCGCCCTTTCCGGGTTTGACGGCGTTCGTCTTGACGGCCACCCACAGCCCGCCATTGTGCTCGATGACGTTTCCAGGGCGAATCTCATTTCCGTTTATTTTCATGGGAGCGTTTCCGGTCTTCTGTCAATTCGGCGCCTCAAGAACACAATTGCGCAGGACATGCAAGCCCGGGCAGCAGGCGCTGGCAGGATTTAAGGCGTTCCATGGGAAGCCAGCTAACGCGAGCGGAAATTGTTCGCCGCCTCGATACCGGCTTTCTGCTCGTCCGCCGTCAGCCCCTGGAAGAAATCCTCAAGGCGGCCATCGTCAAGGCCGGCACGGCGCGACAGAATATACCACTTGGCTGCTTCGATCGGATCCGGCCGTGTCCCGATTGCGTTGATATAAAGATGCGACAGGCGGTTCTGCGCCATGACGTTGCCGAGATTGGCGGCACGGCGCATCCAGCCGAAACCGGCCTGATAGTCGATGTCGCCGCCGATACCGTCAATCAGCCAGACGGCAAGATCAAGCTGTGCGGTATCGAAGCCCGACCGCGCCGCGCGGATCATCCACATGCGCGCCTTTTCCGGGTGGGCCTCGATCCCTGTGCCGTAAGCATAAATCTGCGCCAGAGCAAACTGGGCGTCGGCAATTCCGCTGCTGGCCGCCTGCGTCATATAGGGAAGCGCCTTTTGGACACCTTCATTGCCCGGTTGGTCGGTTATGAGCATCTGACCATAGTTGAATTGAGCGGACGAATTGCCGGCATCGGCCGCCTGTTTCATCAGTTCACGCGCCCTGTCGCGATCGCCCTTTACGTGCCGCCCCTCCAGCAGCATCAGCGCATATTTCAACTGTGCCGCCGTGTCTCCGCTGTTTGCAGCGTTTTCATACCAGAATGCCGCGTCCTTCATACTGCGGGGAACACCGAGGCCACGCGCGTAGATTTCCGCAACAAGGGTCTGGGCGGCCGGGTCTCCAAGCTTCGCTCTCGGCAGTGCCAATTGAAAAGCCGTCAGATAAAGGCCGCGCTGGAACGCACCGTAGGCCGCATCGCTTTCGGTCACGGGTTCGGCCTCGGGACCATCCGCCTCCACGCCTTCCGAACCGGCAGCTTCCGCAGCTATCCCGGAGCTCGGCGCAGCCGTCGCATCTTCGCTTTCAACGGCTTTGGCCGCGCCGATTGCGGCAAACAGGATGGCAAGTGCTGCAGTTATGATCCCAAATCTCGTCATAACGACACCTAATCTCCAAACCGTGGCGCTTTTTCGTCGAGCAGCGCGTTCGCCTCAGTGACCTTGATGGCCGCCGCACCGGGTTCGGCAAAGACGGCGTCCCGCAGCGCGACGAACTCTGCTCCGCTTTGCGCAATCTCAACCACCGATGAAATGTCCCGCCCGCCCATGACGATGCATGGAATTTCCACCATTGAGGCCCACCACTCGGCAAGCGCCAGGTTCCTGGGATGCGGTTCGGCCTTGATGTCGCCGTCCAGTTTCCCGAAAAACACGTAATCGGGCCGCAATTCACCGATCTCAAGGGCTGAATGGCGATCCTTGGCCCTGCCCGCGCCGACCATCATGCCGGGAGAAAAACGCTCGATCGCGTCCGCAAGCACATCCCGGCCGCCGTCGACATGCAGCCCATCCGCCTTCGAGCGCGCGGCTATCCTGCTGTCTCCTGCGACCATCGCTGCTGCCCCGGCTTTCTGCACCAGCGGCACAACCGCCTCCGCAACGTCCTGAAAAGCGCGTTCGTCAAGTCCATATTGCGGAAGAATGACCGACGCGACATCTCCGCCGCGCAGCGCGCCGGCAATGAGTTCGCGCGCAGCGTCGGGGTCGTCCATGGGTGGTGCGATCAGAACAAGCCTGCACCTGTTTTCAATATCTGACATGAATACTCACTGACCCGATGAGGCCGGACGGTGTATATCCGTACGAAGCTCTCGCCTTTTTGTTCGGTTCCCGATAGACCACGCGGGAGTTCGGATCAACAGCGCCTATGCCCACAGATTTCATCTTCTACGCAGCAGCCGTTCCTGCCGTAATCCTCGTCGGACTGTCCAAGGGTGGTCTTGGCGGCGCCTTTGCGCTGATGGGTGTCCCGATCCTGGCACTGGTCATATCGCCCGTCCAGGCCGCCGCGATCTTGCTGCCGATCATGATCGTCATGGATATTTTCAGCCTTTGGATCTGGCGTCACTACAATGACGCAACAACGCTGAAGGTAATGTTGCCCGGCGCCATGATCGGTATCGGTATCGGCTGGCTGACCGCTTCGCTGGTGTCAACGGAACTGATCCGGCTCCTCGTTGGCCTCATCGCCATCTGGTTCGTTGGTCTATACGTCTACGAACGCTACAAGGCACGTCGCGGCAAGGAGCCACCACCCAGGCCCCAACAGCCTGTCAAGGGCACATTCTGGGCGACAATTTCCGGCTTCACCAGTTTCGTCACCCACGCCGGCGGGCCGCCGTTCCAGATCTACACCTTGCCGCTGCGCCTTGATCCCAAAGTCTATGTCGGCACCAGCACCCGCTACTTTGCGATCGTCAATGCGGTCAAGCTGATCCCCTATTTTGCCCTTGGCCAGTTTGACGCCAGCAATTTGAGCGCATCATTTGTCCTGATGCCACTGGCGCCGCTGGCAACACTCGCCGGGGCCTGGATCGTCAAACGCCTGCGTCCCGAGGTTTTCTATCCGCTGATGTACCTGACGATCCTGGCGACATCGGTCAAACTTGTTGCAGATGGCATGAATGCGCTATTGCACTGATCAGGATCAGACTTTCGGGGAGGAAGCATGACTGTCAATCCGTATGAGACCGATCTCGACCGCAACCCCGCCAATTATCAGCCCTTGACGCCGCTTACACATCTGGCGCGTGCGGCAAGCGTCTATCCGGACCACATCGCGGTGATCCACGGTTCGTTGCGGATGACCTACCGGACCTTCTACGCCCGTTCCCGCCAGCTCGCCTCGGCGCTCGCCAATCGCGGCATCGACAAGGGCGACACGGTTTCGGTGATGTTATCCAACACCCCGGCCATGCTGGAGGCCCATCACGGTGTTCCGATGACAGGCGCCGTCCTGCATTCAATGAATACCCGCCTCGATGCGGCGATCATCGCATTTCAGCTCGACCATGCGGACGTAAAGATACTGATTGTCGACCGCGAGTTCTCCGGCGTGGTGAAAGAGGCCCTGGACATCGCTTCCGTCGACCCTCTGGTCATTGATTACGACGATCCCGAATTCGGCGAAAACACGCCATTTGCAAAGGGTGAAAGGATCGGCACGGAAGATTATGAGGCGTTCATCTCGCAAGGCGATCCCGACTATGACTGGCACATGCCGGGTGATGAGTGGGATTCGATTTCACTTAATTACACATCCGGCACCACCGGAAACCCCAAGGGCGTGGTCTACCATCATCGCGGAGCCGCACTCATGGGTTACGCCAACGTCGTCGCGTCCGGCATGGGCAGGCATCCGGTCTATCTTTGGACACTGCCGATGTTTCACTGCAACGGGTGGTGTTTTCCCTGGACGCTCAGCGTTGTCGCAGGAACCCATGTGTGTCTCCGATGGGTGCGCGCCGGCGCGATGTACGACGCCATTGCCGAGCATGGCATAACCCATCTGTGCGGCGCGCCCATCGTCATGGCGACATTGCTGAATGCGCCGCAAGAAGAAAAACGCCCCTTCAGCCAGACCGTCTCCTTCAACACGGCCGCAGCGCCACCGCCCGAATCCGTTCTCGCCCAGATGGCCGAGGCCGGATTTGAGGTCGTTCATCTTTATGGCCTGACGGAAACCTACGGCCCGGCCGTCGTCAATGAATGGCACCGTGAGTGGGACGAGCTGGATCAGCAGCGGCGCATTGCCATGAAAGCCCGCCAGGGTGTGCGTTATACGGCGCTGGAAGACCTGTCGGTCCGCGATCCGCAGACCATGGAGCCGGTCCCGCCAGACGGTGAGACCATCGGCGAGGTCATGTTTCGCGGCAACATTGTGATGAAGGGCTACCTGAAGAATCCCGACGCCAGCGCGGAAGCCTTTGCCGGCGGCTGGTTCCACTCCGGCGACCTCGGCGTCATGCACCCGGATGGCTATATTCAGCTCAAGGACCGCTCGAAGGACATCATCATCTCGGGCGGAGAGAACATCTCGTCCATCGAGGTGGAGGATGCCCTCTACAAACACCCCGCGGTGCAGGCGGCGGCTGTTGTCGCGCAGCCGGATGACAAATGGGGTGAAACCCCTTGCGCTTTTGTTGAACTCAAGCCCGGCATGGAAGCATCAGCCGATGAGATGATCCAGCATTGCCGCGGACTGCTCGCTCATTTCAAGTGCCCGCGATATGTGGTTTTTCAGGACGTGCCCAAGACATCGACCGGAAAAATACAAAAATTCGTCCTTCGCGAGCAGGTCAAAAACGCCCAGTAAAGGCGAACGCTGCAGCAACGGGAAGAAAGACGGAGCCGCCGCATTGCGGACCAGCGGCAGCTCCGGGATTAGACTAGTTCAGCTCCATACGCGATGTTTCAGACATTTCTCCTCGCAATCGCTCGATCTCGTCTTTTAATCGTAGCTTGCGCCGCTTGATGTCGTTTATCGTCGTATCATCGTAAGATGGATGATTGAGAGCCAGATGGAGTTCCTCTTCCAGAGCGCCGTGTTTCTTTTCAAGCGTTTCAAGACGAGCGTGGATTGCCATAGAACAACTCCTTTTCTTTGCCTGTCATGCCGCCGGCTAGGGCAGCGACTTAAGATTGTGCCATTAAAATATGGATGTTGTCGAAGACTAATTTCAAGACCGTGGATAACTTTATGACGATTGCTGTTTTGCCGAATCCAACAAAGTGCTAGAGCATGCCGCATGTTCTTCAACCGCCGGGATTAGAAGGGCTTGCAATCATGCTGACGACGGGGAGATGGCATGTCGGACCAGGAACAGGCAGAACTGCGCTTAAAGGCCGCACGCTTGCGCCAGGAACATGAGGACTTCGACGCCGCGATCAAGGCCATGCTAACCGTGGGTTGTGACGCGCTTCAGGTACAGCGCATGAAAAAGAAGAAACTTGCGATCAAGGACAAGATCGCCAAGGTTGAAGACCAGATCATTCCTGACATTATCGCTTGAAGACGGGGCAGAACCATGAGCACGACGGTGCCGGTGGCAATCATAATGGGCAGCCAATCCGATTGGCCGACAATGAAACATGCGGCGCTGACGCTGGATGAGCTGGGCATCGGCTACGAAGCGCTGATCGTTTCGGCGCACCGCACACCGGAGCGAATGGTCGAATTTGCAAAAACCGCACGCGAAAACGGTTTCCGAACGATCATCGCCGGGGCGGGCGGGGCTGCACATCTTCCTGGCATGACCGCATCACTGACGCCCCTGCCCGTGTTTGGCGTTCCGATCCGTTCCAGGGCACTTTCGGGTCAGGACAGCCTGCTGTCTATCGTGCAGATGCCGGCAGGCATCCCCGTCGGCACGCTGGCCATCGGCGAGGCCGGCGCCACCAATGCCGCCCTGCTTGCGGCGGCCGTTTTGGCCCTTTCCGATGACGAGCTCGCGGCACGCCTGGATCAATGGCGCCAGGCCCGCTCCGATGCGGTCGCAAACCGTCCCGAAGACGAGAGCTGACAATGAGCGGGCATACGATCGGCATAGTCGGCGGCGGACAGCTCGGGCGCATGCTTGCCATGGCCGCCGCGCGCCTCGGCTTTGCCACCATTATCCTCGAGCCCCAGGAAAAATGCCCGGCCGCCCAGGTGGCCGGCAGCCAGATTACCGCTGACTATGGCGACGCCGACGCATTGGATACCCTGGCGGTGCTCAGCGACGTGATCACCTACGAATTCGAAAATGTGCCGGTCGAAACTGCACGCCGTCTCGCAGCCAGAAAACCCGTTTATCCGCCGCCTGCCGCGCTTGAGATTTCGCAGGACCGCTTATTGGAAAAGCGGTTTCTGAAGGAATGTGGCGTGGCCACCGCCGACTTCGTCGCCATCGACAGCCAACGCGAGATCGACGAAGCACTGGAAAATTTCGCAGGCAAAGCCGTTCTGAAGACCCGCCGTCTGGGTTATGACGGAAAGGGCCAGCGGTTTTTCAACGCCCAAAGCTCCAACGCCAGCGGTGCTCATGCCGCACTCGGCGGCGTGCCGCTCATTCTGGAAAGGCTTGTCCCGTTCACCGATGAGATATCGGTCATTGCAGCACGGGCGATGGACGGCACGATCGTCAGCTACGATCCGAGCCGCAACCATCATAGTGAGGGAATTTTGCGGCGCTCTGTGGTGCCTTCGGGTGTTGCGCAAGCATCAATCGACGCCGCAAGGGCCGCAACGGAAACGATACTCGCCCGCCTCGATTATGTCGGCGTCATCGGCGTCGAGTTCTTCGTGCTCGACAATGGCGAGGTCCTGGTCAACGAGTTCGCGCCGCGTGTACACAATTCCGGCCATTGGACCGAAGCGGCCTGCACCGTTTCCCAGTTTGAACAGCATGTGCGCGCAATCTGTAACCTTCCGCTCGCCGATTGCACCAGGCACAGCGACTGCGAAATGGACAATCTGATCGGCAGCGATGTCGACAATTTAAAGACCTATCTGAGTCAGCCCGATACGCTGGTTCATCTATACGGCAAACTGGAGATCCGTCCGGGCCGGAAAATGGGCCATGTCACACGATTGAACGGGCCTGCAAAACAGGCCGGCGGCGGTTGACACTATGAAACGTTGCGGGTAAACGCATCCCCAACGAATTGAGCGCGCCGCGAGGCGCGCTTTTGATTGTGTAGCTGCCCATTGGCTGTTCGCAGCGGGCGCTGACCACGGGTACGGAACAATGAAGATCAAGAATTCGCTCAAAGCGCTGAAGACACGTCACCGCGAGAACCGCCTGGTGCGCCGGAAGGGCCGTGTCTACATTATTAATAAGCAGAACCCCCGCTTTAAAGCGCGGCAGGGCTGAGCGCCGCCAGTCGGCGTACACAGTTCACCAAAATTTGCGTTTGACCACCGGCGCATGAGCCATATGTTTATGGCATGCGCCGATTTGCATTTTTATACAGCCTGCTCTGGGCCATCTTGATTGCTTCTGCGGTTTTTGCCGGAATAGGTCCCGCAAAAGCACAAAGCGATGAACCCGCCACGGATGAAGTCGCAACCACCGTTACCAAGAGCCGTTCCGAACGCATTGACGAATATTTCGTGGAGTTGAAACGCGAGCCTCAGGCGGCTTCGGCAAGGCGGATTGCAGACCGAATCTGGGCGGAGTGGCGCAAATCGGACAGTGCGACGTCCAATCAGCTCATGCAATGGGCCAATGACGCCATACGCGACAAGCGCTATTACACGGCGCTCGACCTGCTCGATCAGGTCACGGTCCTGTCTCCGGAGTTCGCCGAGGGCTGGAACCGCCGCGCCACGCTTCACTTCATGATGGACAATCACGCCAAGTCGATGGCTGACATCCATGTGGTGCTTCAGCTTGAGCCCCGACATTTTGGCGCTCTGATGGGGATGGCATCCATCTTGACGGCTGCAGGCTCGGATGAAGCCGCGCTTGGCACCTATCTCAAAGTGCTTGAAGTCTATCCGGCCATGCGCGAGGCTCAAAAACGCGTCGGTGAGCTGTCCGAGGAACTGACCGGCGACGAGATCTGATCCAACGGGTTGCCATCGCATTGTACGCATTTCCCTTCATAACGGTTACGGTCATAGCGACAGGGCTGATCCTGTTTTCCTGGATACAAAGCAGGCGGATCGAACGGCTTTACCCTCCCATCGGTGAGTTTGTGGACGTCGGCGGATACCGCTTGCACGCCCTGCATATTCCAGCAGCCGCAGACGCCGATCTGCCTGCCATTGTTTTTCTCCATGGCGCCAGCGGGAATCTGAGAGATCAGGTGGAAGCGTTCCGCCAGGACCTCGAAGGCCGCGCCGAACTGCTTTTCGTCGACCGGCCGGGTCACGGATGGTCGGATCGCGGCGGCGGGCAAAACGCCCTTCCCGATGCCCAGGCCCGTGCGGTCGCCGAATTGATGGAACGAAAAGGCATCAAGAGCGGACTGATTGTCGGCCACTCCTTCGGCGGCGTAATTGCGGCCAATATGGCCTTGGAAACACCGGAGAAGGTGGACAGTCTTCTGTTGCTGGCAACGGTGTCGCACCCTTGGCCCGGCGGCATCGACTGGCATTATCACCTCGCCACAACACCGTTTATCGGCAGGCTGGCAGCCTGGCTCATTGCAATGCCTGCCGGGCTTTTGCGCATCAGCCGCGCCGCACGCTGCGTTTTCAGTCCGAACCACTATCCGCCCGACTACCTTGCCCGCTCAGGAACTGCACTCGTTCTGCGACCCTGGACCTTCAAATACAATGCCCACGATGTAGCAAGCCTTTACGACCATATCGTCAGGACATCACCGCGTTACGGCGAGATAGACCGTCCGACTATCGTCGTGGCCGGTGACGAAGACTTTGTTGTCTCAACGGAGATCCACTCGCGCGCGCTGACCCGGCAAATCGAGCGCGCCGAGTTGCATGTGCTTAGGGGCGTCGGTCACAAACCCGACTATGCGGCTACGGAGGTGTGTATCGCGGCCATGGAAAAGCTGGGCGGCAAAGAAGTGGACCTTGCTGCAATTGCCCGAAAGGTGGAGCGTGACATTAATGCCGGTGGTGAGACGACCAATCCGCCGCCCTCGATCCCCAAACGGTCCTCGGCGATCAATCAGATTCCGGTCATGCCGTCCGAGCCGATATAGGCGATACGCAACATGTTTGTTGCTCCCGGCGTTCCGAGCGGAACCCCGGCTGAAATGATGAGCCTGTCGCCGGGTTTGCCGAACTCTTCCCGGAAGGCGATCCGGCAGGCGCGATCGACCATATCATCAAGATCGCGCGCATCCTCGGTGACCACACAATGAAGACCCCAGACGACTGAAAGCCGCCGGGCCGTCTGGATTACCGGCGAGAGAGCAATGATCGGCACTTGCGGGCGTTCGCGCGAGGCGCGCATTCCCGTCGTCCCGGAAGAGGTGTAGCAAACGATCGCCGACAGTTTCAAAGTCTCGGCGATTTGCCGCGCCGCCAAGGAGATCGCATCCGCACCGGTTGCTTCCGGCTGCGAACGCTGTGCATGCACAATGCTGGTATAGTTCGGATCGCGTTCCACCTTGCGCGCAATCGAGGCCATGGTCGAAACCGCTTCGACCGGATAATCGCCAGCGGCCGATTCCGCCGAAAGCATGACAGCATCCGCCCCCTCGAAGACAGCGGTGGCAACATCCGACACCTCGGCCCGCGTCGGCACCGGCGCGGAGATCATCGATTCCAGCATCTGCGTCGCGACAACAACAGGCTTACCCGCCTTACGACAGGCACGCGTCAGCTGTTTTTGCAGTCCAGGTACCGACTCGATCGGCATTTCGACACCAAGATCGCCGCGCGCCACCATCAGTGCGTCGGACAACTCGATAATTTCATCGATCCGCTCGATCGCCTGCGGTTTTTCAATCTTGGCCATGAGGCCGACCCTTGATCGCGCAACCTTGCGCACGTCGGCCAGATCCTCGGGCCGCTGAATGAAGGACAGCGCCAGCCAGTCCACATCGTCGGTCGCAAGCACCGCTTCGAGGTCGGCGCGGTCTTTGTCGGTCAGAGCGCCGACGCCAAGGGTCGTGTCCGGCAGGCTGACACCTTTCCGATCGGATATTTTTGTGCCTGAAACCACGGTGCAGACGATTTTGTCACCGTCCGATTTTTCAGCCCGGAGCTGCAAGCGCCCGTCGTCGATCAGCAGCCGGTGTCCGGCTTCCACCGCCTCGAATATCTCGGGGTGCGGAAGATGGACGCGGCTTGCGTCGCCGGGTTTTTCATTTTTGTCCAGCGTAAAGGTCTGGCCGGGAACAAGCTCCAGCGCACCGTCGGCAAACTTTCCGACGCGCAGCTTCGGGCCTTGAAGGTCGGCCAGGATACCGATGGGGCGCCCGCACCGTTTTTCAACCTTGCGTATCCGCTCGATCAGCGTGCGCATAAGATCGTGACTTGCATGGCTCATGTTGATCCGGAAGAGGTCCGCACCGGCCTCATGCAGTTTCTGGATCATATCTTCTTCGGAGGAGGCGGGGCCCAGCGTTGCAAGGATTTTTACTTTGCGCAGACGCTTCATTAATTTTGACCTTCCTCTACTTCCGTTGAATCGGAGAGCTGGACCATCCAGCTTGATTGCTGTCCGGTATCATATTCCTTGAAGCCCATGCGCAAAAAGCCGCGTGTGAAGCAGTTTTTAACATCGACGATTTTGAACTCATCTTCGGCGACACACATGTCGACATTTCCGCCCCACCGGCCTCCGCGCGCCGCATCCTCGGCGTAGAGATAGTAAAAGCGTGAGGCCAAGGGCCCTTCGATCAGCGTTGCGCAGGACGTTGCCGAAATCTGCCACCAGCCCTCGGAAATCCATCCGTCATCGCTGCGGTACCCGATCGCAACGCCCACCAGGTTTTGTGTTCCGTTACAGACACGAAAATCAGCCTGTGCCTGCGGTGTTGTCCAAAGACTGCCCGTAAATACCAAGGCGCCAACGGCACCGAGCCAGCCTGCTTTGCGTTTACCAGTCAATTCTCGCCCAAAACCCCATTGGAGATAAGCTATTACGTTATGTGCCCCATTGTCGTGCAATATGTCAAAAAGCCATGCTGACGCCAACTCCCCATCGAACGGTTTTGCGGGCGGCATCGGTGGATTATTGAACCCGGACGCATTATGTCGTTTTCATACGAAAGCAATAAGAACATATGAACGGCTCAAACCCGTTGTCCCGTATCAATCAGCAACGCCAGAGAACAAGATGACCGAACTGACCAAAGACCAGCGCACCGAATTCGAGGCAGCCGCATTCCGCACGCTTGTTGAACATCTGCGTGAACGGACCGACGTGCAGAATATCGATCTGATGAATCTCGGCGGTTTTTGCCGCAACTGCCTTTCGAACTGGTATCAGAAGGCCGCCAACGAGGCAGGCGTCGAGTTGACCAAACCGGAAGCGCGCGAGATCGTCTACGGCATGCCCTATGACGAGTGGCGAGACCAATATCAGACGGAAGCAACCGAGGAACAGAAGGCCGCCTTCGTTCATTCCCACAAGGATCACTGATTAAGGCAGGTCAGGCTGTCGCATCAGGCGCACAGTTCACAACAATTTTTCCAGCCCCCTTGACGCGGGCCCCGTGTCGGGGCACCTGTCCGCGGCGTTTTTTACTGTTCAGGAGAGTCGCCTATGTCAGAAGCCCATGGAGTAGCCAGGGATCAGTTGCGTTCCTTCGTCGAGCGCATCGAACGACTGGAAGAAGAAAAAAAGACCGTCGCCGATGACATAAAAGAAGTCTACGGCGAGGCAAAATCCATGGGGTTTGATACCAAGGTTCTGCGCAAGGTGATTTCGATCCGCAAGCTCGATCAAAATGAGCGCATGGAACAGGAAGCGGTGCTGGATACCTATCTTCACGCACTTGGAATGGCCGAGGCCCCGCCGGAAGAATAAAGCCGGGGCACGCGTCTAGCGGCCGCGCACCTCGAAACGTGCAACACTCTGGAAGTTGACCGCCGTTCCGCTGAACCGGTCCGCACTGGCGATCCGGTTTTCGGTCGAGAAGCCGTCGACATGCACCATGTCAGGTGCAGTGCGCATCAGGCTTGAAACAAACTGCGGTGCGCTGACCGGCGCATCCATGCCCGATACGCTATGCGCGGCGAAAGCGGTGTGGGTGATCATCGTCGGCGTCAGAACCGGTTCGGTGCGCACGGCCGACGGGCGCGCATCGATCGCATCGCCGATGGTCGGACGACTGCGTTTTCCGGCCGACTGCTTCAAAGCCGGTGCAAAAACATCAACCCGCGCACCCGACGTATTGCCTGAAGGCGGGGCGAGCGCCACCTGCACCGGTGCAAGCGCAACCATTTCATCGGACGCGGACGAGCCGAACGGCGATGGCCGCGGAACCGGAATGCCCGAAACTGTCTCATACGACAGACCGCCCGGCACATCCTCGCCAACCGCGGCAGCCAAAGCCTGAGTCTCCGGCGAAACCAAATCAGGCCGTTGCGAGGGACGCGGCACATAGGCAAGCTTGGTGACCGTGCCCTCTTCTTCCGTTCCAATGCCTTGCTGAAGTCCAAGCTCCTGCCGTGTCAGGCCGGGATTGCCGGTTGCCGCATAGGTCGGCTCAGCCAGCAACGAGGCCAACACAACCTCGGAGGAGGTTGGACCGGTCGATGCCAATTCAACGCCACCCTGACTTTCGGAGCCGCCAGTGCGAAGCGCCGGAACCGGCAGGGTATCAGCACCCGTCGTGGCGCTGGCAAGAGCGACATTTCCGTCCTGCGGTATTGCCGCTGCCGGCAGTCGCGGACGGAATGCCGCCGTAATTGCTTCGGGGCTCAGTTCGCTGGCCGGGGCGAGAGCGACCTGAACATCCTGAACAGGTGCGGTTGGCCGTATGCGGGGCGTCGGCACGATAGCCAGATCAGGCGTCAGGCTGTCCCGCTCTTCAACACCCGGAGGCGCCGAAGCCGCTGCAACAACGGTCTGACGTGTCTGCCTTGGCTCTTCCTTCTTGTTGCCGCCGCCGAAAAGTCCGGCCAGAAGGTTACCACCACCGCTGTTGTTGTCGCGCGAAGGCCGACGGATCGAACGCTTGCCGGCAACCTGGATACTGTTCGAACTGACGCGCTTCTTGTAATCGGCAAGAGCCTGATTGTAGCCCGGCAACGGCTTGCCATCCCTCGGCAGATGCAGTGTCTTGCCTTTCGGGAACAGGCTGGTCAGTTCTTTGCGGTCCATGCGGGGCCACGAGCGGACGCTGCCGACATCAAGGTGAACAAAGGGCGATCCGGATTTCGGATAGTAACCGACCCCGCCAACCTGGAATTTCATGCCGATCTGACGAACCTTCTTGACCGGAACATCGGGCAAGTAGAAATCGACGGCCTTGCCCAAAGTGTGCTGGCTCTTCTTTGCCACCCCGCGCGAGCGCTTGCGAAGCATGGCGTTTGTCTTTGGAGACCGGTAGGCGGAGACGACGTGGATATGATCCCGCGAGCCGCTGGCCTGATAGACTTCCCAAAGCAGGTCGAACAGGCGCGGGTCCATCTTGGTGGCCTCTTTCTGACGCCAGTCGCGCAGGAACCGGTTGAGCTTCTTCAGCCCGCCGGGAACATAGCGCCCGTTCTTCTTGAACGTGATCGTCGCCCGTTCCTTGGTGTGAATGAAATACAATTTCAGGGAACGCGTTTCCGCGAACGCCGGCGAAGCGGCGGCAAGACACACTAAGGCTGCGAGCACAGCGGCCAATGCCCGGCTGCGTGTGCTGACAGCTCTGGTCATACGTTGAGACTTACTCGGCAAGTTCCCAAAAATCCCTGCGTCCCCAACTTGTCCCTAGATAATTCTGCTAAACTGGTCTCCGGTCAACCTATCGTATTGGTTTATCCGGCAAAATCGGAACAGAATTAACGTCCGGGCACTGCTGTACGACAATTGCGGTAAGAGCAAGGCAAAGCCCTCACAGTCCGTGTCAAATGACATTTATAGTGAACAAAGTTCTAACAATGAGTGAATTTAACCAGTTCTATTAATCTCGAATCGTGTCAGATTGGGACAGATCGTGAATATTTGCCGAAAATACGATACCCGTCTACGACCGACGACCCGTCTGGAGAACGCCGCAACCAGCCCTATTTGAATTGGGACATTTTTCCGCGAGGCCCCACAATGCCGGTACCGCCCTCTTTTCATGACTTCATTTCAGGTCTCAACCACGCCCTTGTCGAAACCGAGGCAACGGGCGGGCAGGATGGGTCCCTCGGACAGCTGCCGCAATGGGATCTGGACGATCTTTATCCTGCGATGGATGCACCACAGCTAAAGGACGATCTGGCACGGGCCGCCAGCGAGAGCGCCGCCTTCGAAGAACATTGGAAGGGCCGGATTGAGACCGCCGTCAAAGCTGGCGGCGACAAAGGCCTTGGCGCGGCGCTGCGTCAATACGAAACACTCGAGGAACTGATGGGCCGGATCGTATCCTATGCGGGCCTGACCTATTTTTCCGACACAAGCGATCCTGAAAGAGCCAAATTCTACGGCGACGTGCAGTCGAGCATCACCGACATAAGCAGCCGGCTTTTGTTCTTTCCGCTGGAGATCAACCGCATTGACGATGCGGTCATCGACGCGGCCATTAAGGACGATCCGCAAACGGCACACTACCGGCCATGGCTTGTCGACCTGCGCCTCGACAAACCCTACCAGCTTGAAGACAGGATCGAACAGCTCTTCCTGGAAAAATCCGTCACCGGTCATGGCGCATGGAACCGCCTGTTCGACGAAACCATGGCCTCGCTTCGATTCGATGTCGAGGGCGAGGAACTGACGCTGGAGCCGGCACTCAACAGGCTGCAATCGGCAAAGCCCGAAGAACGCCGCAACGCGGCGATGGCCCTTTCAAAAACGTTTTCAGAAAACATCCGCACCTTCACGCTGATCACCAATACGCTCGCCAAGGACAAGGAAATCTCCGATCGCTGGCGCGGCTTCAGCGATATTGCCGACAGCCGCCACCTGGCCAACCGGGTCGAACGGCAGGTGGTCGATGCGCTTTCCGATGCGGTCTCCGAGGCCTATCCGCGCCTGTCGCACCGCTACTACGCCATGAAGGCCAAATGGCTGGGTATGGATGTCATGGATTTCTGGGACCGTAACGCACCGCTTCCCGAAACGCCCAAGGCGCTGATCGGCTGGGATACGGCGCGAGAAACGGTCCTGTCGGCCTATCGTGACTTCGACCCTCGCATGGCGGAAATCGCCGGCCGCTTCTTCGACCGCAACTGGATCGACGCGCCCGTACGGGCCGGCAAGGCGCCGGGGGCCTTTGCCCATCCGACCGTACCGTCGGTGCATCCCTACGTTCTGTTGAACTATATGGGAAAGCCGCGCGATGTGATGACCCTTGCCCATGAACTCGGCCATGGCGTTCATCAGGTGCTGGCCGGCGAACAGGGCGCGCTGATGGCGCAAACGCCGCTCACTCTTGCCGAAACGGCGTCGGTGTTCGGGGAAATGCTGACCTTCCGCACTCTGCTGAACAGCACGGAAGACCGGAAGGAACGCAAGGCCATGCTGGCCCAGAAGGTTGAAGACATGATCAACACGGTCGTGCGCCAGATCGCCTTCTATCAGTTCGAAAGAAAGGTCCACACGGCGCGCCGCGAAGGTGAACTGACCTCGGAGCAGATCGGTGAACTGTGGATTTCGGTGCAGGGTGAAAGCCTTGGTCCGGCGATCCGGATTTCCGAAGGCTATGACGCCTTCTGGGCCTATATCCCGCATTTCATCCATTCGCCTTTCTATGTCTACGCCTACGCTTTCGGCGATTGCCTGGTGAACTCGCTCTATGCGGTCTATCAAAACGCCGAGGACGGCTTTCAGGAACGCTATTTCGACATGCTGAAGGCCGGCGGCACAAAACACCATTCGGAACTTCTCGCACCGTTTGGCCTCGACGCCAGCGACCCGTCGTTCTGGAGCCAGGGCCTTGCCATGATCGAAGGACTGATCGACGAACTGGACGCACTCGACAGCTAGGCTGGCTGTCGGCAGGAGATGGCACTGGCGAGTTGTTGCGTTCGCCGGGATGGCGCTGTAGAGGTCGGCCAGTTATGCGTGAGGGCGCTCGCTAGATGGGCCGCGCCCAATATGGGAAGAGCGCGGCAACCCTATCATGGACGAAAACCTCATCCTCTTCCGGAACGATTTCACCGGCGAGAACCTGTGTTTTTCAGGCGCGCGGTCCATGGTCACGGCCTGGGAACAGGACGAGGTTGTTCCCGCACTCGACAATTTGGAGCAGGCAGCGAAGGACGGTTTGTGGAGCGCCGGATACATTGCCTACGAGGCAGGCATCGCGCTGGAGCCGGCCCTTGTGTCCCGACTGGCGCCGCGTGAAGATCACAAGCGCTCCTGCCCGCTCTTGTGTTTCGGACTGTTTGACACACCGCAACCACCGGCACGCGCAGCCGAAATACTCGCGGTACCTGGTAACAACATCGCGGTATCGAGTGCCAAACACCGTTGGGACTTCGAAACCTATGAATCCCGTTTTGACACGCTGCGCTCCCACCTTCATGCCGGTGACTGCTTTCAAGCCAACCTGACCTATGAAATTGAAGCGGACTGCAATGGCGGCGGCACTACGCTTTTCAACAGCCTGCGGGCACGACAGGCGGTTGCACACAGCGCGCTTGTCCGCCTCGAGGGGCCGGAAATCGTCTCGCGTTCGCCTGAACTCTTTTTCCGTGTCGACCGGGACGGCTGGATCGACAGCAAACCGATGAAAGGCACCGCGCCACGCGGCGCTACCGCCTCGCAGGACGCAGCACTCAAGCGGCAGCTCGAACAGGATCCGAAATGCCGCAGCGAAAACCTTATGATCGTCGACCTTTTGCGCAACGACCTGTCACGTATCTGCTCGGCCGGTAGCGTCCACGTTCCCGAGCTTTATCATGTCGAGACCTTCTCGACAGTCCATCAGATGATCAGCCGGGTGCGTGGAAAGCTGGAGCCGGGCGCAACCATTACCGACATTATGCGGGCGATTTTCCCGTGCGGCTCCATCACCGGCGCTCCGAAGATACGTGCCATGGAAATTATCCATGCGCTCGAGGACACCGACCGCAATATCTATTGCGGATCGATCGGTTGGATCGCACCGTCCGGTATGATGGAGTTCAATGTCGCCATTCGCACCATCAGCCTGTTTCCAGGCGGCAAGGCAGTTCTGAACGTCGGCGGCGGGATCATTTTCGATTCCGATGCCCACGCGGAATATGAGGAATGCCGCATCAAGGCGCGTTATGCACTGGACGGCGCAATGGGCCAGGAGATCGCATCGTGAATGCACCCGGCCTGATCGAAACGATGCGCCTGAGAGCCAACCGAACAATTGACAGGCTGGACAGGCATCTCAACCGCCTGAAACGATCGGCGCAAGCGCTATCGATACCCTATGACGCACAGTGGTTGGGCCACTTGCTTGATGCTGTCGATCCCGAGGGCGAGGACCGCCGGATACGCATCGAACTGACGCCGTCCGGCAAAAGCATTGTTATCACGTCTGAATTTCCCGCGGACCCTGACCGCACAATCTGGCGCCTCGGCATCGCATCAACACGCCTCGACTCAACCAATACGCTGCTGCGCCACAAGACGACATTCAGGGATCATTACACAACGGCCCGAGAGGAGTTTCCGGCAACCCAGGCCGACGAGGTTCTTTTGCTGAATGAACGGGGCGAGGTCTGCGAAGGCACCATTACCAGCCTCTTCATTCAAACGGACGATACCGGTCCCTTGCTGACGCCATCGATCGAGTGTGGCCTGCTTGCCGGAGTGCTAAGGCAAGATCTGCTCGACACAGGCAGGGCAAGGCAAGCCATTCTCACGCTCGACGACTTGCGTGGCGCACGTGCCCTTTACATCGGTAACTCGCTGCGCGGTCTGATGCCCGCGGTTCTGAACGATTGAAGCCGGACCCGACACGCGGCTTCCATCCCCGAAAGAATTGCTCTAGAGGATCGGCAAAAGGGCACGGCCCGCAATTCCGCTGAAAGGACCAGCCATGGCGAATGCCGACTATCCCGTTTACGGCAAAATCGACGGACCCATTGTCATGATCGGCTTCGGCTCGATCGGCCGCGGCACATTGCCGCTGATCGAACGGCATTTCGACTATGACAGGTCCCGCATGGTCGTCATCGATCCGCGCAATGATGATGAAGAACTGCTGAAGCAGCACGGTGTTCGCTATGTGCGAAAAGCCCTGACACCGGACAACTATCGTGATGTTCTCGGCCCTCTTCTAACCGACGGCGAAGGACAGGGTTTTTGCGTCAACCTTTCAGTCGACACCTCCTCGCTGGAGCTGATGAAATTCTGCCGCGAACTGGGCGTGCCCTATATCGACACTGTGGTCGAACCCTGGCTGGGGTTTTATTTCGACGAATCCGCGGACAATGCGGCACGCACCAATTACGCATTGCGCGAAACCGTGCGGCAGGAAAAGCTTGCAAATCCCGGCGGCTCAACGGCGGTCTCGTGCTGCGGCGCCAATCCGGGAATGGTCTCGTGGTTCGTCAAACAGGCACTCGTCAATCTGGCTTCCGATCTCGGCCTTGAGTTCACCGTTCCCGACCAGAACGACCGGGCCGGTTGGGCCGAGTTGATGCAGCGGGCCGGCGTCAAGGGCATTCATATCGCCGAGCGCGACACGCAAAGGGCCATACTGCCAAAGCCATTGAACGTGTTCTGGAACACATGGTCCGCCGAGGGCTTCATATCGGAAGGCCTGCAGCCATCGGAACTCGGCTGGGGCACGCACGAGACATGGAAACCCGACAACGCCCATTCCCACGAGGCCGGATGCCAGGCGGCGATCTATCTCGATCAGCCGGGAGCCAATACACGCGTGCGCACCTGGTGTCCGACACCCGGCCCGCAATACGGGTTCCTCGTCACCCACAACGAGTCGATCTCCATCGCCGATTTTTTCACTCTGAAGGACGCAAACGGCGACGTGACTTTCCGACCGACCTGCCACTACGCCTATCACCCGGCCAATGACGCGGTTCTGTCCCTGCATGAGATGTTCGGCAATGGCGGCACTCAGCAGCCGGTCCTGCATGTTCTCGACGAACACGAGCTTGCCGACGGCGTCGATGAACTCGGCGTGCTGCTCTACGGACACGCAAAGAACGCCTATTGGTTCGGTTCGCGGCTGTCAGTCGAGGAAACGCGGGAGATTGCGCCCTATCAGAACGCGACCGGCCTGCAGGTGACCTCCGCAGTGCTGGCGGGCATGGTCTGGGCCCTGGAAAACCCGCAAGCCGGCATCGTCGAAACCGACGAGATGGATTTCCGCCGCTGCCTGGAAGTTCAATTGCCCTACCTTGGACCGGTGGAAGGCCACTATACGGACTGGACACCCCTGACCGGACGGCCCGGCCTCTTTCCCGAGGACCTCGATGAAACCGATGCGTGGCAGTTTCGCAACGTACTCGTGCATTAGCAACGCCGATCGGCGTCAAAACCCGCCCTCGTTGACTGGTCGTGTTGCAGGATCGGCGCGGCCAGTGTTATCAGTTGCGTAAGACTTGGATCGGACACTGAGGGGGCTTGTCCGAACCGGCATACCCGGTACCGGTCCATATCAGCAACGCGGAGGTTCGAAATGCGGCATTGGATCAAGCTCGCAATCCTGGCGGCAACAGCGCTTGGACTGGCGGGATGTCAGGCGGGTTACGGCCCGGGTCCGGGATATGACCCGAACTCAATTGAGGGAGAGTGGCTCGATCCGAATGGAATTCAGTCACGCTTTACTGCCGGCCGCTTTGAAACCCGCACGACGGATACCAACACCCTGCTGGCAACGGGAAAATATACCTATGTCAACAGGCGGCTGGTGCAGGTCGACATCCGGTCCCTGGTTCGCGGCACCAACGCACGGGTAAACTGCTCGCTGGTGTCGCCCACGCGACTGAACTGCACATCAAGCAGCGGCGACCAGTTTTCTCTGACGCGCAGACTGGTCTGACAAAGGACGCGGCGAAAGAAGGCCGGGGCAATCCTGCTGAACCGGCCTACCTTGTGCTGAAGACAGAATTCTAACTAACGTAAGGTAAGGAACCCGCGCATCGTGACGTCATATTTTGATAATCTCGAGACACAGAGCCCCAGTCAACGCGAAGAATCCCTGTTTGCAGGCCTTCCGAGCTTCCTTGCCGGCGCAATGAGTAAGGCTGAGGGCCTTCGCGAATGGTTGGCTGGTCATGACCCGATGGCGGTCACCAGCCGCGAAGCGCTTGCCCGGTTACCGGTGCTGCGCAAACCGGAACTCATGCAGATGCAGGCCGCGAAACCGCCCTTTGGAGGCCTCGCCGATCCCGATGCGCTTGTCGGAAATCATGTTTTCATGTCACCGGGACCGGTTTGGGAGCCGCAAGGCTTCGGAGCCGACCCCTGGCAATCGGCACGCAGCCTGTTTGCAGCAGGACTGCGTTCCGGCGACATTGTCCATAACACCTTTTCCTACCACATGACGCCGGGCGCCTTTGTGCTCGATGAAGGGGCAAGGGCGCTCGGTTGCCTCGTTTTTCCCGCAGGGATCGGCAATACGGAAGCCCAGGTTGAGGCGGCGGCGGCCCTGAAGCCGACCGCCTATACGGGAACGCCGGATTATCTGAAGGTTCTGCTCGACAAGGCCGAAGAAACCGGTTGTGATATCTCATCGATCAAGCGGGCGATGGTATCGGGCGGCGCACTGTTCCCGTCCTTGCGCGAGGAATACCGCAACCGCGGCATCGTCGTCATGCAATCCTACGCTACGGCCGATATCGGCGTGATCGCCTATGAAAGCGCCGATGATGAGGGCAATCCTCATCCGGGCATGATCGTCAACGAGAATCTGATCGTCGAAATCGTCCGCCCGGGGACCGGCGATCCGGTAGCAGACGGAGAGGTCGGCGAAATTGTCGTCACCTCGCTCAACCCGGCCTACCCGCTGATCCGTTTCGGCACCGGCGACATGACGGCTGTGCTTGAAGGCGCATCACCCTGCGGCCGGACCGGCACCCGCATCCAGGGCTGGATGGGACGCGCCGACCAGCGCACCAAGATCAAGGGCATGTTTGTCGACCCGAAACAGGTCGCAGCAATCGTCGACCGTCACGCCGACGTTGCCCGTGCACGGCTGGTCGTCCGCCGCGAGGGGGACCAGGATGCCATGACACTTCATATCGAGCCTGTGCCGGGGGCCGAACCCAATCCTTCGGCACTGACACAGACCCTCGCCGATGTCACCAAGCTCAAAGGTGATGTGATTCTGGCAGATAACGGGCTTCCAAACGACGGCAAGGTGATCTCGGACGAGCGCAACTACGACGCCTAGGGCGTTTCATTGTCTGCTCGAACCGGTGAGGCCGTCGGATATGCCGACGGCACAGCTTGCGACACGTTACGAATGATGAAAACATGACGTAGCCTTCGTTCAGGGCCGGCGCATGATATTGCATGCATGATCCGGCCGCAGAGCCATAGCCCGCCGGCCCGTGACATCCGCAATGGCTGGTGGAACCATCTACATCGACCAGGGAGCAGCACATGCCAAAACTATTGAAACGCCTTTGCATTGCGGTCGCGTTTCTTGCAGGATCAACGGGTATCGCGCTCGCCGATTTCGAACTGAACATCCTGCACTTCAACGATTTTCACAGCCGTATCGAGCCAATCAACAAATATGATTCGACCTGTTCCGAAAAGGACAGGTCGGAGGGCAAATGTTTCGGCGGGATTGCACGGCTGAAGACCGCCATCGACCAGCGCCGCAAGGCATCCGACAACGTCCTGGTGCTGTCGGCGGGCGACAATTTTCAGGGGTCGGTGTTCTACACGGTGTACAAAGGTAAAGCCGAAGCGGAGTTTCTCGACCTGATCGGCCTTGACGCCAATGTGCTCGGAAATCATGAATTCGACGATGGCGACGAAGCACTGGCGAGCTTCCTCGACAACACCAATTTCCCGACCATTTACGGCAATGCGCTGATCGGCGCCAACAGCCCGCTCGCCGGCAAGATGGTCGAATATGTGATGAAGGACTTCGGCAACGAAAAAGTCGCAGTGATCGGTGCGGTTACTGCCGACACAGTCGAACTGTCCTCGCCCAGTGAAGCGGTCCTTTTTATGGACCCTGTTCTTTACCTCAACGATGCCGTCGAGACGGTCAAGGCGGAAGGTGCAACGGTGATCATCGCCCTTACCCATGTCGGCGTTGAGGAAGACAAGAAAATTGCCGCTGAGGTCGACGGCCTCGACCTGATTGTCGGCGGCCACTCCAATACGCTCATGTCCAACACGGCGGACAATGCGCACGGCCCCTACCCCACCATGCTCACGGGCCCGTCAGGTAAACAGGTCGCGCTGGTGCATGCCTATGCGCACTCGAAATATCTGGGCGATGTGACGCTTGTGTTCGCCGACGACGGCACACTCAAGAGCGCCAGCGGTGAACCGGTCCTGCTTGATGCGAGCGTGACGCCCGACCCGGAAATGGTCAAACGCATCGAGGAAATGGCGGCACCGATTCAGGAGAAGATGGATGAAGTGATCGCCATGGCCTCCGCTGCCATCGACGGCAACCGGGAAAGCTGCCGCGCCCGCGAATGCGAGATGGGCAACCTGGTGACCGATGCCATGCTCGACCGCGTTTCCGCCCAAGGCATCAGCATTGCGATCCAAAACGGCGGCGGGCTGCGCGCCTCGATCGATGAAGGTGACATAACCGTCGGTGAAGTCTTCACGGTACTGCCTTTCCAGAACACACTTTCAACCTTCAAGCTGATCGGCTCGGACGTCGTTGCAGCGCTTGAGAACGGCGTCAGTCAGGTCGAGGAAGGCGCGGGCCGTTTTCCGCAGGTCTCCGGACTGAAATACAGTTTCGACCTGTCACTTCCTCCCGGCAGCCGTACATCGAATGTCATGGTTGAGAAAAACGGCAGTTATGAAGCCATTGATCTGAACGCCACCTATGGCGTGGTTTCCAACAACTTCATGCGCGCCGGCGGCGATGGCTACAAAGTCTTCGCCGAAAAAGCCACCGACGCCTATGACTACGGCCCCGGTCTTGAAGACGTTGTTCAGGCCTATCTGGCCAGCAACTCTCCCTACAAGCCCTATGTCGGCACGCGGATTACAGAGGTCACGCCCAAGGACACCATGGCGAAGGGCAGCGAAAAAACCGCATCTGCTTCACAGATGGCCAAGGAAGACGCCACGGCCATGAAGACAGCCGTCGACGATGCCGGCCGGCATATCGTCAAGGAAGGCGACAATCTATGGACGCTGGCCGAAAAGTATCTCGGCGACCCGTTCAAATGGGGCGATATCGCCAAGGCCAACCCAGACCAGAATCCACACCGGCTGGAGGTCGGCCAGCAATTGAATATTCCTGCAAAGGCAAACTAGCCGACCACAAAAAAGAAACGCCGCCCCCGAATGGGAGCGGCGTCAGTTTTTAATCAGTCACGCAGACTGACAAGGTCATTCATCAGACCGTTTGTCCCGCTGTGGACAGTCAGGCGCTCAACCTTTCCGGCAATCTGCTCAAGGGCTTCAAGTTCCTTAAGCCTGAGCATAACCGGGTTCTCCGCCATAACCTTGGCAGTGTTAAGCAGTGACCGCGTAGCGTTCGTTTCCTCACGCCGACGGATAACATTGGCCTCCGCTTCCTTGGTCGCGGCGACCACCTGATTGAGGATTTCCCTCATCTCGCCCGGCAGGATTACGTCCTTCAGAGCGATTTCGCCAACCTGGACGCCGATCTCGGCCATATGCGACTTGACCTTGTTCGCCACCTCATCATCGACAGTCACCTTGTTTTCAAGGATCTGGTCGAGCGTCTTGGCGCCAAGGGCCTTCCGGAACGCATACTGCAGCGCCCTGTAAAGGGTCTCGTAGAAGTCCTGGACCGACGCAACGGCCTTGACCGGATCAACGACCCGGTAGTCAGCAGCGACATTCAGGCGGATCGTTACACGATCCTTGGTCAGGACCTCCTGACCGCTAACGTCAACCGACTGCCAACGTGTGTCGATAAGCCTCATGTCCACCTTGCGGCCAACGTCCCAGAACAGATGGGCGCCGGGACCATAGGTGCGGACAAACTCACCATCGACGTAGAGCAGACCGGTTTGATTCTGTGTAATCTCAGCCTGCACAACACGTGCGTGTTTCGTTGCCCGACGCAGCATTTTTGCCGCATCCCTGGGAACCTCGATCGTTTCCGAAACGTCGAAACGCTCAACGCTCCAAGGACCGGTCTGCGTCCAGACCACAGTTCTTCCGTCCGGCGGGAGCACACTGAAGAAGCGACCATCCCTGAGGATAACTGCGACCTCCATCGAGCCCGTACGGATTTCTGTCAGATGCTCGCTGGCAACGTCAGGCATGACCCGAAACAACGCATCGTCAAACGACGAAACAAATTCCGGATCGTTGAGGTCATGCACCTCAATCTGAAGCGTACCACGCGCATTGCGCAGCCAGTATTCACCCGGAACCAGTATTCCCATGAAACGTCCTTTATGAAGCGCGACGGCGCGCTCATTTTCTCTAATCAGGACACGATCGAAGCCGATCATCCTTCCAATTGTCTTCATCATGAGATTCACCTTTTGTCGTCAACATCGCTATGTCATGCGCTGTAACGTTCCTTTCGTTTTGCCCCATTGGGGCCGGTGTCCACCCTGTTTACAGCAGACAAGGCCTATGTGTTTCCCCCGGGGTGGTTGCGGGGCACGCGGCCTTGACCGATTCTTAAATCTTGTCCGTCCACACCTTGTGCGTCGGGGTTTATGTGGGCTCCGAAGCCGACCTGCCGTTCTGGCCGGCGTGCGCAGGAGAGCGGATGTCGGGGAGTCCGAGCGGGACAGCACGCCGCCCCGTGCGTCTGACTCTGGCCCACCTTCATCATCACCTGGCGCAGACCGCCACAAGGACGCATCCGCCTGCGCCGCTGCACCGACATTGTCGTTGCAGCAGGTTCAACCGGTTACGCGGCCGGCTCCGAAATACCCTTCGACATGCAGGCAAGAGGGATTCGAACCCCCAACCCCCAGAGTCGCGGTCTGGTGCTCTACCAATTGAGCTATAGATTGGCGCTAGACGGGATTTGAACCCGTGCCATTCGGTTTTTGAGACCGATGCTCTACCACTGAGCTACAAGCGTCCCAACGGCCTCTACGGTACATGCACACGGTCAATGCAGAGCAAACCGTGCCGGCCGAGTATCCAGAACTCGGGCCGCCAGCACTCGCGTCGGTTTAACGCCGGGGTTGCGGCTTCTATTGAGGCCGCCTGCAGATTGCAAGCGGTACGATGAGTGTTTTTCGATTTTCGCTTTCTCGGCGAAGGACTGTTGCTCGTTCGCAACATATATCTGCCTGCTTGAAAAAGATGGCGCGGCGCATATGTTCCGGAGAACAGACCGGGGAGCTCCATGAAACACGCCGACAAGAACAAGATCGAATCCACCGCCGCACCGCTGCCGGATGGGCATCCTTCCGTTGCCTTCGGCAAGGTCGGCGTGCTTATCGTCAATCTCGGCACGCCGGACGGAACCGACTACACCTCCATGCGCCGCTATCTGCGCGAGTTCCTGACCGACAAACGGGTCATCGAATGGCCGCGCGTGCTTTGGTATCCAATCCTGTTCGGGATCGTGCTCAATACCCGGCCCGGCCGGGTCGGCAAGGCCTATGAATCGATCTGGAACAAGGAGCGCGATGAAAGCTATCTGCGGACTTACACGCGTAACCAGTCCGTCGCCCTTGCAAGCAGCCTTCAGAGCCACCCCAATGTTCAGGTCGACTGGGCAATGCGCTACGGCCAGCCTTCGATCAAAGACCGGCTCACGGCACTTAAGGATTCGGGCTGCGAGCGCGTACTGATCTTCCCGCTCTATCCGCAATATGCGGCAAGCACGACCGCCACCGTTAACGACAAGGCCTTCGAGACGCTTCAGAACATGCGCTGGCAACCTGCACTGCGCACCGTGCCGCCCTATCATGACGACCCGGCCTATGTATCGGCCATTGCCAACTCCATTACCGAACACCTGTCGACACTCGACTGGGAGCCGCAGAAGGTTATTGCCTCGTTCCACGGCATTCCGCAGTCTTACTTTGACAAGGGCGATCCCTATCACTGCCATTGCATGAAGACGATGCGCCTTGTGCGCGAGAAACTCGGCTGGGACAAGGACAAGCTGATAACCACGTTCCAGTCACGCTTCGGACCGGAAGAATGGCTGCAGCCCTATACGGATGAAACGATCGAGAAACTCGCCAAGGAAGGCGTTAAACGCATCGCCGTGATCAATCCGGGCTTTGTCTCGGACTGTCTGGAAACCCTGGAAGAGATTGCCGGCGAGGCCGGCGAAATATTCCATGAACATGGCGGGGAAAAGTTCACCCACATCCCTTGCCTTAATGACGGCGAAGCCGGCATGCAGGTGATCGAAACCGTGGTGCGGCGCGAGCTTCAGGGCTGGATCTGAACCCGGCGGGATCCTCGCCGGTTTTCACGATGGCTTAACCTCAATCCACATGGCGCATGCGCCCCATTTGCAACTTTTCGCCCTTGCACCCATCTTAAGGCAAAGGGGGACACAGGCACGGCTGATTCGGCCGGCCGGATGATCCCCTGCAACACGCATTCAAGTTGAAACAAACAGGAGAAAAAACATGCCCTTGGCCGGACTCGACATTGCAGTCATTGTGTTTGTTGTCCTTGTCATCTTCGTCCTGTTTGCCGGTATCAAGACGATTCCGCAGGGGTTCAACTACACGGTCGAACGGTTCGGACGCTACACGCGCACCCTTGAGCCGGGGCTGAACCTGATCGTCCCGTTCATCGACCGGATCGGCGCCCGCATGAACATGATGGAACAGGTCCTGGACGTACCCACCCAGGAAGTGATCACCAAGGACAATGCAAGCGTCGCCGCCGATGCCGTGGCCTTTTACCAGGTGCTGAGCGCCCCGCAGGCAGCCTATCAGGTGAACCAGCTTGAAGTTGCGCTGCTCAACCTGACCATGACAAACATCCGTTCCGTCATGGGATCCATGGACCTTGATGAGCTGCTGTCCAACCGTGACGCCATCAACGACCGGCTGCTCAAGGTTGTCGACGAAGCGGCGAGTCCCTGGGGCATCAAGATCACCCGCGTGGAGATCAAGGATATCAATCCGCCGAACGACCTTGTCGATTCCATGGCCCGTCAGATGAAGGCCGAACGTGAAAAACGCGCTGAAGTGCTTGAGGCGGAGGGCTCGCGTAATGCCCAAATCCTACGCGCCGAAGGCGCGAAACAGGCAGCGATCCTGGAAGCCGAAGGCACCAGGGAAGCGGCATTCCGCGACGCTGAAGCACGCGAGAGGCTGGCCGAAGCCGAAGCCAAGGCCACCAAGGTCGTCTCCGAAGCCATTGCCGCCGGCGATGTCCAGGCCATCAACTACTTCGTCGCCCAGAAATACACCGAAGCGCTGGCATCCATCGGCACGGCAAGGAACCAGAAGATTGTTCTGATGCCCATGGAGGCCTCATCGCTCATCGGGTCGCTGGGCGGCATCGGCGCCATTGCCAAGGAAGTCTTCAGTGACGGCGGCACGCCGTCGTCTTCGTCCTCCGGGCGTAGCGGCTCGGTGCCGACCGCCGGACATAGGGACAACGACGCATGATAGAGCGCATCATACAGGAACTCGGTCCCTGGAGCTGGATGGTCCTGGGGCTGGTTCTGCTCGCCGCCGAGATCCTGATGCCGGGCGTATTCCTGATCTGGATCGGCATTGCCGCAATCATTGTCGGCGCCATTTCTCTGGTATTCTGGTCGGAGCCTTTCTGGGCCTGGCAGCTGCAGATACTTGTGTTCGCCATCCTGGCCGTGGCGGCGGCAGTCGTCGGACGCCGCATGATGAAACGCAGTGACGAGAGCGACGAGCCCCTGCTCAACAAAAGGGGTGAAAGCCTGGTCGGCAGGACCGCTACATTATCCGAGCCGATCAACGAGGGTCGCGGCCGCATTCGCATTGATGACACCACCTGGGTCGTCAGCGGACCGGACCTTCCCGTCGGTACACGCGTGAAAGTGGTCGAAAGCACCGGACGGGAGCTGCGCGTCGATCCGGTGTAAGGAAGCCTTAACCATGACGATTTACGGTTTGACAAGATTTCAAACCTCTTTCGTTCAGGCTTCCTGTCCATGGCGCCGCGTTGTCGCACTTCATACGGCTCAGGCTTTTATAAATATCCGCTGCGCGCCGGGGCTATCCTGCTCGCCTTATGCACAAGCCTGAGCGGCGTTCAAACGGCCAGCGGGCAGGCCATCGCCGACGAAGACTTCCTATTGCGCGGCCTGACCGACGAAGGCGGCCTGAGCGATAACGAGCGACGGCGGCTACTGCGCGATATCGACGAAGCTGAAGGCACCGCGCTGCGGACCGATCGAATTGACGATCCCGGAACGAATGCGACGTTTGAAGCGGATCCCGATGAACCGCAAACTCTCAACCCGGCACAACCGGTACAAACCCGCGGCACTATCAACCCGTCAACCCAGCCGGTCGTTCAAGGAACCGCCCGCCGCGATGAAGACAACCCGTTCGAACCGGTTGGCATACGGGTCGGCACATTCATCATGCGGCCCTCGATCACACAGCAAATCGCCCATGAGAGTGACAGCGACGGGTCGTCCAATACGTCCAGGACCTACAGCAGGACCGTGCTGGAAACCGAATTTGAATCCGACTGGTCCCGGCATCAGCTCGTCATCGGCGCGGAACAGGTGATCGACAGGACCATCAGCGGTGATGGTTCCGAAGATCCAAGCACATCTGTCGCCGCCGATCTGCGGCTCGACCTGTCCTCCACGACAACGGCCAATCTCGGTCTCGACTATCAGTTTGGCCGCGAGGACCCGACCGATGCGAATGCGGTAACCAACGCCGTTGCCCAGGCGGAAGTCCATGATTTCGCTGCCGCCGGCTCGCTGAGCCACCTGTTTGGCTCCTGGCGCGGCACCGCTACGATAAACGGCGGACGCACGACCTTTGGCAGCGCCGAACTTTCCGATGGAACATTCGTCTCGCTCGCGGACAGAAACCAGAGCAACTACACACTCACCTTGCGCGCCGGGCTTGAAACTGGCTCCGCCTACCGGCCTTTCTTTGAGGCTGACGGCGGACAGATCATCTATGACGATACGCTCGACGCATCCGGCTTCGACCGGTCCTCAACCACCTATGGGCTGCGCGCCGGCGTCGCCGCGGATTTCGGTGAAAAACTCACCGGCGAAATCGCGGTCGGCTATGCACAGCGGGACATCAACGACAGCAGGCTCGAGCCCATTCAGGCCTTCACCGTCGACGGCTTCGCCACCTGGTCGCCGCGCCGCGGCACCGATGTGCTGATGGGACTTGCAACAACGCTGGAAGATTCAACCACCGCCAATGAGCCGGGGTCTGTCTTCTACGCCGCGACCATGGAAATCACGCGTCAGCTGCATGCCAATCTGAGCGCGAATGTAAGCGGGTTCGTCGGCTGGCGCGACTATGTGGGCGCAACGCCGAACGAAACGATTTTCGGAGCCGGGGCAGGATTTACCTGGTGGTGGAACCGCTACTTCGCACTGAACGGCGACATCACCTACGAAAAAACCACAAGCGATGGCGGAACCGACCAGGACGATCTGTTTGTCGGCCTCGGCGTCAAGATCCAGCGCTAGAGCGCACTCACCATCCGCCTCAAATCATCCTCGACCTTCTCCCGTATATCGCTACGTGTCAGCGCGAAGGAGACATTCGCCTTGATGAAGCCTTCCTTGGAACCGCAATCAAACGTGTTGCCGCGAAAACGGTAGGCGGAGAATGACTGGTCTTCGGCAAGTTTGAGCATCGCATCGGTGATTTGAATCTCGTTGCCGGCGCCGCGCTCCTGCGTCTCCAGAATCGAGAAGATTTCCGGCTGCAGAATATAGCGCCCATTGATAAAGTAGTTCGAAGGCGCGGTGCCCGGTGTCGGCTTTTCGACCATGGCATTGATATGGAAGCCATCGGCGCCAATATCGTCGCCCACACCGACAATTCCGTATCGGTGCGTTTCCTCCTCGGGAACCTCTTCAACGGAAATCACATTACCGCCAACCCGGCCGTAAAGATCGACCATGCCGGAAAGACAGCCGGGCTCATGCTGCATCACCATATCGGGAAGAAGCAGCGCAAAAGGCTCATCGCCAACCAGTTCGCGGGCGCACCAGACAGCATGACCAAGGCCCAGGGGTTCCTGCTGACGGGTAAAGCTCGTCTGACCGGGTTTGGGCTGCAATGCCTGCAGATTGCTCAGTTCGTCCGTCTTGCCGCGATTGCGCAGCGTGTCGTAGAGCTCGACCTGAATGTCGAAATGGTCTTCTATGACCGCCTTGTTCCGGCCGGTCACGAAGATAAAGTGCTCGATGCCGGCAGCCCGCGCCTCGTCGACAACATATTGAATGACCGGCTTGTCGACGACGGTCAGCATTTCCTTCGGTATTGCCTTGGTTGCCGGCAAAAACCGGGTCCCAAGCCCCGCAACCGGAAAAACCGCTTTTCTGACCTTGGCTCTTTGCGACATGGAACCCGTGCCTTTCATTACCTTTTCCAACCCGCAACGGGGCGGATCTATTGCGCCTTTCACTATTCCGTAGCGCTGGAATTCTCCAGCCGCAACCGCCCCTTGCCGGGCCGAGGCCGCAGCGGTGCATTCTTATGGTTAAGAGATTGTTGATGCGTCAACGCTAATTTGGTGTCTGAAGTGTTGAAAACCGGCCATGGGTGGCCTTTTTTCCGCCCCGAGCCCCAGCTATTGTTGCCAATCATGTTACGACCTGTACGAATCGCAGATGCCAGACACCTGATCAACGCCAAAGCAGCGCTTGCCACCTTGCTGCTGCTGGCGGTCACTTTGCTGTCTTCAGCGCCGCCCGCGGCTGCCGATGCGGCATTCCGCAAGTGGATCAACGATTTTTATCCCGTCGCCGCCAAGTCAGGCATCAAGAAATCAACCTACAAAAAGGCGTTTGCCGGTGTGCGCGAACCGGACCCGGAAGTGCTGCGCAAAGCCCGTTTCCAGCCCGAGTTCAAACAGGATGTCTGGAGCTATGTCGATACGCGGGTCCACTTCACGACAGTGGAGACGGGTCAGCAGATGGCGCAGCGTTACGACCGTGTGCTCTCGCAGATCGAACGCCGCTTCGGCGTAGACCGTTCCGTTGTGCTTGCCATCTGGTCGATGGAATCGAGCTACGGCAATGTCTTCAACTATCCCGAACGCCTTCACTATGTGCCCCGCGCCCTCGCAACCCTCGCCTATGCGGATCGCCGACGCTCCAAATATGCCCGTCAGCAACTGGTTGCAGCCCTGAAAATCCTCCAATCCGGGAAAATCAGGAAAAACCAGCTGACCGGCTCCTGGGCAGGCGCAATGGGTCACACGCAGTTCATTCCAACAAGCTATCTGGCTTTCGCGGTGGATTTTGACGGCGATGGCCGCCGCGACATCTGGAACTCCATCCCGGATGCCCTGGCAACGGCTGCCAATCTTCTTGACAAGAACGGTTGGCGAACCGGCAAGACATGGGGTTATGAAGTCAAGGCGCCGCGTGGTTCAAAAAAATATGTCGGCAAGTCGAAAACACTGTCCCAATGGGCCAAGCTCGGCTTCAAGCGTCCCGCGGGGCGCGGCTTTCCAAGGCCTGGAGAAAAGGCCGTGCTGAAAATGCCAGCCGGAGCCAATGGGCCTGCCTTCCTGATGCTGCGCAACTTTTTCATATTCAAGCGCTACAACAACTCAGACAGCTACGCCCTGGCCGTCGGCCTTCTGGCCGACAGAATTGCCGGATACAGCGGGTTGAAGCAGGAATGGCCCAAGCCGAACGGCGCGTTATCCATGGATGAACGTCGTGAAATACAGGTTCATCTGAAGTCGCTCGGCTATTACGGCGGCGAAATCGACGGCAATATCGGCTCAGGTTCACAGCTTGCAATCAAAACCTTTCAATCACGCTCCGGCTTGACGCCGGATGGTGTTCCGTCGCAAAAACTACTCAAAACCTTGAGGCGATAACGGGAGACCGGATTGGTCCGACGTCTGAACAGGCTGATACCGCACCTTTTGGTGCTGCCGCTGCTGGCGGTCTTTGCGATGGTCTTTACCGTCTCGCTGCCGGTTGTCAGCGTCGAGGCACAGACGAAGTATGAGCGCCGCTCCGTGCTGGACCGCCTGTTCGGGCCACGTCGCGTCAGGCCCGAGAAAACCAACCGCCAGCGCCCCCGCGCCACAATCAAACGCAAGAAGTCCGTAACACGCTCCGCACCCAAGCGCTCAAAGAAGCAGCAGGTCGCAACGGTCAAAAAACTGGAAAACGCCCGCAAGATCCTCGTTGTCGGCGATTTCATGGCCAAGTCGCTGTCGGAAGGTCTGCGGACGGCATTCCAGCAGGCGCCGGGCGTCGCTGTCGTGCGAAAGACCAACGGATCCTCCGGCCTGGTGCGCGACGACTATTATAACTGGAACCGCAACCTGCCTGGCATTCTGGACGAATTTCAGCCGTCTATCGTGATCGTCATGGTGGGCTCCAATGACCGCCAGGAAATCCGCCAGAGCCGCAAGCGGATCCCGGTAAGATCCGAACAATGGGTGACTGAATATACCGACAGGGTCGACACGATGGCGCGCGCCGTGCGCGCCCGCAACATTCCGCTCATCTGGGTCGGCGCACCGTCCTACAAATCCTCATCCATGTCCGCCGACATCCTCGCCTTCAACAGCATCTACCGGTCGGTCGTTGAAGAGGTGAATGGCGAGTATGTCGATATCTGGGACGGCTTCGTCGATGCCGACGGGAAATTTGTCTACACGGGTTCCGACATTATTGGCCAGCAGGTGCGGCTGAGAACCTCGGACGGAATCCGCATGACCAAGGCCGGCAAGCGCAAACTGGCCTTCTATGTCGAAAAGTCGATCCGCCGGCTGCTCGGAGACGATGCCAATGAAGGCATTGCCAAGCTGACGGAAGAAAATCTTCCCGAGCTTCTCGTCCTGCATCCCGACACCGGCTCCGCAAAGGTGCGCACCAGCCCCATAAGCATGGTGGATCCGGGTCTGGACGGGTCGGACAAGCTTCTTGGCACGGAAACGCCGCAGACCTCGCTCACCCGCACACCACGCGATGATCTCGTCTTCGACGGCAAGACAAGCAAAGCGCCGCCCGGCCGGGCTGACCATTTTGTTCTTCCGCAACAGGACGAGAAGGCTGCGGCAAAGAAAAAGCCCGACCTTCAGCCTCAGGGATAAAAAGGCTGATGCGCTAACGCGGCAGCGTGGTCTTGCCCATGAGTTCCTTGTCGACATCGTGCGCGGCCTGCCGGCCTTCACGAATTGCCCAGACAACCAGTGACTGCCCGCGGCGCACATCGCCCGCCGCCCAAAGACCGTCCACGGACGTGCGGTAGTCGGTTTCGTTGGCTTTCACGAAGGTCGAGCCGCGCCCGTCCACGCCGATGTCGAGCCGCTCGCCCAGATCCTTGAGCACGCCGTTTTCGAACGGCCCGCGAAAACCGATGGCGATGAAGGCAAGATCGGCCTTCAGAATAAACTCCGTCCCGGCGACGGGTTGTCTCTTTTCATCGACCTGACAACACTTCACGCCGGTCAAAACGCCATTTTCACCGACAAACTCCAGCGTGCCCACCTGAAATTCCCTGACTGCGCCTTCGGCCTGCGATGACGATGTACGCATCTTCGTTGCCCAGAACGGCCAGACAGCCAGCTTGTCCTCACGCACCGGCGGCTGCGGCCGAATATCAAGCTGCGTAACCTTGACCGCACCCTGGCGGAAGGCTGTCCCGATACAGTCGGAGGCCGTGTCGCCGCCGCCAACCACAACCACATGCTTGCCGCTTGCCAGGATGGGGTCGGACGGCCAGCCAACGTTGTCGACGCTCTCACGGGCGACGCGCTTGTTCTGCTGGACAAGGTAAGGCATCGCATCGTGCACACCGGTCAGTTCAACGCCCGGAATACCGGCATCACGTGGTTTTTCCGAACCACCGCAATAGATCAAGGCGTCGTGCTCGGCATTCAGTTCGTCAACTGACTTATCTGCGCCAACATGCACACCATAGTGGAAGACGACCCCCTCGCCCTCCATCTGCTCAACCCGCTTGTCGATAAAGTGCTTTTCCATTTTGAAGTCGGGAATGCCGTAGCGCAGCAGGCCACCGGCGCTGCTTTCGCGCTCATAGACATGAACCTCATGCCCGGCGCGGGCAAGTTGTTGGGCAGCGGACATACCTGCCGGCCCGGAGCCGATAACACCGACCGATTTACCGGTCTTGATATCGGCCGGTTGCGGTACGATCAGACCCATCTCATAGGCCTTGTCGGCCAGGGCTTGCTCCACGGTTTTGATCGCAACCGGAATATCCTCAAGGTTCAGCGTACACGCTTCCTCGCATGGCGCCGGACAAATCCTGCCGGTGAACTCGGGGAAATTATTAGTCGAATGCAGGTTGTGGATCGCCTCTTCCCAGTTGCCGTTATAGACAAGGTCGTTCCAGTCCGGGATCTGGTTGTGGATCGGACAACCCGTTGGCCCGTGGCAGAATGGAATGCCGCAATCCATGCAGCGTGCGGCCTGCTTGACCACTTCGGATTCAGACATGGGAAGGCTGAATTCCTTGTAGTGCCGGACGCGGTCCGACGCAGGCTGGTACTTGGCGACCTGGCGGTCAATCTCCAGAAATCCGGTTACCTTACCCATTTGCGTTCCTATCCAAATCCCGTTCGTTGGCCTAGAGGTTCCGCCTATTCCGCGGCAACCCCCATACGCATGCGCTCCATCTCCTCAAGTGCCCGGCGATACTCAATCGGCATGACCTTGCGGAACTTCGGGCGATAGTCTGCCCAGTTTTCCAGAATATCCTGGCCCCGCTGCGAGTTGGTGTAGTGCACATGATTGGCAATGAGCTGGTAGAGCCGTTCCTCATCATGCTTGGTCATGTCGTCGGAAACGTCCACGCGGCCCTTATGGTCCAGATCACCACCATGATGGTGCAGCTCTTCCAACATGTCGTCCTCTTCCGGAACGGGCTCGAGCTCGACCATCGCCATGTTGCAGCGCCGGGCAAAGTCTCCCGCCTCGTCAAGTACATAGGCCACACCGCCCGACATGCCAGCGGCAAAATTGCGTCCCGTCTCGCCGATGACGACAACAATACCGCCGGTCATATACTCGCAACCGTGATCGCCGACACCCTCGACAACGGCAATGGCGCCGGAGTTGCGAACGGCAAAGCGTTCGCCGGCCACACCGCGGAAATAACATTCACCTTCAACGGCTCCGTAAAGAACGGTGTTGCCGACAATGATCGACTCTTCCGGAACGATACGGCTTTCCTCCGGCGGGCGCACGATGATACGGCCGCCGCAAAGGCCCTTGCCGACATAGTCGTTTCCATCGCCGATCAGGTCGAAACTGACGCCACGCGAGAGAAATGCGCCGAAAGACTGGCCGGCGGTCCCCTCAAGCTTGACTGAAACCGTGCCGTCGGGGAGACCTTTGTGGCCATAGCGCCGCGCAATCTCGCCGGAGAGCATGGCGCCCGCCGATCGGTCAACATTGCGGATCGCGGTCTCGATCGACACCGGCGTCTTGGATGCGAGCGCCGGCTTGGCCTCGGCGATCAGCTTGCGATCCAGAATATCGTCAATCGGATGATCCTGACGCTGGGTCCAACGGATGTCCTCCTTCCCGGCTTCAGGTTTGTGGAAGATGTTGCTGAAATCCAGGCCGTTCGCTTTCCAGTGGCTGATCATCCGGTCCTTCTCCAGAAGGTCCGACTGGCCGATGATGTCGTCCAGCTTGCGATAGCCCATCTTTGCCAGAAACGCGCGCACTTCCTCGGCAACAAAGAAGAAATAGTTGATGACGTGTTCGGGCGTTCCCTTGAAACGCTGACGCAAGACCGGGTCTTGTGTTGCGATGCCTACCGGGCAGGTGTTGAGATGGCATTTGCGCATCATCAGACAGCCGGCGGCAATGAGCGGCGCGGTGGAAAAACCGAATTCATCCGCGCCGAGCAATGCCCCGACGATCACGTCGCGCCCGGTTCGCAAACCGCCATCGACCTGCAGCGGAACACGCGAGCGAAGCCCGTTCAGCACCAGGGTCTGGTGGGTTTCAGCAAGTCCCATTTCCCAAGGCGATCCGGCATGTTTGAGCGATGTCAGCGGTGACGCGCCGGTCCCGCCGTCATAGCCGGAAATGGTGATATGGTCCGCACGCGCCTTGGCAACACCTGCCGCCACGGTGCCGACGCCGACCTCTGAGACCAGTTTGACCGAGATATCCGCGTCGCTGTTGACGTTCTTCAGATCGAAGATCAGCTGCGCCAGATCCTCGATGGAATAGATGTCATGGTGCGGAGGCGGCGAAATCAGCCCGACACCCGGCGTCGAATGCCGGGTCTTGGCTATTGTCGCATCGACCTTGTGACCGGGAAGCTGCCCGCCCTCGCCGGGCTTTGCGCCCTGCGCGACCTTGATTTGTATCATGTCGGAGTTGACCAGATACTCCGTGGTCACGCCGAAGCGTCCGGAGGCCACCTGCTTGATGGCGGAACGTTCCGGGTTCATCGACCCGTCAGGCAACGGCATATAGCGATCGGGCTCTTCGCCGCCCTCGCCCGTATTCGACTTACCGCCGATCCGGTTCATGGCAATTGCCAAGGTGGTGTGCGCCTCCCGGCTGATCGAGCCGAAGGACATGGCGCCGGTGGAAAACCGCCGCACGATCTCCGCCGCCGGCTCGACCTCGTCAAGCGGCACGGGTTTGCGTCCGTCTTCCTCGGCTTCAATAATCCTGAAGAGGCCGCGAATCGTGTTGAGACCTTCCGCATGCTCATTCACAAGCTGAGCGAATTCCTCATATTTGTCGGCAGCATTGCCGCGCACTGCATGTTGCAGCATCGCCACCGAATCCGGCGACCAGGCATGGTTCTCGCCGCGCATGCGATAGAGATATTCCCCGCCGACCTCGAGCGCGGTCGTCAGCACCGGATCGTCGCCGAAGGCCTGCGCGTGGCGCACATGGGTCTCAATCGCGATCTCGCTGAGCCCGATGCCCTCAATCGTCGTCGCGGTACCGAAGAAATACTTGTTGACGAATTCGCCGGAAAGGCCGACGGCATCGAAAATCTGAGCGCCGCAATAGGACTGGTAGGTGGAAATCCCCATCTTCGACATCACCTTCAAGAGGCCCTTGTCGATGGCTTTGATATAGCGATGCACCACCTCGGTTGCGTCAACCACCGCCGGGAACTCACCGTTCTGATGCATGTCTGCAAGCGTATCGAACGCAAGATAAGGGTTGATCGCCTCAGCCCCGTAGCCGGCCAGCACCGCGAAATGATGCACTTCCCGCGGCTCGCCCGATTCAACCACAAGGCCGACAGACGTGCGCAGCCCCTTTCGGATCAGGTGATGATGAACAGCCGCCGTCGCCAGCAGCGCCGGTATGGCGATCCGGTTGACCGACAATTGCCGGTCCGAGAGGATGATGATGTTGTAGCCGTTATTGACTGCCTTTTCCGCCCGCGCGCACAGCGCATCGAGGGCTTCGCTCATATGGTCGGCGCCACTGTCCTCACGATAGGTGATGTCCAGTGTCTTGGTCTGGAACTGATTGTCAGAGATATCGCCAATCGCCCGGATTTTTTCCAGGTCCTCATTGGTCAGGATCGGCTGGCGCACTTCAAGGCGCCTGCGCCCGGCAAGTCCCTTCAAGTCAAAAAGGTTGGGCCGCGGGCCGATGAAAGACACGAGGCTCATGACGGATTCTTCGCGGATCGGGTCGATCGGCGGATTGGTCACCTGAGCGAAGTTCTGCTTGAAATAGGTGTAAAGCAGCTTGGTCTTGTCGGACATGGCTGAAATGGGCGTGTCCGTTCCCATGGAGCCGATCGCCTCCTGACCGGTTGTCGCCATCGGCGACATCAGCAATTTCAGGTCTTCCTGAGAATAGCCGAAGGCCTGCTGCTGATCGAGCAGTGATGCGCTGGAATGGCCCGTGGCGCGGCCTGAAACAGGCATGTCTTCCAGCACGATCTGCGTGCGGTCCAGCCAATCGCGGTAGGGATTGGCGTTTGCCAGCTCACGCTTGATCTGCGCATCCGAGACGATGGCGCCTTCTTCCATATCGATGAGCAGCATCTTGCCCGGCTGAAGCCGCCATTTGCGCACGATGGATTTTTCGTCCACCGGCAATACGCCAGCCTCGGACGCCATGATAACCCTGTCGTCATCGGTCACGATATAGCGGGCGGGCCGCAAGCCGTTGCGGTCAAGCGTCGCGCCGATCTGACGGCCGTCGGTAAAGGCAACGGCGGCCGGCCCGTCCCAAGGCTCCATCAGCGCCGCGTGATATTCGTAAAACGCCTTGCGGTCTTCATGCATCAGCTTGTTGCCGGCCCAGGCTTCCGGGATCAGCATCATGACGGCATGGGCAAGCGAATAGCCGCCCTGAACCAGGAATTCGAGCGCATTGTCGAAACAGGCCGTGTCGGACTGTCCTTCATAGGAGATCGGCCACAGCTTGCTGATGTCGTCACCGAAGAGCGGCGACGTCACCGAAGCCTGGCGCGCCGCCATCCAGTTGACATTGCCGCGCAGCGTGTTGATTTCGCCATTGTGGGCGACCATGCGATAGGGGTGCGCCAGCTTCCAGGACGGAAACGTATTGGTCGAAAAGCGTTGGTGAACCAGCGCCACGGCCGACTGAAAACGCTCGTCCGTCAAATCCTTGAAATAGGCGCCGACCTGATAGGCCAGGAACATGCCTTTGTAGACAATCGTCCGGCTCGACAGGGAAACGATATAAAAGCCGTTGTCACGCCCGTCCGTTTCCTCAAAAATCCGATTGGAGATCACCTTGCGCAGAATGAACAGGCGACGCTCAAAGTCCGCTTCCGATTGCACCTCATCACCGCGGCCGATGAAAACCTGCCTGTGGTGGGGCTCGGTGGCGGCAATATCGGGCGCTTTGGACAGCGACGAATTGTCGACCGGCACGTCACGGTAACCCAGGAGCACCTGCCCCTCGGCGGCAACGACTTCTTCGACAATCTTCTCAATATGCGCGCGCAGCTCTAGGTCCTGCGGCATAAAGAGATATCCGGCCGCATAGTGCCCGACATCCGGTAGCGTGATGCCCTGCTCGGCCATGTTTTCAGCAAAAAAGGCGTGCGGGATCTGAACCAGAATGCCCGCGCCGTCACCCATCAGCGGATCCGCCCCGACCGCACCGCGGTGGGTCAGGTTTTCCAGCATGAACAGGCCGTCCTTGATGATCTGATGGGACTTTTGACCCTTCATATGGGCGACAAAACCAACACCGCAGGCATCGTGCTCATTGCGCGGGTCATAAAGCCCCTGCTTCTGCGGGAACCCGGCCGTGCGCGCACGTTTCGCCGTCAGTGCCGGGCGTTGCGCAGCTTTAGCCTTTGATGGCGTCTTGTCCGTCATCTCGGTTCCTCCTGTCGTTGCCTCGCGACCTGCCGGTTTTCGAGGCGACTTTACTGTCCGTGCCGGTTTATAGAATTCCGGTACAGGTTTTTCACGCGGCAAATTTAAGCAATTAGCCGATTTTCGGCATTTTACGGCCCGGGCATCCGGTCACAAAACACCGCGCGCACAGGCCGGCTCCGGATTTTTCCAATAAAATCCGATTGTTGCCCGTGCTACGACAACAACCGGCGCGTCAAAGCCGCGCGCATGCTGCTATCGCGACCGCTTGTGCGGTCTTTGCGGATACCGACACCGGATTCGGCTACGGTCACCCAATTAGGACAGTATGGCTGTCCTATTTTTAACCCTGTATGCCAGAAACAACCGAGGTGAGCAAGATGGCCCCGCCATTTTTATGGCTCACGGGGTCAGCAAATTGCCAAAACCGCTGATACCGCGAAAGATTGTTTCGCAGTCCGGGAGGCTTTGCTTGCTTTATAACCAGAGGCGGAACAGCACCGCTTTGCGCCGCTATCATTCCATGCGAGAAACTGCAGCATCAGGACAACATCACGGAACCGAAAAACACCATGCAATTTTCTTCAGACAATTGGGCCGGAGCCCATCCACGCATCGCCGAGGCCCTCACCCGGCACGCTGACGGATTTGCCCAGGCCTATGGCTTGAGCGAACAGGACAGGAAAGTGGAACAGCGGTTCGGCGAATTGTTCGAGCGTGACGTTGCGGTTTTTTTTGTCGGCACCGGCACGGCGGCAAATTCGATATCGATGGCCGCCGCCAACAGGCCGGGAGGCGTCGCCTTTGCTCATCGCGAAGCACACCTGATTGAAGATGAGGGCGGCGCGCCACAAATGCTGACACCGGGGGCACGGATCGAACCGGTTGACGGCGACCATGGCCGGCTCGATCCGGAAGAGCTTGATGCCGCGATCCGCCGCTTCCCGGCGCAGTTCATCCATGCCGGTCAGCCGATGGCCGTCAGTATCTCGCAATCCACGGAAATCGGAACGGTCTACGAAGCCGCTCAGGTCGATGAGATTTCAGAAATCTGCCGCCTCCACGGTCTCCCGCTTCACATGGATGGTGCGCGCTTTGCCAACGCGATGGCGGCACTTGGGCAAAGCCCGGCCGAAATGACCTGGAAACGCGGCGTCGACATTTTGTCTTTCGGCGGCACCAAAAATGGCTGCTGGTGCGCGGAAGCGATCGTCGTTTTTAATCCGGACCTCGCGCGCGATCTGCCGTTCCTGCGAAAGCGCTCGGCACATATCTTCTCGAAAAGCCGTTTCATGGCCGCCCAGTTTGAAGCCTATTTCGAAGATGACCTGTGGGTCACGCTCGCCTCCCATGCGAACACAATGGCCAAGGAACTGCAGACGGCTATTGCAGAATCACAACATGCGCGCCTGGCGTGGGAAAGCCCTGCCAACGAAGTCTTCGCCATTATGGACCGCAGCACCTTCGACAGGCTCCAGGCGGCAGGGGCCGGTTTCTATGAATGGAAGACGCCCCATTTCGCAAAACAACTGATTGGCGAAAACGAATTGATCACGCGTCTGGTCACCGGATTCGCGACGACGCGTGATCATGTCCGGGAATTCGCCGCCTTGCTGGACCAGGATAGCCCGGCTAACCTGTAGAGGTTTTCGCCGTCAAAGGCCGAAAAACGGATCATTTGGCACATGTTTGAGGCGGGTCCGGAGGCGTAACGCACCCGTCACGCGCCGGTTTCAGGAGATAACACGCTGTTGATTTCCAATTTACCCGCACTTTGCCGACACTTAAGCCATTCCGGTCCGAGCCGGTGTTTAGAAGTTTCGTTACATGAACTGCAAACTCTCAAGGAGAATTCCATGTCCAAGAAAACGATCGTCAGCGCATCAGCAGTTGCCGGAGCGGTTGCCATGGCACTGTCGGGCGCAAGCCTCATGGCGACAACCACAGAAGCCTCCGCCAAGGAAAAGTGCTACGGCGTATCTTTGGCCGGTAAGAACGATTGCGCGGCCGGCCCTGGCACGACCTGCGCCGGCACATCGACGGTTGACTACCAGGGCAATGCCTGGACGCTGGTGGATGACGGCACATGCCTGACCATGGCCCTGCCAGGCGACCGCAAGGGTTCGCTTGAGCCGCTGGACCGCGACCTGCCGGCATAAGACCTTGTTCGTGTAAACTCGCACCGGCCGCCCAAGCGTCTTGGGCGGCCGGTGCGCCTCAGTGAAGCGGAGACAATAATGACACAAAGCCCTGCCTGGAAGGATGGCGACAGCCGAGCCCGCTTCACACACAAAACTGTTCCCGCCCGCGCCGGCGCCGGTTTGAAATCAAACCACATCGACCAGATTCTGCGGGACGATTACCGCATTGGGTTTCTTGAGGTTCACGCGGAAAACTATATGGGCGAAGGCGGCGCACCGCACAGGGCACTGACGGCAATCCGCCAGTCCTTCCCGCTCTCCGTCCATGGTGTCGGCCTTTCGATCGGCAGCGAACACGGCCTCGATGCTGATCACATTGCGCGGCTCAAAGCCGTCGTAGATCGCTATGAGCCCGGCCTCGTGTCGGAACACCTTGCTTGGTCCACCCACGACAACAGCTATTACAATGACCTGCTGCCCGTCCCTTATGACCGGACAACCCTGAACCGCGTTTGTGACCACATCGATCAGGTGCAGGAGGCTCTTGGCAGAAAAATCCTCCTGGAGAACCCGTCGACCTATGTACAATTTGAACAATCGTCCATGAGCGAGACGGATTTCATCTGCGAGATCGCGAAACGTACCGGCTGTGGTCTGCTTTTGGACATCAACAATGTGTTCGTGTCGGCCACCAACCATAAATACCGTCCGCTCACCTATCTGTCGGAGTTCCCGCTCGAAAAGGTGGAAGAGATCCATCTTGCCGGCCATGCCGGCGACACCGATGATGAAGGCGAGCTTTTGCTGATAGATGCCCATGACCGCCCTGTCGATGACGAAGTCTGGAAACTCTATGATATTGTGATCGGTCAGATGGGGCCGGTCCCGACCCTGATCGAGTGGGACAACGATGTTCCCGAGTGGCCGGTCCTGAAGCGTGAAGCCATGCGCGCCGATGAGATTCTGGAACGCCGAGCCTCGAGCTACATGCTGGGAAGCCGCCATGCCGCAGCCGGATAACGACGCGCCTACGGAAAAGGCGGACCGCCCGGTCCCGCTTGTCCGGTTTTCTGAAGCCCTTCTTGATCCCGACCTGCCAAAACCTGAAGGAATTATCGGACCGCAAGGAAAGAACGCGGTCAAACGCTTCAATGTCTACCGCAACAATGTGACCGTCGGCCTGATCAATGCGCTGGCCGATATCTATCCAGCTGTGCACAGGATTGTCGGCGACAGGTTTTTCCGCTCCATGGCAAAAATCTATGTTCAGACGGAACAACCCTCATCACCTCTGCTTTTTCGCTACGGGGCCGGTTTCCCGGCGTTTTTGGAAACGTTTGAACCGGTTCGCGAACTGGTTTACCTGCCGGATGTCGCGCGCTTGGAGCGCAAATGGCTGGACGCCTTTCACGCCGCCGACAGGCCGGTCCTTGGTGCTGAAGAGCTTGCAGCCGTCGCGCCGGAGGATCTGGCGCTGCAAAGCTTTGCGCCCCACCCGGCTGCACATATCATTCGTTCGCCCTTTGCGGCTGTGTCGATCTTCTCGGCCAATCGGGCCGGAGAAGACCCGTCCGGCATCAAGACGGGCATCGCCGAGGACGGGCTGATCACCCGGCGGGAATTCGATGTGGAAGTTCGCCATTTGCCGCCGGGCGGCGCGGCATTTCTGCAAGCGCTGATCAGCGGACAAACGCTTGGCGGGGCAGCCGGAGCGGCAGCCGCCGAAGCTGAAGACTTCGACCTTGCCGCCGCCATAACCGCCATGCTTGAGGCCGGCGTATTTTGCGGCCTTGCGACAGACAAGAAAACAGAAGAGAGCATTTCAGATGACATCGTTGATTGACTTGTTACGCCGGATTCATGATGGCGTGTTCGACACCGTGGAACGGCTGACGGATGGCTGGTTTCTGGGGCTTCTTTCGCGCTTCATCATCGCGGCGACCCTTTACACCTATTATCTGAATTCTGCTCTCACTAAGGTCGGGGACGGTTTTGGCGGCTTTTTCGAAATCTCGGACGGTGCCTATATACAGATCGCGGGCAAGGCTTTCGAGGCGGCAGGCTACGACACAGCAGCTCTGCCGTTCACCACGCACCTCATGGTTTTTGCCGGCACCTATGGCGAGTTCATCCTGCCGATCCTCGTCATTCTTGGCCTCTTTGCGCGGGTGGGGTCCGTTGGGATGATTATCTTCATAGTGGTCCAGACCTATGTCGATGTGACCGCCCATGGCGTCGCTCTTGGCACGCTGTTCGATGGCCAGCCCGGTCAGATCATCGACCAACGGCTTTTCTGGATCTTCCCGCTTATCTATGTTGCCCTGAAGGGGCCGGGCCTGGTGTCACTCGACACAATCGTTTCGCGTTGGTGGAGCGGGCGACGTCTGGCCTATGCCTGAGCCGGCGGATCGGCAAACAAAAACGGCGCCCTGGGGCGCCGTTCCTTTTTCAGCCTGATTTGGCTCAGGCAACCGTTTCGGCTTCGATCTGCTTGGCAGCGCCAACAGAATTGTCGGCCGTGATTTCAATGCGGCGCGGTTTCATGGCTTCCGGAATTTCCCGGACGAGATCCACATGAAGCAGGCCGTTTTCGAGCTTGGCGCCTTTGACTTCAACATATTCGGCGAGCTGGAAACGGCGCTCGAACGTGCGCTTGGCAATTCCGCGGTATAGAAACTCGCCTTCACCGCCATCCTTGTTGTCGGACTTGTCGCCCTTGACCGTCAGCACATGCTCACGGGCTTCAATCGACAGGTCGTCTTCACCAAAACCGGCAACGGCCATAGTGATCCGGTAGGAATTGTCTCCGGTTCTCTCGATATTATAGGGCGGATAGGTCTGGCTCTGATCCGGCTGGGCAAGGCTGTCCAGCATGGTAAACAGGCGGTCGAAGCCGACGGTGGAACGGTAAAGGGGTGAAAAATCGACATGACGCATGGTCTTGTCCTCCATGGAGCGACAGTTTGCATTTGGCTTTTGATGTCCCCGCTACCGGGCGGACATTCAGCCAGCAGGCCCGTTTTGGCACCTGCAGACTATAGGTAGGAGCTCGATTTCACTGTTTCAAGACACGACGGAAGGGCTAAAATCAATGCAGTTTTCGCCTATTGATCCTTGATTGCAACGCCTTGCCGCGCTTGAGGCTGTAGTGACTATTTAACCTTTGTGCCGGTTTGTCCGGATGTGTTCAGGATCGGTATGTGAGGAGGAAGGACATGCGGGTGCATATTCGACAACAAACGGGCCGATCATGGGCAAATCCTTTTGGCACGAGGCCCATTTTGTCTCTGGACGTCGTTGCAAAATGCTTGAAGTGGCCTGCACTACGGCGCATTTTGCGCCTGGCCAGAAACAAAACGGGCCACGCTGGCGCATAGGTTAAATAGTCACTACAGCCTGAGGAAACATGGATAAAAAAGCTCCGATCAGCACCTGTGCGATTCACGACACGCCGGACAACCCGGCTCCGAAGAACGCAACATCGGGATTTTTCGAAACAGGCGACGGCAAGCGGCTGCGTTACGCCCTGTTCCGATCCGAGGTTACGAGAGCCAAGGGCACTGTTGTCCTGCTACAGGGCCGCAACGAAACCATAGAAAAGTATTATGAAACCATCCGCGACCTTACCGAGGCCGGCCTTTGGGTCGCCACCTTCGACTGGCGCGGTCAGGGCGGTTCCGAGCGCCTGCTGCAAGGATCGAACGCCGGCCATGTCCAGCGCTTCGCCGATTATGAGAGCGATCTTGAGTATTTCCTTGAAAACATCGTCTTGCCAGACACCCGCCTTCCTTTTTTTATCGTCGCGCACTCAACCGGCGGCCTGATTGCGCTGTCGGCCGCCCCACGCCTTGCCAACCGGGTCGAGCGCATGGTGCTCACCTCGCCATTTGTCGGCATGCATCCGGGTAAATATGACGGAACGGTATTGCGCTTGCTTGTGCGGGCCGCGAGCCTGATCGGATTGGGCCGAAAATCAACAACCGGGACAAAGCAGCGAAATCTCACCTTTGAGGACAACGCGCTGACATCGGATCGGGCGCGGTTCAATCGCAACCGGGCCATCTATGACGTATGCCCTGATTTCATATTGGGCGGCCCGACTTTCCGCTGGCTGGCTGAGTCCTTCAAGACAATGAAGCGGATCCACGATCCGGCTCATCTTGCGTCTGTCCGGATCCCGACACTCATCTTCGGCGCCGGTGCGGATTCGATTGTCCCCATTCAGGAGATCGAACAGATCGCATCGCATTTTCGCGCCAGCGAACTGATCACGATCGACCACGCCAAACATGAGCTGTTCCAGGAAACCGATATCTACCGCGAACAGGTCCTTGCCGGCATCAGGGCCTTTCTTCCCGGCGAAGCCTGACCTGTCTAACCGTTTAGCAGTTCCAGGGCCTCGGCATGCACTGTTCGGCTGCCGGCAGCTATGATGTTGCCGCCCTGCTCCGGACGCCCGCCCTGCCAGTCGGTCATCACTGCGCCGGCCGCTTCCAATATCGCAATCAATCCACCTACATCATAGGCCTGCAGGCCGTTTTCAATGACGAGATCCGCATGTCCGGCGGCAACCAGCGTGTAGGCGTAGCAATCGCAGCCGTAGCGAAACAGGTTCACCCGCTCTTCAACCGCGCGGTAAAACGGAAACTCTTCCGGCAGGAACAGATGCGGCGACGTCGTAAACAAGGTCGCGGCCGACAGGTCGCCGCAGTCACGCGCGTGGATCGTGCGCTGCCCGTCCGGACCCCGGTAGATTGCTCCGTTTTGATCGGCGAGATAACGCTCGCCGGTAAAAGGCTGATCCATCAGGCCCGCGATGGAGCGCCCGTTCCGATAAAGGCCGATCAGCGTGCCCCAAACCGGTAGACCCGAAATGAATGCGCGCGTGCCGTCTACCGGGTCGATGACCCAAACATATTCTGCATCCAGCCCCTCGCTGCCATACTCTTCGCCCATGATGCCATGGTCGGGAAAGTTTTCCTTGATCAATGCACGGATCGCCGCCTCTGCGGATCGGTCTGCCTCCGTAACAGGATCAAAACCGCTCTCAAGCTTGTTGGTCACGGCGGCGTTGGTTCGGAAACGCGGCAGGGTTTCCTTTGCGGCGGCATCGGCCAGCTCATGAAAAAAGTCCAGATCAGGCTGCATATAAGTGTCCCAGGCGAAGGTTCGGCATGATGTTGCCCCGCAGCGATATGGCAAAGGGCGACGATTTTCTAGCTTTTGATGAAGATGGGTTTATGTTGCGCCTGCGAAAAAAATCTGTTCATCCCTTGACTTTTGTGCAGCGCAGCAATACATTCGCGATGCAGCCAAATTGCTGCAAATGCCCTTATTGGGCGTTTCCTCCCTAGATTTGACCGCTCCATATGGCGCGGTCTTTTTTTTGGATAATCGCGACGACGGGTGCCTATTCGGCGGCCAGCGCAACATCACTGAAGTCGCTGGCGAAATAGTCGGTTACAAGGCTCATGAAGCGGATCAGGTCGGCGCGCAGCTCCTCAAAACCTTCCGTCTTCTCAAATGTCTGCTCATTGACGTAGAGACCACGGTTGATTTCAATCTGAATGGCATGCAGACCTCGCGCCGGACGTCCGTAGTGTTCGGTGATGAACCCTCCGGCATAGGGCTTGTTGCGCGATACCGTATATCCAAGATCCTGAAGGATGGAGACCGCCAGTTGTGACAGGGCTTCCGTCGCGCTTGTACCGTAACGGTCACCGATCACGAAGTCCGGCCGGTTTTTATTGCCGGATTGGGCACTCGCCGGCATGGAATGGCAGTCCACCAGCACACCATAGCCGAAACGCGCATGGGTTTTGACCATAAGGCGGCGCAGCCGGTCGTGATAGGGACGGTAGAGCCGGTCGATGCGCTCAAGCGCATCCTCGATCGCAAACCGTTTCCTGTAGATTTCCATGTTTTCCGCCACCAGCTTCGGGATCGTGCCCAGGCCGCCGGCCACCCGCATGGAATTCGAATTGACAAAGGGCGGGATACGGCCCTCGAACATGCGCGGATCAAGCTCGTAGGGCTCACGGTTCACGTCGATAAAGGCGCGCGGAAAATGCGCCGCAAGCAGCGGTGCGCCAATCTGCGGAGACGCGTCGAAAAGCTGGTCGACATAATAGTCTTCCGAACGCCGGATAGAATGCCGGTCGAGGCGGGAATTTGACAGGAAGGCATCCGGATAGACACGGCCGCTATGCGGAGAATTGAAGACAAACGGAACGGTTTGAGTGGCTGGCTGGCGTATCTCAAACGGAGGGTGATCGGAAAAAGCGTCCTCGATCAATGGATTGCCTCCGAGTTACGCCCTATGCCGGTCACGCCCATATTCCTCCAAATCACGCCCTATTTGATATGTTGCCAGTTGAAAGCGGCCAAGTCCATAGATCGTACGGCGGTTGGCGCTATCGTGAGCGGTTGTCATAAAAAAACATGTCAAAACCATATAAAATGTGGCGTGCCAGCGACGCAAATTCACCCGATATTTACCTCGTCAGGTTTGAATGGGCCAACCCTGCGTGGTAAGCGCAGTCCCGATGAATCCCCAAAAACGGGGCAGATACGGCCTGTTCTGTTCAACCCGGCGAGCGCAAAGGGTACAGGCACAGGATGGAAGGGCATGAGGAGCGGTATGAAAATACTACTTGCTGAAGACGACAACGACATGCGTCGTTTTCTCGTCAAGGCACTGGAAAAGGCGGGATATGCCGTCCAGTCCTATGACAATGGCGCAAGCGCCTATGAACGCCTGCGCGAGGAGCCGTTTTCACTGCTGCTTACCGATATCGTCATGCCGGAAATGGACGGCATCGAACTGGCGCGCCGCGCAACCGAGCTCGATCCGGACCTGAAAGTCATGTTCATCACCGGCTTTGCCGCCGTTGCGCTGAACCCGGAATCAAATGCCCCGAAGAACGCCACGGTCCTTTCCAAGCCGTTCCATTTGCGCGACCTCGTCAACGAGGTTGAAAAGATCCTCCAGGCCGCATAATTATCCGCTCAATCGACCGAATGAGGCTTGACCACCGCGCCCCTTTTATGGTGTATGCGGCCGGTCGGATGGGCGGTTAGCTCAGCGGGAGAGCACTACGTTGACATCGTAGGGGTCACTGGTTCAATCCCAGTACCGCCCACCATCAGTTTCCATCGATATTCATAAATGTGCGACCGCGTTTTGTGGTCCATATGCAGCGCCTTATTGCCGCAGTCCGGGTCTGTTACTCTGTCGTGAGACATAAGTGACCGCAATACACGCAGCAGCAATTGACTTAGCTGTGTTATACTCCACATCGAATCATGTTGCCCTTGACGAACCGTCGGCATGTGGGTGGGCAAGTTGGATTCAACGGTTCCCTGGTCAGGCGAAGATGCCCCGGCGCCGCGTGCGCTGCAGTGCAATCTGTTTTCAACTTGAGTTGATTCGCCAAATACGAAGACCGGCACCACATATTACTTTGATACCAGGGCGACAATTTGGGGAGACGACCAAGGCACTAGGAAAGGACGAGGATCATGGACGTGTTTTCTCTGCATTCCGAGGTTTACGACCGAACCAAGGTGGAAGAGATGACCTTGCAGGACTATTTGCTGGCCTGCCGCGACGACCCGGCCATGCGGGCAACCGCAGCCGAAAGAATGATCACAGCAATCGGCGAACCCGAGTTGATCGACACCAGTCAGGATCAACGACTGAGCCGCCTTTTCCTAAACCGGACCATAAAGCGATACCCCGCCTTTGCCGAACTCTACGGCATGGAAGAAACGATCGAACGCATCGTCGGCTTCTTCCGCCACGCATCGCAGGGTCTGGAAGAACGCAAGCAGATCCTTTACCTGCTCGGACCCGTCGGCGGCGGCAAATCGACCGTCGCGGAAATCCTCAAGAAACTGATGGAGCACGAGCCCATCTATGTCTTGAAGGCAGGCGACGAGATCAGCCCGGTTTTTGAATCCCCCATGGGTCTTTTCAGCCCCGACCGGATGAGCGATCTGCTGGAGGATAAATACAATATTCCAAGACGCCTGCTGACCGGTCTGATATCGCCCTGGGCGGTCAAGCGCCTCGACGAATATGACGGCGACATCTCAAAATTCTCCATCGTCAAGCTGTATCCTTCCAAGCTGCGCCAGATCGGCGTTGCGAAGACGGAGCCGGGCGACGAGAACAACCAGGATGTTTCTTCTCTCGTCGGCAAACTCGATATACGCAAGCTGGAGCATCTCAGCCAGAACGATCCGGACGCCTACAGCTATTCCGGTGGCCTGAACCGGACCACACAGGGCATGCTGGAGTTCGTCGAGATGTTCAAGGCGCCGATCAAGGTGCTGCATCCGCTGCTCACCGCGACGCAGGAAGGATCCTATGTCGGCACCGAAAACATCGGCGCATTCCCTTATCACGGCATCATCGTCGCCCACTCCAACGAGGCGGAATGGCAGCAGTTCCGCAATAACAAGAACAATGAAGCCTTCCTCGACCGCATCTCCGTGGTCAAGGTGCCCTATTGCCTGAGCGCCACCGAGGAAGCGCTGATCTATAAGAAGCTGCTCGGCGGAAGCGCCTTGCGCGACGCCAAATGCGCACCGGAGACGCTCGACATCATGGCGCGCTTCAGCGTGCTGACCCGCCTGCATGATCACGAGAACTCGACGCTGCATTCCAAGCTGCGCATCTATGACGGCGAAACGCTGAAGGATACGGACCCCAATGCGAAATCTTTGCAGGAGTACCGCGATGTCGCAGGCGTCGACGAGGGCATGACCGGGACATCGACCCGCTTTGCCTTCAAGGTGCTTTCCGAGACCTTCAACCACGACACCGAGGAAATCGCCGCCGATCCTGTGCACCTGATGTATGTGCTCGAACAGGCGATCAAGCGCGAGCAGTTCAGCGACGAGGTCGAAGGCCGCTATCTGGAATTCCTCAAGGCCGATCTGATGCCGCGCTATGCGGAATTCATCGGCCACGAGATCCAGAAAGCCTATCTGGAATCCTATTCCGACTACGGCCAGAACCTCTTTGACCGCTACATCGCCTACGCCGACGCCTGGATCGAGGAACACGACTACAAGGACCCGGACACCGGACAGATGTTCGACCGCGAAATCCTCGACCAGGAACTGGCCAAGATCGAAAAGCCCGCCGGCATCACCAATCCGAAGGACTTCCGCAACGAAGTGGTCAAATTCGTGCTGCGTGCGCGGGCTGAGAATCAGGGCAAGAACCCGGACTGGCGCAAATACAAGAAGCTGCGCGGTGTGATCGAAAAACGCATGTTCGGACAGGTCGAGGATCTCCTGCCGGTGATCAGCTTCGGCGCCAAGCGCGACAAGGAAGCCGACGCCAAACACCATGAGTTTGTCGAGCGCATGATCGAGCGCGACTACACAAGGCGACAGGTGCGCCGTCTGGTCGAGTGGTATATGCGCGTCAACAAGGCGGGGTAGCCACATGGGACATTTTGTCGACCGGCGCCTGAATCCGAAGGACAAGAGCCTCGGCAACAGGCGACGGTTCCTCAAGCGTGTGCGCAACCACGTCAAGAAGGCCGTCGACGAGGCGGTCCGCACCCGCGAGATTGCCGATGCCGATCGTGGCGAGCAGGTGATCGTGCCGGCAGACAGCATTGCCGAGCCGAATTTCCGCCACTCGCGCAAGGCCGGAACCAGGGACTATGTCTCCAGCGGTAACAAATCCTTCCGCGCTGGCGACAGGATCAAGAAGCCGCCCGCGGGCGGTGCCGGAGAAAGCGGTAAACAAGGCTCCGACGGCGGTGAAGGCGAGGACGAATTCCTGTTTGTCCTGTCCCGTGACGAGTTCCTCGATATCTTCTTTGAGGACATGGAACTGCCAAATCTGGTCAAGCGCGGCCTCAAGCAGATCGAGGTGACCAAACCTTACCGCGCCGGCTTTTCCGTCACCGGCTCGCCCTCAAATATCAATGTCGAGCGCACCATGCGCAATGCGCTCGGACGCCGCCTGGCACTCAAACGCCCGAAAGATGCGGAAATCAGGGCATTGCGCGAAGAGATATTCCGGTTGGAGAAAGTCTCGCGCCCGACAAAAAAACAGCGTAACGAATTGTCGACGCTGCACGACCTCCTTGAGGATCTGTTGAAGCGCCAGAAGGTCATTTCCTACATCGACCCGCTGGATGTGCGTTACAACTATTTCGAACAGCGTCCGGAACCGCGCGAACGGGCCGTCATGATCTGCCTGATGGATGTTTCGGCATCCATGGGCGAGCGCGAAAAGGACCTCGCCAAGCGGTTCTTCGTTCTGCTCCACCTGTTTTTAAGCCGACGCTACAAATCGATCGACCTCGTTTTCGTACGCCACACGCACAATGCCCAGGAAGTGGATGAGGAAACCTTTTTCTACGCCCGCGAAACCGGCGGCACGGTTGTCAGCACGGCCCTGGTTGAGGCGCAGCGCGTTATAGAGGAGCGCTATCCGCCATCCGAATGGAACATCTATATCGCCCAGGCATCGGACGGCGAGAACTATTCAGGCGACTCAAAAAAATGCGTCGAAATCCTCAACGAGAACCTGATGCGCAACTGCCAGTATTTCGCCTATGTCGAAATTGTCGAAGAAGCCGAAGCCGAGTTCCTCAACAGCGAGGAAAACGGCATCGAGCTGTGGCGCGAATACCGCCGCGTCGCAAGCCGGTGGCCGAATTTCGCCATGAAACGCATTTCCCGGCCAGCCGATATCTATCCGGTCTTCCGGGAGCTCTTTGCCAAAAAACCGGTGGATGCCCATGGCAGCTAGAACGGCCCGCAAGAAAAAGCCCCTGTTCGACGGTGCGGACTGGACGTTCGACACGCTGCGTCAGACCTATGATGCGATTGAAAAGGTCGCGCACAGCGATCTGAAGCTCGATACATACACCAACCAGATCGAGATCATTTCGTCCGAACAGATGCTCGACGCCTATTCGTCCATCGGCATGCCGCTGATGTATCGCCACTGGTCCTTCGGCAAGCATTTTGTCAGCAACGAGGTGCATTACCGAAAGGGCGCGATGGGCCTTGCCTATGAGATCGTCATCAATTCCGATCCCTGCATCAGCTATTGCATGGAAGAAAACACCATGGCCATGCAGACGCTGGTCATGGCGCACGCCGCCTTCGGACACAATCATTTCTTCAAGAACAACCACCTGTTTCGCCAGTGGACGGATGCAGCCGGCATTCTCGACTACCTGGAATATGCTCGTAGCTATATCAGCCAGTGCGAGGAACGGCACGGCGTGAGCGAGGTGGAGCGCATTCTGGATGCCGCCCACGCGTTGATGCCGCACGGCGTTTTCCGATACCGCAGACCGCGCCAACCGTCACTGCGCGAGGAAGAGGAGCGCCGCAGGGAAAGGCGCGAACACGAGGAGCGCACCGTCAACTATCTGTGGAATTCCGCGACGGACCCTGCCGATACGGCCAGAGCCGACGCAGGGATGCGGGAGCGCAAGCGGGAGCTTCACCTGCCGGAAGAAAACCTTCTCTACTTCCTCGAGCACTACAGCCCGGTTCTCAGACCATGGCAGCGCGAGGTGCTGCGCATCGTCCGCAACATTGCGCAATATTTCTACCCGCAGAAACAGACCAAGCTGATGAATGAGGGCTGCGCCACCTTCGTGCATTTCCACATCGTCAACGCCATGCATGAAAAAGGCCTGCTGACGGACGGCGCCCTTCTGGAAATCCTCCACAGCCATACCAATGTGCTGTTCCAGCCGGACTTCGACGATCCGCGCTTCAGCGGCATCAACCCCTATGCTCTGGGCTTTGCCATGATGCGCGACATCCGGCGCATCTGCGAGGAGCCGACGCCGGAAGATCATGAATGGTTCCCCGAGATTGCCGGAGCAAAGGACTGGAAAAACGTTCTGAAGGAGGCCTGGGCCAACTATCGTGACGAATCCTTTATCCAGCAGTTCTTGAGCCCGTCCGTTATCCGCCAGTTCCGCATGTTCGCAATTGCCGACAAGGCGGAAGATCCGTTTTACACGGTGACCGGCATTCACGACGAACGCGGCTTCCGCAAGGTACGCGACGCCTTTGCCCAGAACCACGACCTATCAACACTGGAGCCTTACATCCAGGTCGTCGACGTCGACCTTCTGGGTGACCGCCAGCTCATGCTTCAACACACAAAGCGCAACGGTGTTCCATTAGAGGAAGATCAGAAGATCGCGACGCTCGAACATCTTGAGCGCCTTTGGGGATTTGAAGTGAAGCTCGAGGAAATCGTTTCCTGATTCAGCCGTCCGTTTTTCCAGCGCCGAATTCCGCCTCAAGCCGCTCTTCAAGCTTGACGAGGTCCTCCGGTAGCGGCTGGCCTGTCGCGCGCAGCCTGTTTAGCTCCAGGCGGATTTGTCCCAGCAGCTCGGTCGCATCCTCCGGCTGGTTTTCCATCTCGACAAAAAGCATGTTGATGCGCGTGATCAGGTCTTCAAAAGCCATAGGGCGGTACCTTTGTTGTACGGTTGACCGGTTGATAGCACACATCCATCGGACATTGTTTGACCCGCGTCAATTGTCCCTTGTCGGCAGCGGGTCCGTTACCTTCAGCATCTCAAGCTCCGAAACCTGATCCCACCACCGGCTGAGAGCATGGTAGGCGCGAAGGGCTGTCTTGCCTTCCTCGGCCCGGACAAAATAGTCCATCATCGGTGCGAGATGACAATCTGCAAGAGTGATGGCGCTGCCATTGAGAATCTGCCCTTCGTCCGCGACACCGTCGAGGAATGCCAGGACTTTTGACGACTTCTCAAGACCCGAGGCAATCTCATCGGTATCCGGAGCCTGCCCATCAAGCGGCTGAAAGACACTCTGCGCAAAGACCTGTCTGACCATGGGCCAGTAACCATAATGATCGATGACAGCGATCAGTTGATCCATCCTGGCCAGACCGACCGGCGTTTCAGGGTGCAGTGACGGGCCGTCAAAGGCCCGGTCGACATAGCGCGTGATCGCACCTGTTTCGAACAGGCTGAACGTGCCGTGCGATAAAACGGGAACAAGGCCGAACGGGTGCAGCCTCAGATAGTCTGCGGACAATTCCGCGAACGGATTGACCTCGGCCGTCTCGTAGCGGACTCCTTTGCAATGAAGCGCCAGCCGGGCGATCCGGTTGTAGACGCTATATCGGTATCCATGCAGGCGCACAGGATCAGTCATCGAAACCTCGATCTGTCTTTCTCGGCGTGAGGATAGCCGCAAGACCCGGCGCATACAAAAGGCCCCGTCGGGTTTTCTCCAACGGGACCTTTCGATTAGAAGCGGACCGTTTCTATTTTTTGGTGATGCGGTCCGTGACCTCGGGCTTGTAGGCTCCACCGGCGGCCAGATAGTCGGCCACCACGACCTCAAGGCCGGGCCCATAATCATAGGCGTTCATCGCATCGGTCTTGAACATCTTGTAACCGTCGCCGCCATTGCGGACATAGTTGTTGGTCACGACGCCATAGACCTTGCTCGGATCGATCGGCTCATAGCCGCTGTCACCCGCAACCATCACATTGACGATGCGTTTGCCGGGCTCGGCCGCCGGATCCCAGGTAAATTTCATGCCTGCGACCTGCGGGAAGCGGCCTGCGCCGTCTTCAACCTGGCTGACGCCGTTTTCCAGCGCGTCGAGCATGCCCTGCCCCTTGATCTGGAAGGTCGAGAGCGTGTTCTGGAACGGTAGAACCGTGAGCACCTCGCCCATGGTGATCTCGCCCTTGTCGATCGAGGCTCGAAGCCCGCCACCATTCTGAAAGGCGATCTGGATGCCCTGGTTCTTGACCCGGTCGAGCATGGCGTCGGTGACCAGATTGCCCATCGAGCATTCCTCGGCGCGGCAGACCGCACGGTCGCCGACAATCACATCGTCGGCCTGCGCCACGACCTTGGCCTTCAGGCTCTCGATTGGACCGCCAAGATCCTTGACCCGGGCAAGGATCGCCGCATCCGGTTCGACCGACGAATCGAGCAGTATGGTATCCCCGCTTGCCTCGGTGAGATTGCCGTCATCGTCGAAGGTCAGCTTCAGATCGCCGACATATTTGGAATAGGCATAGGCCTGAACGATCGGCACATCCTTGCCGTCCGGTCCCTTGACCATGGTCGGATAGGACGGCGCGCCTTCGACACTGTTGGAAAGCAGCGTATGGGAATGCCCGCCGACAATCGCGTCAAGACCGGGCACGGCGGCGGCGATTTCCTTGTCGCGGTTCAGCCCCACATGAGTGAGCGCGATGATCTTGTTGACGCCTTCGGCCTCAAGCTCTGCGACTTTCTTCTTCAGATGTTCGATCTCGTCCTCGAACTTGATGCTCGGGCCCGGGGACGATGTTTCGTCTGTATCCGTCGCCAGAACCGAGACGATGCCGATCTTCTCGCCGCCGACATCAAGCACCGTATGCTCAGGCACGCGGCCCGCAAGCAGATTGTTCCCCGAAACATCTGTGTTGCCGGATATCACCGGCACCTCGACATTGTCGAGGAAGTTGGACAGCATTTCCGGACCGTCGTCGAACTCATGGTTGCCGACGGCCATGGCGTCGAAGCCGATCGTGTTCATGAACTCGGCAGCGGCATCGCCCTTGTAGGTCGTATAAAAGAGCGAACCCTGGAACTGGTCGCCCGCGTCGAGCACGATGACATTGCCGCCTTCGGCATTCACCGCATCGCGCAACTCGTTGATCTTTGTTGCAACGCGCGCAACGCCGCCGAAGCATTTACCTTCCGTTTCGTCTTCAGCATTGCAGGTGGAATCATATTTGTTGATCGATTCAATGCGGCTGTGCAGGTCATTGATATGGATGATATTCAGCGTGTAGTCGGCAAGCGCCGGTCCGGCCGCAAGGGCAAAAACCGAGCTGGCGAGTAAAAGCCGGGAGAGTTTCATCGGGGGGAGCCTCCTTATTTTTGATCTTTAAGCCGGAATGCTAACCGAGCCCATCCCCGAACGCCAGTTTGAAGTTGTGATGGTTTTGTAATCATCGCCTGCTGAAAACCGTAGGCGTGAAAAAACCGGCTTAATAGGATTGTCATTGGAACAAAAAAAGAACATGATTGCGTGCAAGTCAGAAAAGCGCCCGTTTGGCGAGCACAGACGATGGCATCAATTGCGAGATTTAGCAGGACACCTGGAACCTTGAGAGCTGTAGACGAAGCATATCCGCGCATAATACCTTTGTGGGTGCCGGCAATCTGCTTTTTGGCTGTCTCTTTTTTGGCATACTGGGAGAACAGCAAGATCTTGTACGCTCTATACAGGTCCGAGCATGTAAATTATTATACCCCTCGTTTTTTAGATATATTTTTTTCTATATATATATCTACCGCTTTTTTTGTATTTATCTCAATTGTAACACGTTCAAAATACTATAAATATGCATTCTGGAGTTGTTTTATTTTAAATATATTAACTTCGGCGATCATGTTCGGTGTGTTTTTTGTAGAAAGTGCGGTACGGCATTGGCATGAAAATGAGCTCAGGTTCATACTGACTTTAATTTGTTTGATTTCAATTATCCCGCTGAATGCATTTTATCGGTCGAGAACCGCAAAATTGCGGCGCACGAATTGAACTGAAATATGTTCAGGGTCGACCGACACACGGCAATCAAAACAACAAATGACGGGCGAAAACTGAACGCCATGATCAATACAAATGCGCAACTGATTTGCGGGACGCATCGATGAAATCACAGGAGTCCAAACAGGCAATCGCGAGCAGACGAACCATATGGCTCCTATGCGCAACCCTCTTCTTTCTGTCGTGGGTTTCATATTGGTACAACTTCGACGTTCCATCACTCTTATCAGGTGTTGATCGGGTCAGGTATCCGGAAAGATACGAAATTCTGGAAGCAATTCTAGATCTAAATCTTCTTATTAATATTACATTTTCAATCTTATTTATATTTCGAATTAATAAACTTCATTATATTGCTTTCTTTATATTTACAATATTTAATATATTTTTTCTAATAATATCATTATTTGTGATTTTTATATACAAATATGATATGTATTGGGATTTTGACAGTGAAAGAATTATTTTTAATTCTATAGTTGTTTTTATTTCTTTAATTATATTTGAAAAGCGGAAAGCTTTCAAACAAGAGGAAAATAATACGTGAGTCTCAAAAAGATTAATAGTAAACTCTTTGATCGCTACATAAAGAAAATCATCAGTGAAACGATAGCCTCGCAGCTACCGGGCCGACAAAACGGGGGCGCTGCCGATGCCTATCGCCACATACTTCTGTCGGCCGAGCTCACCAGGCTTTTTGGATCGGGTATCGCTCTCGGCCGGCTCAACAGACATGAAAGCGATAGCGATAGTGGCGCCGACAACGGCCTCGATATGTGGAACAACGCCATCGGCATCAGGATTGGTAAGTATATCAGACAAAATGGCGGCGAATGGGAGGATATCGTGCGGCTGTCGCGTGCTGTGATGGCCCACTCCTTCGACGGGCCAGGGTTCGACCAGATAGGCAACTGGAAGATCAGGTCGGCAGACGACGGCATCAAAAAGACATACGAGCTTTACTCAAAGCCAGGACGAAACGGCGCCATGAGCTTCGAGCGCTTCACAAAGAGATACAACCTGAACAGAGAATATGCTTTCCGCACAAACGATAAGACCATTCTCCTCGAAGACGGAAAGCTGGAGCTTTTCCCGGCTGCTATGACCAGCCCGAAACACTGGGAAGTCAACCCGAAGGTTGAAGTCGACGGTGCGGAAATCGAACTCACCGTCGATGAATCGCAGTTTCCGTCACGCGACTGGTTCACCGGAAAAGGATTTGTCTATGAGGACGGGAGCCGCGCCCCGACTCTGAATTTCGACCCGGAGCTGTTCCCCGAGCCGCACGATGACAAGCGAAGCGATTTCAAGTCCGACAAACCGGACATCGCCGGCCTGAATCGGAAAAGGCCGCCGCTTCGCCTAAAGCCGAACATGCACCGTCTGCTGTCCGGAGACCTCTCCGCGATCAGTTCGAAGGAAAATCCGTTCTCAGCCAGGGAACTCCGCTTCCTGATGGGAGGCAAGGTTCCGAGGGTCAAAGGCGCGACGCGCCTCCACGATATTGCAAGGCCACAGTCAGACCGCTTCGATCCTTGAACGAATGATGGCAAACTGATCAAAAATGCGCCACTGCCCAATATTTTTGCACTGCATCATTGCGGTTGAACAACGACAGGGTTCGTTGCCTGCAATATTACCAACACTCTGAATCCATTGAAAAATAAAGCGGGCCAGGCTCCATGGCTCAGCCCGATTCCCGGTTTGGCACGGAGCTTGCAGAGTGATTATCGTGCAGCGCCCCTAGGGTTCCGGTTCCGTCCTCAAGGCGGGATGCTGGTCCAAGAGGGGCAAGCCGGCAGAGCAAATAGCCGGTGACACGGCGGGAAAAAAACCCGGGAGACAACTGCACAGGTTTGCGCGCGCAAACCCTCTCCCGGTGTGTGCGTCAGACCTCATTCTTGGCAAGCCGGCTCCAAAAGCTGGCGCAAATGCAGGAAGGCGTACAATCATGTTCAGGAACACAATAAAGGTTCTTAGCCTTGCCGCACTCCTCGCGGCACCCACCGTTTCAGCGCCCGCGCTAGCGGCTGAAAAGACCGATTTCAAAGTCTGCTGGTCGATCTATGTGGGCTGGATGCCGTGGGGATATCTTCAGGATTCCGGCATCATGAAGAAATGGGCCGACAAATACGACATCACCGTCGATATCGTGCAGATCAACGATTACGTGGAATCCATCAACCAGTACACGGCCGGCGAATATGACGGCTGCTCCATGACCAATATGGACGCCCTGTCCATTCCCGCCGGTGGCGGTGTCGACACCACGGCGCTCATCGTCGGCGACTATTCCAACGGCAATGACGGCGTCATCCTCAAGGACAAGACCGATCTTGCCGAGATCAAGGGGCAGAACGTCAATCTCGTCGAACTCTCCGTCTCTCACTATCTCCTTGCCCGGGCGCTTGCCAGCGTCGGACTGAAGGAGCGGGACATCACCGTCGTCAACACGTCCGACGCCGACATGATCGCCGCCTACGCCACAGATGACGTCACAGCAGTGGTCACCTGGAATCCGCTCCTGTCGGAGATCGATGCGCAGCCCAGCGCGAGCAAGGTCTTCGACAGCGCGGCCATTCCGGGCGAGATCATCGACATCATGATGGTCAATACGCAGACGCTCAACGACAATCCCAATTTCGGCAAGGCGCTGACCGGCGCCTGGTACGAGCTGATGGCGATCATGTCGTCCGACAGCGATGAGGGTAAGGCGGCGCGCACCGCAATGGCCGAAGCCTCCGGCACGGACCTTGCCGGTTATGACGCGCAGCTTGCTACCACCAAGATGTTCTATACGCCCGCCGAGGCGGTGGCATTCACCAGTTCGCCGGAACTCGCCAAGACCTCCAAATTCGTGGCCGAGTTCCTCTTTGAGAACGGCGTTCTCGGAGAAGGCGCACCAAGCCCGGAATTCGTCGGCGTCCTGTTCCCGGACGGCTCGATCTACGGCGACGAGGCGAATGTGAAGCTGCGCTTCGACACGACATATATGGGCATGGCCGCCAGCGGCGACCTTTAAGCGGAAGGATGCGCCCGTCCGGCTGGGCCGGGCGGGCGACTGAGTAGTCATCATGCGTATCATCAACCGAAAGCCGTCCCGCTCAACCGGCATCGCCCTGGCGATCATGCCCTTCATCGCGACCGCGATCGCCTTTGCCGTCGCCAGCCATTACCGGCGTCTGGACAACCCGGCAGACAAGCTGCTGCCGTCGCTTGAACAGATGGGCGCCACCTTCTGGCGGATGGCTTTCGTGCCGGACAAACGCAGCGGCGATCTGCTTCTATGGACCGATACGCTTGACAGCCTGATACGCCTCGGAACAGGGATTGGCCTTGCCACGGCTTTGGCGCTCATCTTCGGGATCCTGATCGGCTTCATTCCCCATATGCGCGTCACGCTCGCGCCCTACATCGCGACCTTCTCGCTCATTCCGCCGATCACAATCCTGCCGATCCTTTTCATCACCTTCGGCCTTGGCGAACTCTCCAAGGTGATGCTTATCGTCGTCGGCACCGCGCCTGTTATGATGCGCTCGACCGCGCAGGCCGTGATGGACATTCCGCGTGAACTCGTGATCAAGGCCGAAACGCTCGGCGCCGGCGTCGTGCAGATGGTCTCACGCCTCGTGCTGCCGCAGATCCTGCCGAAACTGATCACCGCCATTCGGCTCGGTCTCGTGCCCGCCTGGATCTTCCTGATTTCCGCCGAAGCTATCGCCTCCACCTCAGGCCTCGGTTACCGCATATTCTTGGTGCGCCGCTATCTCGCGATGGACGTCATCCTGCCATACGTGCTGTGGATCACACTGCTGGCCTTCCTCATCGACCGCCTGCTACTGATGATTTCCAAGCGCGCCTTTCCCTGGCATCATCTGGGAGGTGAGAGCCTGTGAGTGCGCCACCCAAAATCGTCGTGCGCAACGTGTCGAAAGTCTACGACGGCACGCCCGTGCTGGAGCGTCTGAACCTCAATGTCGAGGCTGGTACCTTCTGCACCGTGGTCGGTGCATCCGGCTGCGGGAAATCAACATTCCTGCGCATGCTTCTGTCGCAGGAACTGCCGACACGCGGCCATATAGAGATCGACGGCAACGACCTGCCGGACGAGCCGACGCCCGATCGCGGCATCGTCTTCCAGCGCTATTCAGTGTTCCCGCATCTGACCGTTGAGGACAATCTGATTCTCGCGGGAGAATTCGGCGCGTCCAAACTGCTTGGCCGAACCTTCGGAGCTGCCCGAAGCAAGGCGCGCGACGCCGTCAGGGAAACGCTTGAAAAGATAGGTCTTACTCCAGCCCGCAGGAAATACCCGGCACAGCTGTCCGGCGGCATGCAGCAGCGCCTTGCCATCGCGCAGGCACTCATCAAGCGCCCTAAGGTCCTGCTGCTCGACGAACCGTTCGGCGCTCTCGATCCCGGCATTCGCGTGGACATGCACGACCTGCTTCTTGGCCTGTGGGAAGAAATGTCGATGACCGTCTTCATGGTCACCCATGACATCAACGAAGCCTTCAAACTGGGCACGCGCCTTCTCGTCTTCGACAAGATACGCCACGATCCGCAGGCGCCCGACGCCTACGGCGCAACCATCACCTACGACCTGCTATTGACGCGTTCCGGTCAGGAGCCTTCTCCTGAAACCCTGGAGGAGCTGAAACGCGCGGGCCACATGCATCCACAGGAGTAAGGGCATGAAAGACATCTTCGCCAACGGGTTTGAACGGGAGCGCCGGGTCCTTGGGTCACGGTCCTCAACGCCGCCCGAAAAACACCATCACCCCGATTTCGACAAGCTGCAACTGCGCGGCTGGAAGGCGGCGGAAAAGGAAGGAACACTGCCGACAAAGGCCTGGGAAAAGGAAAAACAGTGGGCTTTGCGCATGGGCCTGACGGGCTCCGACTGTCTGGAAGACAAGTCCATACCGACCTTCGCGCGTGGCGAACTGCCGCATTATGCCGGCATCAACACCTTCCTCAAGGCGCCCTACATTGAAGATGTCACGCAGGTTGGTGCCTATGACGCCGCGGTGATTGGCATTCCCTTTGACGGCGGAACCACCTACCGCCCCGGCACCCGCTTCGGACCCCAGGGCGTGCGCAAGATATCGGCGCTTTACACCCCCTATAATTACGAGATGGGCGTCGACCTGCGTGAAGAAATGACCCTGTGCGATGTGGGCGATGTCTTCACCATTCCCGCCAATATCGAAAAGACTTTCGACCAGATCACCCGCGCGGTAAGCCATGTCGTTTCGTCCGGTGCTTTGCCGATCATGATCGGCGGCGACCATTCCATCGGCTTTCCCTGCGTGCGCGGCATTGCCGAATGCACCTCCAAGCGGATCGGCATCGTCCATTTCGACCGCCATATCGACATCCAGGAAAAGGATCTCGATGAGCGCATGCATACGACGCCCTGGTTCCACGCAACCGACCTCGTCAACGTGCCCGCCGTCAATCTCGTCCAGATCGGCATTGGCGGATGGCAGGTGCCGCGCGAGGGGGTGGAGATCGCCCGCAAGCGCAACACCAATATCTTCACCATGCGCGATGTCGAGGAGCTGGGCCTGCCGGAGACTGCGGCCCGAGCCCTGGAGCTTGCCTGGAAGGATGCGGACGCGGTTTATATTTCCTTCGATATCGACAGCGTCGATTGTGGCTTTGTCCCCGGCACCGGCTGGCCGGAACCGGGCGGCTTCCTGCCGCGCGAAGCGCTGGAGTTGGTATCGCTGGTTGCGGCAGAAGGTATTTGCGGGCTTGAGGTGGTCGAGGTGTCCCCTCCCTATGATACGTCGGACATCACCGCCCTCTTGGCGACCCGTGTGATTGTCGATGTGCTTGGCACACTTGTCTCACACGGCAAGATGGGCGCGCACCGGGCCATCATCGACAAGCCCGTGTCTATTCCGGCCGGCCCGGATGTGGAGTGAACCGATGAGCCATCACCATTATCATTCACACGACCACGATCATCACCACGGCCCCGGTCACAACCATCATCACGCTGCCGATCATCTTCACTCCCATGTCAATGGTTCGCACGGGAGGGAGCGGCAGGAAGAACTGCACATGCTCGCCGCCAATTTTATTGACGGCTTCCGCGCGGCGGAGGACAAGACCTCCTATCTTCGGATCGCCGGCATAGATTTCCAAAGACCAGGCGAGGATGGCCTGATGATGAACCTCGTCGACGCGTCGATTGCCTCGAACTGGCAGATCGGGACAGCGTCACCGGCCTTTGCCTCGCGCGAGCTCGTTTACATGCCCTTCCCCGGTAACATGGTATCCCACCGGGAAAATATGACCTTTACCTATGTCTCCCTGACAAACAGGCTGGATATCGACCTGATCAGCCTGCTGGAAGATCGCCTCGACGAACCGACAAAAGGATAGATCAATGACTTATCGTACAATCGCAGCAGCTTTTTTCCTCAGCCCGGCAGTCCCGGCCCTGGCCCATCCGGGCGCGCACACAGAATTGACAGCCGCCGGATGGCTCGCCCACATGGTTGCGTCGCCCTTTCACATGGCGGTCGTCGCCGCCGCAATGGCCGTGCTGGGCGGCTTCGTTCTGTTCCGCCGGCTGACGGCCAAAAATCGCACCCGCAAATAGCCTGGCGTACAACACACATCAAAGGGCACAGGCCGCATTAGGCAATTGATCCGCTCCCAAACCCGCGTCGGGCAAAAAAATGCCGTCCGGCGCGGCAGCGCAGAAAAGCATTTCTTCAATCCGGTAGCCCGTTCAACGAAAATTCCCTGCAACAGGACAATTGCGCCCGCAGGGATAAGATGACATACGGCAACCGCAAACTTTCGACCTTCCCGGCCTTCTTCAATGTGGCCGAAAAGAAGGTCGCCGTGTTCGGCAATGGCGAAGAAGCCTATGCCAAGACGCGGCTTCTCGCCAACACGGCTGCCGCGATTGCGGTCTATGCGGACCACCCCGAGGCGGCCTTTGCCGACTATCTGCGCAAGAACGCCATTGCGAGGATCGCCGAAGCCTACGATCCGGCACATCTCACCCACGCAACGCTGGTGTTTGCAGCAACCGGCGAGGCTGATCTTGACGCCCGCATCGTCACCGATGCGCGGGCTGTCAAAATCCCGGCCAACGCCGTCGATCAGCCTGATTATTGCGACTTCCTGACACCCGCCCTCGTCAACCGCGCACCGGTTGCGGTGGCGATCGGCACGGAAGGCGCGGGGCCAGTCCTTGCACAAATGATCCGCGCGCGGGTCGATCAGATGCTGTCGCCGACGCTTGGCACACTTGCGGGACTTGCCGAAAGCTATCGCGGGGCGGTCGACATGACCCTGCCGCGCGGCGCAACGCGTCGTCAGTTCTGGAGGCACTTCTTTTCCGGCCGCGTCCGCGACGATGTCGAGGCCGGTGATCTGTCAGCCGCCCGCAAGAGCGCCAATAGGCTCCTGCATGGCACAGACAAAGCCGAAGGTTATGTCTGGCTTGTCGGAGCCGGCCCCGGCGCTGAAGATCTCCTGACCCTGCGCGCCCAGCGTGTCCTCATGGAAGCCGACGTTATCCTCTATGACGCATTGGTGCCTGAAACAATTGTCGATATGGGCCGGCGCGATGCCGAGCGCATCTCGGTCGGCAAACGCAAGGGCTGCCATTCCAAGTCTCAAGCCGAAATCAGTGCGCTGATTGTCGAACTCGCCGAAAAGGGCAAGCGCGTCGTGCGCCTCAAATCCGGCGATCCGCTGGTTTACGGCCGTGCGGCCGAGGAAATGTCGGCGCTGCGCGATGCGGGCATTGCCTATGAGATCGTTCCCGGCATCACCTCGGCCTTTGCCGCCGCTGCCGATTTCGAACTGCCACTGACCTTGCGCGGCGTTGCATCATCCATGGTGTTCACCACCGGGCACGACCTGAAAGGCAAGGTTCTTCCAGACTGGGCGCGGCTTGCCGTTTCCGGTGCGACAATCGCCGTCTATATGGGCAGAACGGTCGCTGCATCCGTTGCCGAACGTCTGACGGCAGCCGGATTGGCGACTGACACGCCCGTGGCGATCATAGAAAACGCCAGCCAGCCAAACCGGACATTGATGCATTCCACGCTGAAGGAACTGCCGGCCATCGAGCAACTAGATGACCTCAACGGCCCGGTGATGGTGATCATCGGCGATGCAGTCGCCGGCGCCAACTTTACCCATTCCACCCCGCTCTCAGTGGCAACGACAAAAGTCGCCGCTGCCTGACGGGGCGAAGAAGAGGATATTTGTGATGAAAAAGGTACTGACCGCCAATCGCCTGAAAGACGGCATCGCCGTGTGGCTTGGAGCCAATGGTCAATGGCTTGAGAACATCGACACTGCCTTGATCGCCCGTCATCAGGAAGCCGCGGACGCGCTTGCCGATGCGGGCAAGTCCGCCTTCAACGACAACCTTGTTGTCGATGTCGATCTCATCGATGTCGAGGAGATCGAAGGCGAGATCTACCCTATCCGCCTGCGAGAGCGCATCCGTGCCGCCGGCCCCACGATCCGCGCAGATCTCGGCAAACAGGCCGATTTCAAGCAGGCCACGGCCGCTTGATCACAAAACAGCCCAACAACCGGACCCGTTCCGCAGGAGTAGCCGATGTACCGCTATGATGAGTTCGATCATGATTTTGTCCGCCAGCGCGTCGGACAGTATCGCGACCAGGTCGAGCGCCGCCTGTCAGGCGAGATCGACGAAACGGCGTTCAAACCTCTGCGCCTGATGAATGGGGTCTACCTGCAACTTCATGCCTATATGCTGCGTGTTGCCATCCCCTACGGCACACTCAACAGCCGCCAGATGCGCCGTCTTGCGCGCATCGCCCGCGACTACGACAAGGGCTACGGTCACTTCACCACGCGCCAGAACATCCAGTACAACTGGCCGAAGCTTTCCGACACGCCGGCCATCCTGGAAGAGTTGGCAGAGGTCGAGATGCACGCCATCCAAACCTCCGGCAACTGCATTCGAAACGTGTCCGCCGATCATTTTGCCGGTGCCGCCGCCGATGAAGTCGCCGACCCGCGTCCCTATGCGGAAATCCTGCGCCAGTGGTCGTCCAACCACCCGGAATATTCGTTCCTGCCGCGCAAGTTCAAAATCGCAGTGACCGGCGCAGAGCGCGACCGGGCGGCCATCCAGGTTCATGACATCGGTTTGCACCTGAAGCGCAACGAGGCCGGCGAACTCGGTTTTGCCGTCTTTGTCGGCGGCGGCCAGGGCCGCACGCCGATGATCGCCAAGAAAATCCGCGATTTCCTGCCGGAAGCCGACCTCCTGTCCTATACGACCGCCATCATGCGCGTTTACAACCTGCACGGCCGCCGCGACAACAAGTACAAGGCCCGCATCAAGATCCTCGTGCACGAGACCGGCGAGGAAGACTTTACCCGCCAGGTCGAGGCCGAGTGGGAAAAGCTCAAAGCCACGGAACTGAAGCTTCCAGCCGACGATCTTGCCGCGATTGCGAGCTACTTCGCGCCGCCGGAACTTCAGGACAGGCCCGAAGGCTGGGCCCAGATTGCCGGCGCCAAGAAGTCCGACCCGAATTTCGCGGCCTGGGTTCACCAGAACGTCACGCCGCACCACCACCCCGACTACGGCGTCGTCACGATTTCGCTGAAACCGATCGGCGGCATTCCCGGCGATGCCACCGACAGCCAGATGGAAGTGGTCGCCGATCTTGCCGAGAAGTTCGGCCATGACGAAATCCGCGTCTCGCACGAACAGAACCTCGTGCTGCCGCATGTCGCGCTGGCCGATCTGGAGCACGTCTACCGCGTTCTGCTGGAAGCCGAGCTGGCAACAGCCAATGCCGGCCTCGTCACGGACATCATAGCCTGCCCGGGGCTTGATTACTGTGCCCTGGCTAATGCCCGCTCGATCCCGGTCGCGCAGGAAATTTCCGAGCGTTTTGGCTCACAGAAACGCCAGCAGGAAATCGGTGAGCTGAAGATCAAGATCTCCGGTTGCATCAATGCCTGCGGTCACCACCATGTCGGCCATATCGGCATTCTCGGCGTCGAAAAGAAAGGCGCGGAACTCTACCAGATTACTCTGGGCGGATCAGGTGATGAAAACACATCGGTCGGCCAGATCATCGGCCGCGGCTTCGAGCCGGAAAAGGTGACCGATGCGGTGGAGACGGTTGTCGAGACTTATCTCGGCCTGCGCGAAAATCCGGAAGAAACGTTCCTTGAAGCTTATCGCCGGGTTGGACCCGCACCCTTCAAGGAGGCACTCTACGGCGAAGCCTCCAAAGCCGCCTGACCGAGGACGACGAGATGAGCGAAATGAAAATCTGGAAAGAAACCGGTTTTGTAACGGACGATCCCTGGCAGGTTGCCGGGGAGGACCAGAGCGCCGACGCAAATGCCAAACTGCTTCTGCCGCTGGCGCAGTATCTGGAACTGGACGATACCGACCGCCGGCCGGAAAGCACCGGCGTTATTCTCGAGCCGGCGGACGAAGTCAGCCAGCTTGAACCCTTTCTGGATCGGCTGGCGCTGATCGCCGTCACATTCCCGGTCTTCAATGACGGACGTGCCTATTCGCAGGGCTCGCTGCTGCGCGAACGCCTTGGCTTCGATGGCGAGCTTCGCGCCATGGGCGATGTGCTGATCGATCAGGTTCCGCTGATGCTGCGCTGTGGCATCGACAGCTTTGCAGTTACCAACGGGACGGCCATTAAGCGCCTTTCCGAGGGCCACCTGCCCGGCATCGACAGCTACTACCAGCCGGCTGCCGTGCCGTCGCGCTCCACCGGCTCCTATGCCTGGCGCAGCATTGGCGCATAAAAGTCATCAAACGGCTTCTTTCTGAAGACTCCCAGAGCCTGCCGCCGGCTTAAGACCCGGCGGCTTTTTTGTTCAGCCCTCTTTGTGGATTTCCACCTGGTGCGGATAGGGGATCGAGATGCCGTCCTTGTCGAAGGCTTCCTTGACCGTCTGCGTCATGGCGAATTTCAGGTCCCAGTAGTCAGCAGCCTTGCACCAGATACGCATGCCGATATCGACCGAGGAATCACCCAGATTGACAACCCGGACCCAGGGTTCCGGATCCTTCAGAACCCGCTCGTCAGCCTTGGCGCATTTGATGATAATCGCCATCGCCTTGTCGGCATCGTCGCCGTAGTCGATCCCGTAGGTGACATCGACCCGCCGCGTGTCATGGGCCGAGTAATTGGTGATGATCGATCCCCAGACCTTCCCGTTCGGAATGATGATCTGCACATTGTCGGGCGTCACCAGTTCGGTGATAAAGAGGTTGATCGCCTTCACGGTGCCTGAGGTACCGTCGATATCCACATATTGTTCCAGCTTGAAGGGCCGGAAGATGATGATCATCACACCGGCGGCAATATCCTGCAGCGTGCCCTGCAGTGCAAGGCCGATGGCAAGGGTCGCGGCACCAAGCACGGCAACAAGGCTGGTCGCCTGAAAGCCGAATACCTGCAGGACGGCGATCACCGTCACCGCCATAATCAGCCATTTGGCGATCGATGCGAAGAAGGTGCCGAGCGTATCGTCCAGCCTGGGGCTGGCCAGCACGCGCTTGCGGATCGTCCGCGATACGATGCCGGCGACGAGATAACCGGCAATCAGGAAGAGCAGCGCCTTGCCGGCGCTGAAAAGAAGCGGCCCGAAGGCGCCGAGCTGCGAGATCAGATTATCCATCGTACGGGGTCTCCGGCAGTCATGTGATCGTCAAACCCTATAGCGGATTCTTCGACGCACTCAAAATCCGGATATCCGCAGCCTGTCAGTCCAGATCGTGCAAGGCAGTGGCCGCCTTTGCAGCCCCGGTCCGGCGAACATCGATTTGATCGCGAAGTCTGTTGAAGAGGTCACCGGCCATCAGCCTGTCGGCCACGTCTGCCGGCATGGAGAGTACGACATGATCCCGGTCGGAACCGCCGGAAATGCCGCCGACATCGATACGACGTTCGACGATCATGCCGCCGGCAACCGTGTTGTTGGTCTCCGCGTCGATCAGGATGAAGGCGCCTGTGTTGCGGTTCGTCTCGTAGGCATCGAACATCGCATCTTCGTCAAAGTCGAGATGCACCGTACCGATGGCGTTGAGCGGCAGGCTCTCCGCCTCGTCCCAAAGACCGGTATGAAGATCCAGCCGGCTTTTGGGTCGCACCCGGACCCTCTGGCGGCGGCTGGAGGATTTCAGCCAGTATCGTTTACCGGCAACGATGGGCGTGGCTGACAAAGCCACCAGCTTGGCCTCAAAAGCTCGCCCGACGGATGGCGCCGCATCGATCGATGCAATCATGTCGCCCCGCGCCACGTCGACCGGCCGGTCGAGAACCAGCGTGATCGCATCACCGGCAACCGCCGCATTGCGCACAAGATCGAATGTAACGATCTGTTTGACATTGGCGACTGTACCTGCCGGCAGGACTACAACGCTGTCGCCGGGCTTGACCGATCCGCCCGCAACCGTTCCCTGATAACCGCGAAAACCCTCGTTCGGCCGGCTGACGCGCTGGACCGGCAGCCGGAACCCCACCGTTTGCGCGCTCCTTTGTGTCGCCAGTTCCAGAACGCTGACAAGCGTCGGGCCGCTATACCAGGGCATCGATTGAGCGCCGCTCAGCACCACATTTTCACCAAGGAGCGCCGACATCGGAATGGCCGTAACATCGGTCACCCCGAGCGAGAGTGCAAACCGGCGAAACTCTGAAGCGATCCCGTCAAACCGGGCCTGATCATAGTCCACAAGGTCGATCTTGTTGACCGCAAGCACGAACTGTCGAATACCCATCAGCATCGCAATGGTCGCGTGACGCCGCGTTTGCTCAAGAAGGCCCGCTCGTGCATCCACAAGCAGCACCGCGAGATCGGCCGTGGAGGCACCGGTCGCCATATTGCGTGTGTACTGCTCATGGCCGGGGGTATCGGCGACAATGAATGACCGGTTGCCGGTCGAGAAATAACGATAAGCGACGTCGATGGTGATGCCCTGTTCGCGTTCTGCCTGAAGGCCGTCGAGCAGCAGGGCGAAATCCGGAAGGCCGAGTTCGTTCTGCTGGTTGCGGTTGTCGCGTTCGAGTGCGTCGGCCTGATCGTCCTTGACGGCTTTTGTATCCCACAGCAGACGGCCGATCAGGGTCGACTTCCCGTCATCGACGCTGCCGCAGGTAATGAGCCGCAACGGCCTCGCATTGCGCGCCGCCGGTTCGATTTCAGAACGGGCGGCAATGTCGGCATTGGCGGTCATCAGAAGTAACCCTCGCGTTTTTTCTTTTCCATGGACCCGGCCTCGTCACGGTCGATCGCACGACCCTGTCGCTCCGAGACGGTCGCCGTCTCCAGTTCGCCGATAATGTCGTCAAGCGTCGTCGCCGTTGAGCGGATCGCTCCGGTGAGCGGAAAACATCCAAGTGTGCGGAAGCGGATCGTCTCCCTGCGGGTGATTTCTCCCGGCAGCAGTTCCAGTCGCGCGTCCTCCGCAAGAATGAGCATGCCGTCCCGTTCGACAACAGGCCGTTCGGCGGCAAGGTAAAGCGGAACGATGGGGATGTTTTCGGCCTGGATGTAGCGCCAGATATCGACTTCGGTCCAGTTGGACAGGGGAAAGGCTCGCACGCTCTCGCCTTTGCGGATCATGCCGTTGTATATCGACCAGAGTTCGGGGCGCTGGTTGCGCGGGTCCCAGCGATGATCGGGCGTGCGGAAGGAATAGATCCGCTCCTTTGCCCGTGAGGCCTCTTCATCGCGCCGTGCGCCGCCAAAGGCCGCGTCATAGCCGCCGGCATCAAGCGCCTGGCGCAATGCCTCGGTCTTCATGATGTTGGTGTAGGCGGACGAACCGTGCGTGAAAGGCGTGATGTTCTCAAGCTGACCGCGCGGATTGGTGTAGGATATCAGGTCGAGATCAAAATCCCCGACAATTCGGTCGCGAAACGCGATCATCTCGGAAAACTTCCAGCCCGTATTCACATGCAACAAAGGAAACGGGATCCTCCCCGGGTGGAACGCCTTACGGGCGAGATGCAGAAGCACCGAGGAATCCTTGCCCACCGAATAGAGCATGACGGGCTTTTCAAATTCGGCCGCCACCTCACGGAAGATATGGATGGCTTCGCTTTCAAGCGCCTTGAGGTTCGGATCAAGGGGAGGTTTTGTCTCTGACATATCTGTATCCGTTCTATTGCGCCGTTTGCGGCGGTGTCTCCTGCCCTGCGACATGCAAACCGCATTCGCGCTTGGCATCATTTTCCCACCACCAACGGCCGGCGCGCTCGTCCTCACCGGGCTTGACGGCCCGTGTGCACGGCTCGCAGCCGATCGACGGAAAGCCCTGGGCGTGCAGCGGATTGAGCGGCACATCGTGCTGGTCGGCATAGGCGCGGACGGCTTCGATATCCCAGTCGGCAAGGGGGTTCGCCTTAAGCAGACCGCGATCCCCGTCACGCACGACAAACGGCACATCGGCCCGGTTGGAAGATTGCCCCCGGCGAAGCCCGGTGATCCACAAATCCGCCCCGGCAAGCGCTCTTGCCAACGGCTCCAGCTTACGCACGCCGCAGCAGGCATGCCGCGCTTCGACACTTTCGTAAAAGCCGTTGAGACCAAAACGCGCCACGTAATCGCCAAGCCGTTTCTCCTCGGGCCGGAACCGCTCGATTGAAACGCCGAACAGCGCTTCAGTTCGTTCAATCAGCCGCACCGTCTCTTCGAAAAGTCGGCCGGTTTCCAGTGTTACGATCCGCACCTCGGGCGCGGCTCTTGAAAGCGCGTGCGTCAACACCTGGTCTTCCATGCCAAGGCTTGTCGTGAAAACCGCATTGTCATGCGTTTCCACCAGCAGCGTCAGGCGTTCTTCAAGGCTGAGCGCACCATAGTCTGCTTCGCTTGCCGGCACCCCGGTCGTGGCCTGTCCGATTTGCATTGAATGTCTCCAAAATGGCTCTTGGCACCAAGACTGAACCAATTTTGGACCTAATTGAAACAACGCTGTTCTATATGCACGCGGGCGCCTGCATTAAATTGTCGTGCATCCGTTCATGGCGCGAAAACTGATTTCACCGCGTCCACAATCTCTGCACGCCCCTTTTCCTTCACGGTCTAGACGTATATTGAGGAAAGTCGTTTTGTGTATCAGGGGCCTAGGACGCCATGCCGCCAATTATTTCGCTTGCTGATCTCGACGGCCTTGTTGGCAAGGAAGTCGGAGTTTCGGAATGGATTGAAGTGGATCAGAAGACCATCGATCTCTTTGCCGATGCGACGCACGATCATCAATTCATCCACGTTGACCCCGAGAGGGCGAAAGCCGAAACGCCATTCGGCGGAACCATCGCGCACGGTTTCTTATCATTGTCGCTGCTTTCGAAGATGAACTATGACTGCCTGCCCCACGTTAAAGAGCAGCGCATGGGCATCAATTACGGTTTCAACAAGATCAGGTTTTTGACACCGGTCAGGAGCGGCTGGCATGTGCGCGGCCGTTTTGTTCTGAAAGAACGACGTTACCGCGGCCAGGACATGGTCATGCTGACCCATGGCGTCTCGGTGGAGATCAAGGAAGAAAAGAAACCGGCGATCACCGCCGAATGGCTCACCATTATCCGCTTCGATCCGGAAGACCACCCGGAAAAGCAGAAACAGGAAGCCGGCTAGAGCAAATCCGGTTCAGATCATCGGCGCCCGAGACGCATCGGCGAGGAAATCGAAGACATAGGCCGAGAAAGATCGCCAGCATTCCACCCGGAATGTCTCTTCCGATTCCCGAAGCAGAACGACTTCAGCCTTGCCCAGCAACGTGCGTGAACACGCCCCGACCGGGAATGCATCAAGCGAAAGGTCCTGGGGACAGCCGGCGTTAAGTGTCGCCTCCGCCGCCGGCCCGGAAACCGTGATCGCCGTATTGCGATGCGACACATCAACCGCCGAATGAAGCGCGCTGACCTTGCCGCAAACGGATGTGAGATCAGCGGATGCGTCTGCAATGATCAGCCATTCATCCGGCCCGATCCAAAGCGCCCGCCGTCCTTTGGTTTTGGCCGCTTTTGATTGCTCGGAGCTTTTCGGCTTTTGCGGCAGCTTGACGCCAAGCGCTTTCGACAGTTCCGCGCTGGCCTCCGGCCGCGCACGCAGAACCAGGCGGTTTGCCGGTTCAGCCGGCTCGATCCGGACAAGAGGTGAACCCGCCATGCGCCCTTCCAACGGCCTTTGAGGCTGCGCGGTCTTGTTGTCAGCCATTGACCCGCTCCCCCTTTTCGTCAAAAAACACCGTCCCGGTCACCGTGACTTCAATGGTCCGGTCCGGCATGGGCACATAGAGCGTTTCGCCCATCCTTTCGCGGCCGTTGGCGATCAGCGCCATAGCGATTGAATGACCGCAATTCGTCGACCAGTAAGATGAGGTGACATGGCCCAGCATGGTCATGGGAACCGGTTCATTGGGATCGGCGACAATCTGAGCCCCCTCCTCCAGCACGATACCGGAATTTTTTGTCTTGAGGCCCACAAGTTGCTTGCGGCCTTCGGCGGCGAGGTCGGGGCGCATCAATCCGCGAATGCCGACGAAGTCCGGTTTGGACTTGGCGATGGCCCAGGAAAGACCCGCATCCTGCGGCGTCACCGTTCCGTCCGTGTCCTGGCCGACGATGATAAAGCCCTTTTCGGCACGCAACACGTGCATCGTCTCGGTTCCGTAAGCGCATGCGCCGAGCGGCTCGGCCCTTGCCCATATCGCCTCCCAGACCGATTGGCCGTAGTCAGCCGGAACATTGACCTCATACCCCGCCTCGCCGGTGAAGGAGACCCGGAATAGCCGCGTCGGAACACCGCAGATCCGTCCCTCGCGCGCGCTCATATGGGGCATCGCCTCATTGGATAGGTCGATATCCTCCACAAGCGGCGCGATGATCTCACGCGCTTTCGGCCCTTGCACGGCGATGACAGCCCATTGCTCGCTGGTCGATGTCAGCCAGACATCGAGATCGGGGAACTCCGTCTGGAGATAATCCTCCATATGATTGAGGACACGCGGCGCACCGCCGGTCGTCGTGGTTACATGGAAACGGTCTTCGGCAAGCCGGGCGACGACGCCGTCATCATAAATGAAGCCGTCCTCGCGCAGCATGATGCCGTATTTGCATCGGCCGGGTTTCAGCTTCTGCCAGCCATTGGTGTACATCAGATCGAGAAATTTGGCGGCGTCGGGACCGACAACCTCGATCTTCCCGAGCGTCGAAGCGTCAAACAGCCCTGCCGTCTGACGCACCGTCCGGCATTCACGGTTGACGGCGGCATGCATGTCCTCACCCCGGCGTGGATAATACCAGGCCCGCTTCCACTGACCCACATCTTCAAAGACCGCGCCATGTGCTTCTTCCCAGCCATGCATCGGCGTGCACCGGGTCGGATCGAACAATTTGCCCCGGCCATGGTTGACGATGGTGCCGAATGTGACCGGCGTATAGGGCGCGCGGAACGTCGTCAGGCCGACCTCCGGCACCGGTTTTCCGAGGGTTTCGGCGGCAATCGCCAAACCGTGAATATTCGAGGTCTTGCCCTGATCGGAGGCCATGCCCGTCGTGGTGAAGCGTTTGACATGTTCGATCGAGTGCATGCCTTCGCGCACGGCAAGGCGGATATCCTTGGCGGTGACATCGTTCTGGAAGTCGACAAACGCCTTGACGGTCGTATCGGGGCCGGCCCCGGCACCGCTTCCGGCCATGCCGCCGGACCAATCCACGCCTCCCTTGCCCTTGATTTTCGGCCGTGATGACCGCTTTGCGCCAACGGCCTTTGCCGCTTGCAGACCTGCATCGACAGCCTCGTCAATCGATGCCTGCAATTCATCGGTTCCATTACAGGCGCCGACGCTGACGCAATCCTGGACATTCTCACCCGGCAGGAACCGTTCACTCTCCGCATCCCACACCACTTTGCCGCGCGACTGGGAATACATGTGAACCGACGGGGTCCAGCCCGCAGACATGATCAGCGCGTCAACCGCGATCGCCCGGGCACCTCCGCCGCCATTGCGCTCAACCGTCATGGAAGAGATGCGCCGCGCGCCCTTGGTGTCCGTGACCGAGTGGCCGGTCATCACATCGATTCCGAGATCGGCGGCTTTGGACAAAAGACCCTCGCCCGGATTGTCTCGGCAATCGACAATCGCTTCAATGGAGACGCCGTCGCTGTGGAGATCAAATGCAGCCTCATAGGCCGAATCGTTTGCCGTATAGACACCGACCTTCGTGCCGACAGCAACACCATAGTGATTGAGATACATACGCGCGGCCGAGGACAGCATGATGCCCGGCCTGTCATTGTTGGCAAAGACCATATGACGTTCGATTGCGCCGGCGGCGATCACCACTTTTTTGGCCCGAACCTGCCAGAGCCGCTCGCGCGGCTGATCCGGGTCCGGCTCGGCCAGATGATCGCTGACCCGCTCGGCAAGAGCGACGAAGTTCTGGGCGTAGTAGCCAAAAGCAGTGGTGCGCGTGAGGACCCGCACATTGTCCATCGCCGCCAGCTCTGCGGCGGTCTGCCCAGCCCAGTTAAAGCCGGGTTGGCCGTTGATCGACACACAGCTTTCATAGGCGAGCGCGCCGCCCATATGGGCCTGTTCGTCACACAGGATCACATGTGCCCCGGTCCCTGCAGCGGCAAGCGCGGCGCTCAGGCCCGACACGCCGCCGCCAATGATCAACACATCGCAATGGACATAACGGTTGGCGTAGCGATCGGGATCGGGTTCGTCAGGCGACACGCCGAGGCCGGCCGCCGAGCGGATGACCGGCTCATAAAGCTTCTGCCAGGCCGCCTTCGGCCACATGAAGGTCTTGTAGTAGAAACCGGCCGCGAAAAACGGCGACAGCACGTCATTGATGGCGCCGACATCGAAACCGAGGGAGGGCCAGCGGTTCTGCGACTCGGCTGTCATCCCGTCAAAGATTTCCTGCACGGTGGCACGCACATTGGGCTGCCGCCGGGATCGATCGCGCCCGATGCTCATCAGCGCATTCGGCTCTTCGGGCCCTGCACCGAGAACACCGCGCGGGCGGTGATACTTGAACGAGCGCCCCATCAGATGCACGCCATTGGCAAGCAGCGCGGAGGCAAGCGTATCGCCTTCAAGACCGGTGTAGATGTCGCCGTCAAACGTGAAGCGAACAGTTTTCGCCGGCGTCAGCCGGCCACCCTCGGGAATCCGGTTCACGCCGCTCATGACTTTTGATCCTTCATCCATTCTAGCAACGTCTCGCCGTCCGGCTTTGGCTCACCCGCCTTGTAAGTGGTTACGAATTTGTCGGAAACGGTGTCGCGGACGGCATTGAAGAAACGGCCGCAGCCATGCACATGCCGCCAGCGTTCATAGGCGAGACCTTTCGGGTTGTCGCGGATGAAGAAGAACTCGGCAAAGGCCTCATCGGAAATCGAAGCAATATCGGCGGGCCGGGCGATATGCGCCTCGCCCGCATGGCGGAACTCCACTTCCGGCCGTTCTTCTTCACAATAGGGACAGCGTATCAGCAACATATCGTCAGACCCGGAACACTAGTGCGCGACGGCGGCAGCCGCCGCCTCGTCGATAAGGCGGCCGGTTTGAAACCGCTCAAGGGTAAAGCCCGCATTGATCGCATGCGGTGCGTCATTGGCGATCGTGTGGGCAAAGACATGGGCCGAACCCGGCGTTGCCTTGAAGCCACCCGTTCCCCAGCCGCAATTCACGTAGAGCCCGCCGACAGGCGTCTTCGCCAGGATCGGCGAACGGTCCGGCGTCACGTCGACAATCCCGCCCCACGATCGCAGCATCTTCATACGCGAGAAGATCGGAAACATCTCGCAGATGGCATCGAGCGTGTGTGTCAGGATATGCAGGCCGCCGGTCTGCGAATAGGAGGTGTACTGATCCGTGCCGGCGCCAATGACCAGTTCGCCCTTGTCGGACTGCGAGATATAGGCGTGCACCGTGTTGGACATAACCACACAAGGAAAGACCGGCTTGACCGGCTCCGAGACAAGCGCCTGCAGCGGGTAGCTTTCCAGCGGCATGCGTACCCCGGCCATCTCCATGATGACGGAGCTGTGGCCGGCGGCAACGACACCGACCTTCTTGGCGCCGATGAAACCGCGCGTCGTCTCGACCCCTTCGACGACGCCGTCTGCCGAACGCCGGACGCCGGTGACCGCGCAGTTCTGGATGACATCGACACCCCGGTCGGCAGCAGCCCGTGCATAGCCCCAGGCAACCGCATCGTGGCGGGCGGTGCCGCCGCATCGCTGAAGCGCCGCACCCATCACTGGATAACGCGCCGCTGCCGAAATATTGAGCGGCGGGCAATAGGCCTTTGCCTGTTCGGGCGTCAGCCATTCATTCTGGACGCCATTCAGACGGTTGGCATGGATATGCCGCTGCGCGCCCTGCACATCATGGACATTGTGCGCGAGCATCATCACCCCGCGCGCCGAATACATGACATTGTAATTGAGATCCTGGCTGAGCCCGTCCCACATCTTCATGGCGTGGTTATAGAGCGCGGCGCTTTCATCATAGAGGTAGTTGGAGCGGATGATCGTGGTATTGCGTCCGGTATTGCCGCCGCCCAGCCAGCCTTTTTCCACCACGGCCACATTGGTGATGCCGTGCTCCTTGGCAAGATAGTATGCCGTACCGAGACCATGACCACCGGCCCCGACGATCACCACGTCATAGTTTTTTTTCGGCTCCGGCGATGTCCACTGCTGCGGCCAGCCCTTGTGGCCGCGCATGGCCTCGCGGGCGACGGCGAAAACGGAGTACTTTCGCATGCGGATGACTGGCTCCCGGTTAAACGCATGATGCAGGTTCAATTGATGGCAGAATAACCTGCCCTTGGTTTGTTTCATTGCGACGCCGGACGCCGCCCTTCAGACCCGGTCCGGTTTTATCCTGAGGCCACGAAAATAATCAAATCATCGCCGCGACTGTGGACTTGAGGGGCGAATTCTGTTAGGGCCTTGCCAACCGCGAGGTCAATCGACTTTCGCGAACCAGAATTTATTTGCCGTTACACATTGTCAGAATGACGATGGCATAACTCTAAACCGGAAGGAACGGGATCAGGTGCAGGTACTTGTCCGCGACAACAATGTAGATCAGGCGCTGCGCGCGCTGAAAAAGAAGATGCAGCGCGAAGGCATTTTCCGTGAAATGAAAATGCGTGATTTCTACGAGAAGCCGTCACAAAAGCGCGCACGCGAAAAAGCCGAAGCCGTTCGCCGGGTACGTAAGCTTGCACGCAAGCGCGCTCAGCGCGAAGGTCTTCTGGGCGGTCGCAGCGGCCGCTAGGATCTGCCATTATTCAAACGCAATTTGTGCGTTTGCTGAGGCGGGGCGATTGAATCGCCGCCGCCTTTATTTATGAATGGGACGGCGGTTTCAAAAACGAGGGGCATACGGGTGACAGCGTTGAAAAGCATGAATCGCATTCCGGCTTTCCTGATCGTAGCTGCCTCGGCCATTGCTCTTTCCGCCTGCCAGGCAACCGATCCGGCCAGTGTGATCAGCATTGATCGGGCGCAAGGCGCTGAAGGCAACATTGCCTCGCTGACACAGGTCATCAACAACAATCCCAACGACGCCGAAGCCTATAATGTGCGCGGCAGCGCCTATGGCAGGGCCGGTGATTTCAGCAAGGCGTTGAAGGATTTCAACACGGCGCTCAAGCTCAACCCGAATTTCTATCAGGCCTATGCCAACCGGGCGCTGATCTATCGCGGCATGGGCGATCTTGCGGCCGCCTCGAACGACTACAACAAGGCTCTGCAGATCAACCCGCGCTATGACGTGGCCTATATCGGACGAGGCAACATGTACCGCGAGGCTGGCCAGCTCAACAACGCCTTCAATGACTATCAGCGTGCAATCGACCTCGATACGACCGATCCGCGCGCCTACAACAATCGCGGCCTCATCTACCAGAAGCGCGGCCAGCACAATCAGGCGATCGAGGACTTCTCAAAGTCCATCTCGCTGTCGCCGAGCGCGCCGCTGCCCTACAACAATCGCGGCCTGTCCTATCTGGCGCTGGGCGACGAGGAAAATGCCTTCACCGACATCAACAAGGCGCTGCAGCTCGACAAGAACATCGCGGAAGCCTGGGTCAATCAGGGCCTGATCTACGAGCGGCGGGGCGATAAGACAAAAGCCCGAAATGCCTATGCACGCGCCGCGCAGCTGGATCCGAAATACCAGCCGGCGCAAGACGGCCTGTCGCGCGTCCGCTGAGATCAGGCACCCAATAAAAAACCCGCCGGATGGCGGGTTTTTTTGGATCAATCCATCGACTTGACGATGTCTTCCGTCATCTTCTTGGCATCGCCAAGCAGCATCATCGTGCCGTCCTTGTAGAAAAGCGTATTGTCGATACCGGCATAGCCCGAACCCAGCGACCGCTTGACGAAAAGACAGGTCTTGGCCTTGTCGACCTCGAGGATCGGCATGCCGTAGATTGGTGACGACGGGTCATCACGCGCGGCCGGGTTGGTCACGTCGTTGGCGCCGATCACGTAGACCACATCGGCCTGTGCGAATTCGGAGTTGATGTCCTCGAGTTCAAACACCTCGTCATAGGGCACATTGGCTTCCGCCAGGAGCACGTTCATGTGTCCGGGCATGCGGCCGGCGACCGGATGGATGGCGTATTTGACCTCGACATCGGCCTCCTTGAGCAGATCGGCAAGCTCACGCAGCGCGTGTTGCGCCTGGGCAACCGCCATGCCGTATCCCGGAACAATGATGACCTTGGAGGCGTTCTGCATAAGGAACGCGGCATCTTCGGCGGAACCGAGTTTTACCGAGCGGTCGATGTCGTCATCGGCGGCAGCGGCCGTTTCGCCGCCAAATCCGCCGAGGATCACCGATATGAACGACCGGTTCATCCCCTTACACATGATGTAGGACAGGATGGCGCCTGACGAACCGACCAGTGCGCCTGTGATGATCAGCGCAAGATTGCCGACCGTGAAGCCGATACCGGCTGCGGCCCAACCCGAATAGGAGTTGAGCATCGAGACGACAACCGGCATATCCGCCCCGCCGATCGGGATAATGATCAGTACGCCGAGGATCAGCGACAACACGACGATCAGCCAGAAGACAAATGTGCTCTCGGTGACGACCAGAACCACAACAAGCAGGATAATGGCGATGCCGAGCCCGGCATTGATGGCATGGCGCATCGGCAGCATGATCGGCTTGCCGGACATCCTGCCGTCAAGTTTCAGGAAGGCGATGATCGAACCGGTGAAGGTAATGGCACCGATAGCAACGCCGATCGACATCTCGACAAGCGCTTGCGCATGAATATCGCCGACATCGCCGATACCGAACGACGTTGGCGAATAGAGCGCCGCCGCCGCCACCAGCACGGCGGCAAGACCGACCAGCGAGTGGAATGCTGCTACAAGTTGCGGCATTGCCGTCATCGGAATGCGGCGGGCGACATAAGCGCCAACGCCACCACCGGCGGCAAGGCCGATGATAATGAGCCCGATACCACCGGCAGAAGGCGTTGCCAGCGCAAGCGTCGTCAAAATGGCGATGCCCATACCGATCATGCCGTAGACATTGCCTTGCCGGCTTGTCGTCGGATGGGAAAGCCCTCTCAGGGCGAGAATGAAGAGAACGCCCGAAATAAGGTAGAGAAAGGCTGCAAAACTCTCAGACATCAATCAGCCCCTCACTTTTCTTTTTTCTTGTACATGGCGAGCATGCGCTGGGTGACCAGGAAGCCGCCAAAAATGTTCACGGAGGCGAGCACCAGCGCAATAAACCCGAAACCGGTCGCTAGCCCACTTGCCGATATCCCCACCGCCAACAGTGCTCCGACGACGATCACCGAGGAGATGGCGTTTGTCACCGCCATCAGCGGCGTGTGCAGCGCCGGTGTAACAGACCAGACCACGTAGTAGCCCACAAAGATTGCCAGCACGAAGATGGCGAACCTGAAAATGAACGGATCAACCAGGCCGCCTGTCGCGCCATGTGCCGCTGCTCCGGCGGCATCGGCGACCGCAGGCATGTCGGTTACGGCCTGCCGCACCGCCTCTGTGGCGGATTCGAGATTGTCCAGTGCGTTGTCGACTGCGGAATTTGCCATCACGCATCTCCCTTTGCATCACTGGCACCGCCGAAACCGGGGTGCACGATCTTGCCGCCTTGGGTCAGCAGGGTGGCCTTGACGAGTTCGTCTTCCATGTCGATCGCAAGCGTCTTCTCTTCCTTGTCAATCAGCGTTTCCAGGAAGGAGAGAAGGTTCTTCGCGTAGAGCTGAGATGCGCTGGCGGCGATACGGCCCGGCACATTGTTGTAACCAATGATCCGCACACCTTCGACCTCGGCAATCTCGCCGGCTTTTGCGCCTTCGACATTGCCGCCGCGTTCGACCGCCAGATCAACACAGAGCGAGCCCGGCTTCATGGATTTCAACATTGCCTTGCTGACAAGCTTCGGAGCCGGCCGGCCCGGTATCAGCGCCGTCGTGATCACGATATCCTGCTTGGCAATATGATCGGCTACCAGCTCGGCTTGCTTGGCCTGATATTCCTTAGACATTTCCTTGGCGTATCCGCCGGCCGTCTCTGCCGCCTTGAATTCTTCATCCTCGACCGCGATGAATTTGGCGCCGAGCGAGGCAACCTGCTCCTTGGCAGCCGGCCGCACATCCGTTGCCGACACGACAGCGCCAAGCCGGCGCGCAGTTGCAATCGCCTGCAATCCGGCAACGCCGGCACCCATCACGAAAACCTTCGCCGCCGGAACCGTGCCGGCCGCTGTCATCATCATCGGCAGTGCCCGGTCGAATTCGTGCGTTGCATCGATCACCGCCTGATAGCCGGCAAGGTTTGCCTGCGAGGACAGCACGTCCATCACCTGCGCGCGTGTAATGCGCGGCATCAGTTCCATTGCAAATGAGGACAGGCCCGCCTTGGCGATTGCACCGAGAGCCTTCTCATTGCCGTAGGGGTCCATAATGGCGATGACCGTGGCGCCCTTTTTATAGGACTTGGTTTCCGAATCGGTCGGGCGGCGCACTTTCAAGATAACATCCGCCGATTTGGCCCCGGTCGCAGTGGCAAGTTTTGCGCCGGCTTCGGCAAATGCTTCGTCGGATATCTGTGAGCCGGCACCGGCTCCCTTTTGAACCACCACCTCAAGCCCGAGCGATATCATTTTCTTGACGGAGTCGACAGAAGCGGCAACCCGGGATTCTTCTGGATGGGATTCTTTTGCAATGAAAACGGTGCTGGCCACTCTTCACTCCCTGTGATCTGACATCGCGCCAAGAATTGCCGTGGCCGCAATACTGCGGCAACGCACCGGCAACAGGCCCTGGCCGCCTATTTCAGAACGTAAATACCAATTGCGAGAAGGATGATTGCCAGCAGCGTTGATGTAAAGAAACCGGCCGCCGTGAAAAAACCGAACGCCATCGCAATCAGAATGACAACGCAGGCAAGCGTGCCGTACTTCGTCAGGTTGAGGAACATATTGTACGTTTTTTCGTGTTCCGCGTAGTCCATTTCAGCCCCCGTTTCGACGGGCCCGGTATTGTTCTCGGCCATCAAGATACTCCCCTGCCAAACCGGTTTCGTCCGGCGGTCACACGGACGTTTCCTGTCTTAAATCTATTCGCTGTGCACTGAGCCGGTCTGCGCCGGCAGATACGAGCAAAAACTTGCAGCATCGAATACACAATGCCGCTCCCCGGGGCAAGTCGTGGTGTGAAAAGGCCGTATGCGGCACATAGACACGTAAACCGGACGGTCGTTACCGCCCGGCATAGCGTTGCCGCTAGGCAGCCAGCATGTAGCGGGCTGTAGGAATGACGGTGAGCGGAATCTGATTCTGCTCCTCCGCCGGCCCGAACATCATCCGTCGCTCAAACGGTTGCGAACGGAAAAACGGATAACGCCGATAGACCCGCGGCAGCTCGCTGGCGATATCGGCCGCAAGCAGGCTGAAATCAATGCCGTAACCCTTGCAGTTCCGCAACGGGCCAGCCACCAGCTTCGAACCGAACACGCGCTTGTAAAAAGCCACATGGCGCGGCGGAACAAAAGAAAGGCAGCGGTCGGCTTTAAAATACTCGATTGCCAGGATCGCCACACGCAAGGTGAGGTACGGCAAAGCCGGAAGGTCGTCAAAAAGATCTGGATCGGAGGCCTGACGGACCGGATCGATCAGCGTCATGCCGGAGTCCAGAAAACGGTCCACTTCCTCCGGGAAGAGATTGCGCGCCGGGCTGACGCGATGATCGGGCGTCACATGATGTATGCGGATCGAGCTGATCAGCTGCTCGTCGCAATAGATGCCGAACACATAGGCCTGCGGATCGAAGTCGATCTCGTCGATAAACAGTCCGCCATTTGACGGCACATGCATATTGGCCCTGCGATAAGCCTTTGTACGAAGTGCAGATAGATCCTCGAAATCCTCAGCGCTTACGATCCGCCGGTACTCGATCCTGTCCATGACACCAAACAGTTTTTGGTTGAAATTGGACATTCCGCTGATTGGTGTCATCTCTCGCCCCAGACACGTTAACGATTGCTTAACGTTAGCGGAACGATCTGAAATTTAAAAGTTGAATCAAATAATTTCGGCCGTAAACTTTATGTTAAGGTTAATGACTCCGGCGCAAGTATCGGGAAAAAGGCTCCACACGGGCAGATTTCAATGCCAGCCCGTCAGGTTCAGAAAAGAGTTTGTCTCTGGGTAGAGTGTGGCGAGCTAAACGGCCAGCGAGAGCGGCAGCATATCATTGCCGGCATGTCCGGTTTGACCGGACGCGACAGCATCGCAGAAGCGCCTCACGAGCCGGTCGAACCGCTCCTGGGCGTCAACAAACGGCGCATGGCCGGATTCTTCAAAAATTACCGCACGCCCTTCGAACAGGGCAGGCCATGAAAGGGTCTGCACATATCCGGTTCGGGCGATGGGATCATGGCGTCCCTGCAGAATACAAACCGGAGTCCGGGATGCTTCCAGACGCTCTTTCTGGCCTCCACCGGATATACTCATGACACTGCGCGAAAGCAGCGGGCGCATTTTCTCGTCAGTGCGAAGCAACGCATCGACAAACTCACCCCGGCGCATACCGCCAAGACAAGCCAGCTCGAAGCGCTCCGCATCGAGCTTGGAGAACCTGCCTTTGGATATAAGCAGCAGGTTCCTGGAAATGTGGAGGGACCGCACAATTCCAAGGGGTCCGCCGACAGCCGGCGGCGCGCCAAATGTCAAAACACCCGCAACCTCTGGCACCGCGTCGAGCATTTCATAGGCGACATGCCCGCCGAGCGACCAGCCCACGACAACACAGCGCTCCAACCCGATTTCACGGATAAACCCGGTAACCGCGGCCGCAAAACCCGCATATGAATAGGTGGCCTTTGGATCGGCAGCATCAGGTGATGCTCCATGACCGGGCAGGTCAACGGCAATCAACCGGTGACCCGCAAGTTCCTCGCTCTCGAATTGCTGGCTAAAGACTTCTTTTGAAAACCCCGATCCATGCAGAAACAGGATCGGCATGCCCTCGCCCGCTCTGTCCATATAGGACAGCGACGCATTGTCGCTTTCGACGGTCGGCATTATCAGTGTCAAATCCCATCTCCAGGTCAGGGTTTGCAGTGGTTTTCTGCTCCTGGGAATTTAACAGATGCCGCTTAATATTTGCCTAAGCTTGCAAGTTTGGATTTATTGGTTAGATAGGAAAGCGCCCGGCATAGGCAGGTGTAAAGCTCTATTCCAGGTTGAGTTGAGAAGATCGATGTTTTGGGAGTGAGCGATGTTGCTGGATGGGCTTGTTTGCCTATTTGCAGTGGGGATTCTGGCAGCCCACGTGTGGTCGATGCGGTGCCATTTTGACGTCGACATAAAGCAGATGCCGAAGGGCATGAATATGCTCTCACTGCTTGTATTGTTTAGCATGTTGTTAATGATAGGCCTGACTTTCTACGTTCAGCAGCCAATTATCCCCCAACTGGTTTCCCTGGTCATGCTCATCGCGAGCGCACTTCTTTTCCGGGCAACGATACGTGAATCGTCAAAAGCCGGACTTCTTGCCGCCTTCGATGAAAAACTGCCCGGAAGCCTGCTGATGACAGGCCCATATTCTGTGGTCAGGCATCCTTTTTATTCATCCTACCTCTTGCTTTGGTCCGGCTGGGCGATCGGCACATGGAGCCCTTGGTCGCTTGTTCCGCTGACGGCCATCATCATAACCTACTGGGTCGCGGCAAAGGGCGAGGAACAGAAATTCGCCTCCACTGCCATGGCCGAGGAGTATGCGCAATACAAGGCGAGAACAGGCCGGTTCATACCGAGGATCTTTGGCCGCGGTTGAGGTTGGTCAACTGGTATTGAGGGCAGCGCCTGTGATCCCGAACTACTACTGGGCAGCCACGTGGCGGGCGTCGTCATCCGAGCCAAGTGAGGTCAGCTCGGATATGCCGCTGCTGGGCATGGGCATGCCGAAGATGAAGCCCTGAATAAGATCGGCGCTCTTGGTTGACCGGATCAACTCAAGTTGCTCTTCGGTCTCGACGCCCTCGACAACGATCTCAAGCCCCAACTCCCGCGACAGGTGGACAACACCTTTCAGCAGTTTGAGCATACGCTCGTCGTTGGCGATGTCGGAAACGAATGAGCGGTCTATCTTGACCTTGTCGAGCGGCAGGAGATGCAGGTAGCTCAGGCTCGAATAGCCGGTTCCAAAATCGTCGATCGCGATCGTCACGCCCTTGGCGTGCAGTTCCTTGAGAATGGCCTTGGCTTTTGCAGCATCCTGCACAAATGCGCTTTCCGTCACCTCAACCTGCAGCCGCCCCGCTTCAAGCCCGGATGCCTTCAGCGCATCCGTAACCATTGAGACGATCTCCTTGTTGCGAAGATCATTGGCTGAAAGATTGACAGACACCGCCGATCCGTTGGACCAGCTGGCACAATCGGCACAGGCAACTGTCAGCATGTGCCGCGTCAGCTCGCCAACGATACCCATCTCCTCGGCGAGCGGGATATAGATCGCCGGCGAAACCGCGCCGAATTCGGGATGATACCAGCGCGAGAGCGCCTCGCAGCAGGCTACTTCAACCGTATCGATCGTAAACATCGGCTGGTAGGCAACACTGAAGGATTTTTCCCGAACGGCGTCCCGCAGCGCGGCTTTGAGCTTCTGGCGACGCGTATATTTCTCATCCATTTCGTCGGCAAAAAGCACCCAGCTGTTCTTTTCCTGGTGCTTTGTTTCATAGAGCGCCAGGTCTGCCTTGATTTGCAGATCATCGAGTCGAAACTCCGCCTTGGTGCCGATCACGATGCCCGCGCTCAGGCTGACGAACAGACGGTTTCCGTTGATGAGATAGGTCCCGCGCAAGGCCGTGAACATATTCGACATGATCTCGTCGATATGCGCCTCGTCCCGAACATTGCGGATAAAAACTACAAACTCGTCGCCGCCGAAACGCGACAGGGTCATGTTGTCGCCGGCAATACTGCTGAGGCGGGCCGAGATGGCGCAAAGCAGCCGGTCGCCCATCATGTGGCCGCTGGTATCGTTAACGTGTTTGAAATCATCAAGATCAATGACGGCCAGCGCGAACTTTTCATCCTCTCCCATTTTCTTGACCGCCTTCTCGACGGTTTCGGAGAAATAGCCGCGGTTGGACAGACCGGTGAGGCTGTCGTAACGCGCCATATGGACGATCTTTTCCTCAGCCTTGATACGCGCTGTCACGTCTTCAAAAATGAGCACGACACCACTGTGCTTTCGGCGCTTGGCGCTGAACTCCAGATAAAGTTCATCGGAGAAATAAACCAGCGCCCGCGACTCCTCGCCATCGATCAGAGATTGCAACTGCAACTGAATGATCTTGGCCCGGTCAGGCGTGATCACAGCCTTGCGCACGCCATATCTCAGAACCGCGGCGAGGGAATGGCCCGAAAGCGCATCCCGGGTCCCGGCCGCCAGAAGTTCGGCCGCCTTCTTGTTCGCGACCACGATCCGGCTGTTTTCGTCCAGCATGAACAATCCATGCGGCATATTGTTAAGCGCAGCATTGAAACGATCGGCAATAATGGCGATCTCGCGGCGGCTCAGCACGTTCTCATAGAGAAATTCGCGCACACCGTTGGCCATTGAAATGGTCGTGGACGCAAGCGGGATGATCAGAAGCGCCAACAGCATCATGTAGATATTGTTGGTCAGCAAAAGGCTGACCATGATCGGGCCGCAAGCCGCAACCGTAACGACATGAACGGTGATCTTTGTACCGAAATTCCTGCCGACGACAGATACAAGAAGGCTCAGAGTGATGGAGAGCGTGGCAATTTCGGCAAATGTATCCTGTGAAGCCAGGAAAGCATATCCGCTCATTGCCCCCAACAGGAAGGCGATCATCGCGGCGCCGGTAACTGAAACCCTTTCCCACCAGGCGATTGCCACCCTGTCCTGCGCACAGACATCCGCTTTGTCAAAAAGCGTCATGGAATAGGCGCGGGCCAGCCAATTGGCGAAAATCGCGCAGCCAAACAGCAGATAAACGGGATCCTTGAGCTTGAAGAAAACCAGCAGGCTGACCGTGACATGCGCGATCATGCCGGCAAAAAGCGTCATACGGTTCCCGTATAACGACCGGACAAACGACAGATATACATCCGCCGGGATCTGTTGCGGTTCTTTTCCGCCCATAAACTTCATTCCACGCAGTGTAGCTTATGAGCTATCGTAAAAGCCTTAAGGAAGACTTGAGATTCGGTTTATAGCACCCGAATACAACCTTTGATATATATAACATGGTCGCGGTTGTATTTCTTAAATATAGAGCCTTTCGCAAACACCGATATTACTCGGCTGCCTGGGGCAAACCCGTATCGCCTGCAAAATAAGCCTGTTTGAGGTTTTCGAGTTCATTCTGCAGGTCCGCGACTGACTGGTCCTTAACAAGGCCGTAACCGCGAATACGCTGCGGATAACTCAGCAAAGCAACCGCGGCATCGTAATTGTTTTTCGATACCGTGCGACAAATCTCGTCCAAAAGGTCTTCATATTCGGCAAGCAGGCGCCTTTCCCGCCGCCGTTCTTCCTGGAAGGAAAAGATATCGAGCGGCGTGCCGCGAAAGCGCCTGGCGGCGGAAAGAAGCGCAAAAATCCGTAACATCCACGGGCCGAAGCGACGCTTGACGGGCCGGCCGTTGTCCCCGGTCCCCGCAAGAAAGGGCGGCGCGAGGTGAAACTCCAGCCGATCCCAGCTCTCGAACTGGTCGTTGAGCTGCCTGACAAATGACCCATCGGTGAAAAGCCTGGCAACCTCATATTCATCCTTGATCGCCATCAACTTGAAAAGGTTATGCGCCGCCGCATCGCTCAAGGCGCCGATCGCCCCGGTCAGCCTGTTGTCGACCTCCTTTACTGTCTCGATGCGCTTGAGGTAGCGCTCGGCGAAGCGCCTGCTCTGATAGGCCGTGAGGAACTGCACCCGTCTGTCGATTGCCTCCTGCGGCTGTTTGGAAATCATATGCGTCCGGTCAGGCGTACGGGCCGCGGCAACCAGGTCACGCACCGCCTGCGGATCGTGCGCGGCGCGCCGGCCCCACCTGAACGCCGCGATATTCATGTCCGCCGCCTGCCCGTTCAGAACGATCGCCCGCTCAACCGAAGCGGCCGACAAAGGCAACCCGCCACGCTGCGCGGCAAGGCCGAGCATGAACATGTTTGCCGCGATCGCATTGCCGAACAAGGCGTTTGCCGCCGCAGTTCCATCGAAATAGACCGTGCGGTCCTCTCCTGCTGTCTTGACGATTTCGCGCTTGAGCCGCTCCACCGGCAACGAGAAATCAGCATTGCGGGCAAAATCCCCCGGCATGATCTCCGCCGTATTGGCGATAAAGAGCGTCTCGTTCTCGCGTACGGACGCCAGCACCTTGCGCGATCCGGACACCACCAGATCGCATCCGAGCACAAGATCGGCCTTGCCGGCCGGAACACGTATTGCGGCAATATCTTCAGGCTTTGCCGCGATCCGCACGTGGGAAAACACCGCGCCACCCTTCTGCGCAAGGCCTGCCATATCGATCATGCCGCAGCCTTTTGCCTCAATGTGAGCGGCCATGCCGAGGATTGCACCGATCGTAACAACACCGGTTCCGCCAACGCCGGTGATCACACAGGCCCAACCGTCCTCAACCGGCGCCGCAATCGCGTCGGGCACACCGTTCAGCGGGTCGCCGCCATCAACGGTTGCTCCCGACTTGCGGATTTTGCCGCCATGGACGGTGACAAAGGACGGGCAGAACCCTTCAAGACAGGAAAAGTCCTTGTTACAGCTCGATTGATCGATGCGGCGCTTTCGGCCGAACTCCGTTTCAACCGGCTGAACCGAGACGCAGTTCGACTGGATGCCGCAATCGCCGCATCCCTCGCACACCAGCTCGTTGATCACCACCCGTCGATCGGGATCGGGAAACGTACCCCGCTTGCGCCTGCGCCGCTTCTCCGCTGCGCAGGTTTGATCGTAAAGAAGAACGGAAACGCCCTTGACCTCGCGCAGTTCCCTCTGGACGGCATCAAGTTCGGAGCGATGATTGAAGGTCACGCCCGACGGCCAGTCCATACCGGTCGGATATTTGTCCGGCTCATCGGAGACAATGGCAATCCGGTCGACCCCTTCGGCCCGAACCTGACGGGCAATGGCATCAACCGTCAAACCGCCGTCGAGCTGCTGTCCGCCCGTCATCGCCACTGCGTCGTTGAAGAGGATCTTGTAGGTCACGTCGGCGCCCGCTGCGATAGCAAACCGCAGAGCCAGTATTCCGGAGTGATTATAGGTTCCGTCACCGAGGTTCTGAAAGATATGCGGAGTCTCGCTGAAGGGTTGCTGGCCAACCCACTGGGCGCCCTCCCCGCCCATCTGGGTAAACCCCTGCGTTTCCCGATCCATCCAGATCGCCATGAAATGACAGCCGATTCCCGCTGCCGCTTTCGACCCTTCCGGAACCCGCGTTGAACTGTTGTGGGGGCATCCGGAACAGAAATACGGCGTTCGGACCGCGACATCCGTCATATCCGACAGCATCGCCTGGGCCTGGCGAATGCGTTTGACGCGGGCATCAATCTCTTCTGAATGGCCCGCAACCTTCAGAACCCGCTCACCGACCGCAACTGAAATCTCGTTCGGATCGAGCGCACCTTTCACCGGAAAGAGCCAGGCACCGGTCTCATCGCGCTTGCCGACGATGACCGGCTGGTGAGCAGTCCCGTAGAGCGCCTCGCGCAACTGCGATTCGATCAGGGATCGTTTTTCCTCAACGACGATGACCATCTCGAGCCCGTCAACGAAGGGGCGAAAGTCCTCCAGGCCCAGCGGCCAGGGCGCGGCCACCTTCATCAGCCTGATGCCGACGCGGTCCGCCGCCTCGCGGTCGATGCCAAGATCCGAAAGACTCTGGCGCACATCGAGATAGCTCTTGCCGACACTGATAATGCCGATCTTGGCTTTCGGGCCGCCACTCCAGATCGTCTTGTTCAGCCCGTTGGCGCGAATAAAGGCGCTGACCGCATCCCGTTTATATTCATGCAGCCGCACTTCCTGACCGAGAAAATCAAGCTCGCCCAGCCTTATGTTCAGGCCATCCGGCGGCATATCAAACTCAGGCAGCACGATATTGAGCCGGTCGAGCCCGGCTTCCACGGAACCGGTCGATTCAATATTGTCCTTCACGCATTTGAGCGCCGCCCAGGTCCCGGCAAAGCGCGAAAGCGCAAAGCCGTAAAGTCCGTAATCGATGATTTCCTGAACCCCGGCGGGGTTGAGGATCGGGATCATCGTATCGACGAAAACGAACTCGGTCTGGTGCGCATTGGTGGACGATTCAGCTGTGTGATCATCACCCATCAGCGCCAGGACGCCGCCATGCGGCGACGTACCGGCAAGGTTCGCATGACGAAACACGTCCCCGGACCGGTCGACACCCGGACCTTTGCCGTACCAGACCGAAAAGACGCCGTCATACTTTCCGTGTCCGTCAAGTTCAGCCTGCTGCGTGCCCCAGCACGCGGTCGCGGCCAATTCCTCGTTGAGACCCGGCTGGAAAACGATATCGCTGGCTTCAAGCTGCCGCTTCGCGAGGGACAATTGCTGATCGAACGCACCCAGCGGCGAGCCGCGGTAACCGGAGACAAACCCCGCCGTATTCAGACCGGCCCGGTGATCAAGCGCCTTCTGCATGAGCAGGAGCCGCACAACGGCCTGCGTTCCGGTAACGAATATCCTGTTTTTGGAAAGGTCGTACTTGTCGTCCAGCGAGACGTCATGCAGTGTCATCCAGTCCTCCGCAGCTCAGCCCGGAAGGCCGGCATCGTTCCGCCGTTAAGGCTTTCGGCTTATTTTGGGTCCCGACGTCTGCACGTCAAATGAAATCGATTGTGCACTGCAACGTGCGGCCAGGACACAAAAGCCGGTCAGAGCCGCCCTGCCCTTTGTTGCAGCATCAAAAACGCATCCTGCGCATATTCCGACAACTGGAACCATAGATAGGCGTCCCGGCGATAGCTCATATAGGAATCGAGCAACGCCTTGAAATCCGCATTGTCGCTGGCCAGTTCCTTGTAGGTCTCCTCGGCCGCGTTGAAGCAGGCGAGCATGATATCGTGCGAATAGGGCCGCAGCACCGTTCCAAACTGAACGAGCTGGCGTAACGTCGGCGGATTGAGCGAATCGTACCGTGCAATCATGGTGGCGTTGGCCTGTGCCGAAGCGCTGCGGATCGCCGCCTGGTAAGACTTCGGAAGCGCGTTCCACTTGTCCAGATTGACCAGGTTCATCAGCGTGACGCCACCTTCCCACCAGCCGGGGTAGTAATAGTATTTCGCCACACGGTTGAGGCCGAGCCTGTCGTCGTCATAGGGGCCGACGAATTCGGCCGCGTCAATCGTGCCGTTCTCCAGCGCGCCGTAAATCCTTTCTGGTGGAAGATCGACCGGCTGAACCCCGATTTTCTCGATAATCGTGCCGCCAAAACCGCCGATGCGGAACTTCAGGCCCTGCAAGTCGTCGAGGGAATTGATTTCGCGGCGGAACCAGCCACCCATTTGCGCACCGGTGTTACCGCTCGGAAATCCAATAATATTGAATTTCTTGTAAAAACCGTTCAGGAGCTCAAGACCACCGCCTTCGTAAAGCCAGGAGTTCATCATTCTTTGGTTGAGACCGAACGGCACGCCGGTTCCAAATGCAAAGGCCGGGTCCTTTTCCCAGAAATAGTTGGACGCCGTGCTGGCGATCTCGATCTTGCCTTCCTGTACCGCGTCCAAACCATCGGATGTGTCGACGATTTCACCGGCCGGAAAAACCTTGATGTCGAACTTGCCGTCGGTCAGTTCCCGCACCGTGTCGGCAAACGTCTCGGAGGCGCCATAAATCGTGTCGAGCAACTTGGGGTAACCCGACGAAAGCTGCCACGTTACCTCCGGCTGCGACTGAGCCAGCGCGGGCGCTGCCAGCGCCACGGAAGCTGCCGCGCCGGTGCCTGCCGCACCCGCCCTCTTGATAAATGAGCGACGGTTCATGCTTGTCCTCCTGTCGGGTTCTGCGGATAGCCGGACCCGGCCAATAGCAGGCCGAACGGGTCTTGCTCAAGATTACACCTTGTCGCTGCCCATGCAAACGATATGGCCTGCCCCTTTGCTCCTGCAAACCCTGCCGGGAAGCATCAGCGACGAATCACTTAAGGGGCGACGTCGACTGCCGAATGCGCATTTCCGGCCGGATAAGATGCAGGCCGTCAGCATCTTTCGAGCCGTTGAGTTTGTCGAGCAGCGCACGCGCTGCCATACGGCCCACTTCCGCCTGGCCGTTCCACACCGTTGTCAACGACGGCGTTGCGATCGAGGCTTCTTCAAGATCGTCATAGCCGGTTACCGAAATATCCTGACCCGGCACCAGTCCGGCGCGCGCAATACCGTTCATCAGGCCAATGGCAACCAGATCATTCCAGCACACGGCAGCCGTCGGCTTTTGTGGCAGCGACAGAAAATTGACCGCCGCCTCAAAGCCTGCCTGCTTGGTGCGCGGACCCGGTATTCTCAAATCCGGATCGACCTTGATATTGGCTTTCTGCAATGCCTGGACATAGCCCTGGTAGCGGTGCCGGCCGGTCGACGTCTGATCCGTGCCGCCAACCATAGCGATGCAGCGGTGACCGAGACCAATCAGGTGATTGGTCGCCAGAGCAATTCCATAGGCATCGTCTCCGCGATAGGTCGGGACGGGGACATCGTCGACAGACCGGGCAATCAGGATCGCCGGCATGCCGTTGTCTTCGGCCAGTTCGATATCGCGTTTGGGCGTACCGATAGCCGGCGACATGATGACACCGTCACCGCCGAGCTGGAGCAGCGTCTCGATGAAATTGCGCTGCTTTTCGACCGAATCGTAGTGATTGGACAGGATGAAAGTCTGGCGGTTGCGATCGAGTTCGCTCTCGATAGCCCGCAGGATTTCCGCGTAGAACGGGTTCATGATGTCGTGAACAACGACACCGATAATACCTGACCGAGATGTGCGCAGGCTGGCTGCGCGGCGGTTGTAGATATAGCCGAGCGCCTGCGCCTGCTCCTTGATCCGCTCCCGCGTCGCATCGGCAACAAGCGGGCTGTCGCGCAAAGCCAGCGACACGGTCGCGGTCGACAGACCAAGAGAATCGGCAATTGTTGACAGTTTGACCTTCTGGCCCAAAAACCACACCCCATGGCAGCATGGCCGCTTGCGCGGCCCTGATATGACCCCTCAATCCGCCCGTTTTAAATTGAAACCTGAAATTTTAAAAGGGATGGTCGAAGGCTGCCTTGTCAAAGAGCCGAAGCGATGTTCTGTTCAACGCGCCGCAACAGCTTGGTCAGCGATTTGATGTCCTTGGGGCTCATTTCCCGCAACGCGAGTTTTTGCGATTTCCGGATGGCCTTTCTGACCGACTTCACGGCTTCGCGGCCCGTGTCTGTCAAAAAGACATGAGATAGGCGGGCGTCCGATTCAGAATCCCTTTTGTCAACGAAGCCCTGGGCTGCAAGCCGGTTAATCGTCTTGGTCATCGTCGGCGCTCTTACGCCCAATCGCTCGGCAATCACCGACAATGACAATCCATCCTCCGCATCAAGAGCCAGGATAACCGCATCCTGCCCGGCATAGAGCCCGCATGACAGGAGCTGCCTGGACAGCAGGGTGCGCGAACAGCGCGCCGAAGCCGCAAGCTGAGAAAACAGCTCGACTTTGTCTTCGTTGTTTTTCTTGTCTTCGCCGGATTTACTTTTTTTGGCCATGGCGGCCTCCTGATCCACATGCCCTGAACCGGGCATTGCTGGGCAACGGAATTATAACCTTGCTTGGCTTCTTTTCAAAATCTGACCGCTGACCGAATCGCGATCAACGATCTTTCAATTTCACCCAAAGGTTGCGGCCACTTTAAGGCTTCTCGGCAGATTTTAGCCCGCTAACACCTCAACGGGATGGTTTGAAACCGCCGCCACATGCGAATACGTTCAGGACGTGTCGATTCCATGACCGGTCCGGCTGCGCACGGACAAAATAGCAGGAAAGGTTCATCCGATGGCTTTCCCCCATCCGATATGGAACGAAAACGACCCCGGCCTTCCGGCCGAAGAGCGCCTTGACTGGATCGCCGTTCTCCCGCTCGGTGCGCATGAGCAGCATGGTCCGCATCTTCCGTTCGAAACCGACAGCATCATCGCCGGTGGCATAGCCGAAGCGGCTGCAAAGGCTCTTCCCGAAGACCTGCCCGTGACCTTCCTTCCGGTGGAGGCAGTCGGGTATTCTGTCGAACATATGGACTTTGCAGGCACACGCAGCCTGAGTTGGGACGAGGCGATCAATCGCTGGCTCGACATCGCCGGATCGTTGTCGCAAATGGGTGTGCGCAAATGTGTCATGCTCAACGCCCATGGCGGCAATTCGCCCTTGATGACTGTGGTTGCCACCGAGGCCCGCATACGCTTTTCCATGCTCGCAGTGGCGACAAGCTGGACCCGCTTCGGCCTGCCCGATGGACTCATTTCCAAACGGGAAAAAGACATCGGCATCCATGCCGGCGACATCGAAACCTCAGTGATGCTGGCGCTGCGTCCCGACCTCGTGGATATCGCCAAGGCTGAGGATTTTGAATCCTATCAGGAGACGCTTCAGAATTCGGCAAGGCACCTTCGCGCCTACGGGCCCCACGCCTTCGGCTGGAAAATCTCCGATCTGAACCCGCACGGCGCCACCGGAAACGCCCTTGCAGCGACCGCTGATAAGGGCGAGGCCCTGATTTCCCACAGCGTTGCCGGGCTGATCGAGTTGCTGCAGGACATTCACAGCTTCGATATCAGCCGCCTGCGTTGAACGCTGTGGCTGGCGCGCGAGCCAGTGATCGCCTATATGCGGTTCCAACGTCAGGAGCTTATGATGAACGAAGCCGCCAATTCCATTCCGGTGACCGTACTGACCGGTTACCTCGGATCGGGCAAAACGACCCTTCTCAACCGGATCCTCTCCGAAGACCATGGCAAACGGTATGCGGTCATCGTCAACGAGTTCGGCGAAATCGGCATCGATAATGATCTCATCGTCGAATCGGACGAAGAAATCTACGAGATGAACAATGGCTGCGTATGCTGCACGGTACGCGGTGACCTTATCCGTGTCGTGGAAGGCCTGATGCGCCGGCCGGGCCGCTTCGACGCCATCATCGTGGAAACAACCGGCCTTGCCGATCCGGCACCGGTTGCCCAGACTTTTTTCATGGACGACGACGTGCGCGCCAAGACGCGCCTGGATGCGGTGGTGGCGCTTGTCGATGCCAAACACCTGCCTTTGCGCCTGAAAGACAGCCAGGAAGCGGAGGATCAGATCGCCTTCTCCGATGTGGTGCTATTGAACAAAACGGACCTCGTCGATGCGGAACAGCTCGCCTCGGTGGAAGCAAGCATCCGCGCGATCAACCCGTCCGCCCGCATCCACCGCACCGAGCGCGCGGCGATTTCACTCCCCGAGGTACTCGACCGCGGCGCCTTCGATCTGCAGCGCGCCCTCGACAATGACCCGCATTTTCTCGAACACGGCCATGCGGACCACGCCTGCGGACCGGGCTGCGATCATGATCACGAGCATGAACACCATCATGAGCATGCCAAGGTGTCGGACATTCACGACACATCCGTTCAGTCGATCTCATTGCGGGCCGGCCCCGTCAAACCCGATCTGTTCTTTCCCTGGATCCAGAAAACGACGCAGATCGACGGACCGAACATCCTGCGGCTCAAGGGGATCATTGCCTTTGACGGTGACGACGACCGCTACGTCGTCCAAGGTATCCATATGATCGTCGAAGGCGATCACCAGCGCCCGTGGAACGCCGGGGAAGAGCGCGAGAGCCGCATCGTGTTCATCGGCCGCGACCTCGATCACGAAAAGCTCAAACGGACCTTCGAGGCCTGCCAGGCATAGGACGGCCCATGCCGACAATCGCACCTTTCGAACTGAGCGGGCACTGTATCGCCGCGGCCTATCTCTGGGACAGTCCGTTTTTTGCCCTGGCCGACGGAACAGTCCACCGGCTTGATCACGGTGCCCATTCCTCAAATCCGCATGACGGCCTGCTTTGCGCCGCGCGCACTCCGGCTGGCGATCAACTCATAACGGGCGGAGAAGACGGCAAGGTGACAGCCACGGACAGAAGTGGCGCGACGACGGTGCTTGCGGAATATCCCGGCAAATGGATCACCTGTGTGGCTGCCGGGCCTCAAGGTGCGGTCGCCTTTGCGACCGGCCGCGCGGCTATGGTGCGTAAATCCGACGGCACTCTCGTTGAGTTCCAGGAGCAGCGCACCGTGGAAGGTCTGGCCTTTGCGCCCAAAGGCATGCGTATCGCCGCCGCGCGCTATAACGGCGTCTCACTGCATTGGGCCGGCCTTCAGACCGAACCCGTCGACCTTGACTGGAAGGGCGCGCACACACTTGTCACATTTTCCCCGGACGGCAAATATCTCGTCTCCTCGATGCAGGAGAACGCCTTGCACGGCTGGCGCCTGAAAGACGGCAAGCACATGCGCATGTCGGGCTATCCTGCGAAGGTCAAATCGCTCAGCTGGAGCGCCAAAGGCAAATGGCTGGCCTCTTCAGGCGCACCGGCAGCCATCGTCTGGCCGTTTTCGGGCAAGGACGGCCCCATGGGCAAGGCGCCGCTTGAGCTCGGCACCCGCGGCGATACCACGGTGACATGCGTCGCCTGCCATCCGACCGACGATGCCGTCGCCATCGGCTACGGCGACGGCATGATCACCGTTGCAAGGATCTCGGACGGCAAGGAAGCGGTGCTGCGGCGCGGCGGACGCGGGGCGGTCAGCACGATGGGCTGGAGCCGCCGGGGTGTACAGCTGGTTTTCGGCACTGAGACCGGAGACTGTGGGGTCGCCGATCTGACCGCTTGATATACAGGCCCATTTGGCCTCTTATCCTCCCGGCAATGGATGCTAAGAAAGACACGGGGAACCGTGTGTCGACAATGGCGCTGCCACGGAAGAAACAATGAAACGCTCACAGATCAACGAAATCCTGAAAAGCGGCGATGCCTTTATCCGATCCTTCGGATATGTCATGCCGCCTTTTGCCTATTGGACGCCCGAAGACATGCAGGCCAATGCTGATTCAATGATCATCGAACGAGGCATGGGTTGGGACATTACCGACTATGGCGAGGGCCGGTTCGACGAAATGGGCCTTTTTCTGTTTACGGTCAGGAATGGAGACGCCGCCGACCTCGCTTCCGGCCGCGGCATGTTGTATGCCGAAAAAATCATGATCTCGCGCAAGGACCAGCTCAGTCCCATGCATCGCCACAATATCAAGGCGGAAGACATCATCAATCGCGGCGGCGGCAAGCTGGTGCTGGAGCTCTTTGAGTCTGAAGAAGATGGCTCGATTGACCGGTCCGCAAAGGTCAGCGTTCCGGTTGACGGACGGATGCGCACACTTGAAGCCGGCGGCCTGCTCAAGCTCGATCCCGGCGAAAGCGTTACCCTTGTGCCCGGCGTCTGGCACGCATTCTGGGCCGAGAAAGAGGATGTGCTGATCGGCGAGGTCTCCACCGTCAACGACGACAAGACGGACAATGTCTTCGAAATGCCGATCAAGCGGTTTTCGACCGCTGAGGAAGACACACCGCCCGTTCATCTTCTCGTCTCAGACTATGACACCCATATCAACCGGAGCGCCTCATGATCCTTTGCTGCGGAGAAGCACTGATCGATATGATCCCGATGACCGGCGCTGACGGCGTCCGGGGCTTTCAACCGCTCGCCGGCGGGGCGGTCTTCAACACCGCGATTGCGCTTGGGCGGCTGGAAAAGTCCGCCGGGTTCTTTTTTGGCCTGTCAACGGATCTGTTCGGCCAGCAATTGAAGGCAACGCTGGAAAGCAGCAAGGTGGACCACAGCCTTTGCGTTTCGAGCGACCGGCCCACGACCCTGGCCTTTGTCGAACTTACTGACGGCCAGGCAAGCTACACATTCTATGATGAGATGAGCGCCGGGCGGATGCTGACGGCAGAGCGGCTGCCGTCCATACCGGCCGATGTCTCCGCCCTCTTTTTCGGCGGCATCAGCCTGATCAACGAACCCTGTGCGGAAACGCTTGCCTATCTGCAAAGACGCGAAGCCCGCGACCGGGTGATCATGCTCGATCCCAACATCCGCACAGGCTTCATCTCCGACACCAAGACCTACCGCAAGCGCATCAACGCGATGATCGAGTTGAGCGACATCGTCAAGGTGTCCGATGAGGATCTATCCTGGCTCGTTCCGGGCGAAGGTACACTCGATCACAAATGCCGCATGCTGCAAAGAATGGGGCCGTCCCTGATCGTTCTGACACGCGGCGGTGATGAGGTGACCGCGCTCATGTCGGACGGAGAACGCATCAGCGTAAAACCAAAACGGGTAAAGGTTGTCGACACAGTTGGCGCCGGAGACACATTCAACGCCGGGCTTCTGGCGAAACTCTCCGATCTCGGCGTTCTGACAAAACCCGGCATTGCCGAGATCGACGCAGCGCTGCTTAAAGCCGCCCTGACCTTCGGAACAGAAGTTGCGGCGATAACCGTTTCACGCTCCGGTGCCGATGCACCCTGGCTTCATGAACTGTCGAAGCGTGCGAAAAGCTGAGCTTTCCGCACCTCTTCTTTACTGGTTGATTCTGGCCGAAACGGTCAGATCACGTAGGATTTGAGCGGCTCGAACCCGTTAAACGCCACTGACGAATAAGTGGTCGTATAGGCACCCGTTCCCTCAATCAGCACCTCATCGCCGATCGTCAGAGAAACCGGCAATGGATAAGGTGTCTTTTCGTAGAGGACATCGGCGCTGTCGCAGGTCGGGCCGGCCAGAACACAGGGTTCGAACCGGTCATCGTCGCGAGCGGTGCGGATCGGATAGCGGATCGCTTCATCCATGGTCTCCGCAAGACCGCCAAATTTGCCGATATCAAGATAGACCCAGCGCAGATTGTCATTGTCGGCCTTGCGCGAGACAAGAACCACCTCGGCCTTGATCACCCCGGCATTGCCCACCATGCCGCGCCCGGGCTCGATAATCGTCTCGGGAATCCGGTTGCCGAAATGCCGGCTGAGCGCTTCGAAAATCGCCTGCCCATAGGCTTCCGCCGCCGGTACATCCTTGAGGTAACGGGTCGGAAACCCGCCGCCCAGATTGACCATTTTCAGGACAATACCGTCCGCCGCAAGGCTGTCGAAGACGCCACGCGCATCGCCGAGCGCCCTGTCCCAGGCATTGATATCGGTCTGCTGAGAGCCGACGTGAAACGAAACGCCATGGGCCGTCAGCCCGAGCGTGTGGGCCACACGCAATACGTCCAGCGCCATATCAGGCGCACAGCCGAATTTGCGCGACAGCGGCCATTCCGCACCTTCACAATCAGTCAGCACACGGCAGAAAACGCGCGCGCCGGGTGCGGCCCGCGCAATCTTCTCCACCTCTTCAACAGCATCGACAGCGAACATCGTCACGCCCAGCTCATGGGCGCGCGCAATATCGCGCTCCTTCTTGATCGTATTGCCGAAAGAGATGCGGTCGGGCGTTGCCCCGGCCTCCAGCGCCATTTCGATTTCGCTCACCGATGCGGCGTCGAAATTCGATCCCATCGACGCAAGCAACCGCAGGATTTCAGGCGATGGATTGGCCTTGACCGCATAATAGATCGCACTGTCCGGCAGCGCGCGGCGAAAGGCGGTGAAATTGTCTCTGACGACATCCAGATCGACAACGAGGCACGGTCCGTCCGGTCGTCGTGTGTTCAGAAAGTCGATAATACGCTCAGTGGTCATCGGGTTCTCCCAATCAAATCCGGATCACTCCGGATGACAAAGTGCATTCGATCACTTGTCAGGGAACCGACGGGTGGAAAAACCGGCTCCGCGACACATGGTCGATGCGACGATGGAACCCCGGGCCGAAACCGGTCCGAATGCTCCTGCTTTGTCTGCCTTGGATTGGTTGGGAACCCCGACCGCACGTCCGGCAATGAAGGTGTGCCTCTGCAGTAACCCCGGCCTTTGGACAGCCGGCAGACACCATAAAGGCCCGCACCGTCGTTGCTTCAAGATGTCCTCGATTTGGCGGTTGGCCGACAAACCGACTGGAGGGGTTAGTTCCAGGTACCTTACCGATTTCCTCACCTTTACGAGGGTCGGCGGACACCCACAGGCACGTGCGACTTTGGGCAGCTGCGGACATAAGGCGTCATGGTGTCACAATCAAGCGGTTTTTCGGATTCGCTTATGGACATTCCTTCGCATTTGCGAAAAAATGAACAACCAGAAGATTTCAGTTCAACAATTAGAGACAATCGCCATGGATCTGATGCGAAACGATCCGCTCAATGCCTTTGTGGATTCGAAAGGTCCTGCCATTGAAACTCTGGCCAGGGGGCCTTTGTCCGGCTGCACGCTCGCGGTCAAGGACATTTTCGATGTTGCGGGGCACAAGACAGGATGCGGCAATCCGGATAAACAGGCCGGAACCGCCCCGGCCAAGACGACGGCGCCGGCGGTCCAGATGCTGCTTGATGCCGGAGCCAGCTTCATCGGCAAGACGCAAACCGATGAACTGGCCTTTTCCCTGACCGGCCAGAATGCACACTTCCCGCGCGCCATCAATCCGGCTGCGCCGGACCGGGTGACGGGCGGGTCCTCATCCGGCTCGGCCGCGGCTGTGGCCGGTGGCCTGACGGACATCGCCACAGGATCAGACACAGGCGGTTCAATCCGCGCCCCGGCCTCCTATTGCGGGCTGGTCGGATTGCGGACCACCCATGGCCTTATCCCGCTTGACGGCACCATGCCGTTGGCCGAGAGCTTTGACGTGTTCGGCTGGTTCGCCCGGGACATCGACCTCTACATTCAGGTTGCCGAGCTTCTCCTGCCGCCCGCGGCTTCCAAACCGTCACGACTGATCCGGCTTGATGAACAGGAAACTTTGTTGGCCGGAACGCGCGAAATGGACGCCTATAGGCGTGCCATAAGAGATGTCCACGAGCTTTTGGGCAATGCCGACGACAAGACCCTGACATCACTGGATGTCGAGGCGCGATACTGGTGTTTGCGAAAGACCCAGGCATTCGAGGCCTGGCGCAATCACGGAACATGGATTGCCGGCGCCGATCGACGGCTCGGCCCCGGCATCAAGGAGCGCTTTGCCTATGGCGAGACCATCAGCGCCGATATCTATGATGCTGAAATCATGAAACGCGCTGCCCTCAGATCGGAACTTGAGGACCTGCTCGGCAATGACGGACTGATCGTCATGCCAACGGTACCGGGCGCTGCGCCGCTTGCCGCCGCATCGTTCGACGACTTGCAGGATTATCGCGAGCGGGCCATCCGCCTCCTGTGTCTGTCTGGGCTCACCGGTCTGCCGCAGCTTACACTGCCGATCGCGCACGTTGACGGCGCTCCGCTCGGAATATCACTTCTGGGCCCCGGAGGTTCCGACCTTGCCCTGCTCGCGCTCGGCAGGACCATCATGAACTTAGCCGTGGCAAACGGGGAGTAAACATGGATACACTGACACGCATCCGGGCATTCATTGACGTCGTCGAGGCCGAGGGTTTTTCCGCCGCTGCCCGAAAGAACGGCCGCTCAAAGGCGCTGCTCTCGAAATATGTGCGGGAGCTGGAAGACGATCTCGGCGCTCTGCTTCTCAACCGGACCACGCGGCAATTCTCCCTGACCGAGGCCGGGCACACCTATTACCGGTCCGCATCGGATATCCTCAAGGAGATCGATAACCTGGCGGATCTGGTGCGCGAATCGAACCGGGACCTGAAGGGAACGATCCGCGTCTCAGCCCCGCGTACGTTCACCGACGCCGATATCGGCCGTTCGATGATCGATTTCGCCATAGAAAACCCGGAGATCAAACTCGAAATCACATCGGATGACCGTTTCGTCGATCTCGTCGAGGAAGGATTTGACGTTGCCATCCGCATCACAAGGCTGGCCGATTCGGGACTGATCGCCCGCAAGCTTGCCCCGTTCAAGGCCTATATCTGCGCCAGCCCCGATTTCATCAAACGCCACCCGGAGCTCAAACACCCGTCGGACCTGGCCAATGTGCCGTGCATCACCGACACAAACAGCCGTTCTCTCAACAATTGGCATTTTCGTGGAGAATCCGGCGCGACGGAAACGGTCTCCGTGAAAGGTCCGATTGAGGTCAACAGCCCGTCGGCAAGCATGAAGGCCGTCAGGGCGGGTGTCGGCGTCTCCGCACTGCCTGATTTCGTCGCCTGGCCGCTATTGAAGAGCGGCGAGATTGTCACGCTGTTCGACGAATACATGCCGGACGATGCCGGTATCTATGCCGTTTATCCACACCGGCGTTATCTGCCGGCGAAAGTACGCGCTTTTGTCGACTATCTTGCCGCCTGGTTCAAGCAATATGGCGGATATTGCGATCGTTAATAGAATCTCAATAACGTCAGGCGATTCACAAGACCGGCAAATTCAACTAAATTAGGCAGGCAGGTCTTGGAACAGTCCAATTCCGGCCCAAATTTTAAGGCAACGGAAAACCATAACCGGAGTATGCCTGTGACACTGGCTAAGGACGGCCTGAAGATATTGGGATGGACCTGCGTATTGGCGGCCGTGGGCAACACGGCAGCCAAGGCCCATCCGCATGTCTTCGCCGAGGCTCGCCTCGAGGTCAGTATTACTGACGACGGCTCCATCGGTGAACTGCGACATGTCTGGCGCTTTGACGAGCTGTTCTCCTCAACCGTGCTTCTCGAGTTCGACATGAACGCGAATTTGAAATTCGAACCGGAAGAACTGGCCGAGGTCGGCAAGATCGTGCACGCATCGCTGGCTGATTTCGACTACTACACATCGATCATAAGCAACGGCAAAGATGTCGGCATCTCCGCACCCGACGCTATCCATGTCGACTTCGCCGACGGCCAGCTTTTGATGTTGTTTGCAGTTACGCCTGACCGTCCGGTCCCGTTGAACGGAACGATAAGCTTTGGCGTATACGACCCAACCATGTACACGGCCATCGATTTCCTCAATGACAGCGATCTTGTCGTCGAGGGCCGTCTGGGCGCTTGTCAGCGCTCCGTCATTCGGCCCGACCCCGATGAGATCCTGGCCCAAAACCAGGAATCATTGACCGAGGCATTCTTCAATGATCCCGAGGGGAATGACTTTTCAAAGTTCTTCGCAACCCGGCTCGAGTTGAAATGTTGAAGCAAAACGTGCGGCCAGCAACCACTGTGATTCTTGGCTTGTGCCTTTGCGCACTCGCCGCATCGCCAGGGCTGGCGCAATCCTCGCTGGGGATCGGCACAGCCGAGCCGAGCATTGCCGGCGGCGGCACGTTTGCATCTGTCTTCAGCTGGATCAACGCGCAGCAACAGGAGTTTTACCGCGCAATGTCCGGCGCATTGAAAGCTATGCGCGAGGACCCGGCCAAACTCTGGGTGCTGATCGGCCTGTCCTTTGCTTATGGCGTATTCCACGCCGCCGGGCCCGGTCACGGCAAGGCGGTGATTTCATCCTACGTCATTGCGAACGAACAGACACTGCGCCGCGGCGTGGTGATCTCATTTCTCGCTGCCTTCATGCAGGGGGTCGTCGCCATCGCTATTGTGGGGGTAACCTACCTTGCGCTTCACGGCACAAGCATATCCATGCGCGATGCGACCCATACGCTCGAAATCGCCAGCTACGCGCTGATCGCAGCTTTCGGGGCCTGGCTTCTCATTCGCAAACTGCGACCGCTCATGCGTGCTGTGACGCCCGCCTTCGCCCATGCCGAGGCGGCAGGTGCCCCCCATCATCATCACGATCACGATCATTCCCACATCCATCACAGCCACGCGCACAGTCACGATCACGACCATAGCCACGGCCACGAGATCGGCGCCGATGGAGTGTGCTCGACCTGCGGTCACAGCCATGCCCCGGACCCGGCGCGGCTACAGGCCGAACGGCTGGACCTGCGCGAGGCCTGGTCGGCCATCGTGGCCATCGGCTTGCGCCCCTGCTCGGGCGCGCTGATTGTTCTGACCTTTGCCTTGCTGAACGGTTTGTTTGTCGGCGGGGTCCTCTCTGTTGCCGCCATGTCGATCGGCACCGCGATCACCGTTTCTATCCTGGCAACCCTTGCTGTGATGGCCAAGAACACGGCTGTCCGCTTCGCCAGCAGCCAATCGGCCGCAGCACGCGTTGGAACCGCTATCGAGATAACGGGAGCGTTGTTCGTCCTGTTGATCGGCTTGACGCTTCTATTCGCCGCCCTTCAGGCGTAGGCGTCGGAACACAAAAACCAAACCGAGCAGTTCGCCTCACCCATAGGATGATTTGTCAGGAGCGTCACGGTTCGGCTGCATTGCGTGTGGCCCACTCTCTCGAATCGGGATAAAAGGACCGCTTGCGCTCTCCGGCGTGCGTTGCCGGATCAGAACACTGAGGACCTTCGCCATGTCAGCCGGAATGCTACGCTCGGCCCTTATCCTCGGCCTGTTGTCCTGTGTCGGTCCGCTTTCGATTGACATGTATCTGCCGGCGCTTCCCACGGTTGCCGACCATCTCGACTCGACCGTCGGTGCTGTGCAGATGACATTGACCGTGTTCTTCATTGCCTTCGGCGCATCGCAATTGGTCTATGGCCCGATCGCTGACCAGGTCGGGCGCAAGCCACCGCTCTATTTCGGGCTGGCAATCTTCATTCTCGGTTCCGTCGGCTGCGCCATGGCACCGAATATCGAGGTACTGATGGCTGCACGGTTCGTTCAAGGGCTTGGTGCGGCCGTCCTCATGGTCATACCGCGCGCGATCATCCGCGATCTGCATACGGGCGTTGAAGCGACGCGCCTGATGGCGCTGATCATGCTGGTCATCAGCGTGTCGCCCATGCTGGCGCCGCTCGCCGGCAGTGGCATGATCCTGCTGGCCGGTTGGCGGTCGATCTTCCTGCTGCTTTGCGTCGCAGCCGTGTGCAGCCTGTTGTTGACCGGATTCATGCTGCCCGAAACGCTGAAACCGGAAAACCGGGTCGTGTTCAACCGGCGCAGTTTCATGAAAGGCGCCCGCACCCTTCTCACCGATACGGAGTTCATGGGACTGACCTTCATCGGCGGGTTCGGCATGGCAAGCTTCTTCGTCTTCATCGCCAGCGCCTCTTTTGTTTACAGCGATCAGTTCGGTCTCTCACCGACCGGGTTCAGCATTGCCTTCGCCATCAACGCCATCGGCTTCTTTGCCGCGTCCCAGACGGCAGCCGGTTTCGGCAAGCGTTTCGGCATGGCAAGAGTTGTGTCCGCGGCGGTTGCCGGCTTTTGTGTGCTGACGATCATCCTGTTTGCTCTGACCCTTGCCGGATACGGTTCATTGGTGGTCATCGTCGGATTTCTCTTTGCGGCCAATGCCTGCCTCGGTCTGGTCATCCCGACCACGATGGTCCTGGCGCTCGACAACCATGGTGACATTGCCGGTCTCGCCTCATCACTGGGTGGAACACTTCAAATGGTCGCAGGCGGCGCGATGATTGCCGCCGCAAGCCCGTTCTTCGACGGAACGGCAACACCCATGATCGCAGCGATTACGCTTTGCGGTATTGCCGCGTTTGTGCTGTCGCGCCTGATCCCGCTGCGTGAGGGTATCCCTGAGGCCGGATAGGGCGGCGTCACACGGTGTCGTCAGTCCGGTTTCGCCGCTGATGGCGGGCACGCAGCCAGAAGATGGCGAAGAAGCCAAGGACAAAAAGCACGGTGACGGCATAGCCAAGCCAGGGGGAGATTTCTCCGAGGGCCAGAACAATGCGCGGCATGACGAGAAACAGGATGGCTACAGCTGCAAGAATGAGAGCCGCCGCTATCGCCGAAGATTTCACGTTATTGCCGGACATAGATTGAACCTTCCTCGTTGATGCGTCCCCTCATCCCATACATCGCATTGAAATAACAGGCCCGATACGCCATGAAGACCCAACCGGTCTCAAATGGGGAATGAAGATGCAAACAGTCGCCGCTTTCGATCGTATCGGCGAAGAAAACGCCTTCGCCGTTCTGGCACGCGCCGCAGCACTGCAGGCCGAGGGGCGCGATATCGTCAATCTGGGGATTGGACAGCCTGATTTCAAAACGCCGCCCCATATTGTCGAAGCGGCCATCAGGGCGTTGCGCGACGGACATCACGGCTACACGCCGGCCAACGGGCTTCCGGAGGCCCGCGAAGCCGTCGTCCGCCGGACCTTGACCACGACCGGCGTCGAAGTGTCTCCCGACACAGTAATGATCATGCCGGGTGGCAAACCGGCCATGTTCGCGGCCATCACCATGTTCGGCGAACCGGGCGCGGAAATCCTCTACCCCGATCCGGGCTTTCCCATCTATCGCTCGATGATCGACTACACTGGCGCGAAGGCCATCCCTGTACCGATCCGCGAGGAAAACGGTTTTGCCTTCTCGGCAGAGGAGACGTTGTCTAGGATTACGCCCGCAACGCGTCTCCTGATCGTCAATTCACCGGCAAATCCGACCGGCGGCGTCACCCCGCGCGCCGAGATCGAAAAGCTCGTCGCCGGCCTTCAGAACCATCCGAATGTCGCTGTTCTTTCCGACGAGATTTACGACGTCATGACCTATGACGGCGAGGCGCACACCTCGCTTCTGACCTTTCCCGAGATCCGCAACCGGCTCATCGTTCTCAACGGCTGGTCCAAGACCTGGGCAATGACCGGATGGCGCATGGGTTGGTCGATCTGGCCAAACGGCCCGGATGGCGCATATCTTTACGACAAGGTCCGCAAACTGGCGGTCAATTGCTGGTCCTGCGTCAACACACCGAGCCAGTTTGCCGGCATTGCGGCAATCGACGGGCCCCAGGACGAGGTGAACGCAATGATCGCCGCTTTCGACCGCCGCCGGCTGCTCGTGACGGAGCGACTGAACGCAATCGCGAACATAAGCTGCGCAACGCCGAAAGGTGCGTTCTACGCGTTTCCGAATATCTCCGCGACCGGCTTCAAGGCAAAAGAGCTGGCCTCCCGCCTGCTTGAAGAAGCCGGCGTCGCATTGGTAGGCGGTCCCGACTTCGGCGATTTCGGCGAAGGCTATATCCGGCTGTCCTGCGCCGCTTCGGAGGAAAGAATATCCGTTGCCATCGACCGCATGGCGGCATTTCTGGAAACAGAGACCGGCGGCAACTGAACATTGCCGCCGCTCAGGCGGTTGTTGTCCAACGCCTTCAGCCGCCCCTGGCCGCCACACGTCCGGACAGCATGCGCTGGCCGATCGCAACGGACTTGATCATGGCAAAAACATTCTGCCCCTGGTGAATGCTCAATTCATCAAAGGCGTGCCGAGTGACGCGCGCGCGCAGGGCCTGTCCGGACACGTCAAGCACGATTTCCACAAAGGGGCTGTCCTCAACCACAAAGTCGCTCACCGCTGCAGGCAAAACATTACGCACGCTGACATCCTCGGGAGCCCTGAGCGAAAGAGCAACATCGCGCGCCTTGATGCGCATACGCAACCGATCCCCGATCCGCAGACGATCACTTACGATATAGAGTTGATGGCCGCCTTCGAGCGTAATCTCGGACAGGCCATATGAGCTGTCCACTCTGTTCACCATTCCCGAAAGCAACGAACTTGCTTCGTGCCGTCCAAGCGCCGGACCGAAGTCGAGCCGTGAGAACATATCGGCGGCGTCGCCCGATCCGAGCACCTTTCCCTCGTTCAGCAGCACCAGCGTATCGGCAAGCCGCGCGACCTCATCCACTTCGTGGCTGACATAGACAATAGGCAGGCCGGTTTCGTCGCGCACTTCCTCCAGATAGGGCAAAATCTCACGTTTCCGGTCCTGATCCAGTGAGGCAAGCGGTTCATCCATCAGCAGCAGCGCCGGGTCGGCAAGCAGCGCCCGGCCGATGGCGACACGCTGTTTTTCTCCACCCGAAAGGGTCGCGGGATAGCGGTTCAGCAGATCGGCGATCCCGAGGAGGTTGCAGATCCGCGAAAAATCTACCGTTTCCGCACGCCGCCCGGCCCACCGCCCATAGGTCAGATTGCGTGCGACCGTCATGTGCGGGAACAGCCGCGCGTCCTGAAAGACCATGCCCACCCGGCGGTTTTGAGCGGGAACATCGGTCCCGTTGCTGCTGTCGAACATGACAAGGTCTTCGGCGCTGATGCGGCCTTCCTGCGGTCGCACGAGCCCGGCAATCATCTTCAAGATGCTGGTCTTGCCGGACCCCGAATGACCGAACAGCGCCGTCACGCCCGCCTCGGCGCGAAAATCGGCTTCGATCCTGAACGAGCCCAATTGCGAGGTCAGCCGGACATCGAGGCTCATGCGCGCCTCCTGATGTCAACCCGCCGGCCCAACCATTCGGACAACAGAACTGACCCGATCGCCAGACACGCGGAAACCGCGATCAGCAGCGCCATGGTTCCATCGCCTGCCGGGCTTTGCAGCATCGTGTAGATTGCCAAAGACAGCGTTCGCGTTTCTCCCGGTATATTCGACACGAACGTAATGGTCGCACCGAATTCGCCCAGTGCCTTTGCAAAGCCCAGCACGCCGCCGGCGATCACGCCGGGCAGCACCATGGGCAGGGTAATGGTGAAAAACCGCGTTATCCGCCCCGCGCCCAGCGTCGCTGCGGCCTCTTCAAGCCCGGTGTCGAGCGCTTCGATGGAAAGGCGCATCGGGCGCACCAGCAGAGGAAAGGCCATGACCGCCGCAGCCAGCGCCGCGCCGGTCCAGCGGAAGGCGAAATCAATGCCGAGGGCATCGAACAGGTGCCCCAGAGGACCGCCCGCACCAAAAAGGATGAGCAGAAAATAGCCCGTAACGACCGGCGGCAGGACCAGCGGCAAGGTCACCAGGGCCTGCAGCACGCTTTTGCCGTAAAAGTCGTGCCGCGCCAGAACCCAGGCAATGGCAAATGCCGCAGGAACGGCAAACAGCATGGCCACGGCCGAAACCCTCAGCGACAGGAGCACGATGCCCGCGACTGCACTCTCCGGCATCAGCTAGGATCCCTTGCCGACGGTTGCGGGTTTGGTGAAGCCAAAGGGCTCAAGTGCTCCGCTTTCGGCCTGTAAGGTGAAATAGTCGTAGAAGGCTTGCGCGCCCGCGTTCGCGTCAGCCGTAAGCGCCAGCGGATAAACGATCGGTGCGTGCAGATCGCCGGAAAACCGGTAGACGACATCCACGTCGTCACGCATGGCGGCATCGCTGCGGTAGACCAGCGCAAAGGCGACATCACCGCGGGCGGCAAGCGCCAGGGCTATTCGAACATTTTCCCCGAACGCCGCGAGGGATTGAAGTTCATTCCACAATTGCAATGTTTCAAGGGCCTGACGCGCATAGATTCCGGCCGGAACATGCGAAGGATCGCCCATGGCAAAACGCCCGGTTCTAAGCACATCGGGCGCTCCGGTTTTGGTCTTGTTTGAGCCATCCGATCGCGCGACCGCGACCAGCTCATTGCCGGCGACATCTAACCGGCTCTCGGCATCGATCAGTTCTCGTGCTTCGAGATAATCCATCCATTCAGCATTGGCCGCAAGATAAAGATCGGCCGGCGCCCCGGCCTCGATCTGCCGGGCCAATGCGCCGGAGCCGGCAAACGACACCGCGACCGCATTGCCGGTTTCCGCCTCGTAGGCACGGGCGACCGCTTCAACGGCATCTTTCATGCTCGCCGCTGCAAAAACGAGCGTGCGTTCGCTCGCCTGCACTGATGCAAGCGTTGCGCAAAGCGCCATGATCGCCACGGTCAATCGCCAAAGCATAAGCTGTCCCACACGGTTAGACGTGGCGACATTAGAACAAGACACAACCAAATTGAACTGGCGCGGTGCGACTGATCGACCCGCCAGCGGTCAACCCTCGAAGAGCGTTAACGCCTTCGCCGGGCCAGGCGCAGGTGTTATGCGGCAAGATGCAAAAAAATGAGGATGTCAGCCCTGGCTCGGCGCGCCCGCAACCGTCGCCTCGATATGATCGACCAACGCATCGGGCAGTTTCAAACGGCCGGCCAGCATATCGAGATAGCCACGTTCGGCGCGCGTATCGGGATCAATCGCAAGCCGGGAGGCTGTATAGAGCTCGACCCGTTGTTCTTCCGTCCGGGCGGCCGCGACGATTTCGTCGAGATCGGTCGGCTCTTTCAGTTCCCGGTTGATGAAGTCCCGCGCATCGTCTTCAAGACCGGAGACGGCCAAACGGTCGGCAATGCGGGCACGCTCATCATCGTCCACATGCCCATCGGCGCGCGCTGCAGCAATCATTGCCCGCATCAGGGCCAGCGCGAAACTGTCATCCACATCGCTTGCCTGCGTGTCAAAACCTGATCTTTGCGCCTCCGGCACCACATCCGTATCGATGAGCGGCGTCGTATCTTCACCCGGCGCCTTGCCGGCCTTGTAGTTCTTGTAGGCCTGGTATCCGAGCCCCGCGACCACGGCGAGGCCGCCGATCTTCAGGGCGGATCCGGTCAGCGAACGCCCGCCTTTCGTTCCAAGCAGCAGCGCACCGATTGCACCGGTTGCCAGCGGGTTGTCCTTTGCCAATTGCACGGCCTGACCAGCCTTGCCGCGCACCGTATCCTCGGTTCCGGGAACCTTCGAGCCGAGAAACTGATCAAGAAGCGTCTTGGGATCGAACATGAGATAAGGCCTTTCTGAGCGGTGCGGTGTCTCCTGCCCAGATAGGTGCGCCCGGCCTGTGTTTCAAATCCGAAGATCGTGGTTGTGAGGCCCGTCTAAGTCGTTGCCAGTGCCTTTGCCTGCACGGCAAGCTCGGTCACGGCGGCCCAGTCGCCGGCCTCGACCAATGCTTTCGGCGCGACCCATGACCCGCCGACACAGATGACATTGGGCAATGACAGGTAATCCTTCGCGGTTTTCACCGTAATGCCGCCGGTCGGACAGAAGCTGATACCGCCGAGCGGCGATGCCAGCGATTTCAGATAGGCAGCGCCGCCGGCCTGCTCGGCCGGGAAGAATTTCATCACTGCATAGCCTTCCTCACGCAATGCCATGACCTCGCTCGGCGTGGCAGCACCCGGAAGCAGCGGCACTTCTGATTGCGTTGCCGCATCGAGCAGCTCCTGGGTCGTGCCCGGACTGACAATGAAGCGCGATCCCGCCTTCACAGCGGCCTCATACTGCCGTGCGTTGAGGATAGTTCCGGCACCCACTTCAGCGCCCTCCACCTCATCGGCGACCGCCTTGATTGCATCCAGCGCTGCATCGGTGCGCAATGTGATCTCGATTGCCTTCAGACCGCCATCGACCAGCGCCCGCGCCAACGGAATTGCGGTCGCGACCCTGTCCACCACCAGAACCGGAACCACCGGCTGCAATTGCAGGATCGCCAGCAGAGCTTCAGTCTTCTTGCCCATTTCACACCATAGATAAAAGAAACATGGCGACCGATTACCCCGCACCGGCTGTCAGGGCAAGTCTCGATTGGATTGCAGCATATGATGATGGGCAATCCACGCGGCCGGCAAGGCGCCGCGCACCGGGCGGCGTGGCGTGTCAGGTCAGCAGCACGACAACGCCGGCGGACAGTAAGGTTTGCCCGCCGACGGTCGCGGCGCCGCGCCCCGGGTTCAGAATTTTTTGCGCCAGGAAGCCGACATCCAGGCGCTCGGCGCGCTGCTTTGTGTCGTGCCGTTGACCATGACGCTCAGTATTGAGGCTTCACCGACATCCGTTTCAAACCCGACACCGGCACGCGCCCAATTGTCCTTCTGGTCCGGTGCGTTGAAGTTGAAATTGCCGATACCGGCAACCACACCGCTGGAGGCGTCCGCCGAGCCGGCGACCCGGTGGACGCCCTCCAGCGTACCGATCACTCGGAAGCGCTCGGTGACCGGCACAGTCGCGTCTGCGCCGTAGCGCGCAAGCGTTTCGGATGCACATTGTCGATTAAATGAGGCGGGAAACGGGCCGCCGCTTTCGCTGTAGCCATCCATGCAGGATCGCGACCAGCTCAGTTCCGTATAGGGTGAGACATGGGGAACGAGATGTTCCCACTGAAGCCGGCCACGCACACCATATCCGGTAAGATTGGTCGATCCCGATGAGCGGACGGTTGCACCGCCATTTGCCAGATAGTTGCGGTCAATGTCTGCTTTTCCATAGGCGCCTGTGCCGGTCAGCACGGCCCAGATACCGCCTTTGCCCGAAGAGTGGAGCAGAGCCAGTGCCTCGAGTTTCGCATAGACTGTATCGATATCCGTCTCACCGCCGAGTGCCGTATTTTGCTCCTGATGGGAGGCGCCCACAGCCGCGTTGAACTGAAACGAATCAAAGTCGCGACCAATTCCCACCTCGCCCAGGCCAAACCAGCCATCCTGGGCGCCGTGATCGGCACGGCCGAGATCGCCTGTTGCCCAAAGGATGGATCCGTCGAGATTTGCACGGCGGTCCAGCGGCCGGCTGCCGGCACCGTTGAGAAGAATATTGAGCCCGCTGAGCGTTGCGGTGTTGGCCATGCTTGTACCGGACAGGGATTGCGCAAGATCGTCGATGACGATCAGACCGCCACTGCCTCCACTTCCGCCACTGCCACCACTTCCACCGCTACCGCCACTTCCACTGCCGCCACCGCTTCCACTGCCGCCACCGCTTCCACCGCCGTCGCTTCCACCACTACCGCCGCTGTCGCTTCCACCACTACCGCCGCTTCCACTTCCGCCGTCGCTGCCGCCGCTTCCACTGCCACCATCACCGCCACCGGTACCGCCACTTCCACCGCTTCCGCCACTTCCTCCGCTACCGCTCGACGGCACGCGTGCGACAAACATGCGTTCGTCACCGGTCTTGCCGACAACAACGCTTCCGTCCGAATTGGTGCTGTAGGCGGTATTGGTCACATCTTCGGTGATCGTGACACCATTATCGCGAAGCCAGTCCTCGACGGTCTGCATGGTGCCGTTCTCATAGCGCATGGCACGGGTTCTGATGCCGCCTCTGAAAACCATGGCGTTGCCGACGATGACACTGCCATCATCGGATGCGCCGTAGGCCTCTGAATTTCCGGTTCCAGCGCTGAGGATACCGCCAAGGCTCTCGATTGTTCCGCCGTCAACCCATCGCACGGCCTGGCGCTGAGCCAGCGTCGGGTCGAATGCATTGCCGACAATCACCCGTCCGTCGCGCGAGATGGCCGTCGCCTCCGAATAAGCGCCGCCATTGAGCCTGCCAAGATCGACAAGGCCGCCGGTTTGCGTCCAGCTGAACGCCATACCGTCAATACCCGGATGGTTCATGAACCAGCTGCCAACGATGGTCTGACCGTCACCGGATACATCATTGGCAATCGAGGCCGAGCCGGTGGGAAGTCCGCTGAGGATCTCCAGCCCGCCGGATGTCCATCGTGCCGCATCAATAACGCCCGAATACTCGGCGCGGCCGACAATCACACTGCCGTCCCAGGACGCGCCATGCGCCCAGGAACGCTCAACCGTGGTGCTGGTGCCGGATATCTGGGTTGCGAGCCGTGTCCTGCCCGTGCCGTCGCCGGCCCAGCGCACGGCGAATGCGTCGAGACTATCCAGTTCATAACCGACGATGGTCGAGCCGTCGCCTGATATGGCCAGCGCATCCTGTCCGCCAATCTGGGTCGGGGTGCCGCCGAGGGTCAGGCGAAGCGCCTGCGCACCGAATTCGCCGACGATAATATTGCCGTCGCCTGACACATCCCAGGCGATCATCTTCGGCGAACCGGTTCCGTAAACATCGAAAGACCCGGCGTCTTGCGCGCCGGCAGCGATCGCCGCTGCGCCAATCAGAGCCGTACTTGCAGTTAATAGCTTCAACAATTTGAAATGCATTCCCCATCCCCTCGTTGCGGTGCCGGGCACCGCGCGCGCCAAATGGCAGGTTCCCCACCCGCCCAGATCTTGGCGTTTCGTGATTTCCGCCTTCCGCTAAAGGCGCTCGTGACGTTTCGCGTTGAAGTTTATTGTGTGAACAAATCTCGCTTCACCCCCAAATGAGGGCTGAAATAGAGATGTGCGACTTGCGTCCTGTCGCTTGCCGCACGACACTCCGAAAAATGGCAGACATCGACCCAATCAGCTTGCATGATCCCCTCGAGGAACAGTTCAAAGCCGAGTTCGAAGACCGGTTGGAAGCTGCCATTGCGCGCCCGGACACAGAAAATACCGTGCGGCCGTTTTTGTTTGAGAAAACCATATCTTTCGCGGTCATCGATTCTGCAGGAACGATCATCTGGACCGATCGAAAATTTGACGACTGGCTCCGGCAAGATGACATCGATATCGAAATCGGCGCAGCTGTTTCGAAGAAAAGGGAAGCGGCACATGCGCTGATAAAGGACCGGTCACAGCGCCCCGCGCTTTTGACATATGCCTCGGCAGACCTCGCGCAGCGCTGGTTCGTCCTGGAACCGAAACTGAGCACGCATGTCCGCACATCCGACACGATTGTCGTTGCGGCCGTTTCTCTCAGTCATATGACCGATGAAATCGAATACGCGGCACGCGCGCTAGGAATGTCCAATCTGGAGGCGCGTGTCAGCGCGGCCTTGTTTGCGCAAGGTTCGATCAAACGCGCCGCAGCGCAGGCGGGTGTCACCTACCATACGGCGCGAAAGGCGCTTTCGGGTGCGATGAAATCTGTCGGCGTGTCCCGACAAACCTCACTCATGCGAAGGCTTTCGGAACTTGCCACCGTGTCCGCGCCACCGCGCGCAGCGGTCGAAAACATCCTCATAGATGTGTTCGATTTGACACGGCGGGATGCCAAGCTCGTGCATTTGCTGTGCGAGGGATATAGCCGTAGCGAAGCTGCAAAGGTCGCGGGCATGTCGGCTGCCATCGCGAAAGACCGGTTCGCACACATATTTCTGCGTCTTGATATCGCCAGCGCAACAGACCTTCCGCCTTTGGTGATGGGGGCTTTTGCGTCAGCCATGCTCCTACAAGAAACACCGGCTTTGATTGAGACGGGGCGCAGGGCCCGCGCACCGTTGAGGCTCATACGCAGCACGGACAACCGTGTTATTGCCGTCAACGACTACGGGCCGGAAACAGGTCAACCGGTCCTGATTGCCCATTCAAGCCTGTCGACGCGTCACGCATTCCAGACCGTGGTCGATTGCCTTCAGCAAAATGGCTACCGTCCCTTTTCGATCGATCGTCCCGGCTTCGGATTGACGGATGATCTGGAAGAACTGCCGGACCGCTTTGCCACCGGCACCGATGATGTCGTCACGGTTTGCGATAAGTTCGGCTTCGAAAAGATCCATGCCATCACGCGCGGCGGCGCGTTCCATGTTCTGGCACTGGCCCGGTCCGCCCCTGAGCGACTAGACCGGGTTCTGGTTATCAACCCGGACCTTCTGCAGCATGATTGTTCACAACGTAAAGGCTATCTGGGCATGGTGCGCTACGCGTTCGACCGTTACCCGGACAGCATTGAAAAGGTTGCACGCTGGATCGCGTCGACAATGTCAAGAAAGCGCATCGCCACGATTATTCGCGTCGGTATCGGCGATGCGCCGGCCGATCTTGAGAGTTTTGCCGACGCCCGGAATTTCGATGACTATCTCCGCTCAATCATGCCGTTTTCCACCGGCCGCCTGAGCGGCTTCATTCGCGAACAGAAGGGTTACGTTCTACAGAAGGAGATTGAAGGACTTGAATCGGCGCATAACTGGACTGTCCTGCTTGGCAACAGTGATCCGATTCATGACATCGAAGAGATTCGATCCTACTGGACCGCAAAGCTCCCGGGCGCGCGGTGGCATGTCTTCCAGGATGCGGGACGGTATATTTCCCTGAGCCATACGGAAAAGGTTGTCGCGCTGTTAAACCAGAGCGCTTCGCAAACGGAATGAATTTTGAAAAATCGGCTATCGGCGGCAAGTTGCGGCACTGCCGGTATCCACGCCCCGGAACGGCAAAGGGGTCTTGGGTGACAATATTGCACAGTGCGTTGAGAGGCTGTATGCGACGGATATGACGACAGAGGATACAAAACCCGAAGTAACCGGTTCCGGTTTTCTGGTTGCCGCGCTTTATCATTTTACGCCGCTGGCGCGCTATCGCGACCTGCAGCCGCAGATTCAGACTCTGTGCGAGGAAAACGCGGTCCGCGGAACGCTGCTTCTTGCAAGCGAGGGCATCAACGGGACAATCGCCGGTCCCGATGCCGGCATTTCCACGGTCCTTGGGTCCCTTCGCTCGATCCCGGAGTTCAACGGTCTCGAGCACAAGGAAAGCCGCGCCGCCAAAATGCCGTTTCTGCGCATGAAGGTGCGGCTGAAAAAGGAGATCGTGACCATGGGCGTCGAGGGCATCGATCCGCTGGAAAGTGTCGGAACCTATGTCGATCCGAAGGACTGGAACGCGCTGATCACCGATCCCGATACCATCGTCATCGACACCCGCAACGAATATGAGACCGCCATCGGCACCTTCCGCGGCGCGGTCGATCCCCACACCACGACATTCCGCGAGTTTCCCGACTGGGTCCGCAACAATACCGGCCTGCACAACAAGCCGAAAATCGCCATGTACTGTACCGGCGGCATCCGTTGCGAGAAGGCCACTGCCTTCATGAAGGCGGAAGGCTTCGAGGACGTGTTCCACCTCAAGGGCGGCATCCTGAAATATCTTGAAGAGGTGCCGGAAGACGAAAGCCTTTGGGATGGCTCATGTTTTGTGTTCGACGAACGCGTGTCGGTAAACCACGGTCTCGAACCGGGCGATCACGTCCTTTGCCATGCCTGCCGCCACCCGCTCACACCACAGGAAACCGAGCACCCGGCCTACGAGGCTGGCGTTTCGTGCCCCCATTGCATCGGCGAACGCAGCAGGGAAGACCGGGAACGCTTCCGCGAACGGCAAAAGCAGATGGTTCTGGCGAAAAAACGGGGCCAGGTTCATATGGGCCGGTAAGCCCTGCAATAAAAACGGGCGGCCAAAGGCCGCCCGGATTCTCTTCCATATGTCAGGCAAAAAGCTCGAAATCAGTTGTTGAAGCCAACCTTGTCGACCATTGCCGATGCCGCGGCGCGGTTCTTGGCAATCTCGTCGAGGCTCAACGGATCGGCATTGATGTCGCCGAATGATTTGACGATGTCGGAGGCCGAAGCATTTGGGTCGACCGGATATTCAAACACCCTCTCGGCATAGAGTTCCTGGCCCTTGGGACTTGCCAGAAACTCCATCAGCTTGACAGCTGCGTCCTTGTTGGGCGCATGTTTTGCAAGCGCCATGCCTGAGATGTTCACATGGGTGCCGCGATCTTCCGCATTGGGGAAGAGCACCTTGATGGCGTCGGCCCATTCTTTCTGCTCCGGCTCCTTCTCATTGGTCATCATCAGGCCGACATAATAGGTGTTGCCGATGCCGATATCGCATTCACCGGAATAAACACCTTTTGCCTGGGCCCGGTCGTTGCCGTTCGGCTTACGTGCCAGATTGTCCTTGACGCCTGAGAGCCAGGCCTCAGCCTTGTCTTCGCCAAGATGGGCGATGACCGAGGCAATAAGAGCCACATTGTAGATGTGCTGTCCGCTGCGGATGCAAATCTTGCCCTTCCACTTCGGGTCCGCCAGTTCTTCATAGGTGATCGCATCCTGCTCCACCCGATCCTTGGAGGCGTAGATGACCCGGCCACGTGTGGTCAGGCCGTACCAGTGACCTTCGGGATCGCGGTAATTCTCCGGGATCGTGCCATTGATCGCCGCGCTCTCAACCGGCTGCGTCACGCCTTCGTCTTTCGCGTTGCTCAGGCGGCCGATGTCGACCGTCATGATCAGATCAGCGGGCGAATTCGCGCCTTCAGCCTTCATCCGCTCAACAAGACCCTTGTTCAGAAAAAGAACATTGGTCTCGATGCCTGTTTCCTTCGTGAAGGCGTCCAGCAGTGGAGCAATCAGGTCCGGCTGACGGTAGGAGTAGATGTTGACTTCCTCGGCGAAGGCCGTTGCGCCGGCCGACGCCGCCATAAACGCGCCCGTGGCGGCTGCAATGACAGATTTGACGTTCATATCGCTTCCCCAGTACATGCGAAAAATTGATAATATGAGGCTGTTACTCCATTTTAATCGGCCATTGCAACAAAAGATGATAAAAAAAATCAAATTATTTCATCAGTTTATAACTATTCTAATAACTATCTGAAAATTCGGCACAAAATCGATAAAAGATCGTATCTTTCAGCATCAGGTCACGCGGAATATCGCACCCACAAAACTTGACGAAAATAATCGGATTTTGTAGAACGATTCTAAATATCAGGCGCGCCGTGCATGACTGTCAGGATGGAATGAAATGCGTGTCACAAAACAAACCAACTACGCCGTGCGGATGCTGATGTATTGCGCGGCTGACTCCAGTGAACTCAGCCGTGTTCCCGAGATCGCAAAAGCCTATGGCGTCTCGGAACTGTTTCTGTTCAAGATCCTCAAGCCGCTCGTCAAGGCAGGCATCGTCGAAACGGTGCGCGGCCGCAATGGCGGCATCAAGCTTGGCCGGCCGGCTGAAGAAATCACTCTGTTTGATGTGATCCGGGTTACCGAGGACAGTTTCGCCATGGCCGAGTGTTTCGAGAACGATGCGGCCGAATGCCCTCTGGTCAACAGTTGCGCCCTGAACTCTGCCTGGCGCGAAGCTCTGGATGCATTTCTCAACGCCCTGTCGAAGCATACAATCGCCGATCTGTCGGCGGCCCGCTTTGATATCGGCAGCCGGCTCGGGCTCGGCACCCCGCCGCCGACTGCCCACATATCGTAAACCGGCCTACAGGTAGACCAGCGGATCAACGCCCAAAAGCGCTTCGTGAAACATCAGCATGAGGCCAAAGACCACAATGCCGGCGATGATCTCCATTGCCAATTGCCTTGAAGCCGCCCTGCCCAGTCGTTGGCTCAGATCCCCTTCCCTCACAGCCATTGCCGAACGGTAGCCTTCAAGCCCGAGACGTCGTGCGGCACGCTTTTCCAGAACCGGCCGGCTGACAACGCAAAGAAGCGCAAATCCGCCGAACATCGTCAGCGAAACGACATCTCCGTTGACGAGACAGTGAGCCAGCGCCCAAAGGAACAATGCCCACAGGATAGGATGCCGCGTCACGGCAAGGACACCTGGATGCTCAACGTCTGTCGGTCCCGACTGAAGCGAAATGGACAGGGGATTGGCACGCAACACACCGCAGGCAAGAAGAATGGCCGCCAGCAGGTTAAGCGCCATGGAGCCGACGACCAGATACCGCGTCGTCTGCCACACGCCGATATAGGGCGCTCTGGAAGCAGCCGAGACAAGCCATATCAGCAGCACGACGGAAAGACCGGAATAGACGGTAAGGTAAAGCGGCCTGCCGAAACGCAACATCAGACGCTCACGCAGCCCGGTTGCCGCGGGGAAAACATGCGAGCCGACAAACAAAATCAAAACCAGTGCGAATTCGGTCATCGGCAAGGCTCCGCCGAAGCAGCCGGAGGGTTCACAGGTCCTTCAGGCACTCAAGACAGCTTTTTCGGATCGCCTTGAGTTCGCTGAGCGTGTCGTCGATCAGGGCACGTTTTGTCTCAAGGTCGTCAATCGCCTTGGTGGATTCGCTGACCACATATTCAAGCTGCGACTTTTGCCCCTCGCCATGTTCGCCATAAAGATCGAGGAAATGTCTTATCTGGGAGAGAGTCGAGCCGATGGCCTTGGCGCGCAGGATCAAAGCCAGCCGCGCGCGGTCGCGCCGTGTGTAGACGCGTGCCCCATTCACCCGCGCCGGGTGAATGAGGTCTTTGTTTTCGTAAAAACGGATGGTCCGGGTGGTGATGCCGAACTCCTCGGCAAGATCCGCGATGCCGAATAGATCCCGGCCCTCGGCACGTCCCGGCTTCACCGCGGCCGTTTCTGCGGCCCGCGCCCCATCCTGTTCACGAATGCCGTTCACGGCTCAGAGCACCTGCCCAAGCTTCATGGCCACGCTCATGTCACCCTCGATCTGCAGCTTGCCCTGCATGAAAGCGCCGGTCGGGTCGAGCTCGCCGGCAACAATCGACTGAAGGTCCTCAAGGCTGATGCCGATCGTGCAATCGGCTTCCTGGTCCTCCGTGCTGACCGTCTGGTTATCGACAACGAGCACGCCGTCATCGCCGCAATTGAACTTTACAACACTGTCGAACGATCCGGCGGCAACGCGATCCTTAATCGATTCCGCAATCTCAGCAACACTCATGTCTTTGCTCCTTGGCTTTGGTGAGTTGCCGCAAGATATACGCCGAGTGAAAGTCCACCGCAACGAGTTTTCGCAAAGATGAATCAATTGACCTATAGGTAAAGAAGTGGAATGATCCTTATCGACGGCGGATTTCGGCTTTCAGGGCGCCGGACAGGTCATGGGAGAAGGCGTCTATGCAGCTAACGCAAGAACACGAACAACTGCGCAGCACCGTCGAGAAATTCATCGAGACGGACATCAACCCTTACGTGGACGAGTGGGAGGCTGCAGAACAGTTTCCGGCGCATGAAGTCTTTGCAAAGCTGGGAAAACTGGGCCTTCTCGGCATCAAATACGACCCTCAATGCGGCGGCCTCGGGCTGGATTTCTCCTATTCGATGGTGATGGCGGAAGCGCTTGGCAGCGTCAATTGCGGCGGTGTGCCGATGGCCATCGGCGTTCAGACCGATATGTGCACACCGGCGCTCAACCGGTTCGGAACCGATGAACTCAAGCAGGAATGGCTCACCCCGTCGATCGCCGGTGACATGGTCGGATGTATCGGTGTTTCGGAGGCCGGAGGCGGATCGGATGTTGCAGCGGTCAAGACAATGGCAAGGGTCGATGGCGACGACTATGTCATCAACGGTTCGAAAATGTGGATCACCAACGGCATGCAGGCCGACTGGTGCTGCCTTCTCGCCAATACCGGCGAAGGACCTGTCCACAAGAACAAGTCCCTCATCATGGTGCCTCTCGACGCAAAGGGCGTTGAACGGCAGAAAATCCACAAGATCGGCATGCACTCTTCCGACACCGCGCAGCTGTTCTTCGACGATGTGCGCGTACAGAGGCGAAACCTGGTCGGACAGGAAGGCATGGGCTTCACCATGCAGATGCTGCAATTCCAGGAAGAAAGGCTCTGGGTCGCAGCGTCAAGCCTTCTCGCACTCGATCGGCTGATTGACCAGACAATCGATTACACCCGTGACCGGAAGACATTCGGGCGGCCCATCCTCGACAATCAGGCCGTCCATTTCCGGTTGTCGGAACTGCGCACCGAAGTCGAGGCGCTACGCGCCCTGACCTGGCGCGCCATCGAAGATTATGTGAACGGCAAGGACGCCACGCGGCTGGCTTCGATGGCGAAGCTGAAAAGCGGGCGGCTCTACCGGGAGGTTGCAGATTCCTGCCTGCAATATTGGGGCGGCATGGGCTTCACCGCGGACAATCCGGTCAGCCGGGCGTACCGCGACGGCCGTCTCGGCTCCATCGGCGGTGGCGCAGACGAGATCATGCTGGGGATTATCTGTAAGCTGGAAGGAACCTTACCCGCCGGCGATTGATCCAGACGGGACACGCATCGCCAACTAATCCGGCTGTGTCTTTGCTTCCTCGGCAGGGTACTTCAGATAGGCTCTCACCATCAAAATCGCCTCATTTAAGAGCGCGTTGTTGTCGGCGTCCTCGGCGGTCTGCATCAAATCGAAGACAGATGTGACCGCTTCGGAAATGACTCGCGCCCGCAACCACTGATCCCCCGGATAATCCGGATCGGCCCGCTCCAGAAACGACTTGATCCGGTCACTCGCCCGATCGAGGCTTTTTGCGCTCATCTCCGCCAACGCAGGCGAAGCCCGCATCGCGGCATGCACCGCCGCCGCACCGCGCTGATTTTCCAGAAGCACCGCCAGATCCCGCAAGGATTCGGCAAAATTATCCGCCCAGTGCCCGTCTTGGCCAAACAGCTCCTCAAGCTGCTCAATCCGGACATCGTTGCGCTGTTCAAATATCCGGTTGTTCAACTCGAGGATAACGTGGTGCTTGTTCGGAAAATAGCTGTAGACGGCAGCCACATTGATGCCTGCCCGGTCAGCGATCTTCTGCATCGTGACACCGGAAAAGCCGGCTTCTTCAAGCAGCTCTATCGTTGCCTCGAGAATCTGGCTGACCGTCTTCTTGGAGCGCTTCTGCTTCGGCATTCTGCGCCCCGGAACCATCAGAGGATTCGTTTCTTGTGACTTTGTACCTGGCATTCATTCCCCGATGATTTTCGTCGCATCTTATCAGGAACGACCCCGGCGCGCCAAAAAAACAAAACAATTGATTACATATTGGTAAACCCCCGCGGCAATGCCCTTAAAGCACGTTCACCTGCCCGAAAAAAACAGCTAACCAACTGTAGAAAAAGAATATTTCTCGAATACCGGGTCTCAAAGAACAGACAATTTTCTGAAAATCCGCCCATCCGGCAATACCGAGCCTTTACCGTTGCGACGCCAAACCCGTCGCAACCCAGGACAGATAGGCCGGAGCGAAACTCAAGACAGACATTGAAAGCAGGCTGTCACTTGCTCTTGGAGCACCCTTGTTGATAACGTGCCCATCAGATTGGTTCTAAAAATGGCGGGTCTGGACACCATCCCGACATGGCGCCGAGCTATCCTTATAAGGGACATGCGAATCGCCGTTCACTAACAGGTTCTGGGAGGAACCGGTTCGGACATCCGCTGCGCCCGCGAAAAAACGGGCGCAAACCCGGGAGGAAAGTGAGCATCAGATGGTGGAGGTGCACTACTCGCCGTTCCTTGTCGGTGCGTCGATACTGGTCGCCATCATGGCGGCATTTACCTGCCTGAGACTGACCGACGGTCTTCGTAATCTTCCGGTGCCGCGCCGCAAGCTGCGGATTGCTCAAGCCGCGATTGCTCTGGGCGGCGGCATCTGGTCTATGCATTTCATTGGCATGCTGGCCGTAACCCTGCCGTTTTTTGTCACCTACGACCCCCTGCTCACACTCAGTTCCGCGCTGATCGCAATCCTGATCACAGGCTGCGGATTGCTGCTTTTGCATTTCGGTGAGCGGACCAACCTGCGTATCCTGACCTCGGGCAGCCTGACCGGCATTGGCATCGCGTCCATGCATTATACCGGCATGGCCGCCATCTCGGCCAATTGCATCGTGACCTACAGCGCACGCGGCATCATTTCGTCCGTGGTGATCGCAATTGCCGCATCGACGCTTGCCATGTGGCTTGCCTATTCAACACGCTCGCTCCTGCGCACCGCCATCGGTGCGGTTGTCCTTGGATTGTCGATCTCGGCAATGCATTACGCGGCTATGCTGGGTACGTCTTTTGCCCAGGCTGCCGAATTTGTCGCCGAACCGATCCCGGCCCTCGATCCGCAGGTTCTAGCCATGTCGGTGAGCCTGAGCGCCTTTGTCATTTGCGGGTTGTTTCTGCTGCTGGCCGTTCCCATGGAGGAAGCCGGAAAGACTGCCACCGCGGAGGGACCGGACAACGCGGAGCCTGTACAGACGGAGACGGAAAAACGCCAGCCGGCCCGGGCACAGAGCGTGCCGCTCAGCCGTGCCGGCCAGATGATCTCCCCGGCCAAGAACAGCATTCCCTACGAAAAGGAGGGGACAGTCCGTTTCATGAACACGGACCGCATTCTGGCAATCGAGAGCGACGGCCACTACACCAAGATCCGCACCGACGAGGATGCGCTGTTCTGCCCTTGGTCCCTGTCGAAAGTGGAAAAGAGCCAACTTGCCGGCCGGTTCTTGAAGACACACCGCCGCTACCTTGTGAACCCGGCCCACATCAACGGTTTGAAGAAAGTCGGCGACCAACTGTTCTGTTATGTCGGCGAGGCAGCGGAGCTGGAGGTTCCCGTCAGCCGCTCCCGCGCCAAGGATCTGCGAAACCGGCTCGGCGTCTAGCACCGTATGCCATTCGTGCAGAATAAGGACCGTTGGTGCAAAATGCCGTTCGTTGGTGCAGCGCCGTTTCTTCCATAGGCATCGCGTGTTCAGACTGGTCCCATACCATTGTGAGGTTTGGGAGGAACGCAATGATACCCGGTTCATTTGACTACCACCGGCCAAGCAGTATCGACGAGGCCGTCGGACTGTTATCCGATCATGGCGGCGATGCGCTGATACTTGCCGGCGGACACAGCCTCATCCCCATGATGAAGCTGCGCATGGCGACACCCGAACACCTGATCGACATTCAGGGCATCGACGAACTCTCCGGCATTAGGGTCACTGGCGACCGCATCGAGATCGGCGCGGCGGTTACCCAGGCGGACCTCATAGCATCGGATGAGCTTGCAGCCGCCTGCCCCATCCTGCGCGAAACATCCTACCAGATTGCCGATCCCCAAATCCGCAATGTCGGCACAATCGGCGGAAATGTCGCCAATGGCGATCCCGGCAACGACATGCCGGCCATCATGCAATTGCTTGATGCGGAATATGTCCTGCGGGGCAAGACCGGAAGCCGCACCGTCAAGGCACGGGAATTTTATGAAGCGGCCTATTTTACCGCGCGTGACGAGGCCGAGATCCTGACATCGGTCCACATACCGACGCCGGCCGCCGGCCACGGCTACAGCTATCAGAAGCAAAAACGCAAGATCGGCGACTATGCGACGGCTGCGGCGGGTGTCATCCTGACGGTCTCCGGTGGCCAGTGCACCAGCGCATCCATCGCCCTGACCAATGTGGCTGATACACCGCTTTGGGCCGAGGCAGCAGCCCAGGCGCTTGTCGGCACGGGCCTCGATACCGCTGCGATCGCTGCGGCCGTCGATGCGGCCCGCTCGATCACAGACCCGGCGTCCGACGGACGCGGACCGGCCGAGTACCGCACACATGTTGCCGGCATCATGGTGCAGCGCGCCATCGAAACCGCCCATGAACGCGCTGCCTGAGCAGCGCCAGACGTTTCGGAGAATTCCATGTCAAAGACCCATGTCAAGATGACGGTGAACGGCAAGGCCGTAGAAGCCCTGGCCGAGCCACGCACCCTGCTCATCCATTTCCTGCGGGAAGAACTCAACCTCACCGGCCCGCATATCGGCTGTGAAACCAGCCATTGCGGTGCCTGTACCGTCGATATCGATGGCAAGTCCGTCAAATCCTGCACTGTTTTTGTCGGCCAGGCCGAAGGTGCTGACGTGACCACGATCGAAGGCATCGCCCAGCCGGACGGAACGCTGCATGCCGTTCAGGAGGCATTCCGACAGCATCACGGGCTGCAATGCGGCTTTTGCACTCCGGGCATGATTACCCGCGCCTGGCGTCTGCTGCAGGAAAACCCCAACCCGAGCGAAGAGGAAATCCGCTTCGGCATCAGCGGCAATCTGTGCCGCTGCACCGGCTATCAGAACATCGTCAAGGCCATCCAGGCCGCCGCCGAGGAACTTTCGGTGAAGGAGGCAGCAGAATGAACGTCCAGACACCCCCCACCGATGCCGAACGCGTTGAAAAGCTCCAGGGCCTCGGCTCGTCGCGCAAGCGCGTCGAGGACGCACGCTTCACCCAGGGCAAGGGCAACTATGTAGACGATATAAAGCTGCCCGGTATGCTGTTCGGCGACTTTGTCCGCTCCCCCTATGGTCACGCGCGGATCAATTCCATCAACAAGGATGCAGCGCTTGCAATGCCCGGCGTGGTCGCGGTTCTGACCGCCGAGGATCTCAAGCCGCTGAACCTGCACTACATGCCGACCCTGGCCGGCGACGTTCAGGCGGTGCTTGCCGATGAGAAAGTACTTTTCCAGAACCAGGAAGTGGCCTTCGTGGTGGCTGAGGACCGTTACATCGCCGCCGACGCCACCGAACTTGTCGAAGTTGAATATGAGGAACTGCCCGCACTCGTCGACGCTTTCAAGGCGATGGATGACGACGCTCCCCTGCTTCGCGAAGACATCAAGGACAAGATGGAAGGCGCGCACGGGCCGCGCAAGCATCACAATCACATCTTCCATTGGGAAGAGGGCGATGAGGCCGGCACGAACAAGGCGCTCCAAGATGCCGAGGTAACGGTCGAGGAGATGATCACCTATCAGCGTGTTCATCCTTGCCCGCTTGAAACCTGCGGATGCGTCGCCTCCATGGACAAAATCAACGGCAAGCTGACACTGTGGGGTACATTCCAGGCGCCGCATGCCGTGCGCACCGTCGCCTCGCTCATCACCAATATCCCCGAGCACAATATCCGCGTCGTCTCCCCCGATATCGGCGGCGGCTTCGGCAACAAGGTCGGCGTTTATCCCGGTTATATCTGCTCGGCGGTTGCGTCCATCGTCACCGGCGTTCCGATCAAGTGGGTCGAGGACAGGATTGAAAACCTCACGGCGACGGCCTTTGCCCGCGACTATCACATGACCGGCAAGCTGGCGGCAAAAAAGGACGGAACGATCACCGGGCTGCACTGCCATGTGCTGGCAGATCACGGCGCCTTCGACGCCTGCGCCGATCCGACCAAGTTCCCGGCCGGCTTTTTCCATATCTGTACCGGATCCTATGACATCCCGGTCGCCTATTGTGGCGTCGATGGCGTCTATACGAACAAGGCGCCGGGCGGCGTTGCCTATCGCTGCTCGTTCCGCGTGACGGAAGCGGCCTACATGATCGAGCGCATGATCGACATTCTGGCCCGCAAGCTCGATATGGACCCGGTCGAACTGCGGATGAAGAACTTCATCAACAAGGATCAGTTCCCATACACATCCGCACTGGGCTGGGAATATGACAGCGGTGACTATCACACGGCCATGGAAAAGGCGCTTGAAGCCGTTGACTATCAGGCCTTGAGAGCCGAACAAGCGGAAAACCGCGCAGCCTTCGAACGCGGCGAGACCCGCAAACTGATGGGTATCGGCATCGCCCATTTCACCGAGATCGTCGGCGCAGGCCCCGTCAAGAACTGCGATATCCTCGGTCTTGGCATGTTCGACAGCTGCGAGATTCGCATCCATCCGACCGGCTCGGCGATCGCCAGACTCGGCACGATCAGCCAGGGTCAGGGCCATGCCACCACCTTCGCGCAGATTCTGGCCACCGAGATCGGCATACCCGCCGAGGACATCACGCTCGAGGAAGGCGACACCGACACCGCGCCCTACGGGCTCGGCACCTACGGCTCACGCTCGACGCCCGTTGCCGGTGCGGCCACCGCCATGGCCGGCCGCAAGATCCGCGCCAAGGCGCAGATGATCGCCGCCTATCTGCTCGAGGTCCACGAGGGCGATCTGGAGTGGGACATCGACCGCTTCCAGGTGAAGGGCAATCCGGAAGCACACAAGACGATGAAGGAAATCGCCTTCGCATCCTACAATCAGGCAATCCCCGGTCTTGAACCCGGTCTGGAGGCCGTATCCTATTATGACCCGCCGAACATGACCTACCCGTTCGGTGCCTATATCTGCGTCGTCGATATCGATGTCGACACGGGCGTGACCGATGTGCGCAGCTTCTATGCGCTCGACGATTGTGGTACCCGCATCAATCCGATGATCATCGAGGGTCAGGTCCACGGCGGCCTGACCGAGGCGCTGGCCATCGCCATGGGGCAGGACATCTCCTATGACGAGATCGGCAATGTGCAGGGCGGCAGCCTGATGGATTTCTACCTGCCGACCGCCGTTGAAACACCGCTCTGGCAGACCGATCACACGACAACGCCGAGCCCGCATCATCCGATCGGTGCCAAGGGTGTCGGAGAAAGCCCGAATGTCGGTGGCGTACCGGCCTTTTCCAACGCGGTCAACGACGCCTTCGCCCATAAGGGCCTGACGCACACACAGATGCCGCACGATCACTGGCGCGTGTGGAAAACAGCCCAGAAACTGGGACTGACAGGCTGAAACCATCGCGGTACCGCCCGACATTGAAACCGGGCGGTACCGCGACAGATAATAGTTATTTGCAGAGATCTGTTGATGACCACTTCGACCGATATCGCGCCCCGGCTGGCAAACGCCGGTTATGTGGCGGACGACGCGCTTGCAACGGCACTCGAACTCACCCTGTCGCTGCAACGCCCGCTTCTGCTTGAGGGCGAAGCCGGAGTCGGCAAGACCGAAACCGCCAAGGCGCTCGCAAGCGCGCTGGATACGAAGCTGATCCGTCTGCAATGTTATGAGGGGCTCGATGCGAGCTCGACCATCTACGAATGGAACTATCAAAAACAGCTTCTGGCCATACGCGCCCGCGAACATGAGGGCCAATCAGCCGACACGATCGAGAAGCACATTTTTTCTGAGGATTTCCTGCTGCACCGCCCCTTGCTGGAAGCAATTAGCCAGCCCAAGAGTCCGGTGTTGCTGATCGACGAAATCGACAGGGCCGATGAGGAGTTTGAAGCCTATCTTCTGGAAATTCTCTCCGACTTTCAGGTCACCATTCCCGAACTCGGTACCATGGCGGCAAAGAGCCGCCCCTATGTGATCCTGACATCCAACGGAACGCGGGAACTGTCGGACGCGCTGCGCCGGCGCTGCCTCTATTCCTATGTCGAGTTTCCCGATCACGCACGCGAGCTGGCCATTCTGCGGGCACGGATGCCCGATCTCGAGGAAAAACTGGCCGAAGCCGTCATCGGTTTCGTCCAGCAATTGCGCAAGGAAGATCTTGAGAAAAAACCAGGTATCGCCGAGACGCTGGACTGGGCTGCAGCGCTGTGCGGCCTTGGCGTCAAAGCGCTTCAGGATGATATCTCCAAGGTCACCGAGACCATGATCTGCCTTCTAAAGACGGAAAAGGACATCAAATCCGTTCCAAAGGAAACGGTCTCGCGGCTGGCCGGAAAGGCGGCATGATGGCAGTGGCGGCCGGACATGCGGAAAACACACGCCTGACCGACCGCGTCGTCGGCTTTATCGATCATTTGCGCGTCAACGGCTTTACCGTGGGCATTGAGGAATGCGGTGGCATCGCCGCCCATCTGGGCGCCAGACGATTGACGCGACTGGCGCAGATACGGCTGGAACTGAAGACCCTGCTGACCGGCAACCGGGAAGAATGGCAGCGCTTTGACGACCTCTTCGAGGCCTATTGGCTTCCGTCCGGCAAGGTTCGTATAAACAGCAAGCGCACAACGTCACCGCATGTGAAGAACCCCCTGCGTCAGACACCAATATGGCAGGATCATCTGGCCGATGGACAGCCTGGCAACGGTGATGCGCCGCAGGTCGAGAGCGAGACGCAAAACGAGGCGACCGGTGATGCCTCGGGCCGATTGATCGCAGCGAGACAGTCGATCGATCGCAAAACCGATTTGAAACATATAGTCGATCCCGATGAGATCAGGCGGGCCGAATTGCTGGCGCTGCGGCTGGCTCAGGCCATGCGATATCGCCTTTCAAGACGTCAACGCATGGCGCGCAAGGGACGCCGCATCGATCTGCGGCGAACAATTCGTCACGCACTGCCACGCGGCGGCGAGCCGATCGAGCTGTTCCGGCGCGCCACGCCTGACAGGCCCGTGCACATTATCGTCTTCCTGGACGTGTCCGGCTCCATGAAACACTACAGCCGCTTTTTCCTGCAGTTCGTCAAAGGGCTGGTTTGTACCTGGATGCACTCGGAGGCCTTCGTCTTCCACACCCGCCTCATCCGCGTCACTGATGCCGTTCGCGACCGCAACTCGGCGCGCGCCATGACGCGGCTGGCGCTGATGGCGGAAGGCTTCGGAGGCGGCACGCGGCTTGGCGAAAGTCTGGCAACCTTCAACCGAAATTATGCCCGCCGTCTGACCAATTCGCGAACGGTCGCGATTATTCTCAGCGACGGATATGACACCGGCACGCCGCAACAGCTCACAGACGAACTGGCGCAGATGAAGAAACATATCCGGCGGCTCATCTGGCTCAACCCGCTCCTCGGCTGGCGCAACTACGAACCTGTCACCGCCGCCATGCAGGCAGCTCGCCCCTATATCGATCATTTTGCGGCGGCCAATTCGCTGGAAAGCCTTGCAGCAATCGAGCCGGAACTGGCGGCAATGTCATGAAGCTTTCGGAAAACACGCTCGACCTCATTGAACAGCTGCGCAACAGCGGACAGAGTTTCTGCGTCGCAACGGTCGTGCGCACAAAGGACGCCACATCGGCTAAACCCGGTGCAAAGGCCGTGATCACCGTGGATGGCGAACTGCATGGTTTCCTCGGCGGAAACTGCGTGACCGGCGCCGTGCGAAAAGAGGCGCTGCAGGCGCTCGAGGCGCAGCAACCCAAGATGATCCGCATCAGGCCGAAAGAAGAAGTTGTTGCACCCGTCGACACGGATGGCACGACCCTGCACAAATCCTCCTGCCCCAGCGGCGGAACCGTTGAGATTTTCCTCGAGCCCATGAAGGCCACACGGCGCCTGATCATCCTGGGATCCTCGCCCATTGCCAGAACACTCATCGCAATTGCCGGCGCCATCGGCTATCGCACCATTTCCGGCACACCGCAGGACGAGACCGGCGAAATGGCAAGGGCCGATGCCTGTTTCGACGATTTTGCAAAAGCCGCATCGCAGGCCGGGCCGGAAGATGCCCTGATCCTGTCCACTCAGGGCCGGCGGGACCGCGAAGCACTGAAGGCCGCGCTTGCCTCCAGGGCCGGCTATATCGGCATGGTGGCGAGCCGACGCAAATTTGCATCGCTGGTGGCCGACCTACCGGATGAACCCCAATTGCGGGCGCGCGCCGAAGTCATCCACGCTCCGGCGGGTCTTGACATAAAAGCTGTCGAGCCGGAGGAAATCGCCCTTTCGATCATGGGGGAAGTCATTGCCCTGCGGCGCAGCGGGCAAATGCACCACGAAGCCGGCAGTCAACAGGAGGCGGCCGGGCAAGGATGAATCCGATGACAAACATCGACGTGGTTTTGCTCGCAGCCGGCCTGTCGAGACGCATGGGCGATGAAAACAAACTGCTGCTGCCGTTTGAAGGTGTCCCGCTGGTCCGGCACACGGCACAAACGATCCTGGCGTCCGGCTGCCGAAGCCTTGTCGTCGTTACCGGCCATGAAGCGGATGCTGTTCGATCAGCACTGGACGGATTGCCGCTCAAGACACTTTTCAATCCGGACTATGCGTCCGGACAGATGTCGACCGTTGCTTGCGGACTAAACGCCGTGTTGAGCACATCGCCGCAGCCGGAGGGTGTGATGATCGCCCTGGCCGACATGCCCTATCTCCAGGCGCGGGACTATTGCAGCCTTGCCGGCGTATTTGCAGACAAGGTCTGCAGAAAGATCATTGTGCCGGAGTTCCTCGGCAAGCGCGGAAATCCGGTCATCCTGCCGCAACAGCTTTGCGCACAGGCAGCCCGGGGCGGCATACGAAGCGGTTGCCGGCACCTGATCGACAAACGTCCCGCCGATGTCCAAGCGGCGGATATGAACAATTCCGCATTCATCACAGACATTGATACGGCAGCCGATTACGGCCGCGCAATGTCGTCCCGCTTCCCGGTTGCCCCCTGCTGCGGCTGAACAAAGACAAGGATACACCCCATGGAAATGCACGACTCTCAACGCATTCGCGCGTCCCGCCAGGCCGTTTATGATGCACTCAACAACCCAGAAGTCCTCAAGCAGTGCATTCCAGGCTGCGAGGAGTTGGAAATGATCTCCGAAACAGAGATGAAAGCGACTGTGCTTTTGCGTGTCGGTCCGGTCAAGGCGCGCTTCAAGGGCACGGTTGAACTGTCCGACCTGAACCCGCCGGAGGGCTACACGATCAGCGGCGAGGGCAAGGGCGGTGTTGCCGGCTTCGCCAAGGGCGGGGCGACCGTGCAGCTGAGCGAGGACGGTGAGGACACCATCCTGCAATATGATGTGAAGGCCGACATCGGCGGCAAGCTCGCCCAACTCGGCAGCCGGCTGATCGACTCGACGTCGAAAAAGCTGGCCGGTCAGTTCTTCACCAACTTTGCGGCCATTTTCGAGGAAAACGCACCGGCCTGAACCCGGTCATACGGGTATATATGCCTGCGACTTGATTTCCTTCAGAATGAGGCTCGTCCTCACATGCGCTATGCCCGGCAACTGGAACAAAAACTCCTCCAGAAGCTGGTTATAGGCGGCCTGGTCCTCACAGATGACCCGCAGGTGGTAATCCGCATCTCCCGTCGTTGCCAGACACTCCAATACCTCTTCACGCTGCGTGACCGCAGCGATGAACTCCTGCAGACGGCTCGTCTCGTGCCGCACCAGGGATACGTAGACGATAGCCTGAAAGCCCAGTCCAGTTGATGGGCCGTCCACGATTGCCGAATAACGCCGGATAATGCCTGACTTTTCCAGCGCATTGACGCGCCGCCAGCATACGGACGCAGACAGTCCCACCGTATCGGCCAGCGCCTGATTGGTGATCTGGCAATCCTTCTGAAGCTCCCTGAGTATGTGGCGATCGTGCTTGTCCAGCTGCATAATTTCCTCCGCATATTCCAAAGAAAGCCCGCTTCTAGGATAATTTATCCGAAAAATACCAAATATTCAAATAAACTGGACAGAATCACCATCAGTCTCCGGGTAAAATATCACAACCAAAAACTCGGGATATGAGCCATGAACATTCACGCACCAATGCCGCTCCTGCAGTACAGCCTGGAGGACCGGTTCCGGCTTCGATCAGGTCGGGTCTACATGACCGGCACCCAGGCGATGACCAGGATCGTGCTCGACCAGGCTCGCCGCGACCGTCAGGCGGGACTGAACACCGCCGGGTTTGTATCGGGCTATCGCGGCTCTCCGCTCGGCGGCGTCGACCTTGAGATGTGGCGCAGCAGCGACCTGCTCCGGGAAGCCCGTATCGAGTTCCTGCCGGCGGTCAATGAAGATCTTGCAGCCACCGCAGTTCTTGGATCCCAACAGGTCGAGACCGATCCGAACCGCACCGTGGATGGCGTTTTCGGTCTTTGGTACGGCAAGGGTCCCGGCGTCGACCGGGCAGGCGACGCCCTCAAACACGGCAATGCCTATGGTTCTTCTCCGACGGGAGGTGTTCTCGTCGTTGCCGGAGATGATCACGGATGCGTCTCCTCATCCATGCCGCATCAGTCGGACGTCGCCTTCATGGCCTGGTTCATGCCGACACTGAACCCGGCAAGTGTCTCCGAATATCTGCAATTTGGCGAATATGGTTATGCGCTCAGCCGCTATTCCGGAATGTGGGTCGGCTTCAAGGCCGTTTCCGAAACGGTGGAGTCGGCAGCGTCCATGGACATCCGTCCGGACCGCGTCTTCGCAGCGCCCGCCTTCGACATGCCGCCAACCGGCCTGCACTATCGCTGGCCGGACCTGCCCGGCCCTCAGATCGAGGAGCGGATGGAGGCGAAAAAACAGGCCGTCTTCGCCTTTGCTCACACCAACCCCATCGACCGCCGCATTTACAACAATGACGACGCAACCTTCGGCATCGTGACCACCGGCAAGGGTCACCTCGACCTGATGGAAGCACTGCGTCTACTCGGTTTGGACAATCAAGCCTGCCGCGAGCTTGGCATCGATATCTACAAGGTGGGCATGGTCTGGCCCCTGGCGCGCCAGGACGCCCTTGCCTTCGTGCGCGGCAAGCGCGAAGTGCTGGTGGTCGAAGAAAAACGCGGCATCATCGAAAGTCAGTTCAAGGAATACTTCTACGATTATCCCGGCGACAAACCCGATTTTATGGTCGGCAAGCGCGATGAGAATGGCGAGCGGCTGGTGCCGTGGACCGGCGAGCTGTCGCCATTGCAGCTCGCACCCATCGTTGCCGGACGGCTCGACAAACTCTTCGGTACGAATAAGTTTTCCGAACGGGCACGCCACCTGGCCGAAAACCGGCTCGCACCCATCACCGTCGAAGGCGCGACCCGCACACCCTATTTCTGCTCCGGCTGCCCGCACAACACGTCGACCAGGGTGCCGGAAGGCTCAAAGGCACTGGCCGGCATCGGCTGCCACTTCATGGCAAGCTGGATGGACCGCGAGACCACCTCGCTCATCCAGATGGGCGGCGAAGGTGTCAATTGGGCGGCCTCGTCACGTTTCACCGGCAAGGGTCATATCTTCCAGAATCTGGGCGAAGGCACGTACTATCATTCCGGCTCCATGGCGATCCGCCAGTCCATCGCCGCCGGGGCGAACATTACCTACAAGATCCTCTTTAACGACGCCGTCGCCATGACGGGCGGCCAGCCGGTTGACGGCCCTGTCAGTGTTCAGGCCATCGCTCACGAGGTCAGGGCGGAGGGTGTCGAGCGCATCGCCCTTGTCTCGGACGAACCGGAAAAATTCAACCTTCCAGACTTCCCGCCCGCAACGACGTTGCATCACCGCGGCGAGCTCGACGCGGTACAGCGCGAGTTGCGCGAGATCGAAGGCGTGACGGTGCTGATCTACGAACAGGCCTGCGCCACGGAAAAACGCCGCCGCCGCAAGCGCGGCCAGGTGGAAGACCCGAAACGGTTTGCCTTCATCAATGAGCTGGTCTGCGAGGGCTGCGGCGATTGCTCCGTGGCCTCCAATTGCTTGAGCATCGAGCCGGTCGAGACGGAGTTCGGCCGCAAACGCCGGGTTAATCTCTCGTCCTGCAACAAGGACTTCAGTTGCCTTGACGGCTTTTGCCCGAGCTTCGTCACCGTCGAGGGCGCCGAGCGCCGCAAGGGCACGGCAGCAGCCGAAGATGCGGAGGAACTGGCAACCGACCTGCCGCAACCCCAAATGGCCTCACTCGAACGGCCGTACAATCTGCTGGTGACCGGCGTCGGCGGCACAGGTGTTGTCACGGTCGGCGCACTGATCACCATGGCCGCCCACCTTGAGGAAAAGGGTGCCTCGGTACTTGATTTTACCGGCTTTGCACAAAAGTTCGGCCCGGTCCTCAGTTTCATTCGCCTGGCTGCCGCGCCCGGCGACATCAACCAGGTCCGCATCGATGATCATTCGGCGGACGCACTGATCGGCGGCGATATTGTCGTCTCAACCTCGCCCAAGGCCTCCGGCACCTATCGAAACGGAATGCGTGCCTTGCTGAACCTCGCCGAATCTCCGACCGGTGACATCGTCCGCCATCGCGACGCCAGCCTTGCCGTCGATCGACGCTGCCGGGAAATCGAAGATGCGGTCGGTGCGGACAATGTTTCAAGCTTCGACGCAAACCGCCTGTCGGAACGTCTGCTTGGCGACACGGTCTTCGCCAATATCATCCTGCTCGGTTATGCCTGGCAAAGCGGAGCCGTTCCCGTCTCCCACCAGGCGCTCATGCGGGCCATCGAACTGAACAATGTTGCCATCGAAGCAAACAAAAGGGCCTTCTCCTGGGGCCGGATCGCCTTTGCCAAACCGGACCTTCTGCCTGCTGACCCGAGCCAGAAACCGGAGGCCGCCGGCTCGCCGGACGAAGTTGTCAAACGGCGCGAGGACTTTCTGATCGACTATCAGGATCGGGCCTATGCCGCGCGCTACCGCAAATTGATGGACACGGTTCTGGCCAAAGAAAAAAAGACCGGGGCGCAAGGAATAACAAAGGCCATCGCCCGTTCTCTTTTCAAGCTGATGGCCTACAAGGATGAATATGAAGTGGCGCGACTGCATGCCGATCCGAAATTCATGAAGACCCTGAAGGATCGTTTTTCCGGCAACTTCAAGGTCAACTACTATATGGCGCCGCCCTTTCTCAACGCCGACCTCGATGCGCGCGGCCGGCCGAAAAAGCGGCGCTTCGGAGCCTGGATGCTTCCCGCCTTTCATGTCTTGGCGCGGATGAAACGCCTGCGTGGAACCGTTTTTGATCCCTTCGGCTATGGCCATGACCGCCGCGTTGAGCGGGGACTGATCGTCTGGTTCGAGGACATCGTCGACAAAGGCCTCCGGCATGTCACAGCGGACAACGCGCAGGCATGGTGTGAGCTCTTTGAATTGCCCATGCACATACGCGGCTATGGACCTGTGAAAGAAGACGCGATAGCAAAGGTGAAGACCCGAATGGAGGCCGGCCTCGCCGATCTGGGCGCTGCCGCACCACAACAGGAAGCACATCATGTTTGAAGCCCTGCAGCCCGCCCCGCCCGACAAGATCCTCGCGCTGATGGCGCAATTTCGCGAAGACGAACGCGAGAACAAGACGGACCTCGGTGTCGGCGTCTACAAGGACCAGTACGGTGAGACCGTGATCATGCGCTCAATCCGCGCGGCTGAAAAGCGGCTCTATGACGAACAGAAAACCAAGACCTATGTCGGCCTTCAGGGCGACAAGTCGTTCTGTGCAGCGATGGGCGAACTGGTGCTCGGCAATACAGTCTCGCCGGACAACTACCGGGTGTGCCAGGCTCCCGGCGGATCGGGCGCGCTGAGTATTGTCGCCATGATGCTCAACCGTGCCCGCCCGGGCGCGACAGTATGGATTTCAGACCCTTCCTGGCCAAATCACATCCCGCTGCTGGCAGGAGCCGGCCTGAAGCCGAAATCCTATCCCTATTACGATCCCGAAACCGGCAAGATCCGTTTCGATGAAATGATCGCTACACTGCAGGAGGCTGAGGCAGGCGACATCCTGCTCCTGCATGGTTGCTGCCACAATCCGACGGGAGCGGATCTCACACTTGACCAGTGGAAAGCCGTCACGGAGCTCTGTTGGGACAAGGGACTCTTTCCCTTTATCGACCTTGCCTATCTCGGTTTTGGCGACGGGCTTGAGGAAGACGCCGCCGGCGTCCGGCTGATGGCGAAAACGGTCCCCGAATGCGCGATCGCCGCGAGCTGCTCAAAGAACTTTGCCGTCTACCGCGAGCGCCTCGGGGCGGCCATCCTGGTTGGCGCTGACACCAAACAGCTGGATACCGCATTTGGTCAATTGCTGTCGGTGACAAGAAGCGTCTACTCCATGCCGCCGGATCATGGGGCCGCTGCCGTTCGCATCGTTCTTGAGGATGCAGAGCTGAAAGCCGATTGGAAAGCGGAACTTGAAACCATGCGCACGCGCATGACGGTTCTGCGCCAGGACTTTGCCGATGCCCTGCGTCGGGAATCCAACAGCTCGCGCTTCGACTTCATAGCAGGGCAAAAGGGCATGTTCTCGCGCCTCGGTCTCAGCCCGGACCAGATCGATACACTGCGCAATGAACGTGGAATCTACATTGTCGGAGACAGCCGCATCAACATTGCCGGCCTGCCGGGCGACAGGCTCGACGAGCTTGCCCGGGCAATTGTCTCGGTGACCGGCTGAACCAACTAAAACGGGGCCTTTCGGCCCCGTTTCAATTTCGGCAGCTTCCGGACTCAGGCGCCAATACCGCCGAAGCAGAGATATTTGATCTCCACGAAGTCATCGATGCCATATTTCGAACCTTCACGGCCAAGGCCCGATTGTTTGACGCCGCCGAAGGGCGCGACCTCCGTTGAGATCAGCCCGGTGTTGACGCCCACCATGCCGTATTCCAGCGCTTCGGCAACCGTCCAAACGCGCGACAGGTCGCGCGCATAAAAATAGGATGCAAGGCCGAACTCGGTGGCATTGGCCAATTCAATTACTTCTTCAACCGTGTCAAAGCGGAAGAGCGGAGCAACCGGCCCGAAAGTCTCCTCACGGGCCACTTTCATATCGCTGGTAATACCGGTCAAAACGGTCGGCTCGTAGAATGTTCCGCCATGGGGATCGGCCTTGCCACCGGTCAGGACAGTCGCACCGCCGGAGATCGCATCGGCCACATGTTCTTCGACCTTGGCCAGTCCCTGATCGTCAATCAGCGGTCCCGTTGTCACGCCCTCCTCGAACCCGTCTCCAACCTTCAACTCGCGCACCTTGACGGCCAGCTTTTCGGCAAACTCGTCATAGACGGCGGACTGGACATAGATGCGATTGGCGCACACACAGGTCTGACCGGCATTGCGGTATTTGGAAATCATCGCCCCATCGACCGCCGCATCGATATCGGCATCGTCGAAAACGATGAACGGCGCATTGCCGCCGAGCTCAAGACCGACTTTCTTGATCTGGTCTGAACACTGGCGCATGAGGATGCGCCCAACCTCGGTGGACCCGGTGAACGTGAGCTTGCGCACCTTGTCATTGTCACAAAGCTCGCGGCCGATCGCAGGCCCGTCTTCGCCGACAATCAGGTTCAAGACGCCCGCCGGCAGGCCCGCGCGCTGAGCCAAAACGCCGAAAGCGATGGCCGAAAGCGGCGTTTGTTCGGCGGGCTTGACGACGACGGTGCAGCCCGTCGCAAGCGCCGGCGCGATCTTGCGGGTAATCATCGCGTTGGGAAAATTCCACGGTGTGATTGCGCCAACAACGCCGATCGGCTGCTTGACGACGACGATACGCTTGTCGCCTTGGTGGCCGGGAATTGTGTCGCCATAGACCCGCTTGGCTTCCTCCGCGAACCATTCGAGGAACGAAGCGCCGTAAACGATCTCGCCACGCGCCTCGGCGACCGGCTTTCCCATCTCCATGGTCAAAATGATCGCCAGATCGTCGGCATGCTCCATCTGAAGCTCGTAAAGCCGCCGCATGATGGCGCCGCGTTCCTTGGCGGTCATGGCCGCCCAGCCCCTTTGGGCCTCATGCGCCGCATCGATCGCCTGGCGTGTATCCTGCGCGCCCATATCGGGAAGGCTGGCAATCTCCTCGCCGGTCGATGGGTTGGTGACATCGAAATGCCGGCCGCTGTCAGATTCGGCAATCCATTCACCGCCGACAAGCCCGGCAGGTTTGAGAAGCGTTGGGTGTGTCAGTCTGGAAAGGAGTTTATCGGATATGCTCATAACGGGTCTCCACGATCAGGCAAAATCTTGGTAAGCGGCACGGCGCCTTTGGCCATGTGTATTGACCATTGCATGTGCCAAAGCAAGGACAGGTATTGAGAATTTATGGTCCTCGGAAATACGCTATTGCGGCGCCGGTCCGGTTGATTGGCGAACCACCAGTTCGGTAGGCATTTCGAGGGTCTGCGGCGCCGATTGGCGGGCCGAGATGATATCGAGAAGCATGGTCATTGCCGTCTGCCCGATCTCGATACGCGGCTGGTTGACCGTCGTCAGAGCCGGGCTGTAACTCTCGCTGATAAACAGGTTGTCGAACCCGACAACCGAGACATCTTCCGGCACGCTGAGACCACGCCGCCGCAACTCGCTGATGGCACCAAAGGCCATTTCATCATTGGCTGCAAAAATGGCTGTCGGCGGATCGGCCCGGTCGAACAGGCTGGCGCAGCACTCACGGCCGCTCTGGCTGGAATAGTCGCCGACCGGCGCATAATGATCCGGCACCTCCAGCCCGGCTTCGGCCATGGCCGTGCGATATCCGTCGAGCCGCAAACGGCCGAGAATTTCAGGCAATGGTCCGCATATGTGGGCAATGCGCCGGTGTCCAAGCGATTGCAGGTAGTCCACTGCCCGTTTTGCAGCCGCCTGATTGTCGATCTGCACATGGGCAAGGTCGCAGTCTTCAACCGCCTCCAGCGCCACGACGATCGGCGCCAGCCCGCTTTCCGGCTGCAACACCGCGTGACCGTCCGGCACGGCGCCGGTCATCAGGATCATGCCATCCGCCTGACCGTCCTGCAGCATGTCGAAATACTCGGCTTCGCGTTCCGGGTCGTCCTCGGTGTTGCCCATCAGCAGAACATAGCCAGCCGCACGGGCAACGGCTTCGACACCCTTGAAGATCTCAAGATAGAACGGGTTGCTCATATTGCGCACGACCAGCAACACGGCCATCGATTTCTGGATGCGCAGATTGCGCGCCCGTACATTGGTCCGGTAATTGAGCTGATTGGCGGCCTCACGCACTTTCTCACGGGTCGCATCGGTCACCAGCGAAGAATCGCTCAACGCACGCGACACCGTAGCGGTCGAAACGCCCGCGACACGGGCAATGTCCTTGATCTTGGTCCGCTGGTTCATGATGGCTTTCGTTTTTACCGGACGCCGCTGATGCGATCCGTTCCGGGCACACAGTTCGAAGCAGCCCTTATAGCCGAATTGTAATCGATTGCAAAACAGCAGCCGCGAACGTTTCGACAGACATGATCCGCCTTCAGTCAGGCATTGCAAGTTAAATGGAAAACCGGCAAACCCTGCGCCAGGGCGCAGGGCCGAGGTCTTGGTGCAAATACCTCTACCGGTCAGGCCGGTTCAGACTGTCTAACCCATGGAATGGCCGCCGTCACGTTCAGTGCACTGCATATTTTTTGACCATATTGCATCGCACAAAAAATAAGCATTTTGTTGTCATGCACAAAATTTAACACAACCTCAGCCGGATCCACCAGGCCATCATCGGGGCGCGCATCCAATAAAAATAAAGTAAAAACAAAACGCTATAGGCAAATTAACAAACCGGTAACGAGTCTGGCACGATTCCTGCGGGGCGGTCTGCGGTGCAAATACTTCTACGGAGACCCTAATGACCACTCTGAAAAACCGCATTCGATCCTTCGGCATGGCCGCAGTCGTCGCAGGCATGACGGCATCCACCGCGGCCATGGCCGAGGAAACGATCAAGGTCGGTATCCTTCATTCCCTGTCCGGAACCATGGCCATTTCCGAAACGACTTTGAAAGACGTCATGCTGATGCTCATCGAGGAGCAGAACGAAAAAGGCGGCCTTTTGGGTAAAAAGCTGGAAGCCGTTGTCGTCGACCCTGCGTCCGACTGGCCACTCTTTGCCGAAAAGGCCCGTGAACTTCTCGATGTCCACGAGGTTGCCGCCGTCTTCGGAAACTGGACATCGGTCAGCCGCAAATCCGTCCTGCCGGTCTTTTCAGAGCTCAACGGCATCCTCTTCTATCCGGTTCAGTATGAGGGTGAGGAAAGCCAGCGCAACGTTTTCTACACCGGGGCGGCCCCGAACCAGCAAGCCATTCCGGCGGTCGATTATCTCTTGGAAAACGAAGGCGTTGAGCGTTGGGTACTCGCCGGCACCGACTATGTCTACCCGCGCACGACCAACAAGATCCTTGAAGCCTATCTCAAGTCGAACGGTGTCGCCGAAGAAGACATCATGATCAACTACACGCCGTTCGGTCACTCCGATTGGCAGACGATCGTCGCCGACATCAAGGCCTTCGGTTCGGAAGGCAAGAAGACCGCCGTCGTGTCCACCATCAATGGCGACGCCAACGTGCCTTTCTACAAGGAACTGGGCAACCAGGGCATTTCCGCAACGGATATCCCCGTCGTCGCCTTCTCCGTCGGTGAAGAGGAGCTGGCCGGTCTCGACACTGCACCGCTCGTCGGTCACCTGGCCGCCTGGAACTATTTCCAATCAGTGGAATCGGATGAAAACGATGCCTTCATCGAGGCCTGGCACGAATTCACCGGCGACGAGAACCGCGTGACCAATGACCCGATGGAAGCTCACTATATCGGCTTCAACATGTGGGTTAAGGCGGTTGAGAAAGCCGGCACCACCGATGTTGATACCGTGATCGACGAGATCATCGGCGTGGCCGTGCCCAATCTTTCGGGCGGCTACTCAACCATGATGCCCAACCACCACATCACCAAACCGGTGCTGATCGGTGAAATCCAGGAAGACGGCCAGTTCGACATCGTCGATGAGACCGACGGACTGGTCGCGGGCGATGCCTGGTCTGACTATCTGCCGGATTCGGCAAAGCTGATCTCCGATTGGCGCAAGCCGCTCGAGTGCGGAAACTTCAACGTTGAAACCTCGACCTGCGGCGGCAAGGGAAGCTGACGCCGCACGCGGCGGGCATCAAGGCCCGCCGTACTCCAAAAAGAATGCGTCGCTGGCTTAGAGTTATGCTGAAACGATTTATCGCTGCACTGTTCATCCTCCCAATGCTGTTTTCCGTCGCCGGTGCCGACGATGGGTTACTCAACCTCATCGACACACTGGCGACCGGAAAACTGAAGGACCGCGCTGCTCAGATCGAAGCAATCTCGAAAACCGGCGACGTGCGGGCCGTTCCTGTTCTCCAAGCTCTCAGGGACGGCTCGCTCTTCTATCGAAAGTCCGACAAGAAGGTTTTTCTTGCCGAAAAATCCGGATCGGACTTTGTTTTGAGCGACCCGCTGACAGGCGTCGAGGTGGAAACACTCTCAAAAAGCGCCGTGCGCAAGATCAAGGTCAACAACCGGCTGCGTCGACAGCTTGCCGGGGTGATCGGATCGATGACGCTTGAAAGCTCTGATCCGCAGATACGTCTTGCAGCGGCTCAAACCATATTCAAACGCGGCGACGGTTCGGCCCTTGAAGCGCTCAATGCAGCGCTCGGACGCGAAACCGATGCCAATGTCATAAAGGCCATGGAACTTGCGAGGGCCGCGGCCATTCTTAACACTGACGCTGACACGTTCGACAAGGTAAGAGCCGTGGAACTGGTCGGCACACAAGGCGGGCGCACTGCCCTTCCGATGCTGCGTGAACTGGCCGCCGGCGGCGACAAGAGCATCGCCGATGCGGCGCAGGCACAGATCGCCGAGATCGAGCGGGCCGAGGCTCTCTGGAACACGGCGCAAACCATCTGGTACGGCATTTCGCTCGGGTCGGTTCTCCTTCTCGCCGCCATCGGCCTGGCCGTAACCTTCGGTGTGATGGGCGTCATCAACATGGCCCATGGCGAGATGGTCATGCTCGGCGCCTACACAACCTTTGTGGTTCAGGAAGCCATCCGCGCCTCAGCGCCGGACCTCTTTGACTATTCGCTGCTTTTTGCCCTGCCTTTGGCATTTCTTGTCGCCGGGGCCTGCGGTCTCGCCATCGAACGCGGCGTGATCCGTTTTCTTTACGGCAGACCATTGGAAACCCTGCTGGCAACCTGGGGCATTTCGCTGATCCTGCAGCAGGCGATCCGCACCATATTCGGGCCCACCAACAGGGAGGTCGGCAATCCGTCATGGATGTCGGGGGCGTATGAGCTTGGCGGGCTGACACTCACGGCCAACAGGCTGTGGATCGTGGTATTTGCCATGGTCGTCTTCGCCGCCCTTTTTCTTGTGCTTAAGAAGACTGCCTTCGGCCTGCAGATGCGGGCCGTGACCCAGAACCGGAAGATGGCCGCCTCCATGGGCATTCGCACGCCCTGGGTCGATGCCTTCACCTTTGCCCTGGGGTCCGGCATCGCAGGCATTGCCGGCGTCGCCCTGTCACAGATCGCAAATGTCTCGCCAAATCTTGGCCAGAGCTACATCATCGACAGTTTCATGGTCGTCGTGTTCGGCGGCGTCGGCAATCTCTGGGGAACGTTGGTCGGTGCTATGACCCTCGGCATCGCCAACAAGTTCCTCGAGCCCTTTGCCGGCGCCGTCCTTGCGAAGATCCTCATCCTCGTCCTCATCATCCTGTTTATCCAGAAGCGGCCGCGCGGGCTCTTCGCGCTCAAGGGCCGGGCCGTCGAAGCATGATCACATCATTTCTTTTCAAGGCCCTCGATCGCCGCGCCATCTGGGTGATCGCAGCCCTTTTCGGCCTGGCGATCCTGGTGCCGATCTGCAATCTCGCCCTGCCGCCGGACCACCCCCTGCACGTGCCGAACTACACAATCAGCCTGATGGGCAAGTATCTCAACTATGCGCTGCTTGCCTTGGCGCTTGATCTTGTCTGGGGTTACTGCGGCATTCTTTCGCTCGGCCATGGCGCTTTTTTTGCCCTCGGCGGCTATGCGATGGGCATGTATCTCATGCGCCAGATCGGCTCGCGCGGGGTCTATGGAGACCCGATCCTGCCGGACTTCATGGTCTTCCTTAACTGGAAGGAACTGCCCTGGTTCTGGTACGGCTTTGACCAGTTCTGGTTCGCCGCCATCATGATTGTCCTGGTGCCCGGCGCACTTGCTTTCGCCTTCGGCTGGTTTGCCTTCCGCAGCCGTGTCACCGGTGTCTATCTCTCGATCATCACCCAGGCGATGACCTATGCCCTGCTGCTTGCCTTCTTCCGAAACGAGATGGGTTTCGGCGGCAATAACGGCCTGACCGATTTCAAGGACATTCTCGGTTTCGACATTCAGGCCAACACCACAAGAGCAGGACTCTTTTCCGCCTCCGCCCTCGCCCTCGCCGCAGCCTTCCTGATCTGCTCGGGCATTGTGCGCTCCAAATTCGGCAAGATCCTTGTCGCCGTGCGCGATGCCGAGAGCCGTTCACGGTTCTTCGGATACCGGGTCGAAAACGTCAAACTCTTCGTCTTCGTGGTTTCGGCGATGATGGCCGGCGTGGCCGGGGCCCTTTACGTCCCGCAGGTCGGCATCATCAATCCCGGAGAGTTTGCGCCGGCGAACTCCATCGAAGTGGTGATCTGGACGGCGGTTGGCGGCAGGGGAACGCTGGTTGGCCCGATCATCGGCGCGGTCATCGTCAATGCAGGCAAATCGGTTTTTACCGCCGCCTTCCCCGAATTCTGGCTTTTTGCGCTCGGCGCGCTGTTTGTCGTCGTCACGTTGTTCCTGCCGAAGGGCATCGTCGGGGCCGTTTCCGGCCTGCTGAAGAAACGGCCGGGAGGGCGGGTGAAACCAACGCTCGCGAAAACCGCCGGGGAGGCAGCCGAATGACAAAGGCCGCAAGCGGAAGCCTGCTCTATCTGGATGGTGTCAGCGTGGCGTTCGATGGCTTCAAGGCCATCAATAATCTCTCTCTGGTGCTCGAACCCGGTGAAATGCGGGCGATCATCGGACCCAACGGGGCAGGCAAGACAACGATGATGGATATCGTCACCGGAAAAACGCGCCCCGACAGCGGCGACGTGATCTTCGACGGCGAGATCGATCTGACCCGGCATGACGAAACCGACATCGCCGAGCTCGGCATCGGCCGCAAATTCCAGAAGCCGACCGTTTTTGAAAGCCATACGGTCGAGGACAATCTGGAACTGGCACTCGACCGCAGTCGCGGCGTCATGGCGACACTGTTTTACAGCAGCGCCCGGGAAGATCGTGACGAGATCGACCGCATTCTGGACGTCACCCGCCTGACTGCAAGGCGGCATGAATACGCCGCCAACCTGTCCCACGGCCAGAAACAATGGCTGGAGATCGGCATGCTGCTCGCTCAAAACCCGAAATTGCTTCTGGTCGATGAGCCCGTTGCCGGCATGACCGACGCCGAAACGGAAGAAACGGCACGCCTGTTGCGCGAGATCGCCGAAAACCACTCCGTCGTCGTCGTCGAACACGACATGGGATTTGTGCGCGATCTGGATGTGAAGGTGACCGTCCTTGCGGAAGGCTCCGTCCTCGCCGAAGGATCGCTCGACCATGTCAGCGCCCACCCCAAGGTCATCGAGAACTATCTCGGACGTTGATCAGGAGGAGATCATGGCAACGCTTACGGTTGAAAACCTGCATCTCCACTACGGCGCCGCCGAAGCGCTGCGCGGCGTGTCAATGAGCGCCGAACCCTCGGCGATTACCTGCGTCCTCGGGCGCAACGGCGTCGGCAAGACCTCGCTCCTGCGGGCCATCACCGGCCAGCATGCGACATCCTCAGGCGCGGTCACCTTCGATGGCGACAACCTGGACAACCAGGCGCCCTATGTCCGCGCGTCAAAGGGTATTGCAACGGTCCCGCAGGGCCGCGAGATTTTTCCCCTTCTAACCGTTGAGGAAAACCTTCAGACCGGCTTTGCCTGCCTTGACCGCAGATCGAGGACCATCCCTCCTGAGGTCTTCGAACTCTTCCCTGTTCTGGAGACCATGCTGCCACGAAGAGGCGGCGATCTGTCGGGCGGCCAGCAACAGCAACTGGCAATCGGCAGAGCGCTTGTGACCCGCCCGAAACTCTTGATCCTTGATGAGCCGACCGAGGGCATCCAGCCATCCATCATCAAGGATATCGGCCGTGCCCTGACCTATCTGCGCGATACCGTCGGCCTGACGATCCTGCTGGTGGAGCAATATCTCGATTTCTGCCGCGAACTCGCTGACCGGGTCTATATAATGGACCGGGGCGAGATGGTTCACAGCGGTCTCGCCGCCGATCTAGATAATCCTGACGTGCGCCGCCACCTGATGGTATAGAGCGGCTTGTGATTGGATTGGCCATGGAGGCAGTATTGCGTCACGAGATCGTGCCGAACAAACGGCTCCAGCGGGTTAAAGGAGCCGCTCGCATATCTGTCGCCCATATCGAAGGCAAATCAAGGCTCGGACGCCTCTATCAGCAGGGTGCCGCGAAAATCCGGCTGCCGAAAACCCATAACGGCCCGGCGCTGGACGCTGTTCTGATCAATATCTCGGGCGGCGTGACCGGTGGCGACCGGCTGGACTGGTCCATCGATATCGGAAAAAACGCCCGCGCTGTCATGACAACGCAGGCCTGCGAAAAGGTCTACCGCGCCGCAAGCGATACGGCGCGCATCACGGTCGGCATGAAAATCGGCGGCGGCGCGGCCTTATCCTGGCTACCGCAGGAGACAATCCTGTTCGACCGGTCCGCACTGTCGCGAGAGCTGAATGTCGAGCTGGCAAAGGACGCCGCCCTGTTACTGGTCGAGCCCGTCATTTTCGGACGCCGGGCAATGAACGAGGTCGTTCATCAGGCGTCGTTTCTCGACCGTTGGCGCATCTATCGCGGCGGACAGGTGCTGCACGCCGAAGACACCCGTCTTCAAGGTGACGTCCTTGATGTCCTGCGCCGTCCTGCGACCATGGCCGGAGCCAGCGCGATCGCAACGGTTCTGCTGGTCCATCCGAACGCGGCCGACATGATTGAGCCGGTTCGGGCAATGCTCGGGAAAAACGCGGGCGCCAGCGCCATTCGCAACTCGGCCGGAGAGCGTCTTGTTGTGCGGATGATCGCAGAAAGCGGCCTGGATCTGCGCCGGCAACTCGTGCCGGTGATCGACTGGTGCAACCGGAAACTGACAGGCGCCCATCAAGGCCTGCCGAAATTATGGAATACCTAGGGAGAGAACATGAACCTGACACCTCGGGAAAAGGACAAGCTGCTCATCGCGATGGCAGCCGAAGTGGCGCGCAAGAGACGCGCAAGGGGCGTCAAGCTCAACCATCCGGAAGCAGTGGCGTTGATCTCGGATTTTGTCGTCGAAGGGGCAAGGGACGGACGCAGCGTGGCCGACCTGATGGAAGCCGGCGCCCATGTCATCGGACGCGACGAAGTCATGGAGGGCATCGCAGAGATGATCCATGACGTTCAGGTCGAGGCCACCTTTCCCGACGGCGTAAAACTCGTCACCGTCCATCACCCGATCCGATAGGTGCTTCCATGATCCCAGGCGAAATCATTTGCGCACAAGGCGACATCACCTTCAATGAAGGGGCCGAAACGATCGTCATCCGCGTTGCCAACAGCGGCGACCGGCCCGTTCAGGTCGGCAGCCACTACCATTTCCACGAAACCAATGAAGCGCTGGTCTTCGAGCGTGAAAAGGCGCGCGGCATGCGCCTCGACATCGCACCCGGCACCGCTGTGCGCTTCGAACCCGGGCAGGAGCGTGATGTCACGCTCGTACCGTTCGGCGGTTCGAGACACATATTCGGTTTCCAGAAGAAGATCATGGGGGAGCTCTAAACAACCATGCCCGCAACGATTTCAAGAGCCGCCTATGCGGACATGTTCGGCCCGACAACAGGCGATAAGGTTCGCCTGGCCGATACCGAGCTTTTCATCGAGGTCGAGCGCGACCTTACAGTCTACGGCGACGAGGTAAAATTCGGTGGTGGCAAGGTCATCCGCGACGGTATGGGCCAGTCGCAGGCCACCCGCGCCGAGGGTGCCGTGGACACCGTGATCACCAATGCCCTGATCGTCGATCACACCGGCATCTACAAGGCCGATATCGGCATTCGGGACGGGATCATCGAGCGGATCGGCAAGGCCGGAAACCCCGATACCCAGGCCGGCGTCGATATCGTGATCGGACCCGGAACCGAAGCAATTGCCGGCGAAGGCAAGATCGTGACCGCCGGGGGTTTCGATGCCCATATCCATTTCATTTGCCCGCAGCAGATCGATGAAGCCCTGATGTCGGGCGTCACCACCATGCTGGGCGGTGGCACCGGGCCGGCGCACGGCACCCTTGCAACGACCTGCACGCCCGGACCCTGGCACATCGGCCGCATGATCCAGGCCGCCGACGCTTTCCCGATGAACCTTGCCTTTGCCGGCAAGGGCAATGCGTCAAAACCGGCTGCTCTGGAAGAGATGGTCAATGCCGGCGCTTGCGCTCTGAAACTCCACGAGGATTGGGGCACAACACCTGCCGCCATCGATACATGCCTTTCCGTTGCCGACGCGATGGACGTTCAGGTGATGATCCATACCGATACGCTCAACGAAAGCGGTTTTGTCGAAAATACGATCGCCGCGATCGACGGGCGCACGATCCACGCTTTCCACACGGAAGGCGCGGGCGGCGGCCACGCACCCGATATCATCAAGGTTTGCGGGCTCCCGAATATTCTGCCGTCCTCCACCAATCCGACCCTTCCCTTTACCGTCAACACGGCGGCGGAACATCTCGACATGCTGATGGTCTGCCATCATCTCGACGCCAACATCCCCGAAGACGTTGCCTTCGCCGAAAGCCGAATCCGGCCCGAAACAATTGCGGCGGAGGACATTCTCCACGATCTCGGTGCCTTCTCGATCATCGCGTCCGACAGCCAGGCCATGGGCCGGGTCGGCGAGGTTCTGATCCGCACGTGGCAGACCGCAGACAAGATGAAGCGCCAACGCGGCAGATTGCCGGAAGAAACCGGAGAGAACGACAACTTCCGGGTGCGCAGATATATTGCGAAATACACGATCAACCCCGCTATTGCGCACGGCATGTCCGCCCATATCGGATCGCTCGAGCCGGGTAAGCGCGCGGACATCGTTGTCTGGAACCCGGCCTTCTTCGGCGTCAAACCCGATACCGTTCTGATCGGCGGCACGATTGCCGCCGCACCGATGGGCGATCCGAATGCGTCGATCCCGACACCGCAGCCGGTCCATTACCGACCCATGTTCGGGGCTTTCGGCAAAGCGCTGACAAACTCGTCCGTCACATTCGTCTCGGCAGCCGCCGCCTCCTCGGATCTTGGCAGGAAACTGGGTGCTGAAAAAACAATGATCCCGGTGGAAAACACACGCGGCTCGATCGGAAAGAGCGCAATGATGCTCAATGCCTCGCTCCCGGAGATCGAGGTCGATCCGGAAACCTACGAAGTGCGAGCCGATGGTGAACTTCTGACCTGCGAGCCGGCTGAGACCGTCTCCATGGCACAAAGGTATTTCCTGTTTTGACACAGCCCACCGTCAACCGGATCGTCCCGGTCGATCCGGGCAAGCTTGCAGGCACCATCACGCTTGACGAGACCGGACGGCATCGTCGGCGCATTGTCATGACGTCGGATAACGGGATCGGCTTCCTGCTGGATCTTCCCGAGGCGCGGCTTCTGCGCCACGGGGATGGTCTGCTCCTGAGTGATGGGCGCATCATTGAGGTCCGGGCAGAACCGGAGCCGCTCTACCACGTGACGGCAAGGGACAGGCTCCATCTGTTGCAGCTCGCCTGGCATCTGGGCAATCGTCATTGTCCTTCGGCGATCAGTGAGACGTCCATCCTGATCCGCCGGGATCACACCATGCGCGCCATGCTGGAAGGCTTGGGCGCTCAAGTTACGGAGATCGAAGGACCGTTCGACCCGGAAGGCGGCGCCTATTCGGGTACACATGGACATCACCACCATGAATGAGACCCTATCCAGCCAGTCCCTGCTGCGCCTGATGAGTTGGCTGTCGCCGAGTTTCCCGGTCGGCGCCTTCTCCTATAGCCATGGGCTGGAATATGCGGTGCATGATGGCCGCATTGCAGACGCCGGAGACCTTGAGGCCTGGCTCCGCGATCTTTTGGAACGGGGTTCGGCCTGGAACGACGCCGTGCTTGTCGCTGAAAGCTGGCGGCGAGCAAGGGCGGGTGAGGACCTTGAAGATCTGCGCGCGCTGGGTGAAGCGCTAACGGGGTCGAGCGAGAGGCATCTGGAAACTGTAAACCAGGGCGCCGCTTTCCTTGAGGCCGCTTCAGCCTGGCCTGCACCGGTTCCCGTCGAGCTTGGCCCGGACTGCCCGCTGCCTGTCGCGGTCGGCGCACTGGCGGGCGCACATGGCATTTCAGTGGAGGCGACGGTCACCGCCTATCTTCACGCCTTTACCTCAAACCTGATCCAGGCCGGCTTGAGACTGACGTCAATTGGCCAAAAACAGGGTGTCAGTGTCCTCTCAGCGCTGGAGCCGGTCCTTGCCGAGACCGGCAGGCGCGCGGCTACGGCCACGCTGGATGACCTTGGCAGCGCCACCTTCCTTGCAGAGATCGCGGCCATGAAGCACGAAATGCAACATTCGAGGATCTTTCGATCATGAGTTCAAACGGTCCATTGCGTGTGGGCATCGGCGGTCCTGTCGGATCAGGCAAGACGACGCTCACCGAAAAGCTCTGCAAGGCAATGCGCGAACGCTGGTCGGTCGGCGTCGTCACCAATGATATCTACACACGCGAAGATGCGGAGGCGCTGGTGCGCATGCAGGCGCTGTCGTCGGATCGGATTATTGGCGTGGAAACCGGCGGCTGCCCGCATACAGCCATCCGGGAGGACGCGTCGATCAATCTCGCTGCCATTGAGGACCTCTCAGGCAAACATCCGGATCTCGATATCGTTTTCATTGAATCGGGCGGCGACAATCTGGCAGCCACCTTCTCGCCGGACCTCGCCGATCTGACGCTTTACGTGATCTCCGTGTGCCAGGGCGAGGAAATCCCTCGCAAGGGCGGCCCGGCCATTACCCGCTCGGATCTTCTGATTATCAACAAGGCGGATCTTGCGCCTCATGTCGGCGCGGATCTCGATGTCATGGCGCGCGATGCCGACAAGGGAAGACAGGGTCGTCCGAGTGTCTTTACCGACCTGCGCCGCGGTGACGGGGTCGACGATATCGTCCGGTTCCTGACCGAAGCCGGTGGATTGGAGGCAAAATAGCCCCAAAATCGGGCCTGTAAGGGACGATCCCCCGCTTTACCGACGAACTGCACCCTTGCCCGTTGAAATGCAGGCCCTCAAAGCCAAGGCTAGACGACTGGTCTAATTGATTCTAGAAGAAGGCATGGCTGCGCAGACAGACACGCGTCAACACATTCTTGATTCCAGCCGGGAAGTCATTCTCGGCAAGGGTTTCACAGCTGTCGGGCTGTCCGAGCTGCTCTCGGTGGCCGGGGTTCCCAAGGGGTCCTTCTATCATTACTTCCGCTCGAAGGAGAATTTCGGCGAAGCGCTTCTGGAAGACTATTTCGAACGGTATCTGGAGCGAATGGATCGGATTCTAAAGCCTGACGGGCGCAGTGCCGCCGAACGCATCATCCGCTACTGGACCTTGTGGACCGAATCGCAGGAAGCGTTTGAATTCGGCACACGATGTCTCGTCGTCAAACTCGGCGCCGAGGTGTCGGACCTTTCCGAGAACATGCGGGAAATCCTGCATGATGGTACCGAGCGCGTTGTCACACGGTTGGCGCAATGTCTGATGGAAGGCATACGTGACGGATCCCTGCCCCAAACCCTGAAGCCGGTGCAGGCTGCGCTGGCACTCTATGATCTCTGGCTTGGCGCAACACTGATGACCAAGCTGCGCCACGATACACATGCATTCAAAAACGCTCTCCTGGCGACGCGCCAGATGTTGCAAATCCAGTAAATCGGAGACATCCCGGGAGCTTTGAGTAACACAAAATATTGAAAACTAACGGCTTTCCCGAAATAGACGACTGGTCTACTGGAGAATTCAAGTAAATCAAGCCGGCTACGAACCGGCGAATTATGGAAACAGAGGAAAACACCATGACCAACACAAATCGCCGTTTTGTGCTTGCTTCGCGCCCGACCGGGTTCCCGACACCGCAGAACTTCAGGCTGGAGGAATCCCAAATACCTCAACCGGCCGAAGGTGAGGTCCTGTTGCGCACGCTTTATCTGTCACTCGACCCCTATATGCGCGGCCGCATGAACGATGCGCCATCCTACGCCCCGCCCGTGAACATCGATGAGGTAATGATCGGCGGAACGGTAACCCGGGTAGAAGAATCCAAAAACCCGAAATTCGCGGTTGGCGACCTGGTACTCAGCACAAACGGTTGGCAGGACTATGCCGTATCCGACGGGACAGGCCTTGCCCGGCTGGACAACGACATGCCGCATCCCTCCCTTGCGCTCGGCGTCATGGGCATGCCCGGCTTTACCGCCTATGTCGGCCTGTTGGATATCGGCGAACCAAAGCCAGGCGAGACAGTCGTCGTCTCGGCGGCAACCGGTGCCGTCGGATCGGCGGTCGGCCAGATTGCAAAACTCAAAGGGTGCCGGGTGATCGGCGTCGCCGGCGGCGCTGAAAAATGCCGCTATGCCGTTGAGGAACTCGGGTTCGACGCCTGTATCGACCGTCACGAAGCAGACCTTAAAGAACAGCTTGCAGCCGCCTGCCCTGACGGCATCGACGTCTATTTCGAAAATGTCGGTGGTGCCGTCTTTGATGCGGTCCTGCCGCTGCTCAATGTTCATGCGCGTATTCCGGTCTGCGGCCGGATTGCCAGCTACAATGCGACCAGCCTGCCGGACGGGCCGGACCGCAGCCCGGCGCTGATCGGCATGCTGCTCGTCAAGCGCATCAAGATGCAGGGTTTCATCATCTTCGATCACTACGAAAGCCGCTACCGGGACTTCGTCAAGGATATGACGGGCTGGCTCGCCGAGGGGAAAGTCAAGTATCGCGAGGATGTCGTGGAGGGGCTGGAGAACGCCCCCGCGGCTTTCATCGGCATGCTCAACGGCAAGAACTTCGGCAAACTTGTTGTGAAGGTGTCGTAGTAGCGCAGCCTGACCGGCTTCGGCCTAGCGTTCCGTCCGTCCGGTGGTCATGCGCACAAGCGTCGTGTCACGATCGATGACATGATGCTTGAGCGCGCCTGCGATGTGCAGCACGATGAACGCAATCAGGATATTGGCGATGGTCCCATGAGCATCGCCGGCCAGATCCGACACCGTCTTGTTTTCGGTGAATCCGGGTATGGTGAACAGTCCGAATATATTGATGTCATGGCCGCCGAACAGTGAGGTCGTCATTCCGGAGAGCGGCATGAGGATGATACCTGCAATCAACACCCAATGGGTGATCTTCGACAGGATCTCCTGCCAGGCGGGCATCCGCGCGGCAGAGTCCAGGAACCCTCGGGCAAGCCGCCAACCGACCCGCCACAATCCGTAAGCGAGCACAAGCACGCCAAGCGCCTTGTGGGTCTGCAGCAGCGCACCGGCTTGTGGACCGCGTGGAACAAAATCATCAATGTAGATCCCGAAAGCCAGCATGCCGATCATGGCGAACGCGACGATCCAGTGATTGAAACGGGAAACCAGGTCGTACGCAGCAGGTTTGGAAGTCTTCATATCGGATACCTCCTGAAATGGTTCAGTAACCAAGCGTCGCCCCGACACGGCTTCCATGGCCATCAAACGGATTGCAGCTGTCAATCATATAAATGGCCGTCTGAACGACATGCCCCAAACCGCCACAAAAACTGAGGCCCACAATACCCTTGTGCGATTGTAGTCGACCTCCAGTCAACGCATCCTTAAAGGGCGTAAGGCCACGGTTTTGGGTTCTGAGCCCATATGCAAAATCCTGCGAACCATATCCGCCTGGTTCGTCATGTCCGGCCAGCTCGGCCCGAAGACGTCGATACAATGGCGCTCCACTCGGATCGCGCGATCGTGATGATGCATAAGCATCTGATTTGACGCCATTACTTTCTCATTACCAGAATGTAATTTGCAACCGAAGATTGCCGGCACAATATACGTCGTGTAGGCGCGGGCAACACCTTCAAAGACCGTTTGCCGAACGTTCCGGATGGCTGAGCCGTTCGAGTTCCGACAAACCGCCTGTTACCCGCACACCGCTCCTAATCATAGATGGCCGCAAGATTTGCGGCCAATGGAACAGGCGGCACGGCGCGTGCCGTCTCGGGCCGCCGCCGGCAGTCAAGTATCCGGTGCCATCAGGTATCGATGTCTTCGGCGGCGGCTCTTTCTCTCTCATTTTCGATACTGCGCCGCAGCACCAGATAGTCCACAACACCGATCACCGCCACGATGAGCGATACCGGGATCAGCACAATACCAATCCATTCCAGCCACGAACTGCCGCTGAGCTTCAAAAGACCGACACCTGAAACAAACAATGCGATCGAGGTGTTGAGATAGGACAAAAGAGTGCGTCTGTTTGCAAGTTCAGTCCGCACGATTGCCAGAACCAGGTTTTCAACCGAGCGCTTTTCACGCACATCCATAACAGATCCCTCAATTGCATCTGTTATCAGCCTGCCGTGTAGAGTTGTCACGGGTCAAGCCCCGTGACGGTACGGGTAGTGTGCGCAGGACAGGCGTGTCCAAACGCAAAAAAGCGGCCCGGAGCAAAATGTCCGGGCCGCCTTTTTGAATTGTCACTGTTCAGAGAAGATATTTTTGTTTTGCGTTTTGCGGACCTGGCGGCGCCCTACTCTCCCGCGTCTTGAGACGAAGTACC